>CAZMDC010000016.1:0-54781 GCA_964565055.1 uncultured Polaribacter sp. | reverse complement strand
GTGGACGAAAAATTGATCGATTTCCTTGCAGATGAGTTCAACAGTGCCGAAGGAATCGATCTTCGCAAAGATCCAATGGCTTTACAACGTTTAAAAGAAGCTGCTGAAAAAGCTAAAATCGAATTATCTAGCTCATCATCAACAGAAATCAACTTACCATACGTAACTGCTACTGCTAGCGGACCAAAACACTTGGTAAGAACTTTATCTCGTTCTAAATTCGAACAATTGATAGATGATTTGGTAAAAAGAACTATTGAACCATGTAAAAAAGCATTAAAAAATGCTGATTTATCAACTTCTGATATCGATGAAATTATATTAGTAGGTGGTTCTACAAGAATACCAGCTATTCAAGAAGCTGTAGAGAAATTCTTTGGAAAAGCACCAAGTAAAGGTGTAAACCCAGATGAAGTTGTTTCTTTAGGAGCTGCAATTCAAGGTGGAGTTTTAACTGGTGATGTAAAAGATGTATTATTATTAGATGTTACACCTTTATCATTAGGTATTGAAACTATGGGTAATGTTTTCACTAAATTAATTGATGCAAACACAACAATCCCAACTAAAAAATCGCAAGTATTTTCAACTGCTGTAGACAATCAACCTTCTGTAGAAATTCACGTTTTACAAGGTGAGAGAGCAATGGCTGCTGATAACAATACTATTGGGCGTTTTCATTTAGATGGTTTACCTCCAGCACAAAGAGGTGTGCCTCAAATTGAAGTAACTTTTGATATTGATGCCAATGGTATTATTAAAGTATCTGCTTTAGATAAAGGAACAAACAAATCACACGAAATAAGAATCTAACCTTCTTCTGGATTATCAGAAGAAGAAATCGAAAAAATGAGACAAGAAGCAGAAGCTAATGCTGATGCTGATAAAATTGCAAAAGAGACTGCTGAAAAAGTTAACGGAGCTGACTCTATGATTTTCCAAACAGAAAAGCAATTAAAAGAGTTTGGTGACAAATTATCTGCAGATAAAAAAGAACCAATTGAAGCTGCTTTAGTAGAATTAAAAGCTGCCCATGAATCTAAAGATTTAGCACAAATTGATGCTGCTATGGAAAAGATTAATGAAGCTTGGAAAGTTGCTTCAGAAGAAATGTATGCTGCACAAGGTGGTGCTGAAGGTGCAAACCCAGGAGCAGGAGCTCAAGGTCAGCCAGAAGCAGATGCAGATCAAGGAGATAATGTAGAGGATGTAGATTTTGAAGAAGTAAAATAAGTCCAACATCTGAATAATTTTCAGAGTCTATATAAATGCAAAAACGCAATCATTAATTTGGTTGCGTTTTTCGATTTAAAAAAACAATTGAAAACATCTTTTTGATTACTTTTGAAACGTATGAAAAAACTATTACTTTTATTATTATTTGTATTCATAACAAACTGTTCTAAAAAAACCTATCCTTCTTTTAAAGTTGGTATAATTGCTGACTGTCAATATTGTAATTGCGAAGTTAAATGGGACAGATTTTACAAAAAAGCACCACAAAGATTAAAAGATGCTGTAGCTGAGTTGAATAAAGATTCATTAAGCTACACTATTCATTTAGGCGATTTTATAGACCAAAAAATGAGTAGTTTAGATAGTGTTTTACCAACTTGGAAAAAATTAAAATCTAAATCATATCATGTTTTAGGAAATCATGATTTCGATGTAGGACAAGTAAATAAAGAAAAAATAATAAGAAAACTAAACCTAAATGATAGGTATTATAGTTTTGTTGAAAATGATTGGAGGTTTATTGTTTTAGATGGTAATGATTTAAGTTTTTATGGAACCACAACCAAACAAAAAGAACAACAAACAGATTCCATTTACAGCCTTTTAGAAAAGCAAAACTTACCCTATTTAAAAAAATGGAATGGTGGTTTAAGTAACACACAATTAAGCTGGATTAAAGATGAACTTGACATTGCAGCTAAAAAAAATCAAAAAGTAGGTTTTTATTGTCACTTTCCAATATATCCTGTTAGTAATGATAATCTTTGGAATAGAGAGCAATTTTTAGCTGTTATAAAACCCTATAAAAACGTAAAACTATTTTTTAATGGTCATAATCATGCAGGTGCTTATGAGTTTGTAGATAATGTACATTACCTAACTTTTAAAGGGATGGTTGATACAGAAAACACTTCTGCTTTTGCAAAAGCCAAGTTTACAAAAGACACTGTTTTTATAAAAGGTTTTGAAAGAGAGCCTTCTAGAAAATTGATCATACAGTAACATGTGTACGCAAAAAAAATACAATTCAACTAACTTTTTTAAAAACACATTTTGTGAATTCAAACAAGTAGATAATTTTGATTTCCCTACAGACAATAGATATAAAAGTAAATCAGATAGCGAATATTTTTATTCAATTGAAGGAGTTTACAGAAAATCTAATCATTGGGGAAGAGTTGCCAATTGTAGATGGAGATTAGTTACTAAAAATGGTTATAAAAATCAAAATACAGTAATTGGTTTTGCAAAATGGAGCGAGTTTTATCCAATAAATTCAGTCGAAAAGATATTTTATATTGCTATAGATTTTGAAAAAAATAAAGTTGAAATTTTACCAATAAATAACTTAAAAGAAAAAAAGTATACTTTTTCTGAGGCTCAAAAAAAAGCAAAGCAAATAGAACATCTTTTTAAAAGTAACAAATGGGCTGCTTATTTTGATACCGAAATTGAATATTTACGAAAAAGATTAATTATAGGCTTCATAAATTCTGACAAAGATTTGCGAACTTTAAAAAACGAGTTAAAAAAAGAAGTTTAATCATTTTTTACATGAAATATCTTTTCATTTATAATTGCTTTTACTGTTTTTTTCTCAAAAGATTTTTTGCCTATAGCTTTCAGTAAAGTATTTTCTCTGTAAACCACTTGACTGTAATATCCTTCTTTTTTTAAAATATTAAAACAAGATTTCACCAATGCTTCAGCCTCTTCATCTTTAAGAAAAGTAAAAGGAATAGATATAATAAAGTTATCTACATTATCAAAAACGTATTTTTGAAAATCTAAAGCACTTGCATTAATAACTCTTAATCGATCATCTTTAATATTTTGCTTAACATAACTACAAAAATCAGGATTTATCTCAAAGGCATAAAGTAAAGAATCCTTAGATATTTTATTTAATATTTGTTTAGTCATATTACCATGACCCATACCAAATTCGATTACTTTTACTGGTTTATTTTTATTTAATTTCGAGCAAATTTCTACAACTGTTTCTGGCTTTGTTTCTTTAAAAGCACCAACTGTTAATAAGTTTTTTGCAAAAGATATTGATGTTTTGAGGGAGTTTATCATAATTTGGAGGAATTTAAACAATAAAGATAACAAATACTTTATAGCTTCAAAATATATTAACAGCAAATAAATATAGTTTTTACGTAAATTTGTTTGCTACAAACTTTTTATACTGTAATATAGAAATAAAATAACTTTAGTTTTTCTTATAGATCTAAAAAACAAACAACTAGAATTTAAAATGAGTACTAGAATTGTAAAGTGTCCAAATTGCGGAGTTTTTAATACTAATAAAGATTATTGCAAAAATTGCAATACACTTATTTCTAATCAAAAAAAAAGAGAACTAAAAGAAGCTGAAGTTAAACAAGAACAAATAAATGAGGCTATTCACAAAATTGAAAACCCAAGTTTAGCAGAACGTTTAAAGAAAAGTCCCAATATATTTTATAAAGTTGTAGGCTGGGTTATTTACTCTGTAATTACAGTTGTTAGTGCAATAGGTGCTGGTTTAGCTTGGTTAATAGCAATGGTAGCTGCTGGTTAAATGAATATTTTTTTAAAATCTTACTGTTATTTAAGCTTATTTTTAGGAACAATTATTTATTTGTGCCAAGCTTTAAATATTTATTTACCAAGTTTCATCAATAATTATTTAAACGATTTTTTAATTATACCCATAGTTATATTTTTTAGTTTGATAGTTTTAAGATGGTCAAGAAACAATAAATCTTTTACAATTAGCTTACCCATAATTTTATACCTATGCACAATGTATAGTGTGCTTTTTGAGTATATTTTTCCTAAATATTTAATAAGATACACATCAGATTTTATAGATGTATTACTTTATTTTTTAAGCGGATTTATATTTTACATACTACAAACAAAAAATAAAAAATGATTGTAAAAAGAGAAATTAAAACAACACCTAGATTAGATTTAGCTTGTATTTCTTATAAAGGCAACATGAATGCCTTAGGTAGTTTTTATACAAAACTTGTAAATTGGGCAACTCCAAAAGGGTTGATAAATAACAAAACAAAAATGCTAACCATTTATCATGACAGCCCAAAAAATACACACCCAAATCAATTAAGAATGAGTGCTTGTATTGTTTTAGATGAGCCTATAGATTTTGAAGGCAATATGGATTTGAAGATTTTAAGTCCAGCAAAATGCATAGTTTCAAGATTAGAAATTACACCTTTTCAATTTCAAGATGCATGGGAAAAGAGCTATGCTTGGATGAAAGAAAATGGCTATAAAAAATCTGAATTTGATTCTTTTGAAATTTATTATAACAATGCTGCTGAGCATCCTAAAAATAAATTTATTGTAGATTTATGTATTCCTATATTATAAAAACTTTCAATTAAAGTTTTAAAAAATACTACAATTCAACCTAAAAAAAACACAATTGAGTACATCTTAATTTAAAAGATAACACAATCATATCATCTTTGGTCTATCAAAAAAAACCAAAAGATGAAATATAATCTATTTGTTATCTGCCTAATAATTAATTTTTCAATTACAGCACAAACCACTGTTTCTGGTATTGTTACAGACTCTAAAAACAATATAATTTTTGGTGCAAGCGTTTATTTAGAAGGCACTTATGATGGCACATCTACAGACGAAAAAGGTTTTTTTTCTTTTAAAACAGAAGAAAAAAAGATTCAAACTATTATAGTTTCATTCATTTCATTTGAAACATTTTCAAAAACTGCAGATGTAACAACATTTAAAAATTTAAAAATTAAACTAAAAGATGATGTAAACGCTTTAGACGCAGTTACCATAAATGCAGGTACTTTTAAAGCTGGCGAAAAAGCTAAAGTAACTGTATTAAAACCATTAGACATTGTAACAACTGCAAGTGCATTAGGTGATGTTTTAGGGGCTTTACAAACATTACCTGGAACCTCTACTGTTGATGAGGATGGTCGTTTATTTGTAAGAGGTGGAGAAGCAGAAGAAACGCAAATTTTTATTGATGGAATTCGTGTTTTTACTCCTTACAGCCCAACACCAAATAACACTCCAACTCGTGGACGATATTCTCCCTTTTTGTTTCAAGGAATCACATTTTCTACAGGAGGTTATTCTGCTGAGTATGGACAAGCCCTCTCTAGTATTTTAGATTTAACTACTATAGATAAACCAGATCAAGAAAAAACTGAAATATCTTTAATGACATTAGGTTTAGGTGTTGGAAACACACAAATTTGGGGTAAAAATTCTTTGAGTGTAAATACATCTTACATAAATTTAGCTCCTTATTTAGAGGCTTTTCCAGATAGAAATAAATGGCTAAAACCAATACAATCTTTAAATGGAGAAATGGTTTACAGACATAGTTTTAAAGATGATTCTATGCTAAAAATTTATGGTGCTTACAGCTACTCAGATTTAGATATTATTCAAGAGAATATTAATTTTGATAACGGATTTCGATTTGGTTTAGAAAATAGAAACGTTTATATAAATAGTTCTTATAAAAACAAAATTGGTAACAATTGGAGAATAGAAAGTGGTTTGAGTTTTACCAATGATAATTCTACAGTAAAAATTTTTGATGATAGAATTAACAGCAATGAAAACTCTGCACATTTCAAAATAAAGTTAAAAAAGCTTTTTACAAGTAGGTTTAGAATAAGCCTTGGTTCTGAGTATTTTATCACAAAGTTTAAAGAAAGTTATGCACCAATTAATGAGCAAAAATTTAATTATGGTTACAATAACAATTTATTTGCTTCTTTTGCAGAAACAGATATTTTCTTCTCAAAAAAATTAGCTGCCAAAATAGGAGTTAGAAGCGAATATTCTAGCGCTTTAAACGAATTTACAGTTGCTCCAAGATTATCATTTTCATTAAAATCTAGCAAAAATTCTCAGATTTCATTGGCATATGGAAAGTTTTACCAAAACCCAAAAAACGACTATTTTAAATTTACACAAAATTTATCCGCTGAAAATACATCGCACGTAATTGCCAATTATCAGCATTCAAAACAAAACCAAATTTTTAGAGTTGAAGCTTATTTTAAAAACTATGACAACTTGATAACATTTGATTCAGAAACACCAAACTTTAATTCAAATTATACAAATAATGGTAATGGTTTTGCAAAAGGAGTTGATGTTTTTTGGAGACAAAATCAAAAAATTAAAAATACAGATTACTGGGTTTCGTATTCTTTTTTAGATACAGAAAGAACCTATAGAAATTATCCAACTGCTGCAACACCAAGTTTTGCTTCTCAACATAACTTTTCATTGGTAGCTAAACACTGGGTAGAAAATTGGCAAAGTCAATTAGGTATTACTTATAATTTTGCTTCTGGCAGAACATTTACAAATCCAAATGAACCTGGTTTTCTAAACAATAAAACTAAAACATACAACTCTGTAAGTTTAAATTGGGCATATTTAATTGATCAACAAAAGATTTTATATTTCTCTGTAAATAATGTTTTAGGAACACAAAATGTTTTTGGATACAATTATAAAAATACACCAAATACTAATGGAAACTTTGATAGACAGGCAATTTTACCAAATCAAGATCGTTTTTTCTTTATTGGTTTTTTCTGGACAATTAGTGATGATAATAAGTCAAACCAATTAGATAATTTATAAAACCTACAATTCAACCATTTAAAATTACAATTCGGTATTATTATTGTTTAAAATTCATAAAAACATTAGATATTTGAATTATCAAAATAAAACAAGCATGAAAAATCTTATCCTTACTTTCTTTATCATTTTTGCAAGCTTTTTAAATATACAAGCACAAGAAGAAACATTCAACCTAACTATACAAATTACAGGTTTAGAAACAGATAAAGGAAAAGTTTTTTTAGCATTGTCTGACAGAGCTGAAAGTTTTTTAAAAAAAGGTGAAGGTACTAAAGGTGCAAACGCAGTTGTACAAAATAAAAAAGCCACCATTTTTTTTAAAGGGTTAAAAAAAGGGAATTATGCTGTTTCTTTTTTTCATGATGAAAATGACAACAAAATAATGGACACAAAGATTTTTGGTATACCAAAGGAACCTTATGGATTTTCTAATAACGCAAAAGGTTTTATGGGACCACCTTCTTTTGATGATGCTAAGTTTGTCTTAGATACTAATAAAACTATTTTCATTACTGTAGATTAACCACAAAACACACAAACCACTTAATAACAACTAATTATGAAAAATTTAATTTTATTCATAGGGCTATTCTTTGCTCTAAATGTAACAGGACAAACAAAATATCAAAAAGGAATGCAACAGGCTTTTAGCCTTTGGGAGCAAGAAAAAATGACAGAAGCATCTCAACTTTTTGAAAGAATTTCTAAAGCTGAGCCAACAAAATGGTTACCTGCATATTATGCTGCACAATTAGAAATTTTAGGTAGTTTTGGATTGAAAGACGAAAGTAAATTGACTGCAAAATTAAATAATGCTCAAGATTTTTTAGATGTTGCAAAAACAAACTCACCAAATAACCCAGAAATTATCATAACTCAAGCACTGCTAAACTTAGCTTATATTGCTTTTGATGGACAAAAATATGGAATGACACTTTCTGGAAAAAACAATCAATTGTATGCTAAAGCATTAGAAATAGCTCCAAACAACCCTAGAGTAATTTTAGGAAAAGCTGAATGGGAAATGGGTTTTGCACAGTTTTTTGGAAAATCTACCAAACCATATTGCCAAGAAATACAAAAAGCTATTGAATTGGGTAAAACTGAAAAAAATGATAAAGAATTTTATCCTAAATTTATGGTAAAAAGAGCTGAGGAAGTTTTAAAAAAATGTAAAAAATAGTATATCTTCAATAGCAGTTAGCATTAATAAACCATTTGCTAACTGCTACTGCAAATGATTACTTTAACTTAGTATTTTATTTACCAAGTCTTGTTTAGCTTTTTCATCATCACCAAAAATCCATTGTAACACATTATCTTCCCAAATCTCATTCTTTTCTGTTTCTGATATGATATTTTTTTCGATAGCCAAATCTAAAATTTTACCAGGATAAGAAGATTGTTTATCGTTTTCCATTTCACCTAAAGGATATGGATCATCTAAGCCCATTAAAACTTGTTTGGTTCCTTGTCTTTGAAACATCAGTTTTAATGAATCAGTATCATGAACCAAAGTATCAAAAAAGATGTTTTTATGACCAATAGCTTTTCTTGGATGATATTTACCTTCAAATAAATCTGGTCTACCATCAAAACCTTGAATTCTTCTTCCAAGATTCATTTGTGCCAATTGACCTCCATGTGCGAAACAAGTTCTTATATTTGGGAAACGTTCCTGCATTCCATTTAAGGTATAAAAATGATAAGCATCACCACATTGAGCTAACATCCAAATTAAGTGAAATCGCCAATTGGTGTTTTCTAGTTTTATCATTTTATCTCCATCATAAGGATGAATTTCTATGGCCAATTTGTATTTATCTGCTAACTCAAAAATTCGATCATTTTCTTCATCAAACACACATCTCCATTGCCCTATGGAATCCATAAAATGAGTTGGCAAACACAATACTTTTAAGTCTAATTCTTCTATACACCTTTCCATTTCATACAAAGCACCATAAATAAAGCCAGGATGAACCACAAAACCACAAGTGAATTTATCTGGATGATTCTTTTGCACTTTTGCGTTAAAATCATTTTGAAAGCGTAATGCTTTTTTCATTTCTTCTAAACGCAAACCATTACCATATAATTGAGAAAGATTTAAAACCACTGCATGGTCTATTTTATTTTTCTCCATCCATTTTAGTTTTTCATCTAAGAAAAAACTAGAGTCTGTTACAGGTCTTTTCCAGCCTTTTTGTAACATGTGTTTGCGCTCATCATCTACCCAAAAAATTTCTTTATCCTTCATAAACTGAGGAATTTCTTCTGGATAAGGCAACAAATGCGAATGCCCATTGATACGTAATTTGCGTTTCATATTATTTTGGTTGTTTACAAATCATAGTTCCTTGAAAGGTAGCAAAAATTGTTTCTTCTTGCTCATCTGTTATTTTTGCTTCGCAAAAAACTAAAGTTCTTCCTGCTTTTATAACACTACCTATTGCTACTAATTTATCTGAAATTGCAGGTTTCATAAGGTTCGTTTTAAATTCAACACTTAAAACATCTGAACCTTCTGGCATTGTTGTAAGTGCTGCAAAACCACAAGCTGCATCTGCTATTGTTGTAATAACACCAGCATGAAAAAAACCGTTTTGTTGTGTTAAATTATCGTTTTTAGTACATGATAATTTTACCAAACCTTTCTCTACAGAAATAAGTTCTACACCCAAATACTTCATAAAGCCTTGGTTAAAAAAACGATTTAAGACCTCTTCTTTCATTGATTTTCTAAAATTTTATTTGGTTTTTGCATTACTGTTCCACAATTGCTACAAGTACATTTATTAACATCTGAATAGTATTTATCAAAAATAACAGGCATGTCTGTTTCTATATTGTCTAAAGCAAACTCTTCTCTGTACAATTGATTCCCACAGTTTTCACAATACCATTCTAAAGCATCTAACATACCTTCTGAACGTGGATATTCGATTACTAAACCAACAGTATTTGCTTTTCTTTGAGGTGAATGTGGTATTTTACCTGGTAATAAATAAATATCTCCTTCATTTATTTCTACATCAATCATTTTTCCATTATCGTCTATGATTTTTAAAATCATATCTCCTTCTAATTGATAGAAAAACTCTGGAGTTTCGTTATAATGATAATCTTTTCTATTATTTGGCCCACCAACAACCATTACAATATACTCTCCATTATCCCAAACTTGTTTATTGCCAACTGGCGGTTTTAATAAATGACGATGTTCATCTATCCACTTTTTAAAATTTAAAGGTTGTACTAGTTTGCTCATTTGTTTTAGATTTTAAGTTGTTGAATACTTGGAAACTTAGACTTTAAAATTACTGAATTTTTATATGTTTTTAAATTCTCTATTGATTTGCTATTTATAACTTTACTTTCAAACAAATTTAGCCCAGATTGAACGATTTGTTTGAGCTCTTTTTTTTACAAAAAAAAGCGAGTAGTAAAAGCTGGAAATAGCTTCTAAAACTACTACAAAGATTTTGTTCTACCACCATCTACAGGAACGTTAATTCCGTTAATATAACTCGCTTTTTCACTTGCTAAAAAAACAATAGCATTTGCAATTTCTTCTGGCTTTGCAAATCGTTTTGCAGGTGATGCGTTTTTCATATTCTCTGCTACTTTTTCAATAGTTAAACCTGTTTTTGCAGCCTTGTTTTTTAGTATTTCTTGAAGACGCTCTGTACTAGTTGCACCTGGCAAAACATTATTTACAGTAATGCCAAATTCGCCTAATTCGTTAGCCATGGTTTTAGACCAACTAGCTACAGCACCTCTAATGGTATTGCTAACTCCTAAACCATCTAAAGGTTGTTTTACGGATGTTGAAATAACATTTATAACTCTTCCATAACATTCAGTTTTCATAAAAGGAACTAAGTTTTGCACCAAAATATGATTGCATTTTAAATGTTGTGTAAATGCTTTTTCGAACTCACCAATTGTTGCATTAAATATTGGACCTCCTGCAGGACCTCCAGTATTATTAACTAGAATATGAAATTGCAAATGAGAGGTTTCTAAGACCTCTTTTAGTTCATTTGGCTTTGAAAAATCTGCAACTAAATAGTTATGTTTTTGATTGTTATTAGGCAACTTTTGTAAAACACTTTTTAGTTTGTCTTCATTTCTTGCTAATAACGTAACATTTGCACCTTCTTCTGCTAAAAGTAAAGCTGTTGCTTTACCTATACCTTGTGTACTGCCACAAACTAAGGCGTTTTTATTTTGTAATTGTAAATTCATGTGTTATAAATTATTTTCAATCATTTTTTTAATTTTCGTTGCTTTTTCAAAATGATTTAAATGATGTGTTTCTATCCACCAAGCAGCAACATCCATTAACAATTTTGGATTATCATTCTTATTTTTAAAAAATGCATAAAAAGACAAACCTACGTTTTCTCCTTTTTTGGCAATTTTATCTGTACAAACTTGAATGATTTTTTCTTTTATTTCGTTAGTCATATTGAATACAAATATTTTTAGGTTCTGTAAAAAAACGTAGCGCTTCAAAACCACCTTCTCTACCCACTCCACTTTCTTTTGAACCTCCAAAAGGAGTTCGCAAATCACGTAACATCCATGTATTTACCCAAACAATTCCTGTTTGTAATTGCTTAGAGAATTGCATGGTTCTGTTTAAGTTATTTGTCCATAAAGTAGATGACAATCCATACTTGGTATCATTTGCTAAATTTAAGGCTTCTTTATCAGTTTTAAAAGACATGAGCGTAACAACTGGTCCAAAAATTTCTTCTTGATTCAATTTACATTGATTACTAGCAACTTCTATAATTGTAGGTTGTAAATAATACCCATTTTTATGGCCTGCAACCTCTACTCTATGTCCACCAAACAAAATTTCACCTCCTTCTTTTTCAGAAATATCAATATAACTTTTTACTTTTTCTAGATGTGTTTCTGACACCAAAGCTCCAATATTCGTTTCTTTTTCTGATGGATGCCCCACTTTTAATTCTGATACTTTTTGAATAAAATCTGTTTTAAACCTTTCATAAATTGTTTCTTCAACCAAAATACGACTGCCACACAAACAAATTTGACCTTGATTTGCAAATGAAGAACGAACTGTAGTTGCTAACATTTTCTCATAATCACAATCAGCAAAAATGATATTTGGGTTTTTTCCACCTAATTCTAAAGATAATTTTTTAAACATTGGTGCTGCAACTCTAGCTATATGTGCTCCTGTTTTTGTGCCTCCTGTAAAACTAATAGCTTTTATGTTTGGATGCTCTACAATAGCTTGACCTGTTGATGTTCCTAAACCGTGAACGATATTCAATACACCTTTGGGTAAACCTGCTTCATTACAAATTTCGCCTAATAAAAAAGCAGTCATTGGTGTAACTTCACTTGGTTTTGCAACTACACAATTACCAGCTGCAATTGCTGGTGCAATTTTCCATGTGAATAAATATAGAGGTAAATTCCAAGGAGAAATACAACCTACTACCCCTAAAGGTTGTCTTAGTGTAAAGTTAAAAGCATTCACACCTACACTTTCGTGAGCTTCTGAACTAAACTGCGTAATTGCGTTTGCGAAAAACTGGAAATTACTTGCTGCTCTAGGAATATCAACTTGTTTAGCTAAAGAAATTGGTTTTCCATTGTCTTTAGATTCTGCTGTTGCTAAAAAATCTAGTTTTTCTAAAATTAAATTAGCAATTTTAGATAATATTCTACTTCTTTCTTCTAAAGTAGAATTAGACCATTTAGGAAAAGCATTTGCTGCAGCTTTATATGCTTTTTCTACATCTTCTTTTGTTGAATTAGGTATTTGGCTATACACTTCTCCTTTTGCAGGGTTGTAATTATCTAACCAATTATTTGCAATTGGGTTTACAAACTTTCCATTGATGTAGTTTTTTATGTTCATTTAATACATTTATTTATTGGTTTCCTTTAAAATACTATCAATTATTTTTTCAAGAGCATCAATAGTTTTTTGAGTGGTAGTAATTCTATACAGATAATCATCTAAAATATTTTCGAACTCAATATCATTAAATATTTGATGCTTTTCAACCTTTAAATTTGATGCTTTTTCCCACTTTAAGGCCCCATATTTATCAATATCTTTTAGAGCGTAGTTTTTTGACAAATAAGGTAAAATATCTTCATCAATCTTTATTTCAATTCGATTATAACCAGCATCAAAGTCTTTTAAAGTACTTTGCCATTTATACAGTTGTTCTTTTAGTTTTTTATTTCTAAGTAACTTTAATCTTCCTGATTGTACAAGATCGTTAATTGTATTTTCACTCGCTCTAAACTCTCCAGGTTCCAAAACTAAATATAACAAACTATCAGGTTTTTTTGTAATTATATCATCTTTAGATTTACCAAAAAGATTCATTAAATTTAAACCCACTTTTTTAACATTTGCTGTTTCAAGTTTGGTAATTTTAATTAGATTTTTATTTGCAGAAAACTCATCATGTAAATTTTTTAGAATTAAATTTATTTCTGATGTTTCTTTTCTATTTTCATTCCAATTATTAATCTGTAACGCAATTAAAATTCCAATAACTACCAAAACAATTTCGCCAATTGCGTATTTAAAGTATTTGGAGGTTTTGTTTTCAATAAGTAGATTTTGACGGATTTTTCGGAAGAATTTAATCATATTTTAATTATTTAGCTTTATCCAGTTTGTATAGGAAGATTCATTAAAATATTGAAATCCATTTACTTTATTTGCATCATTTAATAAAAAAGTAATTTTTGCATTGTCTCTACTATCAAAAATAAATTCATTTTTTTTATGAGGAAATATTTTAAAATCGCTACCAGTCAGATTTGCTACTAATTGATTTTCTTTTACTTTAATAGTAAGTATGTCTGTCTTTTTTTCTTCATTATATCTATCGTTTTCAATATCAATCTTAAACTTTCCTGTAAATTTCTCTAAATCTTTGGCTGTTTGAAAGTACACTGAAGTGTCAATATCATCTTTATACCTCGTAATTTTACTTAAAGCTATATATGCTTCTACTGCAGTTATTTTACAAGAAGATAAAAATAAATTATATGTAAAAATTTGATAATCATAAGCTTTGTTTTTATAAAAAGGGTCGTTTACTATATATTCTAAAAATTCTTCATTTTTGTAATTAAGTTTATAACTATAATCTACATACCAAGTTTTTGTATCTGATAATTTTTTAAAATAAGATTCCATAAATGAATTAAAATTTTCACTTCCTGTGTTTAAATAATATAAGTTAGATTCATAATAAGTATTTAATTTTTCTAAAGCAGGTTTTATTTTTTTTGGTACAATATCTAGGTTAGCATTTAAACTAAGATATCCTTTGTTTTGTGTCATTGGAGGATCAAAGTATTCTAAAGTATAAGCAAGGCTAGAGTTTTTTAAATAATCTTGCTTTGTTAACTTATCATTTAAAATTAAATAAATTATGGAGTCTCTTTTTTCAAAAAAATCTATAGACCTGTCAAGAGCTTTTATATTTAACGCCAATTCTCTTTGTATTTCTAAATAAATAGATTGCAGTTTGTTCTCTTTCTGTTTGGTTTCATTCCAATTATTAATTTGTAGCGCTATTAAAATACCAATAACTACCAATAAAATTTCTCCAATTGCGTATTTGAAATATTTGGAAGTTTTGTTGTCCATAAGTAGTGATTTTCTAATGTGTCTAAAAAATTTAATCATTTTCTAATTCAGTTTCTATATGAGTTAATAATTCTTGAAGTTTTCTTGAGGCACCTTTAAAATTACCTCTAACAGCATAAGCTCTTCTATGAATATCACTTAAGAGATTAGCAAACTCTGGGTTTTGAAAAAGGTCTTTGGGGAATTTTTTAATATAATCGTAATGATCTTTATGCTTTTTAACTATAGTTGAACCTAAAAAGGAAATCATCTTATTTATTTGCTTTTCATAATCTCTTTCTACCCATTTTATTAGTCGAGATTGCCTTGGAATATCAAAATCGTATAAATAGATTAAATGTTTTCTTAAACTATCGTTTCTTACCTTTTCTATACCAGAAGATTTAAGAGCATCAAAAGGCCCCCTATTAAATTGTGTGGAAGTACCTGTGGTAAGATAATATGTTCTTTTTTGAGTTTTGTCTAAATACAAACTATCAACAAATACAGATTTATCTATAATATGTTGTGCCATAACATTAGCACTAGAATCTAATCTATTCATTCTTTCAACCATCCATTTACAATGCTTAATATCGCCTTCTAAAGCTACTTTTATTTCGGATAACATTTTATGCTCATAAACGTTATCTTTTTTGTTTTCATTCCAGTTATTGATTTGAAGTGCTATTAGAATTCCAATAACCACTAGGATGATTTCTCCAATGGCATATTTAAAATATTTTCCCGTTTTATTCTGTTCTAGTAATGATTTTCTAATATGTCTGAAAAATTTAATCATATCAATTGCAGTTTTCAATTAATAAATTATTTAACTTTTCAGCATCAGCTTTTATGGTTTTAAGAAGCTGTTTTTCGCGTTCTGCGTTCATCATATTTAAAATCATAAAATTCTTAATCTTTACAAATATTTCGTTCTTCGGATTTTGTTGCCATTGTGTGCCGGATAACAGTCCTTGCAATTCTGAATCAAATATGTTTTGATTTTGTGGTATTTCTTGAAGACCAAACTCGGCAAATCTTTCTACTTTAAAAAGTCTTTCAGTTAGTGCTTTGTCATTTATTCCAATGATGTTTAGTGCATTATCTTGCTGGGTATAATGGCTTAAAATTTTGTTTTTTAAGCTTTGATTTTTAAGCTTTTCAAGTTTTCCGGACGACGTGATATCTAGAAGAGCTGCTTTGGTTGGGATGAATTTATAATACCTAATTGTTTTTATAAAGTCTTTAAAAATAACTTGTTTATCCTTTTGGATTTTTAAAAGGTTTTTCAAAAACCGTTCTGTGCTTTTTATACGATTGTCAATTGTTACTAATGAACTATCGATATTTTTGATATCTACCTGTAAATCTTCGGCAATTTTGCAGTAATAGGTTTTTTCTTGTTTTACTGATTTTTGGTTTTCATTCCAATTGTTAATCTGTAATGCAATTAATATCCCAATAACCACAAGGATGATTTCGCCAAAAGCGTATTTAAAGTATTTGCCTGTTTTATTTTCCATAAGTAGATTTTTACGGATTTTTCTGAATAATTTTATCATATTATTGGCAATAGTTTGACAGTTTGTTTAATAAATTTTTAGAGGATATTTTGATATCTTCCAACAGTTGCTGTTCTCTCGAACAAAGAATAATCGTCATATTAATATGGTCTTTAAGATGCTTAAAAAGTATACCATCAGGGTCTTGTTGCCATTCAGCACTTTTTAACAAAGCGCTAAGTTCAGGGCTATATTCATCTTTATATAAAGGCGTTTCATGTATTCCAAAGTCTGTATAAGTGCCATAACTAAATATTTTTTGAAACAATGGGTCATCATTTTTATCAATTATTTTAATTGCATAATCTTGTTCTGAATAGTGATTGAGAATTTCATTTTTTAATGCACTATTTTTTAGGTTTTCCAATTTCCCAGAAGAAGTGATACCTACAATAGTTGCTTTTGTTGTTATATAATCATACGATCTAATAGCACCCAAATAATCTTGTAATAGAATGGTCTTATCTTCTTGTATCTTCAATAAATTAGTTAGAAATCGTTTTGAGATAATTTTTCGTTCTTTTAGAGAAATAAGTGTACGATTTATATTTTCTATATCAGTTTGTAGATCTTCACTTATTTTACAATAATACGTTTGCTCTTGTTGTTTGAGTTTGCGTTGGTCATTCCAATTGTTAATCTGTAATGCAATTAATATCCCAATAACCACAAGGATGATTTCGCCAAAAGCGTATTTAAAGTACCTGCCTGCGGCAAAGGCAGGTTTGGATGTTTTGTTTTCCATGAGTAACGATTTTCTAATATGTCTGAAAAATTTAATCATATTTCTAATTTCTATTTTTTCCGCAAGCGGCTATTTTCATCAAAAGTCTATTAGACCTTTGATTTTGCTGCATTTCGACTGCGCTCAATGTGACACAAAATTTTGTTTCAATAATCTTAAGAATTTTATCATTTTTTATAAGTTTGGTTATGCTTGCATTATTGTTCTTTTAGATACTGAATCAAACTTATCTTTAATGCTATTCCTTCTTGAAGTAATTCACCTTGAATCCTGTATAATGATAGCATTAGCGCTTGTTTAACAGTAGTTTTACTTATAAACTCTTTTACCTTATCAGACTGCACATCTTCATAAAAAAATGAATTATCAAAGGCATCCACTTCTATTTTTGCGAAGTCTGGTAAAACAATTTGTATTGACGAATTGTAGTCCAAAATAGCACTCATATCAACACCAATACTATATATTATATTTGCATTAACTTCCTGAAAGTCAAGTACATTTGAAACATTGTTATAATAGGATTGAATTTTATTTTTAATGGAATCGTTTGAGATATAATTTAACTTACCTGAAAATTGTATTTGGTTAAAAATGATTTGATTAGGCACCAATTTGTTTGCACGTGAAGCAACATTAATTTTTTGTTTTAGCAAAGATTTATTCTTCCTTATCGAATCATTTTTAAATGCGCTCAATAGTATTCGGTTGGCATCTACGAAAATGCTATCTTCTTTCTTTAGACTTATTAAACTCTTAATGTCATCTTCAATATTTTGTATTAAACCAGTAATAAGTTTTTTTTTCCTCTGTCTTTATCTTTTTATTTTCACTCCAAGTATTAATTTGAAGTGCAATTAAAATTCCAATAACTACCAAAATAATTTCACCAATGGCGTAAAGCAAGTATTTGTTGAAACGGTTTTCAATTAAAAGTTTTTGACGAATTTTGCTAAAGAATTTTATCATAGTTTTGAGGTTTCTGTTATTCTAAGGTAGCCAAGAATCTATTTAAGGTTTATTGTGGATTCCGCATCAAGTGCGGAATGACAAATCGTTTTGTTCTGACTTGTAGAGTTGTATTTTATTTTACGAGAGGATTTTATCATTGGTTAATGGTTGGTTAAATAGTATTGTGCTTTTGTTATTTTTTAGTATAATTTTCGATTGCTGCTAATAATTCATTACCAAAGGTTACTTGTTCTTCATAAAAGCCAGTGAGTTCTGCTGTAAACAAAAAACCTCTATATAAAATTGATAACACGATATCATGTCCTTTATGTTCGGTTAAAATATCTGTATAATTCCCCAAGGCTTCTCGCATTTTCTGATTTGGTCTTTTTTCGAGCTCTAACCAACTTGAAAAAAAACCGCTTTTGTGCAATTCTAAATCCAAATCATTGGCCCACACTTGTAAACTTGTTTCTTCAAATATTACTTTGTCCACTGAATTGTAGTAATTATATATTAATTCTTCTATTTCAGGATTGTCAAGGTGTTGTAAATATCCAGCGTTTTTTAAGGATTCAAATCCACTTCGATTAAAATTCAAGGGTTGCTCGATTATCATCGCAAATACTGCGTTGGTGATTTTTCGTTGGTCACTCCAATCTTTTTTGGAAATCAATTCTGTAGCTTCCGCACACAATGATGACTGTTGCGTACGTGTCTCTATCATAAATTTGGCAACTTTAATATCGCTTTTTACATTTATTGCGATTTTATCTAAATAATTTTTGAGTGCCTTTTTTTCGTTTTTGATTTGATTTTGGTTGTTGACTTGAAGTGCAATTAAAATTCCAATAACCACAAGCACAATTTCTCCAATTGCGTAGATTAGATATTTACTGAATTTGTTTTCAGAGAGTAGTTTCTTACGGATTTTTCTAAAGAATTTTATCATATCTATAATTTTAGATTATTATCAATTACATCCAATAACTGTTTTATTTGTTCAACAGTGGTATCTAAAAGTTCATTCTGATTATCCATATTTAAGACCATAATAAGTAGGTGCGCATAAACTTGTTCGTCACTATGAATTTTAGTCTCAGAAATATCGCGCAAATGAGAATCATATTTAGTAAATTGTTTTGCAAATTGTCTGCTGGTTATATTAGGAGTGATATAATCTACAAATTGGCGCGTTTGCTCTTTGACACGTTCTTGGGTACTATTCACAAAATCTCTCTTATAATATAATGAAAGGTTTTTTCTTAACTCCATGTTAGTAATGAGGTCAATATTTTCTGCAGCTATCATATTATCAAAAGCAATATTATTAGATTCAAAAACATTAAACTCACCCATTACAAACAGATAATTAGTAATTAGAGGCACATATTTCTCAGGATTTGAAGATTGTTCTAACACTATAAAGGTGGAGTCTATATAAGACGCTTTTTTAGCATTAAACTCTTTTACGTCTTTTATACTTTCTAAATCATTATTTAAGCTAATTTTAATTTGTTTTAAATAGACCTGCTCTTTGGATTTCAACAATCGCTTGGTATTCCAGTCATTTACCTGAAGTGCTAAAAGAATACCAATCATCACTAAGATAATTTCGCCAATTGCGTATTTAAAATATTTGGAGGTTTTGTTTTCAGACAACAGTTGTTGCCTAATTTTTCGGAAGAATTTTATCATAACAATTTGGTTGACTAGCTATTTGAAGTCAATATACAAAAAATGTTACGAAGACCTGATTTGTTGTTTGTTAGCCTAAAAATACAAGTTAAAAAGTAGCGTTTAAAATAGATAAACAAATTTTAATTCCTTGTCTAATATTACCAATTCTAATATTTTCATTTGGGCTATGTTGATTGTTATCCATATTAACCATAGGCACAATAATAGCAGGAATATTTAATTTATTAATAGCAGTAACAATAGGTACAGTGCCTCCCATAGTTCTAATACTTAAAGGTACTCCTCCAAAAGTTGTAGTTAAAGCTGTTCTTAATTTTTCTCCAAAAGGAGATAGTAAAGGAGTTCTAAATGCATTTATACCTGAATTACTTTTAAAGGTAACTATTTTAGAATTTTGTAAACGTTCATTTTCTGTAGGAATTCGATCTAAAACTAAAAAACCTTGTTTTTCAATATGATTTTTGATTTTATTCAATTGTACCTTTCCATCTGTTTCCAAAACCAACCTCACATCAATATCTGCAGTAGCATATTCTGGAATAACTGTCTTTAAACCTTCACCCTTCCAAGAAGTTCCTATTTGACGAATATTTAAAGATGGATATTGCAACGCTTCTTGGTAATTGTTACCAACTTTTTCAGACTGATAAATACCCAAAGCTGCATTTAAAGCTTCAGTATCATTTGGCACTGCATTTAGAATATCTTTTACAGATTCTGAAATAGTAATTCCCTTATAAAAATCTTCAATTAAAACCTTACCATCTTCAGATTTCATACTCGCTAAAAGTTTAGACAATGTAAAAACTGGGTTAGGCACATAATTTCCATAATGACCACTATGTTGAGGTAATTTTGCACCATAAGTAGTAATACTACAAGTTGCAATACCTCTGCAACCAAAGGTTAATGTAGGCTTGTTAGAATTATGAATTGGACCATCCATAATTATCATATAATCTGACTTATAAGTTTCTTGATACTTTTCTAAAGTTGATAAAAAAGCATTAGAGCCATATTCTTCTTCTAAATCAAAAATAATTTTAATGTTAAAGTTTGGTTTTTGATTATTAGCCTGTAAAATTTCTAAAGCTGATAAAAACATAACAATTGGTGCTTTATCATCTGCAGCAGCTCTAGCAAAAATTCGCCATTCATCATTTATTTCCCGGTTTAAATTATCCCAAGAAATAGTATTCCAATTCTTTGTATTTGATTGTTCTTTTAAAACAGGAACAAAAGGATTTTCTTGATTCCAAGCATCAGGATTTACAGGTTGTCCATCTAAATGAAAATAAAATAGAACTGTTTTAAAAGCAGGATCTACAATGCGTTCTGCAAACAAAACTGGTAATGTTGTTGCTTCTAAATTTTGAAAATTAAAACCTACTTTTTCATATCTATTTTTTACCCAAGTTATGTTTTTAAACATATCTTGAATATCACTTGGTAAATTAGGTATGCTTACAAATTCCTTATGAGTCCATAAAACTTCAGGTAATTTTGTGTTTATTTTTGTATCCCAATTTTCTTGTGCTTTAACTAAGGTAAAAGAAAAAAACAGTAAAAGAATTGTAAGTTTTTTCATCTTATTGTTTCTTATATGCAGTAACCTTTATCTCAACAACCAAATCTGGATGTGGTAATTGATGCACAGCTACTGTGGTTCTTGTAGGGCCAGTTTCTTTTTCAAAAAACTCTGCATAAGCTTTATTGTAACCAGCAAAATCATTCATATTTACCAAAAAAGATGAAACATCTACCACATCTTTTAAACTTGCGCCAACTGTTTTTAAATTTCTATCAATATTTTCTAAAACTGCTTTAGTTTGCAAGTAAGCATCTAGTTTTTTAGTTCCCATTTCATCAATAATTACAACTCCTGCAATTGAGTTGTCTGCTCTTCTAGAACTTGTTCCTGATACAAAAATAAAATCTCCCACAACTTTTACATGTGGATATGCGCCTCTTGGTGTTACTTTTTTTTCTTCCATATTTATAAACCTGCTATTTTATCTTCTAATAAAATTTCTTCTGTTTCTTCTTTAATTTTGTTTAGAATTACTTGTAACTCTTGCTCTGTCATGTTTAAATGAGTGTGTATTTCATCACCAGCAATTAGATTTAACAGAGCTTTATCTTGAGCTCTTCCTATTTTCATGGCTTCACTATAAGGAATATCTTCTTTAAAGGTAACCATTGCATATTTAGAAAAATAATCCTTAGGGAAATGCTCCTCTAAATCCATTTCAATTTTTCTTTTTTCTTTAAAAAGAGGGTTCGCAACATGATCTTTCATCTCATGGAAATTATCTACAGCCAAATCTGCAATAGCATCTGTATCTATTTTTCTAGCTTTTTCAAAGGCTTTAAAAGTGGCTTGCCAATCTTTTAAATCTTGATTTAAAATGGAATCAAAAACCACAACATCTTCAAAAGAAGCGTTCATTCCTTGACCATAAAAAGGCACAATTGCATGAGCAGCATCACCAATTAAAACAGTTTTATTTTTATAACTCCAAGGTGAACACTTTACAGTACCTAAAAAACCTGTAGGGTTGTTTAAAAACTCTTCTTTAATATTCGGAATTAGCGCTAAAGCATCTGGAAATTCTTTTTCAAAAAACTTAGTAATTTTTTCTTCGGATGTTAAATTGGCGAAACTATATTCGCCTTCATCATAACTTAAAAATAGAGTAACAGTAAAACTACCATCCATATTTGGTAAAGCAATTAACATATAATCTCCTCTTGGCCAAATATGTAAATGCCTTTTACTTAATTGATGGTTTCCATTTTTATCAGCAGGAATTTCTAACTCCTTATAACCATGAGTCAAGTAATTTTGGGAGTAACTGAATAAAAATTTTCGTTCTGAAACGTAGTGTTTTCTTAAAACTGAACCAGCTCCATCTGCTCCAAAAATCACATCGCCTTTAACAGAGAACTCTTCCTTTGTTTCATAATCATAAAAAGTTACAGTTGTTGTATCAATATTTATATCTGTACATTTTTTATTAAAGTAAATATTTACATTTTTATGGGTATCAACCTCATCTAGTAAAATTCCGTTTAAATCTCCTCTAGAAATTGAGTTGATGTATTCTCCATTTCTACCTGAATATTTAGAATCGAAAGTTTGGCCTGTTTTATCGTGCATTTGTCTACCCAACATTGGTATACAAATGGTTTTTGCTTTTTCATCTATACCACATAAGCGCAATCCTTTTAAACCTCTATCTGACAAAGCCAAATTTATAGAACGACCTGCAGAAATATCTGTTTTTCTTAAGTCTGGTCTGCTTTCAAACAATTCTATTTGATAACCTCTTTGCGCCAAACGCAATGCCAATAAACTACCACATAAACCAGCACCAATAATTATTATTTTATCTTTTTTTGTCATATTTATGGTTTAGAAGTTTTTAATACACTTTTTAAGTACCGATAATCTTCATAATCTAACTCCATTTGTGCTAGAGAAATGTTTTGTGGTTGACTTTTATCATCCTTAAAAAAAATCAAATCCTTTTTGGTATCAACAGAAATTGAAGAAAAATCTTGATACATCAAGTTTACTTTTACGTTTTGTTTGATGCTTAAAATAATTCTTTTATTCGTTATTATAAAATAATCATTTTCTCTATTCATAAAGAGGCTTAGCAAACCAAACAACTGATATTTCCAATAACCAATATCACTTTTTGTTTTTAGTTTTACTAAAATTTCTTCGTTTTTAATTATTTTGAATATGGTATTCAATTTACAATATTTCTTTTAAAGTGGCTACCATTTTATATACGTCTTCGAAGCTATTATACATAGGTGCAGGTGCACAACGAATTACATTAGGCTCTCTCCAGTCTGTAATTATATGTTTATCCATTAATTTTTGATGCAGTTTTTTATCAGCATTTTTAACTTGTATAGACAATTGGCAACCTCTTTCAGATGGTTTTTTTGGTGTGATGATAGATACAGTATCTGAACCTAATTCCTCAAACAAAAACTCCATAAAGCCAGTTAATTGAATTGATTTTTCTCTTAAAGCATCCATACCTACTTCTTCGAACATTTCTAAAGAAGCTTTAATAGGAGCCATTGCTAAAATAGGAGGATTACTCAACTGCCAACCTTCTGCACCAGACATTACATCAAAAGGCAAACGCATATTAAAACGTGTTTCTTTATTATGATTCCACCAACCTGCAAAACGTGGCAAATCTCTATTATGAGCGTGTTTTTCATGCACAAAAATTCCAGATAAACTTCCTGGTCCAGAATTTAAATATTTATAAGTACACCAAGCTGCAAAATCTACTCCAGAATTATGTAAATCTGGTTTTATATTTCCTGCACCATGAGCCAAATCTATACCCACAACACAACCTTTTGCATGACCTAATTCAGCAATTTTCTTAAAGTCAAAACGTTGCCCTGTATAATAATTTACACCACCAATTAGAACCAATGCAATTTCATGACCTTGCTTTTCTAGAATGCTTTTTAAATCATCCATTTCAAGTAAATCATTACCTTTTGGTGGAGACCAGTAAATTAAATCATCTTCAGAAAATCCATGAAATTTTAATTGTGATTGCACAGCATATCTATCTGAAGGAAATGCATCACTTTCTATCAAAATTTTATAGCGTTCTTTTGTAGGTCTATAAAAAGAAACCATTAAAAAATGAAGGTTTGCAGTAAGGGTATCCATAATTATTACTTCAGAAGACTTTGCACCAACTACTTTCGCCATCATTGGTGATAAAGATTCTGGATACGTTACCCAAGGGTTTTCGCCATCAAAATGACCTTCTACGCCTTTTTCTGCCCAATCTTGCAATTCTATATTAATATATTCTTTTGCTTTTCTAGGTTGTAATCCTAAGGAATTTCCTGTAAAATATAACCAATCATTCCCTGCTTTATCTTTAGGAATATGAAACTGTTTTCTATATGAAGAAAGTTTATCTTCTTTGTCTAATTGTTTAGCAAACGCTAATGAATTTTTATACTGCATTAATTAAAAAATGTTTGTTCTCAAAGATAAACAATCTGTTTTAGAATGCACTTTTAGATGCATTAAATTAGTATCTTTATGCTCTTAATTTTTGTAAAAAACAAAGTATGCGTCTTTTTAAAAAACTAGTACTCTTATGTACAATTGTCTTTTTATCTTGCAACAACAACTCTCTTTTAGTAACTGGCTTAGATGGTGTTAACAAAAGCATTAAAGAACAATATGCCCCAGATAAAAGAGTAGCTATTTATGATATTGAAGTAGATTATAATAATGATAAAATTATAGTAAGTGGCGAAACCGACTCTAAAATTGGCTACCAAAAACTACTAGACAGCTTACAAAGTTTAGAAATTGATTTTGTAGATAAAATTAGAATTTTACCAGACACTGTAGTTGGCAATGAAATGTTTGCAATTGGTAACAATTCTGTGATTAACATAAGATCTGAGCCAAAACATTCTGCTGAATTAGGTACCCAAGGTTTATTAGGAATGACGTTAAAAGTTTTAGATAAAGATGGCGATTTTTATAGAATTCAAACTCCTGATGGTTATATTTCTTGGGTAGATAAAGGAGGTATTTTCAGAATGAATAAAGGTGAATTTGACACTTGGAAAACTTCAAAAAAAATAATGTTTACCCAAAATTTCGGCTTTGTGTTTGCAGATAAAACGAATCTAGATAAAATTGTTTCTGACATTGCTTTAGGTGGCATTCTAAAATATATTGATGAAGATGATACTTTTTATAAAGTTGAATATCCTGATAAAAGACAAGGTTTTGTAAAAAAAAGTGAAGCTATTATTTATAAAAATTGGCTTAAAAACCTAATTGCAAATCAAGAAAGTATTGAAAATACAGCAAAATCTATGTTAGGCTTTCCTTATTTATGGGGTGGTACTTCTAGCAAAGGAATGGATTGCAGTGGTTTTACAAAAATGACGTATTTGTTAAATGGATTTGTAATTCCTAGAGATGCTTCGCAACAAATAAATGCAGGAAAAATAGTAGATTCTAAATTAAATTTTACTGATTTACAAAAAGGTGATTTGTTGTTTTTTGGTACAAAAGCTACTGACATAAAAAAACAAAGAGTAGTACATGTTGGCATTTGGTTGGGTAATGATAAAATGGAATTTATTCATTCTTCAGGAAATGTGCATATTAGCTCTATGGATAAAAATCATCCTTTATATGACGAGTTTAATAAAAACAGATATTTAGGAAGCAGACGTTATTTAGGCGAAAAAGATAAAAATATTATTGATTTGAAAGATAAAATCAAAATGTAAAAAAAGCCTCTCATTTTGAGAGGCTTTTAATTTTTTAATACAAAACTCTAAACTTAATAGTGCCTTCTACATTTCGTAGCTTATCAATCACTTCTTTATTATATTCTTTATCTAAATCTGTAATTACGTATCCTACTTTTGGATCTGTAGATAAATACTGACCTGTAATATTCAAATCGTATTTGGCTAAAATTTTATTTATTTTTGCCATAACTCCAGGTACATTTTTATGAATGTGCAAAAAACGATGTGCATTGGTTTGTCTTGGTAAACGAATATTTGGAAAGTTTACAGCATCAACTGTATTTCCTGAATTGATATATGCCATAATTTTATTGGGCACAAAATCTGCAATATCTCTTTGTGCTTCCTCTGTGCTTCCTCCTACATGTGGAGTTAGAATAACGTTATCTAACCCTTTTAACTCTGTAAAAAATTCACCATTTTTTCTTGGCTCTTCAGGGTATACATCTACTGCAGCTCCACCTAATTTCTTACTTTTTAAGGCAGCTACTAAAGCTGCAATATCAACCACAAAACCACGAGCTAAATTCACTAAAATAGCACCATCTTTCATTTGAGCTATTTCTTTTTTACCAAAAAAATTTTTGTTGGCTGCATTATCATCTACATGCAAACTTACTGCATCTGCAATAGACAACAACTCCTCTAAAGTTGCTACTTTTGTTGCATTCCCTAAAGCCAGTTTATCTTCAACATCATAATAATAAACATCCATACCCATTGCTTCAGCCAAAATAGAAAGCTGAGAACCTATATTTCCATAACCAATAATACCCAGTTTTTTACCTCTAACTTCTTTAGAACCTTCAGCAGTTTTGTTCCATTGTCCATTATGGATTTCTGTGCTTCTTTGAAAAACAGAACGCATTAACATAATAATTTCGCCAATAGCCAACTCAACAACAGAACGTGTATTACTGTAAGGTGCATTAAAAACTACTACTCCATTTTCTTTACAAGCCTCTAAATCTATTTGTTTGGTGCCAATACAAAAAGCACTTACCACCATTAGTTTTTCTGCAGCATCAATAACTTTTCGAGTGACATTGGTTTTAGAACGAATCCCTAAAACGTGAACATCTTTTATTTTTTCAATCAATTCCTCTTCAGATAAACTTTTAGATATGGCTTCTACAGAAAAACCATCTGTAGATAGTTTTTTAAATGCATCTGAATGCACGTTTTCTAACAATAAAATTTTAATTCTGTTCTTTGGGTAACTTATATTTCTTGTCAAATCGTTTATGTATAAAAATTCATCTAAATTTGGTGTTATATGGTCTGCGTTTTGAGTAGTTTTATTTCTTGTTATATTTTCTGTATATGCAAAAAATTTATCTGCAACTCCAGCTTTACGAGTTACATAATCGCTATAACCATCTCCAATAACTTGTATTTCACCTTCTAAATTCATGTTTTTTAAACAGGTAATTTTTCCATTGTGTTTAGATAATGGATTTTTTGTATCAAAACCAATAATATCATCTTTTGCATTAAACTCAAAGGTATTCGCAAAAACGCGTTCAGTAGGAATATTATATTCAGCTACAATAGGATCTATAAATTCTTTAAAGCCGCAGGAAATCACATAAATATCATCTGAATAACGTTCAAAAAATTCTTTATTTCTTTCTATGGATGATGAAACTTGTTTTTCTAAATCTTTTATCAATTGTGATAAGTCTGCTTTATTAGCATTAAGTAATTGTATTCTTTTTTCTAAAGACTCTGTAAATGATATTTCTCCATCAATACCTAAATTAGTAATGTTTATTATTTCCTGAATAATTTCATCTTTGTTAGGGTTGTTTTCTAAAGTTATTTCAGCTAAAACATCTAAAGCTTCAACACGAGTTAAAGTGCTATCGAAATCGAAAATATAATTTCTTTTTGTACTCATTTTTTTAAATTCTCAATTGAGTTTAAGTAAGTAAAACTACAAATTAAAGTAAGAAAATCGAGGGTATTAGTTGAGTTTTATGATATCTATTAAAATTGATTACTATTTTAAATAGTATTTAAAGAATATACTTATAACCTATTAAAAATTATGAAATCCTAAAAGAAGTAACCACCAAAACTGTGGTAAGGCTTCTACCCAAAAAGAACTATAATATTTATTTTGAGTTATTTTTGATCGCATTAAAAACACAACAACTAAAAAAAAGAAAACCATAAATGGTGTTTTTACACTAGTGTTTACAGGATTTAAATATTCTAATATTAATGAAATAATAAGTAACATTAACCCTAATCTTTTAGTTTGATCTACTCCTATTTTTTTAGGAATAGTTTGCAGAGAAATAGCATCGTATTTTACATCTCTAATATCAAAAGGTAACACCAAAACTACAATCAACATAAAACGTTGTAAAGCTAAAAGTAAAGTACTTAAACCTATTGTTTGTTCAGAATCAAAAACTGGAATAATTACTGTGAAACCTGCCCAAACAAAAGCAACAATTAATATTTTTAAATAACTAATTTGTCTTAGATTTTTTGCAAATCCACTTAAAAAAGGTACTGCATACAAAAAAGTTAACACAACAAAAGGCAGAGAAAGTAATAGTGTTGCAAGATGCAATTGATAGGCGTAAAAACACATTAACACAAAACAGCAAAAAGAAAAAACCTGAATAACTTTTAAACTACTTGTTAAACTTCTGTGATGTAACTTAGCAACACCTGCGTATTTTACAAAATTATACCCTGTAATTGTACCAAAAAAAATAAAATAATTTAAGTTAGAATTATTAGGCAAGTCACAATAAAACTCTGTAATTTTCACCAAAGCAAAAACAGCTAAAGCTACATGAATACTACTGTTTAAGTAAAAATCGAATATCGTTTTAAAAAATTTCATTTTACAAAAGTAAATTTATTGTTGATAAGATACAGAATTGGTTAATAATTAACATTATTTATTACCATAATATCAAAAATAAAAGTCTTAAAAACCTTATTTTTGTTTCTTTAAAATTCGATAGATGTTGCATTAAAATTTTGCAAACGAAACCGATTGAAATTTATCTAAACAAAACTCTATTTTAATGAACACAAATTCGTTTCAATTAAGACACATTGGCCCTAGAAAAAAGGAACAAGAAAAAATGTTAAATGCTATTAATTGTGATAGTTTAGAACAATTAATTAATGAAACAGTGCCAGATAATATTCGTTTAAAAAGCGATTTAGATCTTGCACCTGCCATGAGCGAGTATGAATATTTAGCTCATATCAAAGAGCTTTCAGAGAAAAATAAGGTTTTTAAAAGTTATATTGGTTTAGGATATCATGAGGCAATTGTGCCAAGTGTAATTCAACGTAACATTTTAGAAAACCCAGGTTGGTATACTGCATACACTCCCTACCAAGCAGAAATTGCTCAAGGACGTTTAGAAGCACTTTTAAATTTCCAAACAATGGTTTGTGATTTAACAGGTATGGAACTTGCAAATGCATCTTTATTAGATGAAAGTACAGCTGCTGCAGAAGCAATGGCTTTACTATTTGATGTTAGAGAGCGTGCAAAGAAAAAAGCTGGAGCAAATAAATTCTTTGTTTCTGAAGAAATTTTACCTCAAACTTTATCGCTTTTACAAACAAGATCTACTCCTATTGGTATAGAAATAGTAGTTGGCAATCATGAGGATTTTGATTTTGCTGATGATTATTTTGGAGCTATTTTACAATATCCAGGGAAATTAGGTCAAATTTTTGATTATGAAGACTTTGTAAAAAAAGCAAATGATAATGATATTAAAGTAGCTGTAGCTGCAGATATTTTATCTTTAGTAAAACTAAAAGCGCCAGGAGAATTTGGTGCATCTGTTGTTGTAGGTACAACACAGCGTTTTGGAATTCCTTTAGGCTATGGAGGACCTCATGCTGCATTCTTTGCAACTAAAGAGGCCTATAAAAGAAGTATTCCTGGTAGAATTATTGGTGTTACCAAAGACATGAATGGTAAACGTGCTTTAAGAATGGCACTACAAACTAGAGAACAACATATCAAACGTGAAAGAGCAACATCAAATATTTGTACAGCACAGGTATTACTAGCTGTAATGGCTGGTATGTATGCAGTTTACCATGGAAAAAGTGGTATTCAATATATTGCAGATACTGTACATAACAAAACAAAACTTGTTGCAGATTATCTAGAAAAAGCAGGGTTTAAACAGTTAAATACTTCTTATTTTGATACGCTACTAATAGAAATTGAAGAAATACGATTAAAACCGGTTGCAGAATCTTTTAAAGTAAACTTTAACTATGTTTCAGATCATTTGGTTTCTCTTTCTATAAATGAAGCTACTACAGAAAAAGATTTGATGAATTTATTTACATTATTTGGTCAATTAAAAGAAAGACCAAATCCTGTAGAAGCAGAAAACTATGCTAGTTTTTCTAGAATACTAACTCAAGAGCCTTTCCATTCTAATTTTGAGGTAATTCCAGATAATGTAGCTAGAAACACAACATTTTTAGATAATGAAATTTTTAACACGTATCAATCTGAAACAGACATGATGCGTTATATAAAGAAACTAGAACGTAAAGATTTAGCGTTAAATCATTCTATGATTTCTTTGGGCTCTTGTACTATGAAATTGAATGCTGCTTCAGAAATGTTGCCTTTGAGCAATCCACAGTGGGGTAATATTCATCCATTTGTGCCTTTATATCAAGCTAGAGGTTATCAAGAAATCATTATGAAGTTAGAGCACCAGTTAAATATTATTACTGGTTTTGCAGGCACTTCTTTACAACCAAATTCTGGAGCACAAGGTGAATTTGCTGGTTTAATGACTATTAGAGCTTATCACCAATCAAGAGGAGATTCTCATAGAAATATTTGTATTATCCCTGCCTCTGCACATGGTACAAACCCTGCTTCTGCTGTTATGGCTGGTATGAAAGTTGTAGTTACCAAAACTGCTGATAATGGAAATATTGATGTTGATGATTTGCGTGAAAAAGTAGAAAAGCACTCAGAAAATTTAGCTGCTTTAATGGTAACATATCCATCTACACATGGAGTTTTTGAAAGCGCAATTCAAGAAATTACTAAAATGATTCACGATCATGGAGGTCAGGTTTATATGGATGGTGCAAACATGAATGCTCAAGTAGGCTTAACAAACCCTGCAACCATTGGTGCAGATGTTTGTCACTTAAATTTACATAAAACCTTTGCTATTCCTCATGGAGGAGGAGGTCCTGGTGTTGGCCCAATTTGTGTTGCTCCACAGCTAGTACCCTTTTTACCTACAAATCCAATTATTAAAGTAGGAGGTAAAAATGCAATTACAGGAATTTCTGCAGCTCCTTGGGGTTCTGCATTAGCGTGTTTAATTTCTTACGGATATATTACAATGTTAGGATTTAGAGGATTAACAAATTCTACTAAAAATGCTATTTTAAACGCAAATTATATTAAAGAACGTTTAGATGGGCATTACAATACGTTATATACAGGTGAAAAAGGACGTGCAGCTCATGAAATGATTATTGACTGTAGAGACTTTAAGCAAAATAGAATTGAAGTAGTTGATATTGCAAAACGTTTAATGGATTATGGCTTTCACGCTCCAACAGTTTCTTTTCCTGTAAATGGTACAATGATGATTGAGCCAACAGAATCTGAAAGTTTAGCAGAATTAGACCGTTTTTGTGATGCTATGATTGCCATTCGTGAAGAAATTGCAACTGTTTCTACAGATGATGAAAATAATCCTTTAAAAAACGCGCCTCATACTCAAGAAATGGTAACTGCAGATGAATGGAAATTTCCATATAGTAGAAAACAAGCTGCCTTTCCACTAGATTACATTGCTGATAATAAGTTTTGGCCAACTGTAAGAAGAGTAGATGATGCTTATGGAGATAGAAACTTAATTTGTTCTTGCAATCCAATAGAAGATTACTTGTAGTAGACAAAGCTTACTCATAATTTAACAAAAAAAGCCACCTTAAATTTAGGTGGTTTTTTGTTTTTAAATAAAGTAATTTATACTGTTGATTTTCAAATTAAAAATCACGAACTTAGCTAACTAAGGTTATTCAAATAAAACTTAAAATGTTTAAAATACATTATTAGACATTTTAAAAAACTGTATTGAAATGAAGATAAAATACATAGCATTCATAATAGTTCTCTTATTATTTAGCTGCAGTGAAAAGAAAGAGGTGAGCTCTACAAATCCAGAAAATTGGTCAAAAAGAGGCATTAATATAAGCACTATTGACTCTCTTATATATGGAAAATCATACTTGTCAATTTATTCCCAAATCTATAGTTATACAGAGCATAAAACGCACGACTTAACATCAATGGTGAGCATGAGAAACACTAGTGATATTGATACAATTTACCTTCTAAGAGCAGAGTATTATGATACTCATGGAAAATCTGTTCGAAAATATTTTGATGAGCCAATTTTTTTAGCACCAATGGAAACCACTGAGATAATTATTGACGAAATTGATAACTCAGGAGGAACAGGGTCAAATTTTATTTTTGAATGGAAAATTCCTAAAAACTGTCCAGAACCTTTATTTGAAGGAATAATGACTTCAACTATGGGACAGCAAGGTTTATCTTTTACAACTCAAGCTAAAAGAATTAAATAAATTAAAGTAAAATATATCAAAATACCCTAAATTTTGAGGTTACAACTACACCTTTTTTATCACCCAAATCAATAGATAAAATCTCTTCTTTATCTAAAGTTTTAAAATGAAATGGTGCTTTTAAAATATCCAATCCGCTTTGTTTTTTTAGACGAATTCCTTGTCCTGAAATAATGTCTTTGTTTGGCGTAAATAATCCTTTGGGTAAATGCTCTGTAAGAATTACGTACTTGTAATTCGTTAGCTTATCTAACACAGCTTGAACTTCTGCATTCGATAAATGCTGTAGCACTTGCCTTATCAACACCACATCTGCTTTGGGTAAAACATCTTTTGCAATGTCTAAACAATGAAAAGTTAAGTTTTCTGCTTTAAATTGAATTTCATTAAAGTTAATTAGAGATTGTACAATATCAACTGCTATATACTTTTTGGTATAGTTGTAAAGTTGTTTACCAACATTAAAATCACCACAACCCAAATCTAAAACAGTAACAGGTTTTTCTAACGATATTAAAAAAGCACCTACTGCATCTATATAAGGTATTACAATTGCTGGATTGTGAGACCCAAAACCAGAATAAAATTCAGTAGTACCTTTTCCCCAAAGGTTCAAATCGTAAATTTGTTCCATAACCTTGTCTGTTGGCCATGGTTTCTTGTTTTTTTTAGTCTTTTTAGCTGTCATTACTAAAGAAAATTATACTTTTAAAATGTCATCAACAATCATTTTTGCATGTATTCTAGAGTTTTCTATAAACCATTTATGCGTTTCCATACCTCCACAAATAACGCCTGCTAAATACAGTCCTTTCACATTAGTTTCCATAGTTTCTGAATTGTACTTTGGTATTTTAGTTTCGTCTTTAGACAACTGAATACCCATTTTTTCTAAAAAAATAAAATTTGGTTGATAGCCAGTTAATGCTAAAACAAAATCGTTTGGAAGAGTTTGTTTACCATCTGGAGTTTTAATATCAATTGTATCTTCTTGAATTGAAACAACTTTACTATTATAATACGCTTTTATACTGCCTTCTTTAATTCTATTGATAATATCTGGACGAACCCAATATTTTACACGTTGGCCAACTTCTGATCCTCTAATAATTAAGGTAACTTCTGCTCCTTTTCTATAACATTCTAAAGCAGCATCAATAGCAGAATTACTAGCACCAACTATGGCTAATTTTTGACCTGCATAAAAATGAGGTTCTTTATAATAATGAGAAACTTTAGGCAAATCTTCTCCTGGAACTTCTAAGTGTTTAGGAATATCATAAAAACCAGTAGCCACAATAACGTGTTTTGCTTGGTAGTTATCCTTTGTGGTTTCTACTGTAAAAATATCGTTGTTTTTTTTAACTAATTTTACTTTTTCAAACAACTGAATAGCTAATGTATTAGAAGTAACAATTCTTCTATAATATTCTAAAGCTTCACTTCTACTTGGCTTTGCTGCTTTACTGATAAAAGGAATATCATCAACCTCTAATTTTTCTGATGAAGAAAAAAACTGCATGTTTACTGGATAATTATACAAGGAATTTACAATAGGTCCTTTTTCGATAATTATATAAGAAAGTCCTTTTTTTTGAGCTTCTAAACCACACGCAATTCCTATAGGACCTCCTCCTATAATTACAACATCATAATTCTTCATAAAGTAGTTTTAATATAGATCAAAAATAAAGCTTTCACTTTACAAAGTGAAATAGTTGGCAAACTAGTTGCGTTAAGGATTGTAATGAAAATCCTTTTTTTATAAAGTGATTCATTAGTACTGTAAAAACACTAACAAAATATGTAATTAGAAATAACTATTGCTAAAAAAAAGATTGTAATGGAAAGCCTGACCTGAAAGGAAACGCCCTAAAGAAGTATAAAACAAAAAAAGCTCCAACAATATTGTTGGAGCTTTTTTTATGCTTAAAATTCTGATAGAATTACTTCTTGAATTTTTTGTATTTGTTTTTAAATTTATCAATACGTCCTGCAGCATCAATAAGTTTAGATTTACCAGTGTAAAATGGGTGAGATGTTCTAGAAATCTCTAATTTTACTAAAGGATACTCAACACCATCAACTTCTAAAGTTTCTTTTGTGTCTACAGTAGAACGTGTTAAAAAAACATCTTCATTAGACATGTCTTTAAAAGCTACCATTCTATAATTTTCTGGATGAATTCCTTTTTTCATTTTATAATATTTTAATTCTTTAATGTTATGTTTGCAGAATAAAGTTGGTAAAGTTTTATTCTAATTACAAAATAGTTTATTTACCATTTTGAGGATGCAAATTTAACGATATTTTTTAATATACAAATAAATAAATTACTTTTCTTTGATTATCTAACAATATTGGTTCTTAAAGCTTTAAGATATTATACAAATAAAATTAAATCATTTATAGACTTACAAAACAAAAACAATGACAAAAAACGTTTTTTTTATTTCTCTTTTTTCTTTTTTACTACTTTTTAGTTGTGATGATAGCTATAAGTTAAAATTAGAAGTTGCTCATAAAACCACACTAAACAGCGATTTAACCATAACCTTAAAAGAAGAAAACAACAAACCTTTAGATAAGGTTCAGTTTTTTATTGATGGTGAAGAAATTAGTGGTTCAGAAAATTCTTTACAAATTAACACATCAGATTATGGTCTAGGAAAACACCAAGTTTCTGCATTAGCATTTTATCCAGGAAAAACAAAAAAAGTAAATAATTATTTTGAAGTTTTTGCTGAAAACAAACCTGTTATTTATGGATACGAAATTGTAAATTCTTATCCTCATGACACAAAAGCATATACGCAAGGTTTAGAATTTTACAATGGTTTCTTGTATGAAACTACTGGAAGAAGAGGTCAATCATTTTTAAGAAAAGTAGACATAAAAACTGGTGATATTTTACAACAAATAGCTTTAGATGAGAAGTATTTTGGAGAAGGCATGACTATTGTAAACAATAAAATCTTCTTTTTAACCTGGCAAAGCAAAAAAGGTTTTGTGTATGATTTAGATACATTTAAGCTAGAAAAAGAGTTTGCTTATGATAAAAGTGAAGAAGGCTGGGGATTAACCAACAATGGAACAGAGCTTATAAAATCTGATGGTACCAACAAAATTTGGTTCTTAGATATAGAAACGCTTAAAGAAAAAAGAGCATTACAAACCTATACTCATGACAGAGCTTTAAGTGAGTTAAATGAACTTGAATTAATTAATGGAAAACTGTATGCTAATTATTATCAAAAACCTGTGGTTGCAATTATAAATCCAGAAAACGGAGTTGTAGAAGGCTTAATCAACTTAAAGGGTTTAGAAAGTGAGATGAAAAAAACTCAAAAATTAGTAGCAAATGATGAAGTATTAAATGGTATTGCTTACGATGCCAAAAATGATCGATTATTTGTAACTGGAAAAAATTGGGGAAAGCTTTTTGAAATCAAATTGGTTGAAAAATAATAAATCAAAAAATTAAAAGTTTATTTTTATAAAAAATTGATTTATGCGTTATTTGGTTACTTTTTTAATTTGCGTAGCTCTTGTTTCTGTGAGTTCTTGTAGAAAAGATTTTTCTACCATACCAAGTTTTGGAAGTTTAGCCTTTTCTAAAGACACTGTTTTTTTAGATACTGTTTTTACGAATATTGGCTCTGCAACCTACAATTTAAAAGTATACAACAGAGGTAATAAGGCAATTACCATCCCAAAAATTGCTCTAGAAAATGGAGTTTCATCTAATTACAGACTTAATGTTGATGGTATTCCTGGTAAAGAATTTAATGATATTGACATACTTGCTAAAGACAGCATTTTTGTATTTGTAGAAACCACTATTGATGCAAACAATGTAACCAATCCTTTATATACAGACAGGATTTTATTTGATAATGGCACCAACCAGCAAGATGTAGACTTGGTTACTTTGGTACAAGATGCTAATTTTATTTTTCCTAATCAAGATCCTATCAGTATGAAAATTGATAGCTTATCTTTTAATAGCCAGCCAACAACCATAAAAGGTCGTTTTTTAAACGATAATGAACTTACGTTTACCAACAGTAAACCTACTGTAATTTATGGCTATGCAGCTGTAGCTGCAAATAAAACATTAACAATAGAAGCTGGATCAAAAGTCTATTTTCATAACGACTCTGGATTAATCATTGATAAAAACGCAACTTTAAAAGTAAATGGAACTTTAACAGAAAAAGTAACTTTTGAAGGTGACAGACTTGAAAACAGTTTTAGTAAAATTCCTGGTCAATGGGGAACCATTTGGATGCGTGCAGGAAGCAAAGAAAATGAAATTTCTCACGCTCAAATAAAAAACGGAGTTATAGGTATTTTAATAGATAGTATTGGCTCAACCTCTACTCCTACTTTAAAGCTTGATAATACAGAAATTTACAACCATTCTAATTATGGAATTTTAGCTAGAGAAACAAATATTGAAGCATACAATGTTGTAATTGGTGCTGCTGGTCAAGCTTCTTTAGCAGCAACAGTGGGTGGTACTTACAACTTTACACACAGTACTTTTGCAAATTTCTGGAATAATGGAATTCGACAATTACCTGCAGTTTTAATCAATAATTTCTTTGTGTTTAATGATGCTAGTGGTCAAGAAATTGTAGAAACACGAAACTTAAATGCTGCGAATTTTATCAATTGTATTTTTGATGGAAATAACAATATTGAATTTTTATTGGATAAAGTTGATGGAAGTATTTTTAATTATAGCATTCAAAACTGTATGATTTCGTTTACAGATAACACAAACGCTTTTAATGGTAATGTAGAAATGGATTTTTCTGTAAACCCAAACTATGAAAACATTATTCTAAATGGTTTTGCTAATTTTAGAAATTCTCAAAACGAAGATTTTATCATTGGTGCTGATTCTGATGCAATTAACAATGCTATTTCAACATCTTTTACCAATGATATTTTAGGCGTAAATCGAATAACAAACCCTGCAATTGGAGCTTACCAAAACATTGTTTTTGATTAACTTTTGTTTTCTTGTTTTGTTTTCTTGATATAAAAAGAAAGAATATTTTGCATTACAACAAACAACCAGACACCTACTAACAACCAAGTATTTAGTTTAATTTGACTAATGGCTTTGAATTCTATTTCACCTACAATAAATTCGTTTAGAACGATTATTATACCTAAAACAACCCAAAAAATATTTACATATTTTCTTTTCATAACTATGAAGTAATTTTTTGGGGGAAATTAGCAATATCTCAAATATACAAAAAAAATAATTTTTGACTAAATATTTTATTATTATTTAGAGCTAACATTCTTATAAACAACACCTTCCTTCATTACAAAAGTTACATTTTCCATAGTAGATATTTTTTCAGTTGGATCATCATTTACTGCAATAATATCAGCAAAAAATCCTTTTTGAATTTGTCCAATTTCATTTTCCATTTTTAATAACATGGCATTTGTTATAGTTGCAGATTGTATAGCTTCTATAGCTGGCATACCAGCTGCTACCATAAAACCAAATTCTCTACCATTTACACCATGTTTAAAAACTCCAGCATCTGTACCAAAAGCAATTCCTACTCCTTTTTTATAAGCTCTACCAAATGTTCCTTGAATTTGAGGTCCAACAGCTAAAGCTTTAGGCACTACTATATCTGGATAAAATCCTGCTATTTTAGCTTTCTCTGCAACCTCTTTTCCTGCAGTTATTGTAGGTACTAAATAAGCATCGTATTGTTTCATTAAGTCCATGGTTTCGTCACTCATATATGTCCCATGTTCAATTGTTTTAACACCACCAATGATTGCTCTCTGCATTCCTTCATCTCCATGAGCATGCGCAGCCACATGCATTCCATAATCTTTAGCCATGTCACAGATTGCTTTTATTTCTTCTATGGTAAACTGTGGATTATCACCAGACTTTGCTACACTTAAAACGCCTCCTGTTGCTGTAATTTTTATACAGTCTGCTCCATTCTTATATCTTTGTCTAACCGCTTTTTTAGCATCATCAACAGAATTTACTACGCCTTCTTTTGGCCCTGGGTTACCTATTAATTTTCTACTACTTCCATTTGTAGGGTCTGCATGACCACCAGTTGTTGCTAAAGATTTACCTGCTGTAAATACTCTTGGACCTTTTAATTTACCAGCGTTTATTGCATTTCTAAGTGAAATATTAACTCCTGAACCACCTAAATCTCTAACTGTTGTAAATCCATTTAACAAAGTAGTTTCTGCAAATTTTATAGAGTTGTAGGCAACATCAGCTTCATCTAAAATATATTTTCTTATTCTGGTTTTGTCATCATATTCCATTTCTAAATGTACATGCATATCAATTAAACCTGGCATTACTACTTTATCTCGTAAATCAATTAAAGTTGCACTTTTAGGCATAAAATATCCATCCTTAACATCAATTATCTTATTATTATTTACAACAATTGTTTTTTCTTTATGAATTTTACCTGATTTGGTATCAACCAATTTACCACATAAAATATAAGTGTTTTGTGCAACTATAGCATTTGCAAAAATGAACGCTATAAAAAGTAAAAATATTTTTTTCATTAGTATAGTTTTAATTCTTAAATGTATGAAAATTTAAGTAGATTGCTGCTGAAAAAAATTTTGATTTTAGAATGAAAAATATAGTTATAACAGGTACAAGTAGAGGGATTGGTTTTGAATTAGCAAAGTTATTTGCAAATAAAGGTCATAAAGTTTTGGCTTTATCTCGTAATGAAAAACCGCTAAAAGATCTAAATCATAAAAACATTACTGCAATTTCTGTTGATATTTCAATTCAAAATGATTTTAAAAAAGTAACAGACTTTATTCATAAAAGATGGGAGCACGTTGATATTCTAATAAATAATGCAGGTAAACTTGTAAATAAACCTTTTACAGAATTAACTTCAGAAGATTTTTTTGAGGTGTATAAAGTGAATGTTTTTGGGGTTGCAGAATTGACAAAACAATTAATTCCGTTTTTTAAAAAAGGAAGTCACGTAGTTACCATAAGTTCTATGGGAGGCATACAAGGAAGCATGAAATTTCCAGGTTTAGCTGCTTATTCTTCTGCAAAAGGCGCTGTTATTACACTATCTGAATTATTAGCTGAAGAATACAAAGAACAACAAATTGCTTTTAATGTTTTAGCACTTGGTGCTGTACAAACAGAAATGTTAGCAGAAGCTTTTCCAGATTATCAAGCACCTTTAACTGCTGAAGAAATGGCAAATTATATTTACGATTTTTCTTTATCTGGAAATAAATTTTACAATGGTAAAGTGCTAGAAGTTTCTAGCTCTACCCCATAAATTTACAGCAGATTTTTAATGTCAATTTTATCAAAATACATTCCTGAAAAATCAATTTTATTGGTTCAATACTTGATTGAACAAAATAACTTTAGCTTAAAAATTGTTAATCAACGTGAAACAAAACATGGTGATTTTAGAAAGCTACCAAATGGAAAGTTTCAAATTACTGTAAATAACAATTTAAATAAGTATCAGTTTTTGTTAACATTGGTTCATGAAATAGCACATCATATTACACATCAAAAATTTGGTAGAGTGCAACCTCATGGAAAAGAATGGAAAAAGGTTTTTCAGCATTTGATGTTGCCTTTTTTACAACCAGAAATTTTTACAAATGAAATGCTGCCACATTTAGCTAAGTATTTGAGAAACCCAAAAGCGAGCACAGATTCTGATGCGAATTTATCATTAGCTCTCAGAGAATTTAAAGCTGAAAAAGGAAAAGTTTTTATTTTTGATATTCCTTTTGGAAATTTCTTTATTTTTAAAAATACCATTTATAAAAAAGGAAATAAGCGCAGAACTCGTTTTGAATGTTTAAACCTATCTAATCGAAAGGTTTATTTATTCAATCAAAACGTAGAAGTTATTTTACACGAAAAAACATAAAATTTAACGTTCTCGTTTTATAAAAAGTGTATCTAATTTCATTTCTTTTTGCAACCAAACTCTCAATTCCTTTTCTTTTGATTTAACAATACTATCATTTAATTTCTTATTCCATTTAATTGTTGCAACAGGAATAGTATCAATTTTTATAAAATCTTTAGATGAAAGTTGATTTGCAAAACCAACGCTTTCTAAATCAATATATCTAATTTTGGCATCTTTTATAATAGTGCTAAAAGCTATTGCATCTTGGTTTTTATTTAAAGCGTCTTGCTCTATTCTACTATTTAAATTAGAAATAGTTTCTTGTAAATCAGTAATTTGCTTTTGCAATCCTGCAATAATATTTTTACTTTCTTGTAACTCTTCACGCTTTTCTTTGTAAGCTGTTGTTATAATTTCAAAACTTTTGGTATCACTTCCTTTTATTTCCAGATTCCAATCTTTCAAACTGTTATAAGCTAAATTATTTGAAAGTTCATTACTTAAATCATTATAAGTAGCATCTGTAATTTCATTGAAAAAATTAAGCTTTAAGACTTTTTCTTCTAGATTAGGTGGGTCAAAATCTATCAATGTTAAAGCATTATTACTTCTCACTTCATTTTTAATAAAACTCTCTATTTGATTATTGATTTTATTTTCTTTAAATACATTGATAAATGTAAAAATTGCTGGAACCATTACTGCAACACCTATAATTGTTGCAATTGTAGAGTAGCGTTTTCTTTTAGCAGCATTTGCGTATTTATGCATTGGAAATCGCAATAATTTTAATACTAAAAAGGTTGCCAAAGCAATAAAAATAGTATTGATGGTAAACAAATACATTGCTCCAATAAAGTATGGAAAATTACCTTTTGCTAAACCATAACCTGCAGTACATAAAGGAGGCATTAATGCTGTTGCTATTGCAACTCCAAAAATTACAGAAGCAACTGTACCTCTTTTAGTTCTTGCAACCATTAAAGCCAAACCACCAAAAAATGCAATTAAAACATCTCGAATATCTGGACTTACACGACCTAACAATTCGGAATTATCTTCACTAAGAGGAAAAAAGTAAAAGAATAAAAAAGAAGCGAATAAACTCAGTCCTATCATAATCCCTAAATTCATTAGCGATTTTTTGAAGGTGTTTATATCATTCAAAGCAAAAGACATTCCAATACCTAAAATTGGTCCCATTAAAGGAGAGATTAACATGGCTCCAATAACAACTGCAGTAGAGTTTGCATTTAACCCTACAGAGGCTACAAATACAGCAAATATTAAAATCCAAGCAGTTGCTCCTTTAAAAGGTATATCAGCTTTTATAGCTTCTAAAGTAGCTTCATGATCTGTATCATCTCTAAAGTCAAAAAGCTCATTTAAAAATATTCTAATGTTTTCAAATAAACCCTTTGCATCATTTTTAATATTTTTCTTTGTAGTTTCTTCCTTTTCAGGGTGTGGCTTTATGTTTTTCTGAATATCTTCCTCCATTGTTTTTTAATAATAACGTGTGAAAGATACGAAAAAAAGATGTTGAGAATACCAACGTTATTTAAGATAAATCTTATCAATTTCTAACTGAAAAGATTGCTCTTTTTTATTACCAATTAAAATAGCAATTTCTTCAATTTTATTAGATGAAAAGTTTTTTTTATTTAAGGTTCTTCCTCTATATGCTGGATACATATCTGACAAGTTAATTTCAATTAAAGTCCACTCCTTTGTTGTAGAAAACTCTTTTATATATGAAAAATAGTTTCTTGAATCGTCTTTTACTCTAAACTGATAATTATTTCCATCTCCTTTTAATTTTAGAACTATTTTTGAATAATTACTTACATCAATTTTATTAAATTGATATCTTATTGAAGAAAAGCCACCATTGTTTTCTGTAGAAACATTTCCATAGAATAACCCATTACCTTTACTGTTTATTTTCAAATTACCATCTGAAACTCCACCCATTACAACATCATCTACTACTCTCCAAGAAGAAATATTTTTTTGTTTAGAGAAATCAAATACAATAAATTCTGATGAAATCATAAAGCATAGTAAAGTAAAAAGTAAGACTAATTTGTTCATTTATTTAATATAACAATTAAACAAAAGTAAAGAAATTAATCTAAAAAAGAAAAACTCTGCAAATTAATGCAGAGTTTTTGTGTGACCGGGCTGGGGCTCGAACCCAGGACCCTCTCCTTAAAAGGGAGATGCTCTACCAACTGAGCTACCAGGTCATTGCTTTCTTTAAGCGGGTGCAAATATATAAGTTATTTTATAAAAACCAAACGATTTCACTAATTAGTTTCATTTAAATATGCTTCTCTTACTTTCTTGAATAAATTGGAAGAATACACAAAGCCTACAACAGCTTCATTATCAGTTTTAAACATCTCTTCACTACTACCTTCCCACTCTTTTTTTCCATCTTTTAAAAAAATAATTTTTTCTCCTATTTCCATTACAGAGTTCATATCATGAGTATTTATAACTGTAGTTATTTGATACTCTTCTGTAATTTCTTGGATTAAATTATCGATTACTGTTGCTGTTTGAGGATCTAAACCAGAGTTTGGCTCATCACAAAATAAATATTTTGGTTTCATTACTATTGCTCTTGCAATAGCCACTCTTTTTTGCATTCCACCAGATAATTCTGCTGGAAATCTATCATTAGAATCTCTTAAGTTTACCCTATCTAAAACAAAATTTACTCTTTCTAACATTTCTGAATAAGATTGTTTCGTAAACATTTTTAGAGGGAACATTACGTTTTCTTCTACAGTTTGAGAATCGAATAATGCACTACCTTGAAAAACCATACCAATTTCTTGTCTCCACTGTCTTTGTTCTTCAATGCTAAATTTTGTATTTACTCTACCATCAAAAGATATTGTTCCACTTTCTGGTTTATGCAAACCTATTAAAGACTTTAAAAAGACTGTTTTTCCTGCACCACTTTGTCCAATAATTAAGCTTGTTTTACCTGGGTGAAAAGTTGTTGAAATTCCTTTTAGCACCTCTACATCACCAAAACCTTTTTTTAAATTTTTTACTTCTATCATTTTTAAGTTAGTAACATTTGAGTTAAAAAGTAATTTGCAATAACAATTAATATGGTAGTCCAAACAACAGATTGTGTACTTGCTTTACCTACTGCTATTGAGCCTCCTTTTACATAATAGCCATGATAAGATGGCACAGTTGCAATTAAGAAAGCAAAAACTAGTGTTTTTGTTAATGCATATGTAATTAAAAAAGGATCAAAATCTGTCTGTAAACCTTCTATATAATTTACTCCACTAAACAACCCTGATAATACACCAGCTAACCAGCCACCAAAAATCCCCAAACACATTCCTAACGTTATTAAAAAAGGATAAAAGAATACAGTAGCAATCACTTTTGGTAACACCAAGTGATTTAGAGAATTTATTCCCATAACTTCAAGCGCATCAATTTGCTCTGTAACCCTCATTGTTCCTATACTTGATGTTATATATGAACCAACTTTACCAGCCAAAATAATTGAACAAAAAGTTGGTGCAAATTCTAATATAATTGATCTTTTTGCAGCAAAACCAATTAAAGATTTTGGTATAAAAGCACTATCTAAATTTAATGCTGTTTGTAAGGCAATAACACCTCCAATAAAAAAAGAAATAAACATAATAATCCCCATAGATTTTACACCTAATTCTTCTATTTCTTTAATTAAAGCATCGTAAAAAACCCTACCTTTTTGAGGTCTTTTAAAAACCTGGGTAAGCATTACATAATATTTACCAATATGTTCTATGTAGTTCATAGATTAAATTTTAAGCTAAATTAAGAAATAACATTAAGACAATATATAAATAGGGTATTCAAAATAAAAATAATTATTTTTGCTTTACTTAGAAAAATTAAATTTTATGAGACAAACTATCATTTTTACCATATGCATGCTTATACTTTTTTCATGCAATAAAACTGAAAAAAAAAATACTAAGCCTAAATTAGTTATTGGAATTGTTGTAGATCAAATGAGGTATGATTACTTGACTCGATTTTCAAATAGATTTCAAGATGATGGGTTTAAAAGGTTTTTAAATGATGGGTTTTCTTTAGAAAATGCTCATTATAATTTAATACCAACATATACTGCAGTTGGTCATGCATCAATTTATACAGGAACCACTCCAAATAACCATGGAATAATATCAAACAATTGGTACGATAAATACTTAAAAGAATCTATTTATTGTGTTGATGATGATAATTACAATACAGTTGGAAACAATGGAAAAGATGGTAAAAAATCACCAAATAGAATGTTTACAACAACACTAACAGATCAATTGCAATTACACCAAGTTTCTAAAGGAAAAACAATTGGAGTTGCTATAAAAGACAGATCTGCAATTTTACCTGCTGGTCATACTGCAAATGCTGCATATTGGTTTAATGGTGGTAAAAGAGGCCAGTGGATTTCTAGTTCTTATTATATGAACGAGTTACCAAAATGGGTTGAAGAATTTAATAATTCTAAAAAAACTGATGAATATTTAAGTAAACCATGGAACACTTTGTATGATATTAAAACTTATACTGCAAGTATTTCTGATAATAATGCTTTTGAAGGTTTGTTTAAAGGTGAAACAGCGCCTACTTTTCCTCATGATATTCCTAACTTAATGGAGAAAAATGGAAAATACAGCATACTAAAAACTATCCCAAAAGGAAATACAATAACTGTAGATTTTGCAAAGGCAGCTATAATTGGAGAAAGTCTAGGAAAATCTGATTATACAGATTTTTTAGCGGTTAGTTTTTCATCTACAGATTACGTAGGTCATAAATATGGACCAGCTTCAATAGAACTAGAAGACACTTATTTAAAGTTAGATAAAGATTTAGCAGACTTTTTTAAATTTTTAGACACTAATGTTGGTAAAGATAATTATACGTTATTTTTAACGGCAGATCATGCTGCTGTTCATGTACCAAGTTATTTACAATCACTAAAAATACCTGCTCACTATTTTAATACAAATGAGTTTAGAGAAACTGTGAAAACTATCACAAAAAAATATTTTAATGCAACAGATTTGGTTGAAAACATCTCTAATTATCAACTCTTTTTTAATAAAGAAAATATTGAAAAGTTAGGTTTTACAACAACAGATGTAGCTGATAAATTAGTTGAAGAACTTATAAATTTGGAAGGGGTTTACAAAGCTGTTGCAGCAAAAACATTGCAAACAGGTAGTTTTGCAGATGGTATTATGAACTCACTTCAAAATGGGTATAACCAAAAATTATCTGGAGATGTTATGATTGTGCCTTATCCTGCAACTTTAACAGGAGGTAAAACAGGAACTTCTCATGGTTCTGGCTATTCTTATGATACACATATACCTATGTTATTTTATGGTAATGGAATAGAAAAAGGTGTGTCAAAAAAACGTTATGAAATTATAGATATTGCACCTACAATTGCTAATCTACTAGAAATAGAAGCCCCTAATTCTTCTACTGGAAAAATTATTGAGGAAGCATTAAAAAAATAAACATGTTTAAGCGAAATATATTTTTCTTATTGTTTGTAGTAAGCAACTGCTTTGTTTTTAGTCAAGTATCAAACTTTAAAGAAAAATTTATTTTGCCAGAAGAAGTGAAAGAAACTTCTGGTTTATTGTTTTTTAATGGTAAAATTATTACACATAATGATAGTGGAAATGCAGCAAGTTTATATGAATTAGATAGCGTAAATGGTAATATTTTAAGAACAATAGCTATAAACAATGTAACCAATACAGATTGGGAGGATATCACTCAAGATGAAAATTACATTTATATAGCTGATATTGGCAACAATAATGGAAACAGAACAAATTTGAAAATTCTTAAAATCCTAAAATCAGATTACTTAAATAGTGATGTTATTAATGCTGAAATTATTGCCTTTAGTTACGAAGATCAAACAAATTTTTCTAGTAGACCTAATGCCAATAATTTTGATGCAGAAGCATTAATTTCTTTTGACGATTCTTTATTGATTTTTACAAAAAATTGGGTTAACTATAATACCAATGTGTACAAAATACCCAAAACCACAGGTACATACAATGCTAAAAAAGTGAGTTCAACCAATATTGAGGGTTTAGTTACAGGTGCCTCTTTTACAAATAACAACATCATGCTTTGTGGCTATAACACTAATGGAATTCCATTTTTAATATACATTCCTTATAATGAAATTTCAGGTGATGATGTTTTTAATGATGGATTCAGCAAGCATGACCTAATAAACGGATTAGAGCTATTTAGCCAAGTAGAAGCAATTACTACTTTTGATAATGGGAAGTTTTATGTATCTAGAGAAAAAGTAAATCGTTTTGGAATTAATCTACCCCAGAAATTATATCAATTTAAAGATGACAGAACTAAAACCTTAAATACAATAAATGAAAAAATTATTGAATTTAAAATAACTCCTAACCCTGTATCAGAATTTATATCAATTCAAACAAATACTCAAATAAAATATTTAGAAATATTTAATATGCTTGGTAAAAAAGTTTTTTTTACAGATAAACAAAACTCAAAAATTAATATTTCTAGTTACTCAAAAGGAATTTATATTATTAAAGTAACTTTTTCGAATTATAAAGTATTAAATAAAAAAATAATTAAACTTTAAAATGTGAGTTAAGTTGATGTTTTTTAATTGCTTTACTAGAAAGTATAATACCTATAATTAAAGAAATAAAAGCCCCAATAGCTATACCAGGAATAAAGTTTAAGAACAAAAAGAAATCATAAGCTCCATGAAATATGGTAGCCGTTAATAAACCCAATAAGTTGTATTTTATACGTTTATTTTTAAACTTTGCTTTTCCCATAAAGTAACCCATTAAAATTCCAAAAGTTGCGTGAGCTGGTACTGCTGTAAAAGCCCTCAAGATTCCTGTTGATATTCCAAATTGAAAAACATATAGCACATTTTCTACTGCAGCAAAACCCATAGAAATTACAACAGCATATACAATACCATCAAAAGGTTCATTAAATTCTGTATTGTTTTGAGAATAGTATTTTACAATAATGTATTTAGAAAATTCCTCTACTAGTGCAACTATAAAAAATGCTTTTACAAACTGTTGAATTACACTTTCTGGATCTGTAATTGGGTAGATTAAATTTGCAGCAAAACTTAGCACTATTGTAATTAAAATACTTACAACTGCCCCTAACAAAAAGTTTTTTAATAAAAACCCAATTGGTTCTTTTTCAAATTTATCTTTTACGTAAATATAAATTAAAATTACAAAAACAGGAGCAAATGCTAAAAGCAGTAATGTCATTAAAAATGATCTAAGTTTATACTTTTGGTAAGAAAACTTCAGCCATCATACATCTTGCACTTCCACCCCCACAAGTTTCTATGGTTGTTAAATCACTTGAAATAATTTTACAATGTTTTGTAATACGATTTACTTGGCTTTCTGTTAAAATATCAAACGCAGATTGACTCATAATTAAAAAACGCTCATCATCTTTACCTTTTACCTGTAACATATTACCTGCAAAGTTATTAACTTGATTTTCTGTAATATCTATTATTTCTTTATTGTCTTCTTTTAAGTGCTTTAGTAAGTTTTTACGCTCTTTTTTATCATCTATAGATGCCAAACATACTACAGCAAAAGTGTCTGCAATACACATCATAACATTTGTATGATATATAGCTTCTCTATTACCATTTACAGTTTGATTAGCTGTAAATATTACAGGAGCATATTCAAAATCTTCACAAAACTCAATAAATAATTCTTCATCTGCTCTAGGAGAAAGTGCACAGTATGCTTTTTTATTTTCTCTATCTAAAATCATACTTCCAGTACCTTCTAAGAAAATATTTTGTTCTTCTGCAGAAGTGTAATCTATTATATTTTCAATTAAAAAGCCTTTATTTTCTAGCTCCTCAAAAATATCTTCTCTTCTCTCTAATCTTCTGTTTTCAGCAAACATTGGATAAATTGCTACATTACCATTAGCGTGAAAAGAAACCCAATTATTTGGGAATAATGAATCTGGTGTGTCACTTTCTAAGGTATCAGAAACTACAACTACGTTTACTCCAATAGCTTCTAATTTTGCAACATAATCATCAAACTCTGATTGTGCTTTGGCATTAATTTCAGCATTCTTCAAGTCTATTTCTTCTTGATAATAATTATTCACTGCTGTTTGTTCATTCATCCTAAAACTTACAGGACGAATCATTAAAATGGTATTTGTTGTTTGCTGCATATAATATTTTTAACAATTTAATATAAATATTAAAAGTTGTAACCCATTTGGGAAGTATTAGATTTCAATATTATTTTTTATCAAAGATTATTCTCTTATTAATGGTAATGTAGAACACCTTAATAAACCTTCTTGTTTTGCAATTTCTGCATAAGGAACTTCTTCTACTGTAAAATCATTATCTCTTAACCAATTATTAAGTCTAGTAAAGTTTTTCTCTGAAACAATAACTTTTTCTGATATTGAAAATACATTGCTGTTCATGCTATACATTTCATCCTTTGTAATTTCAAAAACATTCTCTTTTCCAAAATAGTTAACTAACCAATCAAAATCAGCTTTGTTTAAAAAACCATTTTCATGAATTATTGCTTTATTTTTTCCTATTGGTTGAAAACAACAGTCTAAATGCAAGGCATTTTCTTTTGGATTTGTATTGTGTTTTCTCAATTCGAAAGATTTCACAATTTTATTCGGAAATAATTCTTTTAACTTATTAACTGCTTTTTTATTGGTACGTGCAGTAATAAAATCAGCATAATCTTCACCAGAATATGTGCCTACAAAAATATAATTTTTCCATGGCATAACATCACCTCCTTCTACATGACAGTCTTCTGGAAGTTCAATAATATTATTTGGATTAATTTGATCTAAAACATGCTGTATAGCAATATACTCTTTATCTCTATCTGGTAAAATATTGGCTTTAATTAGTTTATCTTCAATAACAAAAGCAATATCTCTAGTAAATATTTGATTATAATCTTCTAAAATTATAGGCCTAAATACTTCTACATTATATTTTTTAAAAACAGCATGAACAGCTTCAATTTCAAGAACCATATCCTCTTCTTTTGGGTATGTACCTGCTAAAACATGTTTCAAACTCTTTGGATCATAACAATCTTTTGGATCTGGAATTGGTCCAATACTTTTTGCTGTTCCTAAAATAACAGCTTTTAACTTAGACGTTTCATCTTTAATGTTAAGGTGCAACATAAAACACAGTTTATAAAAAAAGCTTCATAATAAATGAAGCTTTACTTTTAGTAAAAATAATATTTTTTATCTATTCTCAATACTCACAAAAGATCTTAAATTTTCTCCTGTGTATATTTGACGAGGTCTACCAATTGGTTCTTGTTTTTGTCTCATTTCTTTCCATTGAGCAATCCAACCTGGTAAGCGCCCCATAGCAAACATTACTGTAAACATTTCTACAGGAATATCTAAAGCTCTGTAAATAATACCTGAGTAGAAATCTACATTTGGATATAATTTTCTATCAACAAAGTAAGGATCGTTTAAAGCTTCTTGCTCTAGACCTTTAGCTATTTCAAGAATTGGATCATTTACACCTAAATCTGCTAATACTTCGTCTGCAGCTTTTTTAATGATTTTTGCTCTTGGATCAAAGTTTTTATAAACTCTATGTCCAAAGCCCATTAATCTAAAAGGATCATTTTTATCTTTTGCTTTAGCCATATATTTTTTTGTATCTCCACCATCTTCTTTAATAGCCTCTAACATTTCTAAAACAGCTTGGTTTGCACCACCATGTAAAGGACCCCAAAGTGCAGAAATACCTGCTGCTAAAGAAGCAAATAAACCTGCATGAGAAGAACCTACAATTCTTACAGTTGATGTTGAACAGTTTTGCTCATGATCTGCATGTAAAATCAATAGTTTATCTAAAGCATTTTTTACAATAGGATTCATTACATACTCTTCATTAGGCTGCTCGAACATCATTTTCATGATATTTTCTACATATCCTAAAGATTTAGAACCGTAATTTAATGGTAAACCTTGTTTTTTACGCATTGTCCAAGCTACTAAAACAGGAAATTTACCCATAATTTTAACAATAGCATTGTACATATCCTCATCTGAATTTACATTTACAGATGAAGGATTAAATGCAGTTAATGCACTTGTTAAAGAAGACAAAATACCCATTGGGTGAGCTGTCTTTGGAAAAGCGTCTATAATTTTTTTAACATCATCATCTACTACAGATTTAGACTTAATATCTGTATGAAATTTTTCTAATTGTTCTTTTGTTGGTAAATTCCCAAAAATTAATGCATAAGCGACTTCTAAAAAATCTGCTTTTTCAGCCAATTCTTCAATTGCATAACCTCTGTATCTTAAAATACCTTTTTCACCATCTAAAAATGTAATGGCACTTTCACAAGAACCTGTATTTTTAAAACCAGGATCAATAGTAATCACTCCATTAGTTGCTCCTCTTAATTGCTTAATATCGATTGCAACCTCATTTTCTGTTCCTTTAATTACAGGAAATTCATAAGAATTTCCATCAATTTCCAATCTAGCTATATCTGACATTTATGATGTTTTTGTTATATTTTATACCTCTCGCGAAGATACCAAATTTTAACAGATTTTAAAAGCTGTAGATGATAGATTTTTAATATGAAAACATAAATGAATCATATTTAACAATTCTTTAATAAAGCAGAAAAACCTTCTCTATTTGAGAAGGTTTTTTAAACTATTTATCTGAGTTAAAATTATATTTTAAAAGCTCTTTCTTGCGGAAAAAAAGCAGTTTCTGCTAATGCTTCTTCAATTCTTAATAACTGATTGTATTTTGCCATTCTATCTGAGCGTGAAGCAGAGCCTGTTTTAATTTGACCACAGTTTAAAGCAACAGCTAAATCTGCTATTGTATTGTCTTCTGTTTCTCCAGATCTATGAGACATTACAGAAGTATAGCCAGCGTTTTTTGCCATATTTACTGCTGCAATAGTTTCTGTTAAAGTACCAATTTGATTTACCTTAATTAGAATTGAATTTGCAATTCCGTTTTTAATTCCTCTTGATAATCTTTCTACGTTTGTTACAAATAAATCATCTCCAACCAATTGTACTTTATCTCCGATTTTTTCTGTTAAATATTTCCAGCCTTCCCAGTCGTTTTCATCCATACCATCTTCTATAGATATAATTGGGTAATTAGCAGCTAATTCTGCTAAATAATCTGCTTGTTCTTGGCTTGTTCTTACCTTTCCTTTGCTACCTTCAAATTTTGTATAATCGTAAGCTCCATCAACATAAAATTCAGCTGCTGCACAATCTAGAGCAATCATAATCTCATCACCAAAAGAATAACCAGCGTTTTTTACTGCTAATTCAATTGTATCTAAAGCATCTTCTGTACCTTCTAAAGTTGGTGCAAAACCACCTTCATCACCCACTGCTGTTGATAAATTTCTGTCATGTAAAACTTTCTTTAAGTGATGAAATATTTCAGAACCCATTTTCATAGCTTCTGAAAAGTTTTTAGCTTTTACTGGCATCACCATAAATTCTTGAAATGCAATTGGTGCATCTGAATGAGAACCTCCATTAATAATATTCATCATTGGAACTGGTAGAGTATTTGCTGATACACCACCTACATATCTATACAGTGGCATTCCTAGTTCATTTGCAGCAGCTTTTGCTGCAGCAAGAGAAACACCTAATATTGCATTAGCTCCTAAAGTAGATTTATTTGGAGTACCATCTAAATCTATCATTAATTTATCTATAGCATTTTGTTCAAAAACCGAAACTCCAATAAGTTCTTCTGCAAGAGCATTATTCACATTCTCAACAGCTTTTAAAACTCCTTTACCCATGTAATCTTTACCACCATCTCTTAGTTCTACAGCTTCATGTTCTCCTGTAGAAGCTCCAGATGGCACTGCAGCTCTACCTACAATTCCATTTTCTGTAGTAACATCTACTTCTACTGTTGGGTTTCCTCTAGAATCAAAAATTTGACGTGCATGAACGTTTATAATAATACTCATTGTATATTTTATTAAATTAATTTAGTTTTCAATTTCTCAGCTAATTTACAAAATGTGTAAGGTATTTAATACTTTGAAATAAAATAATTACGAAAACGTTTACTGATATAAATAAAAAAAACCACTCAATAAATTGAGTGGGAAAATTGCTATGAAAAAGAAATGTGATTTTTACATCACGCCTCAAAGATAGTATAAATAATACTAAATCCTAATTGAAAAGACTTAAAAAGGGCTAATTTCGATAAGTAACCAAAAAGTTACGATGAAACAGTTTCTGATGCATTAATATTGCTAATAAATTGGTCAAATAAGTATACTGCATCATTAGGTCCTGGACTAGCTTCTGGGTGGTATTGTACAGAAAAAACATTTTTATTCTTCATTCTAATACCAGCTACTGTATGATCATTTAAATGTACATGTGTAATTTCTACATTATTGTTTGCCTCTGTTTCTTCTCTATTAATTGCAAAACCATGGTTTTGAGAGGTTATTTCTCCTTTTCCTGTTAGTAAGTTTTTTACAGGATGATTAATCCCTCTATGACCATTATGCATTTTATAAGTAGATATTCCGTTTGCTAACGCAATAATTTGATGACCAAGACAAATACCAAATAATGGTAAATTTCTTTTAATGATTTCTTTGGCAAGCTTTATAGCGTCTGTTAGTGGTTCTGGATCTCCAGGACCATTTGAAATAAAATATCCATTAGGATTAAATGATGATAAATCTTCGAAAGAAGCGTTATATGGAAATACTTTAATATAAGCGCCTCTCTTTGCTAAATTTCTTAATATATTCTTTTTAATTCCAATATCTAGGGCTGAAATTTTTATTTCTGCATTTTCATCTCCAACAAAATATGGCTCTGTTGTAGAAACTCTAGAAGCTAGTTCTAAACCTTCCATGCTTGGTACTTCAGATAGTTGTTTTTTAAGATCGTCAATATCCTCAACATTTGTAGATATGATGGCATTCATGGCACCATTATCTCTTATATAAGAAACTAGCGCTCTTGTATCTACATCTGAAATAGCCACTAAATTATTTTTTGTAAAATAATCTTTTAAATTACCATTAGAATCTACTCTTGAATGTGTAAAACTAAAATTTCTACAAATTAAACCTGAGATTTTGATACCATCAGATTCTACTTCTTGATCATTAACGCCATAATTACCAATATGTGCATTTGTAGTTACCATTAATTGACCAAAGTAAGATGGATCTGTAAAGATTTCTTGATAACCAGTCATTCCAGTATTAAAACAAATTTCTCCTGTAGCTGTACCTTCAATTCCTACAGATTTACCGTAAAATATGGTTCCGTCTGCTAGTAATACTAAGGCTTTTTTTCTTGTTTGATATTTCATTTTATTTTCTCTGATAATTAAATTTACTCAATTGAGTAATAGGTTTTACAAAAGTACGGATAATAGACTTTTGTAGTGTAAAAGAGTTATTAGATTTTATTGACATTAAAAAAGGGATAAACGTAAACGCTTATCCCTTTATATGATTTAAAAAATTTTCATTTTTTATGCTTCTGATTTATCCTCAGTTGTAGTTGTTTCTGTTTGAGTAGTTTCTGTTTTCTTAGAACTTCCTCTTCTACTTCTACGTGTAGATTTTTTAGCTTTATTTCCTTTAGGGTTATAAAGTTCGTTGTAATCTACTAACTCAACCATAGCCATAGGAGCGTTATCACCTTGACGATTTCCTAGTTTAATAATACGAACATAACCTCCTGGTCTATCTGCTACTTTTACAGAAATTTCTCTAAACAATTCTGTAACAGCGTATTTATCTCTTAATGTAGAAAATACAAGACGTCTATTGTGAGTTGTATCTGACTTTGACTTTGTAATTAATGGCTCAACAAAAACTCTTAATGCTTTTGCTTTTGCTACTGTAGTATTAATACGTTTGTGCTCTATTAAAGAACAAGCCATATTAGCTAACATCGCTTTTCTGTGCGCTGTTTTTCTACCTAAGTGATTGTGTTTTTTTCCGTGTCTCATTTTGACGTTTGTTTATGCTTTCATCTTGCATCTACCCATTTTGAGGAGCAAATTATGAAAGGTTAATCTCTATCTAATTTATATTTTGTTAAATCCATTCCGAAACTTAATCCTTTAACATTTACTAACTCTTCTAGTTCTGTTAATGATTTTTTACCAAAGTTTCTAAACTTCATTAAATCG
>CAZMDC010000015.1:0-63988 GCA_964565055.1 uncultured Polaribacter sp. | reverse complement strand
TTGTAAATTACCTTTCCATAATGTAGTTACATAGTTGAATGCTTTTACTGCAGATGGAATTGCAATTAATAACGTTGTAAATGTAAATACAGATCCTAAGAATGGGTTCATTCCTGAAATAAACATGTGGTGACCCCATACAATTGTAGATAAAAATGCAATTGCCATAATTGACATTACCATTGCTCTATATCCAAAAATTGGTTTTCTTGAGTTTGTTGATATAATTTCTGATGTAATACCTAATGCTGGTAATAATACAATATATACTTCTGGGTGACCTAAGAACCAAAATAAGTGTTCAAATAATACTGGTGATCCACCTTGATAATGTAAAACTTCTCCAGAAATAAAGATATCTGATAAATAGAATGATGTTCCAAAGCTTCTATCAAAAACTAATAATAAAGCTGCTGATAATAAAACTGGGAAAGAAACTACACCAATAATTGCTGTAATAAAGAATGCCCAAATTGTTAATGGCAATCTTGTCATTTTCATTCCTTTTGTTCTAAGATTTAATACCGTTACAATATAGTTTAAAGATCCTATTAATGAGGATGCAATGAAAATTGCCATTGATACTAACCAAAGTGTCATTCCTGCTCCAGAACCTGGTATTGCCTGTGGTAAAGCACTTAATGGTGGATAAATTGTCCAACCTGCTGATGCTGGTCCTGAAGTAACAAATAATGAAATTACCATTATTGTACTTGAGATAAAAAATAACCAGTAAGATAACATATTCATGAAACCAGAAGCCATATCTCTTGCTCCAATTTGTAATGGAATTAACAGATTTGAAAAAGTACCACTTAAACCGGCAGTTAATACAAAAAATACCATTATAGTACCATGAATTGTTACTAATGCTAAATAAATATCCGGATTCATTACCCCATCTACTTGATGTGGTCCTAAGAATGCTTCAATTATTGAAAATGATTTCTCTGGCCATGCTAATTGTAATCTAAAAAGCATAGACATAAATACACCTATGATTCCCATAAACATCCCTGTTACTAGGAATTGTTTTGCAATCATTTTATGATCTTGACTAAAGATGTATTTTGTTACAAACGTTTCTTTGTGATGATGTTCTGACATAATCTTCCCTTAATTTGTAGTAATTTTTACTTGTTTAAAACTTGTGCTAATGTAGGTTGCTCTGCAATCCATTTATCATATTCCTCCTGCTCTACGACAGTAATCTTCATCTGCATATTGTAGTGTGATGCACCACATATCTTATTACACAGTAATAGGTAGTCAAATTCGTAAGGATCCTCTCCTTTTTCTTGTCTTATTTTGTTAATCCCTCTTGTTTTCTCAATAACTTCAGGTTGTTGTCTCATTTCTTCTGTAGTATACTTTGGCGTAAAACCAAACTCAGTAACCATCCCTGGCACGCAATTCATTTGTGCTCTAAAATGTGGCATGTATGCTGAGTGTAAAACGTCTTGTGATCTGAATTTAAAATGAACTTTTCTTCCTTTTGGTAAATACAATTCAGTAACTTGGATATCGTCTTGACTGTTTTTATCTGACATGTCTACACCCATTGTGTTAAGACCTTCAATGAAGTTTACATTACCTAAACCTAAAGTTTTATCGTCTCCTGCATAACGTGCATCCCATCTAAATTGTTGAGAATATACTTCTATAACAATGGCGTCTTCATCAGATAAATCCATAACGTTATTCCATTGCCATAGACCATAACCTATTAGTACTACAAGTACTATAGCTGGCGCTATAGTCCAAATTGCTTCTAATTTATGGCTATCTGCATAGAATTTTGCCTTTCTTTCTTTATTACCTCTATACTTGTAAGTGAAGTAGAAAATAATAAACTGCATAGCAAACTGTACGATACCAATTAACCAAAATGTAATGTTGAATAATCTATCGTCATGTTCTCCTTCTACAGAAGCAGATTCTGGTAACATCACCACATTCATAGCAATTAAGCAATAAATCATCATTGCATATAAAAACACCATAAAATAGATGGCATATTTACCTTGCTTAGCATTATCTGCATCATTAGCAATAGAAGTTCTAAAGTTTAGAATTCTTGTTATTTGCCAAAAACTTACACCTATTGCAACACCTATAAAAATATAAAATAGAGCTAGCATATATATCTTTTCTTAATTATTTAATTCTTAATTTATTAATGATGATCTCCAGATCCTTCTCCTCTGTGTTCTATGTTATAGTAATGAAAATGCTCACTCTCTTTTAAGAATGGATTTCCTTTAGGAATTGGGTTTGCTTTAGCAAAGGCACTAAATACAGTGTAAATAAATATTCCTAAAAAGAATAAAAGTGCGCTTAACTCAGCAATACCAAATGACCAAAATGGACCAACTGTAGCTGGCATAATCATTACGAAAATGTCTATATAATGTCCTCCTAAGATTACAATACCTCCAATTACTACAAACCAAGGAATACTTTTGTAATCACTATTAATTAATAATAAGATTGGGAAAACAAAATTCATTACAACCATTGCTAAAAATGGTAACTTGTATTCATTAAATCTTGCAACAAAATAAGTTGTTTCTTCAGGAATATCTGCATACCAAATTAACATAAATTGTGCGAACCATAAGTACGTCCAGAATACAGAGAAACCAAACATGAATTTCGCTAAATCGTGAATATGACTATCATTTACACCTGGTAATGCGTTTTTAGATCTTAAGTAAATTGTTACAAATGCAATTACTGTTAAAGCACTCACTAATAAACTTGCTAATACATACCAACCAAATAATGTTGAGAACCAGTGAGGATCTAACCCCATAATCCAATCCCAAGACATCATAGATTCTGTAATCATGAATAAGAATAAGAATATAACTGATGCATTATAGTTTTTCTTGTACGTTTTATTACCATCATTTGCAGTATCTTCTGCAATAGAATTTCTTCTGATAAACCATCTATAAGCATTCCATATTAATAAGTAAACAACACCTCTAATTGTCCAACCTGGAAGATTAATCCACCAAGATTTACCATCTACAATTGCATCATAGTTAGGACTTGAAGGGTCAAAGGTTCCTTCTGTCATCCATGGGAAAATATGATTCATATGCATTGCAGATAAAACAATTACCACTAACATAATAATTGATGTTGGCACTAAATTAGCTGATATTGCTTCCATCACTCTAAAAAGAACAATAGACCAACCTGATTGTGCTACTCTTTGAGCTGCATAAAATGCTAATACTAATAATGATATTCCTAAAAAGAAGAATAAAGAAACATAAAGAGCAGACCAAGGTTTGTTTTGCATTTGATGTAAAGCATGCTCAGCATGAGAATCATCATTATGCGCACCATGTGCACTCATTTCTTTATCTACGTTAGAATCTGATGTATGACTACCTGAACTACTCACGTGATCATTGTCTGTTAATTCATTAGAATGATTTTCTACTTCTGTAGAATCTGAACTATGTGATTCAGATGAATCTTCATTATGATGAGCATCACCATGAGCTGCGTTTTCAGCATCATGACTTTCTGTATGAGCAGCATCACTTTCATGATTTTCTTCATGAGAAGTTCCATGAGCATCACCATGTGCAGACTGCTTTGCCATAATTTCCTTAGCTTCTTCAATTGTACTTGGTACTGTAAAGAAACTCCATCCAATTCCTATTAAACCAACAACTGTTAGTATAATAGAGAGTGTTTTTAATTTACCTGAGAATTGATACATATCTTTCGTATTCTATCTTTTTGTAATTATTTTAATAAATCTACACGTAATTGCTCTACGTAATGAATTATTTGCCAACGTTCTTTATAAGTTAATTGACCAGAGTGAGAACCCATTAAGTTTTTACCATGAATAATTACGTGATAAATACTACCTGCATTTATATCTCTATCTGCATAACTTGGAATTCCTTCAAACTTTTCTGCTTGAGATAAGTAACCATTACCATCGCCTTTCTTTCCATGACAAGAAATACAGTAAATATCATATAATTCCTTACCTTTTTCTAAGTTCTTTTCAGAAGCTTCTATAGGGTTTGTTATCTCAGCTTTTGCTTTCTCATATCCTTCTGCAGTATCTGGAATATCATAAGCTGGATGACCACCTCTTGGAATTGTTCCAGCAACAGGTTTACTGTTTACAGGCTCTCCATTTAAACCATCTGCATCGTCTGTATCATAAGGAATAGATTCATACATATCTGGCATGTATTCTACCTTAGGTGTTCTCTTATCGTTACAAGAAGTAATACTTGCAAAGATTATTAAAGCAATAATTAGTTTTAAACTTTTCATTATATTTTTATTAGTGCTTATCTACTATGTTAATTTCTACAGCTCCTGTTTTAGTTAATAAAGAAGTTAAAGCTTCTTCATTATTATTTACAGGAATTTCCATTAAAAAATGATCATCTGTAGTTCTTGGATCAGGGTTTTCTGCTTTTTTAAATGGCCATATTCTACTTCTCATGTAAAAAGTAATAACCATTAAGTGTGCTGCAAAAAATACTGTTAATTCAAACATAATTGGTACAAAAGCAGGCATGTTTTCAAACCAAGAAAAACTAGGTTTACCTCCAATATCTTGTGGCCAATCTTCTATCATCATATAATTTGTCATCCAAATTGCGAAAGACAAACCTGTAATTCCATAAAAGAAAGCTGTTATAGCTAACTTTGTAGGAGCTAATCCCATTGCTTTATCTAAACCATGAACTGGAAATGGACAAAAAACTTCTTCTATGTGATGGTGTTCTGCTTTTACAGCTTTAACTGCATCTAACAAAACTTCATCATCATTATAAAATGCGTGAATAACTTTTGATGATTCCATATAATTATTCTTTTTTATTTTTATCAGGGTTAACTTCCTTTATTTCTTTATCAGCAACAACAACTGTTGGCTTTGTAGGAATACCTTGTGCTCTTCTCTTCTTGTAAAATTCTCCAGAAGATTTTAATATAGTTTTTACCTCTGCTTGTGCAATTACTGGGAAAGTTCTTGCGTATAATAAGAATAATACAAAGAAAAATCCTATTGTACCAATAAAGATACCAACATCTACAAATGTAGGCTCAAAACGCCACCAAGTTGATGGTAAGTGTCCTTTACTTAATACGATTGCAATAATGTCAAAACGCTCAAACCACATACCAATGTTTATGGCAATAGAAATGATAAAAGACCATATAAAACTTCTTCTAATTTTCTTAAACCATAATAGTTGTGGAATAAAAATATTAAATATTAATAGCGACCAAAATGCCCACCAATAAGGACCAGTTGCAGCACCTACAGATAAATATGTATAGTTTTCATAAGGAGATCCTGTATACCAAGCAATAAAAAATTCAGTTGCATAAGCTACAGCTACTATACCTCCAGTTAAGATGATTACTATGTTCATATATTCTACGTGTAAACGTGTAATATACTCTTCCATATTAGTAACCTTTCTCATGATTCCTAATAACGTTTGCACCATTGCAAATCCTGAAAAGATTGCTCCAGCAACGAAATATGGAGGGAAAATTGTTGAGTGCCAACCTGGATTGATAGATGTAGCAAAGTCCATAGATACAATTGTATGTACAGAAAGTACTAATGGAGTAGCTAAACCTGCTAATACCAAAGATACTTCTTCAAAACGTTGCCAATCTTTTGCTCTACCAGACCAACCGAAACTTAATAATGAATATATTTTCTTTTGGAATGGCTTAACAGCTCTATCTCTAATCATTGCAAAATCTGGCAATAAACCTGTCCACCAGAAAACTAATGATACAGATAAATATGTTGATATTGCAAAAACATCCCATAATAATGGTGAGTTAAAGTTTACCCACAAAGATCCAAATTGATTTGGTAGTGGTAATACCCAGTAGGCATTCCATGGTCTACCCATGTGAATAATTGGAAACAATCCTGCTTGAAAAACGGCAAAAATTGTCATTGCTTCTGCAGAACGGTTTATGGCCATTCTCCATTTTTGACGGAATAATAATAGTACTGCAGAAATTAATGTTCCTGCATGACCTATACCTACCCACCATACAAAGTTGGTGATATCCCAAGCCCATCCAATGTTCTTGCTTAATCCCCATACTCCAATACCAGTTCCAACTGTGTAGAAGATACATCCAAATCCCCAAAGCATTGCTGCTAAAGAAATATAAAATGCCATGTACCAATTTTTGTTTGCTTTACCTTCTATAGGTTTCGCAATATCTTCGGTAATATCGTGATAACTCTTATCACCTAATACTAAAGGTTCCCTTATGGGTGCTTCGTAATGAGACATATTCTATATCTTAAATTTAATTACGCTTCGTTTGTATTTTTTATTTTCACTTGATAGATAACGTTTGGCTTAGTTTGTAAGTAATCTAATACATTGTAAGCTCTTTTATCTTCAGCTAAAGCTGTTACTTTATCTTCTTTATTGTTCACATCACCAAAAACTAATGAACCAGTTGTACAAGCAGATGAACAAGCTGTTTCAAACTCATCTGTATTTACTGCTCTACCTTCTTTCTTAGCTTTTAATATGGTAGCTTGTGTCATTTGAATACACATAGAACATTTTTCCATAACTCCTCTTCCACGTACAACAACATCTGGATTTAATACCATTTTTCCATATTCGTTGTTCATGTTAAAGTCAAACTCATTATTGTTTGCATATTCAAACCAGTTGAATCTACGAACTCTATATGGACAGTTGTTTGCACAGTATCTTGTACCCACACATCTGTTATATGTCATTTGGTTTTGTCCTTGACGACCATGAGTTGTTGCTGCTACTGGACAAACTGTTTCACATGGTGCGTGATTACAGTGCTGACACATCATAGGCTGGAAAGTAACTTCTGGGTTTTCAGCTTCAGTTTCTAAAGCTTCATACATTTCTCCTCTACTTAAACCTAATTCTTTAGCATCTTCTCTAGTTTCTACTGTAGAAGAATAATACCTATCAATACGCAACCAGTGCATATCTCTACCAACTCTAACTTCTTTTTTACCAACAACAGGAACATTGTTTTCTGCATGACATGCTACTACACATGCTCCACAACCAGTACATGAAGTTAAATCTATAGATAAATTAAAGTGATGACCAATGTCTCTATTATGCTCATCCCATAAATCAATAGTATTTGCTTCTACTTCTTGATGATCATAAGATACATAAGCTGGTTTGTTCCATCCATGGTGATGATCTTTAGGATCTACATTTTTATATTCTTTTAAAGAAGCAACTTTTAAAATATCATGACGTCCTGCAATTGTTTTTTGTACTTGTGTACAAGCAAACTCATGCGTTCCTGATACTTTTTCTATTGCAACTCCATATTGAACGTTATTATTATTTGCATAAAAAGGATATGCGTTAACACCAACTTGCATTTCTTCTTTTAAACCAAAAGTTTTTCCATAACCTAAAGCTAGACCAAATGATCCTTTTGCTTGACCAGGCTGAACCATTACTGGCACAACAACTTCTTTTCCGTTTAAAGAAATTTTAGCATAATCTCCATTTATAGCTCCATTATCTTTTACAGGATTAGAAAAACCTAATTCTTTAGCATCTGCTATAGACATTGTAAGGTAATTATCCCAAGAAGCTCTTGTAATAGGGTCAGGGAATTCTTGTAACCAAGGGTTGTTTGCTTGTTTACCATCACCTAAACCAGTAGTTGTGTATAAGTTTAATTCAAAACCTGAAGCTTTTTTTGCTGAACTTGATAACTGAGAAGCTGCATCTGCTAAAGATACTGAGCTTTCAAAAACATCTTGCTCTCCAAGACTTCTTGTAAAGAAACCATTATGTAAAGCAGTATTCCAAGAACTACCTTCTAAAATAGAATCAGCAGCAAAAGATTTTAAATAATCGTAATATTTTGTTGAATTACCAGACCATTTTAATAATGTGTCTTGTAATTGACGTGTATTAAATAATGGCTGAATAGTTGGTTGCATTAAACCATAAGTGATACTATCAAACTGTGTATCTCCCCAAGATTCTAAGAAATGTGGAGTTGGTAATGCATAATTAGAAGCATCAGCAGTTGCACTATTTTCAGTGGATAAAGCAACTGATAATTCTAACTTACTAAACCCTTCTGTAAAATCAGCAACATTTGCTAACGTGTACATTGGATCTACATTGTGCGTTAATAACCCAGCAACTTTCCCAGATTTCATGTCTGAGATTAACTGAGCAACTTCTGCATCATTTCCTTGACGGATATTTAATGTATTATTTACATCAATAATCTCACTATTTAATGCTTCGTTAATTGCGAAAGCAACCAATTGTGCATTTTTATCATTCAAACCTGTTAATACAACAGATTTAGAACCGTTCTTTTTTAATTCTGATGCCATTTTTTTAACATCAGCATCAACAGGAGTTGCTTTTGAGGAAACATTACTTCCTGTAATTTCATTATACAAGTTTAATAACGCAAAAACTTGATCTGAAGGTTTTAAAACAACTCTCTTATCTGCATTTGCACCAGTTAAAGACATGTTACTTTCAAACTGTACATGATATGACATATGACCAGTTTCTGGTTTTCTACCAGCAACATAACTCTTTTCAAAACCACCATGAAAATCAGCTAAGAAATCTGCTCCAAAAGAAACGATTGTTTTCGCTTTATTTAAATGATAATTTGGCAAAGCACGTTTTCCATACATAGCCATCATTGCCTCTGTTGCTCCAGCTTCTGAAACAGCATCGTAAACTACATGCTTTATGTTTGGATATGCAGTTGTAAATTCTGATATAATTTTATCAGTTGATGGACTAGCTAGAGTTCCTGTTAATAATACAACTGGCTTATTTTGATTACTTAAACTTAAAAGCTTTGCACCAATTTCTTGATCTGCATCAGCCCAAGAAATAACTTCTCCAGCTTTTGTAGGTTCTTTTAATCTTAATTTTTCATCGTATAAAGATAAAATGGCTGCTTGTACTCTTGCAGTTGTAGTTCCATTTGCATCTTTATTTGGCATTATTTGTATTGGACGTCCTTCTCTTGTTTTTACTAAAACATTAGCAAAGTCGAAACCATCAGCCATAGAAGTTGCATACCAATCTGCAACACCAGCAATAATATCATTTGGTTTAACAACATAAGGAATAGACTTTCTAACAGGACCCTCACAAGCTGCTAATGAAGCAGCAGCAGTTGTAAAACCAACATACTTTAAGAAATCTCTACGCGAAGTAGAACTATTCTCTAATGTTTGTTTATCACCTAAAAATTTATCTGTAGGAATTTCTTCTACAAACTCATTTTTACTTAACGTTTCAACAATAGAACTATCTGTTAGTTCCTCAACACTTTTCCAGTATTTTTTGTTTGAAGCCATTTACTTTTTGTTATTAGTTTTAGTTTTTGAACTGATTAAAAACATAGACAAAAACTATCTTTTTTTATTAATAGTGACACTTACCACACTCTAAACCACCAAGTTGAGAAACTGTAACTTTTTCAACATCGTACTTTTTAGCCAACTCTTTATGAATTTTATCATAATACTCAGTGCCTTTTAAATCTACATTTGTTTCTCTGTGACAGTTAATACACCAACCCATAGTTAATGGAGAGAATTGACGCATCTCATCATACTCCTCTACAGGACCATGACATTTTTGACACTTAACACCTCCAACAGTAACGTGTTGTGAATGGTTAAAGTAAGCAAAATCTGGTAAATTATGAATTCTAATCCACTTTATAGGCTTAGTATTACCAGTATATTCTAATGCATCTGGATCCCATCCTGCTGCCTCATAAACTTTAGCAATTTCTTTATCTAACTCTGCCTTTCCATACGTCATTCCATCCCACTCTACAACAGTACCTTCAGCAACTTCTGCGATATTTTTGTGACAGTTCATACAAACATTAACAGAAGGAATTCCTGAATGCTTACTATGCTTAGCTGATGAATGACAGTATTGACATTCAATCTTATTTTCACCTGAGTGGATTTTATGAGAGAATGCTATTGGCTGTAAAGGCATATACCCCTCATTCACACCAACTTTAAATAAAGTTCCAAAAACAATATACGCACCCATTAACAATACAAATATTGTTGTTAACACATGTAAAAACGTATTTCCCTTAACACCTTCCCAAAGCTCATGTAAATCTCTTTTTAAATTCGATTTTTTACCAGAACCTTTATTACCTTTTAACTCGTTAACTTGCTTTAGTAAATTTGCTATCATTAAGAAAGCAACAATTATAGCACCAGCTAAAAAGTAGATAATCCATTTTGGAGCATCGCTTCCATTTCCTTGAGTTGCATCAACAACAGCTTCACCAGCAACAGGAGCCTTTACAGGATCACCAACTGTAGTGTAATAAAGAATATCATTGATTTGAGCATCACTTAACTGAGGAAATGCAGTCATTGGAGAACCATTATACTCTTCATAAATAGCAATAGCATCTCTATCTCCAGAAGCTCTTAACTCTGCGTTGTTTTTAATCCAAGCAACTAACCACTCGTTTTCTCTACGCTCTTCTACACCTCCTAAAGCTGGCCCTACTAATTTTCTATCTAGCTTATGACAAGAAGCACAAAGTTGTTTAAACAACTTTCGACCTTCTGCTTGACGTGCAGCATCTACTTCTTGCGAATAAGATGATAAACTGATTGAAAAAAACAGAATGATTGTAAAACTCTTAAGAAGTACTCTGATTATTTTACTGTGTAACGATACACTTTTCATATTTACAAACTATTTTTAATATCTTTATAAATAGCTCAAAAAACACTTTTTGAACAGTTGCACAAAAGTACTACATATTGCTAAATTTAAAAAAGAGAAAAGATTGTTAAACATTAATTTATAACAATTCTAAATAATGGTAATTTTAAATATAATTAAAAACTAGGCGTTATTTTTGTACAAATATTTTTTATGAAAAATACTATATTTTTTTACATCGTTTTAATATTTACACTGTTTAGCGTAAATGTAACAAACAGCCAAAACACAAATAATAGCAGCGATTCTATTAAAAAATTAATAGCTAAAAAAAGAGCGTTTAATAAAGAGTTTGGTTATGGCTACACAATACAAATTTATTATGGAAATGAAACAGAAGCTAGGAGTGCTGAAAATAAGTTTAGAGTAAATTTCTCTGATGTTTTAACAAAGCTAGACTACAATCAACCTTACTGGAAAGTTTTGGTTGGCAATTATAAAACTAAACTAGAAGCTGATAGAGCACTTATGAAATATTCTCAAAAATTTTCTGGACTAATAGTTATCCCTTTAGGAAAATAAAAATGAATTATATATTTAAAAAAATCCCAAATAAAATTTGGGATTTTTTTTTGCTACAAAATATAATCTGTACTTATAAAATTGGATATTTTTTTATCTAAAAGCTCTTGCAGAATAGCGTTGTTATAGTCTGTATCTTTAGCAGCAACAAAGGTTCTAATTGAAAAAGAACGTAAAGCGTCATGAACGCTTAAAGTACCAACTGCAGAATCTTTTCTTCCTGTAAAAGGGTACACATCTGGTCCTCTTTGAGCAGCACTATTTAAATTTACTCTACACACCAAATTAACCAACGTATCTATTAATGGCGCAAGCGTTTTTACATCACTACCAAAAACACTTACTTGCTGTCCATAATTTGATGCAGCCATATCATCTAAAGGTTCTTGAATATTACTAAAAGAAACAATAGGAATTACAGGCCCAAATTGCTCTTCTTGATAAACTCTCATGTTTTTTGAAACAGGATATAAAACTGCAGGAAAAACATAATTTTCTGTCCTTTCTCCTCCTTTTTTGTTGATGATTTCTGCTCCTTTTTCTTTAGCGTCATCAATTAAATCTTGAATATATGCAGGTTTATCTGGCTCAGGTAAAGGGGTTAATTTTACTCCTTTTTCCCATGGATTACCAAAAGGTAATTGATCTACTCTTTCTGCAAATCTTTTATTGAATTTATTAATAATATGCTCATGTACATACAATACTTTTAAAGCTGTACATCTTTGGCCATTAAATGAGGTTGAACCAGCAATACATTCATCAATTGCTAGATCTAAATCTGCATCTGGCAAAACAATTGCAGGGTTTTTAGCTTCTAAACCCAAAACCAAACGCAATCTATTTTTAAAAGGATGATTTGCCTGAATAGCATTTGCTGATGTACTGTTTCCTATTAAAGCTAACACATCAACTTTACCAGATTTCATGATAGGTGTAGCCAAAACACGACCTCTACCATAAATGATATTTATAACACCTTCTGGAAATGAATTTTGAAATGCTTCTATAATTGGAGACAGCAATAAAACTCCATGTTTGGCTGGTTTAAAAACTGTTGTATTTCCCATAATTAAAGCAGGAATCAACAATGCAAAAGCTTCATTAAGCGGGTAATTATAAGGTCCTAAACACAAAACAACTCCTAAAGGGCCTCTTCTAATATGTGCATGAACATTGCTATGTTTTTCAAACTTTGCAAAATTGCGATCCATTTTTTTATACTCTTCAATGGTATCGTAAACATAATCAATGGTTCTATCGAATTCTTTTTCTGAATCTGAAAGCGATTTGCCAATTTCCCACATCAAAAGCTTTACAACTGCATCTCTTTTTGTTTTCATTTGCTCAGCAAATTCTTCAATGCATTCAATTCTATCTTCAACACGCATTGTTGGCCATAAACCTTGCCCTTGATTATAGGCTTTATGAGCAGCATCTAATGCCTCTAAACCTTCTTTTTCTGTTAAATTAGGCACAGTACCTAATAAAGTTGGTGCATAAGTTTTTGTTGATGAAATTGTAGAATAAACTTCTGCAAAATCTCCATTCCAAGCCTTTAATTCACCATTTACCAAATAGGTTTTTTGATGTAAAAGTGAGTCAATCTTATGTATTTCAGGTATTTCTGTAAATTTATTATTCATAATACTATCTTTTTTTGATTGCAAAACAATCAGAAATAATCATAATCAAAGTAACAAAAAATTATACGTAAATTAATTTTAAAAGCTGATTAAATACGAAAATGATTTCGAAAAATAAACACTGGTTTAAAAACTTTAGTCATAGAGTTTAAAGTACTAAATACCAATAGTTAAAAAGAACATTTACTATTAACAAAAAAGAGATTGAATAATTTTCATTATCAATATAGTTTTATTGAACGAATTACAAAATAGTATTGAATCACTATAAAATAATTACTTTTACAAGTAAGCAAATTATCATTAAAATTCTCTAATAAAATATGGCCTCAAATAATCAACAAAATGATGCACTTTTTGTTCTGATTAAATCTTTAATAAAGTCTGAAAAAAGACAATTTAACCTTTATATTGGCAGGTTAGGTGGAAATATTGATGCCAAGTTTTTTTCACTTTTTAAGTTTTTAGAGAAGCAAAAAGTTTATGATGAAAAAGAAATTATCAAAAGTAACATTGTTTCTAAGCAACAATTATCGAACTTAAAAGCACATTTGTATAAACAAATATTAATTAGTTTGCGTTTAAATCCTGCTCATAAAAATATTAGAATTCAAATTAGAGAGCAGTTAGATTTTGCTACAATTTTATATCAAAAAGGACTATATAAACAAAGTTTAAAATTATTAGATAAAACAAAAAACTTAGCATTAGAAAACGAAGAAAAGAATATTGCTTACGAAGTTTTAGAATTAGAAAAAGTAATTGAAACACAATACATTACAAGAAGTTTAAGTAACAGAGCTAATCAACTTTCTGCTGAAGCAAAGCAAATTAGTCAACAAAATGTAATTGCAAGTAAGCTATCAAATTTATCCTTGCAGTTGTATAGCCATTTATTGCAAAATGGTTATGTAAAAAACAATGAAGAGTTAGAATTTATAAACACTTATTTCTACAGTAAACTCCCAAAATATGACTTTGATAGCTTTGGATTTAGAGAAAAACTTTGGTTGTATAAATCGCACTTATGGTTCAGTTTTTTAACGCAAGATTTTTTACAAAGCTATAAATACGCTAGTAAGTGGATAGCTCTTTTTAAGGAAAACAAAAAATACATTAATCAGCATCCTGTTTTTTACTTAAAAGGGATAAATTATCTTTTAGAAGCATGTTTTTTTGTTAAAAAAAATGCAGTATTTAAAAAAGAATTAGCATCATTTGAAGAAGACGTTTCTAAAAAAATAATTCCTTTAAATACCAATACAGAGCTTTTAATTTTCCAATATTTATACTCGAACAAGTTACATTTACATTTTTTGGAAGCCACATTTTCAGAAGGTGAATACCTTGTTAATATCATCAATAAAAAACTCGACAAATACAGTCAAAGGTTAGATAATCATTACATTATAATGTTATATTACAAAATTGCTTGTTTGTATTTTGGTATGGGTAAAAACGAGTTATGTATTGAGTATTTACAAAAAATAATAAAATCTAAAAACTTATCTTCTGCAGAAGATTTACAATGTTTTGCAAGGGTTTTAAATTTGATTGCGCATTACGAATGTGGCTTAGATGCTAATTTAGAAAAGCAATTTTTAGATACTTTTAAATTCCTATTAAAAATGGAAAATTTACAAGCCGTACAAAAAGTGTTTTTAAACTCAATTAGAGAGTTGAGCGATGTTTATCCTAGTGAAATAAAAAACGAGTTTAAAAAAATACACGCCAAATTAAAAGTGTACGAGAATCATCCTTATGAAAAAAGAGCTTTTTTGTATTTAGATATTTTATCTTGGCTAGAAAGTAAAATTCAGAGTAAGCCTATAGCTACAATAATTAAAGAAAAACAGCTTTAAACCTTAACAAATAAAGTTACAATAGAAGTAAATTAATGAAATATATAAAATTATTTTCTCCAGCAACTGTTGCCAATGTTTCTTGTGGATTTGATGTTTTAGGCTTTGCTGCAGATACTGCTGGTGATGAAATGACATTTACGAAAACAGCAGAAAAAGGTGTTACAATAACTCAAATTTCTGGTGCAAAATTAACCTACAATGTTAATGATAATGTTGCTAGTGCTGTAGTGCAAAAAATGTTAAAAGAAGCGAATGCAGATTTTGGAATTGCACTTACCATCCATAAAGGTTTTGCTCCTGGAAGTGGCTTAGGTAGCTCTGGAGCAAGTGCTGCAGGAGCTGCTTTTGGCACAAATAAATTGTTAGACAATAAATTCTCTAAATTAGAACTAGTTAAATTCGCAATGTTTGGTGAAGAAGTAGCTTGTGGTTCACAAATTGCAGACAATGTTGCAGCCGCAATTTATGGCGGATTTGTTTTAGTTAGAAGCTATAATCCTTTAGAAATTATAAAACTACCTGTTCCAAAAAAATTAACTTTGGTTGTAATTCATCCTCAAGTTGAAGTAAGAACAGAGGATTCTAGAAAGGTTTTACCAGAAAAAATCGATTTAAAAGATGCCATCACTCAATGGGCTAATGTTGGTGGTTTAGTAGCAGGTTTATATTCAAAAAACTACAACTTAATTAGTAATTCTTTACAAGATATTATTGTAGAACCTCATCGCAAAAAATTAATACCGTTTTTTGATGATGTAAAAAATGCAGCAATAAATTCAGGTGCTTTAGGAGCAGGAATTTCTGGTTCTGGACCTACTATTTTTGCACTTTGCAAAGGCAATATAACTGCTAAAAGAGTTTGCAACGCAATTGAAAATGCGTATAAAAACACAGGTGTAGATTTTACAATGTTTACTTCTAAGATCAATGAAGAAGGAATTAAAATTTTAGAGAAAAACTAACATGCAATATTATAGTTTACACCATAAATCGCCCAAAACAAGTTTTAAAAAAGCTGTAATAGAAGGTTTAGCGAAAGATAGGGGAATCTATTTTCCAGAAAAAATAACACCTTTAGATGATGCATTTATTCAAAATATTTCAGATTACACAAATCATGAAATCGCATTTAAGGTGATTGAACAATTTGTTGGAGATGAAATACCAGAAGCCATTTTAAAAGACATAATTAAAAACACATTAACTTTCGATTTTCCAATTGTGGAAATCACTAATAATATTGCTTCTCTTGAGCTTTTTCATGGGCCAACTATGGCCTTTAAAGATGTTGGTGCCAAATTTATGGCTCAATGTTTAGAATACTTTAATAAAGATAGTAAGGAAGAAGTAACAGTTTTAGTAGCCACCTCTGGAGATACAGGAGGTGCTGTTGCCAATGGTTTTTTAGACGCAAAAGGCGTAAATGTGGTTATTTTATATCCTTCAGGAAAAGTGAGCGACATTCAAGAAAAACAACTAACAACTCTTGGCAAAAATATTACAGCTTTAGAGGTTGATGGTGTTTTTGACGATTGCCAAGAAATGGTAAAAACAGCGTTTTTAGATGATGAAATTGCAAGAAAACTAACCTCAGCAAACTCTATAAATATTGCAAGATGGTTACCTCAAATGTTCTATTTTTTCTTTGCCTATAAAGAGCTTCATCAAAAAAAGAAAGACATTGTTTTTTCTGTACCAAGTGGAAATTTTGGAAATATCTGTGCAGGAATTATGGCTCAAAAATTAGGTTTACCCGTCAAACATTTTGTGGCTTCTACCAATGTTAATGATACTGTACCTAACTATTTAGAAAGTGGAATTTACGAACCAAAAGCATCTAAGGCAACCATTTCTAATGCTATGGATGTTGGTAATCCTAGTAACTTTATTAGAATTAGAGAGTTATTTAATAATGATTTACAAACTTTAAAAAATTCATTTTCTTCTTATTCTTTTTCTGATGATGAAACTCGAGAAAAAATGCAAGATATTTATGATATTTCTGGCTATGTTTCAGATCCTCATGGAGCTGTAGGTTTTTTAGGTTTAGAAAAATATGGTTTGAAAGAAAATGAAATTGGAGTGTTTCTAGAAACTGCACATCCTGTTAAATTTTTAGATGTTGTAGAAAGTACGTTACCTGTTAAAGTTGAAATACCTAATCAAATTAAAAAAGTGATTGACAAAGAAAAGGTAGCTTTAAAAATAAGTTCTTATAGTGATTTGAAAGCGTTTTTAATGCAATAATTTACTTTCTATCTTTTACATTAAAATTCATTTTTCTAAAAATCAAAAGAAGAATTCCACAGTTCATAATCATTGGAATGTATTTATAAACTAATGGAGTATCTGTAAAAAAGCAATAGCTGTAATACCAAAACAATACAAAAGTTATAGCATAAATAATTCTGAGAGGAATTGGCTCTTGGTTAAAAAAATCAAAAAATTTCATAGATCTTATATTTCGAAAATACCATCGTTGGTAAAACAATAATTCTTACAATTTTTAGGCGCACTTCTAGTATTTAAACCTGTAAACAAACTAAATGCAGGTAAAATTAATTGATCTTTTGTAACCTGAAAACATGGTAATTTTATGCGTTGCTTACCTTTTCCTTTTATAAAAACTCCTGGATGTGTATGTCCGGAAATTGTAAAGAAATCGTTGGTAGGCTGTTCAAAATCATGCACAAATTTTAGACAATTTAAGAAATATTCTTTCTTAAAAACTTCAATATTGAATTGATCATAAATCGAGTTAGAAAACCGATCATGATTTCCTTTAATTAATTGTATAGATAAATTAGAAAATTGTGTTAGCCAAGTTTTAAATTCATCTAAATCTGAATTATATCCTGCATGAAACAAATCACCAACAATAATTAAGTTTTTGGCATTAAAGTGTACAATAAGTTGTTTTAATCGTTCTAAATCTGTGGTTAAAACATTTTTAGGAATAGGAATTCCGCTTTTTTGAAAATGTGCAGATTTACCAATATGCAAATCACTTAAAATTAAACTTTTTTGGGTTTTCCAATAAATAACACGTTGATTGGTTAACTCTAAAACCTCATCATTACATGGTATTGTTTTAGAAATAATCGAAATGTTCTGCATCATTTTAAAGCCTGCTTTTGTATACGCTCTATACGTTTACTTAAATCTTCATTACTCATTGTGCCTCTTAAGCTATCTACTTTTAAAGGAAAGCTCAAAGGTGTAAAATTACGTGCTTTTTTCAAAATAATTTTACTGTTAGAAATACGCTGAAAAGCAGCTTGTAAACGTACTTTTTCTAACTCATAATCAAAAACCTCATTATAAGCCTGTTTCAATAATAAATTAGAAGGCTCATAATCATTTAAAACTCTGAAAATTAAACCAGATGATGATTGTAAGCTCTTATTTGTTTTACGTTTTCCTGGTTGTGTTTGTATGACTAACCCTGCAACAACTGCAATATCTCTAAATTTACGTGAAGCCATTTCACTTGCATTTATACTTGCTGTAACATCTTTAATTAAGTTTTCTTTAGAAAAAATGGCATTCATATTTTCTTCTGTTAACGGAATTTCTTGATCGCTTAATAACTCAAAACCATAATCGTTCATGGCAATTGTAAACGTTAACTTTTTAATTTGACTAATTCTATATGCAATTAAAGAAGCCATAATTTCGTGCACCAATCTGCCCTCAAAAGGATAGGCAAACAAATGAAACCCCTCTTTGGTTTCAATCATTTCTATTAAAAATTCATCATGTCTTGGAATGTGAGAATTTGCTTCTTGTCTCTTTAATAAAGGATGTAAAAATTTTAGTTCTTTTTCTCTATTGTTTGGAGTAAGAGCATCACTTAGTTTTAAACGTAAAAAATGGGTTAATCCAGAGGTTAAAGGTAATCTTCCACCCAACCAACTTGGAGTAATTGCTTTTTTCTTTTTGCTTCTTTTCACTAAAACTGTCATGTCTTTTATTTGTTGAATTTCCACAACTTTACCTCCTAAAACAAAAGCATCCCCTTTTTTTAGTTTTGAGATAAAATACTCTTCAACCATACCTATATATCCCCCAGAAAAGAATTTTACAAAAAGCATCACTTCACTTACAATCACTCCAATATTCATTCTGTGATTCATGGCAATTCTTCTACTTTTTACTCTGTAAAAGCCATCATCTTCAAGTACCACTTTATGAAATTCTTCGTAACTTTTTAAGGTATTTCCTCCTTGAGTTATAAAATGTATACACCAATCAAACTCTTCTTTGGTTAAATAATGAAAAGCATGTATTTCTTTTATAAATTGATAAGTTTCTTCTGGTTTAAAACCTTCACCAACTGCCAGAGTTACCAAAAATTGGACTAATATATCATAGGTTAAAACGTAAGGTTGCCTTGCTTCAATTTCATTTTGTTTTACAGCTTCTTTTACAGCTGCAACTTCTATTAATTGTAAAGAATGTGTAGGAACTGCATACATTTTTGAAGTTTCAAAAGGCGAATGTCCACTTCTACCTGCTCTTTGCATAAAACGTGCAATACCCTTTGCAGAACCAATTTGTATTACACAATCTACAGGTTTAAAATCGACACCTAAATCTAAAGATGATGTACAAACTACAGCTTTTAACAATCCTTGAGATATTGCTTCTTCAATCCAATTACGTTGCACTTTATCTATAGAACCATGATGTATGGCTATTTGACCAATTAAATCTGGCTCTTCATTAATAATTATTTGATACCAAAGTTCACTTTGATTCCTTGTATTTGTAAAAATTAAAGTTGTGGTATTTTCATAAATAATAGGAATTATTTTTGAGCTCATTTGTTTACCTAAATGACCTGCCCAAGACAATTCTTCAACTTGATCTGGCAATAAAGAAGTAATTTTGATTTTCTTCTTTTCTTTAGCACGAATCATAGTGGTTTTAACCTCATAAGGAATTAAAACGTCTTTGGCTTCTTCTAAATTACCAATGGTTGCAGAGATTCCCCAAATTCTTAATGTTGATGATAAATTTCTTATTCTGGCAATTGCTATTTCTGTTAAAACACCACGTTTTGAACCTAACAATTCATGCCACTCATCAACAGCAATACAGCTTACATTTTTAAACCATCTTGAGTTTTTTTTCTGAGAAAATAATAGGTGTAAGGTTTCTGGTGTCGTCAATAAAACGTCTGGCATTAAACGCTCTTGACGTCTTCTATCTTTAGTTGGTGTATCTCCATTTCTAACCTCAACAGCCCAATCTAAACCTATTTCTTCTATCACATCATTCATGGCTTTTGCCAAATCTTTGGCTAAAGATCTTAAAGGGCTAATCCATATTAATTTTAATCCTTTTTTATATTTATTTGGCTGATTTAAATAATCGATAACAACACCTAAAAAAACAGAAAATGTTTTTCCAAAACCTGTTGGTGCTACAACCATTCCACTAAAATTATTATGATAACGTTCCCAAGTTTGCGACTGAAAACTAAAAGGTTCATGACCTTTTTCTTCCATCCAACTTTGAATGATTTGGTAACCCTGGGTTTGTTTAAAGTTGCTCAAGTTTGGTTTTTAATTTTTAGTTTGCTTCAATTAATGCTCTTACACTTTCTATAGTATCTATATCTTTTACAGTTTTGTCTTTTCGCCAACGTTTCATTCTTGGAAAGCGCAATGCAACTCCACTTTTATGGCGTTTGCTATATGCAATACCTTCAAAAGCAATTTCGAAAATCAATTCTGGTTTTACTGTACTAACTGGTCCAAATTTTTCGATGGCATTTTTATTTACCCATCTAGAAATTTCTGTAATTTCTTTATCTGTTAAACCTGAATATGCTTTTGCTACAGTTACTAATTTATCATCATTTTGAACTGCAAACGTATAATCTGTGTATTTAGAACTTCTTCTTCCACTTCCTTTTTGCGCGTAAATCATTACTGCATCTATGGTTAAGGGATCTACTTTCCATTTCCACCAATCACCTTTTTTACGACCTACATGATAACTAGAAGATTTCTTTTTTAACATTAAACCTTCAGAATTAAAACTTCTTGCTGCGTTTCTCAACTCATCTAATTCGTTCCAATTTTTGAAATCAATGATTTCTGATAATTTTAAAATATCATTTGTATTCTTTGTAAAAAGTTCTTCTAACTTTTTTCTTCTTTGCTCCATTGATTCTTGTCGTAAATCAACATCATCTAATTCTAGGATATCATAAATATATAAACCAACAGGTACTTCTTCTAGTAATTTTTTAGTAACATTTTTACGATTTAAACGTTTTTGTAAATCATTAAAAAGCAATACTGCACTGTCTTTTATGGCTAGTATTTCTCCATCAATTACAAAACTTCCTTCCAATTTAGAAACTGCTTCTAGAATTTCTGGGAATTGTTGTGTAACCAACTCCTCTCCTCTAGACCAAATAAAAACCTCTTCTTCTCTTTTAATAATTTGACCACGAATTCCATCCCATTTATATTCTACTTGCCAGTCTTTTTCATCACCTAAATCTTTTAAATCTTTTTCTAAAGCATAAGCTAAACAGAAAGGATAAGGTTTAGAATTATCGTAATTAATGTGTTCTCCATTCAACAATTCATCAAAAATAATGGTGTCTGGAGTCCAATTACCAATAATACTATGCATTAATTGATTTGCATCTATACCTGATAATTTAGATAATGCATTTACTAGTGTTTTTTTAGAAACGCCTATTCTAAAACTACCACCAATTAGTTTATTAAAAATTAAACGTTCTTGCGCTTTTAAACCATTCCAAGCTTTTAAAACATATGCTTTCTTTTCTTCATCTGTTTTTGATTTTAAGTTGATGAGTTCATCAATCCAAACATGTAATGGTTTTTCAATTTCATGTTCTGGATTTGGCAAAAGCAAAGCAATAGTTTCACCTAAATCACCAACAGAAGAATAGCTTTCTAAGAAAAGCCATTCAGGAAGTTGCGTAATTTCCATCACCCAACCTTTCATTAAATTCGATTTTACAGGTCTGCTTGGTCTTTTACCTGTAAACAATGCAATTAGCCACAATTTATCTTTGTCTGGAGCTACTTTAAAATAATTTACTAATGCCTCAATTTTAGCATTAGTTTTATTAGTGATTTCAATAGCACTTATAAGGTTAGAAAAGTCTTTCATAGCTAAACAGTTTCGGTTTTTAAAGTGTCTTGTTTTGCTAATTCATCTTCTCCATATTCTGTTTTTAGTTCGTGAGCTTCTATACCAATTTCATTTAAATATTTAGAAAAAACAGCTTGAGAACCATGAGTTACATATACTTTTTCTGCTTCTGTAGCTTTTACAGCTTCTAGCAAACCATCCCAATCTGCATGATCGCTTACAGCAAAACCTGCATCTACACCTTTCCACCTTCTGTTTCCACGAATATGCATCCATCCAGAACAAATAGCAGTTGCTGCATTTGGAATTCGTTTTAATAGTTTAGAACCTAATAATGCTGGTGGTAGAATTACAATTTTGTTTTGAATCTCTTTTTTATTGAAATCTGATGTTATTAATTTAGTATCTGGTATGTTAATTCCTGAATTAGAAATGGCGTTGTTTAGGTTATTAATAGCAGAATGCACAAAAATATCATCTACACCTTCTATCAATTTCATAATTCTTTGAGCTTTACCTAGGCTGTATCCTATAAAAACACTAGTTCTATTATTCTGTTGATTTTGTAATACCCAATTTTGAAGTTCAGCTTGTAAATCTAATTCGCTTTTCCATTTATAAATAGGCAAACCAAAAGTACTTTCAGTTATAAATTCGTTACATTTTACAGGTTCAAAAGGCACAGAAATAAAATCGGGTTGCGTTTTATAATCGCCAGAAAAAACAATTACATATCCTTTATATTCTAAACGTATTTGTGCAGAACCAATAATATGACCTGCAGGATAAAAGGAAACTTGAACTCCATTTATCATTTTAGGCTCATTATAACCCATACTTTCAATAGAAATATCTTGGCCAATTCTGTGTTTTAGAATAGCTTTAGAATCATTATGACATAAATAATGCTTGTTACCCCATCTTGCATGATCTGCATGACCATGAGAAATAATAGCATAATCTACAGGAAACCATGGATCTAAATAGAATTTACCTGGAATGCAATAAATACCTTTTTTTGTAAACTTTATAAACTTCAAAGTGTAGATTTTAGTAAAGATAAAAAATGGATTGCAGTTCCCTACAATCCATTTATTTAGTTTATTAGTTTTTTAACAGTTGCAATTCACCATCCAACTAATTCCGTATTTATCTGTGCATCTTCCAAAATAACCCCAGTCTCGTTCTCTAAAACTATGATGTGTAATTCCTTTTTGTGATAAATTATTGAAAACGTCTTCTGCTTCATCTTTATCAGTTAAATCTACACTTATACTGATGTTATTTCCCACATTTAAAGGTGTATCTGGAGCAGCATCATAGCCCATTAAGTGAATGCCTTTACCTTTTAATTCTGCATGTTGCAATTTTTTTCTGTAATTTAAAGGAACATCCATTTTTTTATCTTCGTAAGTTTCTTTGTTTTTAATATCTGCATTAAATAATTCTCCATAAAAGTTTAATGCTTCATGACAGTTTCCATCAAATGCTAAATATGCTTGTACTTTCATCTTAGATTTTTTTATAGTTAATATTCTCTACACAAATTTAATACTCAACAAAATATGTTTTTTGCTGATTTGCTTTTTAAGATAACTGTATCGATTTAAAATTGTTTAAAAACAAATAAAAAAGCAACAATTCTAATAATCTAAAAAAGCTCGCTTAAATTATGATACAAGATATTAATTAAGAAAAATCATCTATAAGAGAGGTTAAAGATTTTAATTCATTTTTAACAATATAATGTTGATAAGGAAAACGATTAGAACACGTTAATTTTAAACCGTTAGAAAGTTTAAACTCAACACAGGTAAAATCTTTTTCATCTGTAGACCAACTAATTGTAAATTCAATATTCTTTTTTAGTAAAAATTTATATAGTAAATAGGAAGATTCATTTGCAACATACAAAGCATTATTTTCTTGTTGGTTTTTAAATAAAGACAAGCCTCGTAAAGTAGTATATCTAAAACTAAAAATCGGGATTTCATTTTTGGTATCTATTTCTTCTGTTTCATTTTCTAAATTAAATACAAGGTAATGCTCTGAATTTAATTTCCAACTTACACCATCATTTTCAAGCTCTTTTTTGTTTAATATTTCCCAACTTTTTACTTTTTTTAATAGTGATTTGGTACTTTCTGGTTTGGTAAGCAGTAAATAAGAAACATTATAAATGCGACTGGTTCTGCTTTTTACAAAAGGAAAGTAATACCTGTTTTTCTTCTTTAAATAAGTCGAACGCTTTTTAAGTGCATCTTTTTTTAAACGCCCAATTAACACTCCTTTATCAAAAGTTTCTTTTTCTCCTACAAATTGCTGATACTGCATTTCAACAAATTCTTGAATTTTATTATCAGCAGTTTCATCACCAATACTATTTCTTACATAATTTTCTAATACCCCTGAATTTGTTGGAAATAGTGGAAAGTCTTTAATGTTAGTGTTTTCTTTTTTTAAATTTTGAGAATTCGTATTATTTTCATTTAGAGGATATAGAACTATCTGATTTTTGAATTCAACTTGTTGAATTTTCTCTTTAAATAGCATTAATGAATTTTCTAAATCATTAGAAAACTCATTGGAATTGTTATGGTTTGTAATTTGGTAATTAGGATAAAAATGAAACAAAGGATAAATTTCTTTCTTACTAGAAAACTCAATTTTTATCATAGAATTTTCTTGATAACACTTTAAGGAAATTTCTTTATGTTCTTTACTTGTTAAATGTATAGTGATAACATTATTAAGGTTTAGATTAACTTTAATTTTTCCATTATGTAAACCTAAAATATTTTGGTTTTTTACTTTAAAACTAGAAGCACTATTAATAATGTCAAAGACTTTAATAAAACACCAAAAAACATAGAGATTATCAATTTTTTTATAGTTTAAACGCAAAAAATCATCTTTTAAAATCTCAAAGCCGTTTTCTAGTAAAGCATTGATTTGTAATAAATCTTTGTATCCAGCAGCTTTGGTTAAGGTTGACGAAAAGTAGATTTCTTTTTCAAAATTACCCACTTTTATAAATGGTATTTTATTTAAAATACTGTGTAATCTACCTGTGTAAGTTGTTATTTTTCGAACTACTTTTTCATTGTTAGATACGCTATTTTTATGCAAATCTTTTTTTAAGGCTGTTAATCTAGCAATGATTTGATTGACTATGTATTTTACAAACCTATTTTCATAATTATCATAGCTTATCTTTTTTTTTAATGTTAACCCATGAGAAAAAAATTGGCCAGGAATCAATTCAATACCAGCTTCTCTATTGTTAGAAATATGCTGTGTGTTTTTGGTAAGCCACACTTTATTTTTTGATGATGACTTTCTTACTTTATCTATTTGCTTTACTTCTTCATCAGTAATTATATCATGTTTAGGGTTTCGTTGAATAAGCTCCAAACTTTTTATCAAATCGTCAAATAATGCATCTAAAATAAACCACCAACTCGAATTAGAAGTAAAACCTCCAGGTTTGTTTTTTAATTTTTTGTAGAAGCTTGATAATAACTCATAACTTAGATTATTTACAATTCTATAACAATCATTTTGTAACAGTTTATAATCATTCTTATAATGTATATTTTTAGGAAACACCTCAAAAGAAAGCTCTAAAATCACTTCATCATTAGGAGATAAAATTTTTATTTCATGTTTTCCTAAAGCTCCTTTGAAAGATAATTCTGTTTCAAGAACTCTTAATGAACGTAATTGTTTATTCAGTTTTTGGGAAGAAACTATAAGTTTATTATCAAGCCAAAGTGTGTATTCTTTTTGATGATTTGTAGGGTTTAAAATAGCTGTAAAAGAAACATTTTGCCAATCGAATACATAAAATTTTTCTGAACTTTTAACAGACTGTGTTTGCCCTAAAATGTTTAGTTTAAAGTTTTTTATTACTATATCAGAATCTTGTAACTTTTTATATTTTGATGTAATCACATCAAAAGTTCCGTGATTTTTTATAGCATAACTATATTTTTTAGTTTGATTATTTATCATACCCAAAAAGAAGTAAATCTATCTTCATCAAAACGTTCTAACATGAATAGTAACTTTTCTGTGGATTTTGGATAATTGGAGTTTTTAAGTATTGATTTTTTATTTTTTTCTAGATATTCTAAATCTGGATATGAAGTTGCTATATCTTCATTAGCAAGTAAGTTTATTAAGCTAATAATTACTTTTTGAGTTCGGTTAGAACTACCATGAACTCTAGGTAAAATTTTTTGCATTATTTGAAAATCGATAGCAATTTCTTGTTTTAATAATTGCTCTTTTTTTGCATAAAGTACATAAAAAATTACCTCATCTCTAACTCTATATGCAAAATGTAGATTATCAATTTTAAGTATTTTATTTATCTTTTTTAACATTTCTAGTGCCTCCTCTACAAGTTGTTTGTCTGTTTCTGTGAGTTCTACACTTGCTATATATTCACTTTTTAAATTGGCATTTGTAAAATCTGTAAGTTTATCAACTTTTTGTTCTTGTTTATCTTTATCAATCCAATCTAATTCTACTGTATTCATTTCAATAGAATTGGCTCTATCAAGAACTTTTCTAGAAAATGGATATGTGGTTTCATCCATATTTACAGTTCCTATTAAATATAGGTTTTCTGGCCAATAAATGTTATCAAATAAATACGCGTTATTGGCTTCTTTTAATTGATTTTTTAGAAGTAAAAAATCGGTTTTAACTTCATTAGTTTTCGTTCTAAATCGTGTTTCTACAATACTTAAAAAATCTGCAAAATAATGCTCTACTCTAGCTAAATTCATTTCATCAAGAATAAAGAAATGAGGCTTAGAAATATTTTTTTTTGCTTTTATTATGGCTTCTGTAAGTGGTTTAGAAATAAAATCTCCTTTTAAAGAGGTGTAACCAATTAAATCTGAAGCGTCTGTCCAATCTGGTCTTACAGGAATTTGAATTACTTGCTCTTTGCTCATACCAATTGCTTCTGCAAAAAGTCTTGGAAGTTGTGTTTTACCAGTACCAGATATTCCTGCTAAAATTACAAAAGGTTTCGTTTTTAATGATAGATAAAAATTAATGATTTCACTTTTTTTAAAATTAAATCCTTTTTGTTCTATGTACTGTTCTATATGTTCTAAATAGCCTTTAATGTTCAAAGAAGTAGAAGTTAAATTACTAGAATCAACTTCAGATATTTTCTTTTCAATATTTGACTTACATACATCAAGTATTTTGTTGATAGATACTTTATTGCTTAACGTTTTAAGTTCATTGATACTGAGTAGTACTTTTTTTTCATCAACTAAATCTGTATTATTGGCATATATACATTTTGCTTCAATGTTTTTTAATGAGTGCCATTCCCAATTTTCTGGTATTTTTAGTATTTCTAAGATTTCAAATCGAGCAATGGAACTCCAATTTCCATCAATATTATCTTTAAAAAGCGTATCTCCTTGCTGGGTATTTGTTTCTATCTCTTGAATATTAGGTTTTGTAAATAAAACCCATCCACTAGCTTTATTAATAATAAAAACATAATCATCTAAAGAAAGGTTTTTAAATTTTCCTTCGTTCCAATAAAAGTATTTATCATTATGACTAAAAAGTTTTTCTGCATTTTTTGATGCTGCGCTTCTTATTTCATATACTAAGACTTGTGCTGTCATTTGAGGTTTTTTATTTTAAATTTCTTTTAAAAAAGGTTAAAAGTATAATTGTTAATTTACCTTATAACTTTTAAAAAAAACCATTTTTTTTTGAAGTGAATTTTCTTGGTTAACAGTATATTTCATACTAAGTAATTTAAGAGGAAATAAAATTCACTGTGGTTTTATTTAGAATAAGATGCTATATTATTTTTATAAACTATCCATTCAAATAATAATGTGGACAACAAAGTTAACAAATAATAACTCTTTCAAAGAAAATTTAAGTCACCTTTATCTAAGCACAAAAGTTTAGATTTAAAGATTAAATGGTGCGTTTGATTAATTTTAATTTAAAAAAAAGCTTTTCTTTAATTACAATTGTTGATATAATTAACTTTAAATCTTTTTTGTAGAAAAGCTTAAAATAAGTGTACAAAAAAGAATCCCTTCTAAACATTATCGTTTAAAAGGGATTTTTGTTGGCCCACAAGGACTCGAACCTTGAATGTCGGTACCAAAAACCGGTGTGTTACCAATTACACCATGGGCCAATTGCTTAATTGAGGGTGCAAATTTAAATTAAAGTTTTAAATTCACAAACATTTTTTAATAAATTTTGTATTTAACAAAGTTTTATGAGGAAAACTAGTGTTAGAAAAAGTTCAAGAACCTTCTTTTATTCATATTTATTAGTAAATTCGCTCACATATTATTACGCACAAAATGACGTTAGAAAAATTTAATAAATGGAACATCATCTTAGGGTGGGTTACTTTCGCAATTGCATTAATTACTTATAGTTTAACTTTAGAACCAACAGTAAGTGCTTGGGATGTTGGAGAATACATTGCTACCTCTGTAAAATTAGAAGTAGGCCACCCTCCAGGAGCACCATTGTTTCAAATGCTTGGAGCATTTTTTGCAATGTTTACTACAGATGTTTCTGAAATAGCTAAAATGGTTAATTTTATGTCTGCTTTAGCTAGTGCATTTACTATTTTATTTATGTTTTGGACTATTACTAATTTAGCCCTAAAACTAGCTGCCAAAACAGGTAATATATCAAAAGGTAAAAGAATAGCAGTTTTAGGAAGTGGTATTGTAGGTGCGTTAACCTATACTTTTTCTGATAGTTTTTGGTTTAGTGCTGTAGAAGGCGAAGTATATGCAATGTCATCATTTCTAATGGCAATTTTATTTTGGCTAGGTTTAAAATGGGAAAGCGAAATAGGATCACCTAGAGGTAATAAATGGCTGGTTTTAATCAGTTTTATAGTAGGTTTATCTTTTGGGGTGCATATACTATCCTTACTAGTTATACCTGCAATTGTAATGTTGTATTTCTTTAAAACGTATAAAAACATTAACATCAAAACATCTATTATTGCTACAATTTTTTCTGTTTTAGTTTTAGTACTTGTATTCAAATTTATTTTCCCTTTTACTTTAAAATTCTTTAGTGCATCTGAATTATTCTTTATAAACTCTGTTGGTTTACCTTATAATTCTGGAAGTATAATTGCTGCTGTTGTATTAATTGCACTTTTTTACTTCGGATTAAAATACACCCGAAAGAAAAATAAATTAACGGTAAACACTTTAATTCTCTCGCTTTTATTTATTATGATTGGTTTTTCTTCTTGGATGATGTTACCAATTAGAGCAAATGCAAATACAACTATCAACGAAAATAACCCATCAAGTGCTCGTGAGTTATTAGCCTATTATGAGCGTGAACAATATGGAGATGCTAATGTTTTTTACGATACTTATTACTCAAATAAGTATAGTGATGAAAGAAACAGAAGTAATCCTACAAGAGATGATAAACCAAAATACGAGAAAAAAGATGGTAAATATGTAATTGTAAATGTTTACAAAGATGTATTGCCTAACTATTCTGATAAGCATAAAGGTTTTATTCCAAGAATGGTAAATCCTGCATCAGAGAAAAAGTATAAAGCCATTGCAGGCATTCCTGAGAACAGCCAAAGAAGACCAACTTTTGCAGAAAACATCAAATTTATGATGAGTTATCAATTTGGGTATATGTATGGGCGTTATTTTATGTGGAATTTTGTAGGTCGTCAAAATGATATTCAAGGACAATTAGATATTTTTAATGGTAATTGGTTAAGTGGAATTGATTTTATTGATGAAGCAAGACTAGGTTCTCAAAAAATGTTGCCTTGGCAAGCTTTATTGAATAAAGGAAGAAATACTTACTTTTTCCTTCCTCTTCTATTAGGAATTATTGGTTTGCTTTTTAATATTAAATGGGATAAGAAGAACTTTTTTACACTCTTTTTATTCTTTGCTTTTACAGGTTTTGCAATTATTTTCTACACAAACCCTAAACCTTTTGAACCAAGAGAAAGAGACTATGCTGTTGTAGGTAGTTTTTATATTTTTGCAATTTGGATAGGTTTTGGAGTATTGGCTCTGTATGAGTATCTAAAACATTTTGGTACAAGAAAAAGAATAGCTTATATAACAACAATCGTTTGTTTATTGGCAGTACCTACACTCATGGCTTTCCAAAATTGGGACGATCATGATAGATCTAACAGATTTACCACTCGTTTAAATGCACAAGCCTATTTAGAAAGTACAGATCCAAACGCAATAATGTTTACTATTGGAGATAATGATACATTTCCACTTTGGTATATGCAAGAAGTAGAAGGCATAAGAACTGATGTTAAACTTATAAATACAAGCCTTTTTCAAACAGATTGGTATATAGACCAAATGAAGAGAAAAACTTATAAAGCAGATCCAATTCCTTCTCAATTAACACATGATGAGTATAAATATGGCACATTAGACGTTGCTTATTACTTCCAAGAATTATTTCCTCAATTAAAAGATTCTGTTTTAGAATTAGACAATTTTATGAAATGGATAAGAAGTGATAGCAAAAGAACTTTTTACGATTTAGATGATGATGGTAATCCTGAAAAAATATTACCAACAAATAAAATTCGTATTCCTGTAAACAAAGAAAATGTATTAAAAAATGGTATTGTTGCTCAAAAAGATGCAGACAAAATAGTGCCTTATATAGACATTACAATAGATAGAGCTATAGCCAAAAATACCATTTTAATGTTAGACATTTTAAACAATTTTAATTGGGAACGTCCTATATATTTTACTGGTGGTTCGAATACAGATAGTGAATATCTTTGGCTTAAAGATTATTTACAATTAGATGGTGTAGCCTTTAAGTTGGTGCCAATAAAAACGCCAACCAAAGTATACAATCAAGAAGGGCAGTTGGTAAGAGAACTTACACTATTTGACATTGGTAGAATAGACCCAGAAAAAATGTATAAAAATGTACAAAAATGGGATTGGAGAAATATAAATAATGGTGAAATTTATTTAGATGAACAAACCAAAAGAAATGCTATTTCTTTAAGAAATAGCTTAATGCGTTTATCTAAAGCTTTTGCTAAAGAAGGTGATACTTTAAAAGCTATAGAAGTTTTAGATTTATCATTAGAAAAAATGCCTATTGAAGATTTTGATCATTATAGTTTATCTATGGATTATCCTGAGATGTATTATAAATTAGGTGAAGTTGAAAAAGCCAGAACTGCTGCTGAAGATTTAATCCGTTTATTTAAAGAAAAGCTAGTGTGGTTTAGTACATTTTCATCAGAAGACTTTGATATTATATTTGAAGAATTCGATATTACTTTTAGATATTTATACAGAGGTATTATAGATCAAGTTTCACAATATGACACAGATGAGGAGTTTATAAAAGAGCTGCAAGATGAGTTTAATAAAACCTTAAACCTCTTTCAGCATATTATGCCTCAAGACACAGAGTAAACAAAAAACCGCAAACTTTAAAAAGTTTGCGGTTTTTTTATGAATCGTTTTTAAGAAAATTAAACGTATTGCTGAACCAAACCAATTAAGGTATTTGCATCTTGAAAACCTGTTTGACGCCATTTCATTTCGCCATTTTTATAAATCATAAAAGTTGGGTTTCCTTTAACGCGCAAAGCATCTGCTAAAGTTTCATTCTTTTTAATATCTATCTTAATTACTTTTGCTCTATCTCCTAAAGCTGCAGCCACATCTCTTAAGGTGTCTATACTATTATCTACATCATCCCAATCTGTATAGAAATCTATTAAAACAGGCTTTTCAACGCTAATTAACTCTCCAAATTTTGTCATAACACTATTTTTTTAGGGGGAAAAAATGTTCAAATTTGCAATTATATGTATTACAAATATAATAAATCTTATTAAATAAGCTGATTATCAAGCTTTTTTCAATTCTATAACTGTAATTTCTGGCCAAATACCAACTCTACCAGGAAATGCATGATAACCAAAACCTCTATTTACGTTAATAAAACGACCATATTCTTCATACAAACCTGCCCATTGCTTATATACGTATTGTGATGGACTCCATTTTAAAAACCCAGGTATTTCAATTCCCATTTGTAAACCATGTGTATGACCACTTAACGTTAAATGATAATTAAAATCGTCTTTTTTTACTTTTTCTTGCCAATGACTAGGATCATGACTCATTAATATTTTAAAATCATTTTTTTGGATGCCTGAAGAAGCTTTTTGTAAATCTCCTGCTTGATTAAAACCTTTCCCCCAATTTTCTACTCCTAAAAGAGCAATTTTTTCCTCATTTTTTTCAATATATCTATGTTCATCTAACAACAAATCAAAACCTATTTTTTTGTGAATGTCTTTTACCTTTTGAAAATTATCAATTTTATCTTGGGGGTTTTCCCAATCCATATAATCTCCATAATCATGATTTCCTAAAATGGAATATTTACCATCTTTTGCTTCAAGTTTATCAAAAACATCAATCCAATCATCCATTTCATCAGCTTTGTTATTTACAATATCACCCGTAAATAACATAATATCTGATTTTTGTTCGTTAATCAAATCAACACCATAAGAAATCTTTTCTCTATTGGTAAAACTTCCTGAATGTATATCAGAAATTTGTGTAATCGTATATCCATCAAAAGCAGCTGGTAAATCTTTAAAAGTAAGTTGATATTTGACTACTTTGTAATTGTATTTTCCTTGAATTATACCATAAATAAAAGACACAAAAGGAAGAGCTGCAATGCCTAAAGCTAATTGAGATATAAATTTCCTTCTGCTTGGTATTTGCTGTGTTTCTCCACTAGAAAATGCAGAAATTAACTTTATAATCCACCTATACACATCTTCTCCAAAAAGAAAAATAATGACTACCAATTTTGGTATAGCAAAAGTTAACATTAAACCCATTGCCATTTGAAACTGTGGAGTTTGTCCATTACCTCTATCGTAAGTAAGTAAGGTGATTAAAAAGTTTACATAAACAACTATACTTATTGCTAAAAACGAAAAACGAAACCACTTGTTTTTTGAAATACTTTTAAAAGCTTGAAAAGTATAAAACTCTACTGCAACTATTAAAATAAGTATAACTATTAGTGGAATTAACCAACGAGGCATATGTATATATTTAAAAAACAGACAAAGGTAACTGTTAAAAAACGAATGATTTTTAACAACTTGTTAAAGTTTTTCTTAGTTTTATGAGATTAATTATCAAATACATGGATGCAATTGTTACTTTTTTTGAGAACCTAACTAGCGTACAAAAACTAATTTGGATTGTAGGTTGTTTGTCTGTTTTTTGGATTTTAGAGGGTATTTATCCTCTAAAAAAACACAAATACAACAAATGGAAACATGCTAAAACCAACTTTGTTTTGTTGGGTTCTACCATTTTAATTAATGTAATTTTTGGATTAATAACAGTTGGTATATTCTTGTGGTTAGATACTAATAATTTTGGCTTATTAAATCTGGTAGATTTTCCTGTTTGGGTAGAAATTATTTTAGCAATCATGATTTTAGATTTTATGTCTCAGTATGTAGTGCATTTTATGCTGCACAAAATACCTGTAATGTGGCGTTTTCACACAGTACATCATAGTGATAGGCATGTAGATGTAACTTCAGGCACAAGGCATCATCCAATCGATTTTATTTTTAGAGAAACTTTTGCACTTTTAGGAATTATTATAGCTGGTTTACCACTAGCCTATTATTTAATATATCGAATTTTAACAGTGCTTTTCACCTATTTTTCACATGCAGATATTCAACTTCCTTTGTGGTTAGATAAAGGTATTAGCTACGTTTTTATCTCACCTAATACTCATAAATTTCATCATCATCATGTAATGCCTTGGACAGATACTAATTTTGGAAATATTTTTTCTTTTTGGGATCGTATTTTTGGAACTTTTATCTATAAAGACACCAATGATATTGTGTATGGAGTTGATATTTTAGACGCAGAAAAATCTGATGATGTACTTTACCAACTGAAAGCGCCTTTTCAAAAAGGATTAAAATCAGCAGAATATAAAGCCTAATTTATAGTAGATTTTTGTAGTTTTATCTTTTTACAATTTGAGATAAAATGGCAGATCAAAAAAGACTTTTTCTAGTTGATGCTTACGCATTAATTTTTCGTGGATATTATGCATTTATAAAGAACCCAAGAATAAATTCTAAAGGTTTAGATACCTCTGCAATAATGGGTTTTATGAACTCATTATTAGACGTTATAAAACGTGAAAGACCAGATCATTTAGCAGTTTGTTTTGATAAAGGTGGTAGTGCAGATAGAGTAGAAATGTTCGAAGATTATAAAGCCAATAGAGATGCTACTCCAGAACCTATAACACAAGCCATTCCTTACATCTGCTCTATATTAGAAGCCATGCACATACCAATTATGGTAAAAGAAGGTTTTGAAGCAGATGATGTTATTGGTACGCTTTCTAAACAAGCAGAAAAAGAAGGTTACAAAACGTATATGGTTACTCCAGATAAAGATTTTGCACAATTGGTTTCAGAAAATATTTTTATGTACAAACCACGTTTTGGAGGTGGTTATGATATTTGGGGAGTTCCAGAGGTTTTAGCAAAATTTGAAATTACAGATCCTTTACAAGTCATAGATTTTTTAGGAATGATGGGAGATTCTTCTGATAATATTCCTGGTTTACCAGGAGTTGGAGAAAAAACTGCCAAAAAGTTTCTAGCACAGTTTGGTTCTATGGAAGGTTTATTAGCCAATACAGATCAATTGAAAGGAAAAATGAAAGAAAAAGTGGAAGCAAATGGTGAGCTTGGTTTACTTTCTAAAAAATTGGCTACAATTATGCTTGATGTTCCTGTAGATTTTAATGCAAAAGATTTTACACTAGATCAGCCAGATGTGGAAAAAGTTACCGAAATTTTTAATGAACTAGAATTCAGACAATTACTTACCAATTTTTTAAAAACATTTGCTACAGAAACCACTACTGAAACTAAAGATAAAAACGATTCTAAAGAGACTAAAAAACCAAAACAACAAAACACAAATACAGAAGGTCAGTTTGATTTATTTGCAGCACCAGGTTCTGGAAGTATCACTCAAGAAGAAAGTTCATCTGGTTTTAAGACCATAGAAAACACAAATCATTTTTACCAACATATAGATAGTGCTTTATCTCGTAAATTATTACTTCAAAAATTACTACAACAAACTTCTGTTTGTTTTGACACTGAAACTACAGGGTTAAAAGCATTAGAAGTTGAGTTAATAGGTATTGCATTCTCTTACGAAAATGGCAAAGGATACTATGTTTCATTTCCAGAAAACCAACAAGAAACTAAAACTATTTTGGAGGAATTCAGACCATTTTTTGAAAGTGAAATCGAAAAAATTGGCCACAATTTAAAATACGATATTAAAGTATTATCCAATTACAATATGCCTGTAAAAGGCAAATTATTTGATACCATGATTGCTCATTATCTCATCAATCCAGATATGAGGCACAATATGGATGTTTTGGCAGAAACGTATTTGAATTATCAACCTGTTTCTATTACAGAATTAATTGGAAAAAAGGGCAAAAATCAACTTTCTATGAGGGTTGTTCCTATAAAAGATCAAACAGAGTATGCTGTTGAAGATGCAGATATAACCTATCAACTAAAGCAGCATTTTACCAAAGAATTAGATAGTGGTAATGTAACTGAACTGTTTAACAAAGTAGAATTGCCTTTGGTATCTGTTTTAACAGCTATGGAAATTGAAGGAATTAATGTAGATACAGACTTTCTAAAACAACTTTCAACAGCTTTAACTGATGATATTAATAGATTAGAAAAAGATATTTACGAACAAGCAGGAGAAGAGTTTAATATAGCCTCACCTAAACAATTAGGCATTGTTTTGTTCGAAAATATGAAGTTGGTAGATAAACCAAAGAAAACCAAAACAGGACAATACAAAACAGGTGAGGATATTTTATCTTATCTAGCAAAAGACCATAAAATAATTAGAGATATTCAAGAATATCGTCAATATAAAAAACTGCAAAGTACGTATGTAGATGCTTTGCCAAATGAAATCAACCCAAAAACAGGTAGAATTCATACACAATACATGCAAGCTGTGGCTGCAACTGGTAGATTGAGTTCCAACAACCCAAACTTACAAAACATCCCAATTAGAACAGAAAGAGGACGTGAAGTGCGTAAAGCTTTTGTGCCTAAAGATGAAAATCATGTTTTATTGGCAGCAGATTATAGCCAAATAGAATTACGAATTATTGCTGCTTTAAGTGAAGAAGAAACCATGATAAATGCCTTTAAAAATGGCGAAGATATTCACGCTTCTACTGCTGCCAAAGTTTTTGGTGTTGCAATAGATGATGTAACTCGTGAGCAAAGAAGTAATGCAAAAACCGTAAACTTTGGAATTATTTATGGAGTTTCTGCTTTTGGATTAAGCAACCAAACTGATTTAAGTAGAGGAGAAGCCAAAGAGTTGATTGATACGTATTACGAAACTTATCCTAAATTAAAAGCATACATGTCTGCTCAAGTAGATTTTGCAAGAGAACATGGTTATGTAGAAACTGTTTTAAACAGACGTAGGTATTTAAAAGATATTAATTCTAGAAATGCCATGGTTAGAAGTGGCGCAGAAAGAAATGCCGTAAATGCACCAATTCAAGGTTCTGCTGCAGATATCATAAAATTAGCCATGATAAATATTCACAAGCGTTTTCAAGCAGAAGGTTTTAAATCTAAAATGTTATTACAAGTGCATGATGAATTGGTTTTTGATGCGCATAAAGACGAATTAGAAACGATAAAACCAATCATAAAACACGAAATGGAAAATGCCTTTAAAATGAGTGTTCCTTTAGATGTAGAAATGGGAATTGGCCAAAACTGGTTAGAAGCACATTAAAATTCAACCTCTTTTTATTTTTTTAATTTTCGTGTTTTTAGAATATGGTTCAATTTTTGATTAATAAAATTAGTATATCAACTATAAATTTATAATGAAATTTAACTTAAAAACTTTAATACTCTTTTTTGCTCTTGCAATTATTTTTAAAGTTGAGTTAGCAAGTCAGACTGTATATAATTCGAAAATTCATTTATCAATTAATAATTTACCTAATATTCAGCATAAAGTTATTACAGGTAAAAATTCATATAAAATTGATAATAGCCCAACACTAACATACAAATTACCTAATGATGCTATAGCTTATGAAATAAAGCTGCAAAAAGAAAAAATAAATATTTATAGAGAATTTGAAAACGATACTCTATTTCTAAAAGTAAGATACAATCCTGGTAAAACTAAAACGTTTATTCTTAGAAAAGGAGATGTAGCAACTGTAGATTATATTTTTGATATCCCTTATTTGACTTTAAAAAACAGGAACTTAAGAAAGAATGATGAAGATATTCTAAAAGCAATAAACAACTTTAAAGAAAATGATGAAAGATTTCGATTTTTAGACCCATTTTATAAAGACAACAAAGAAAAAGAAGATAAAAAATCAATATTAGCATATAACAATATCATAAAAAGCCTAGATTCTTTATCTAAAGAAAATCTTATTTCTCATGCAGAATATATTTACTATAAAAAATACTTTACTTATAAGAAAGAAATAAAAGCTAATAATTTTAACGAAAAACTTTTAAAAGAAAAAGACTTACATATAGATAGTTATGTGCTCTACTTAAGACAGTATGTGTTTGGTAACTTAAAAAAGAAAATTATTTCTTTAGGAAATGGAATGGCTAGAAATTCTTTAGAAAGTTTTGATTTTGTTTATGCAAATAATAATTTTTCTGAAAACAATAAAAGTTTTCTTTTAAGAAGATCTTTAAAAAATATAAAGTTAGATTTCCCAAAATCTACCTACAAAAACAGAAAAGCTAAATTTGAAAGTATTTATCCAAACAAATTAATAAAAGAGATAAATAATGAAGCGTTAATTTTACTTAACTCAGTAAGTAAGTTAACAAATAATGTATTACTTGTAGATTCCAAAGAAAACGCAACAAACCTCAAGAATATTATCAACCAAAATAAGGGTAAAGTTATTTTTGTAGATTTTTGGACAAGTTGGTGTGCTCCTTGTAGACAAGCTTTTCCATCATATAATGCTTTAAGAAAAGAATACTCTAAAGAACAAGTTTTATTTCTTTTTATATCTGGAGATAGTGATTATTATAAATGGAAAAAAGCTGAACAAAAAGAAAAGTTAACAAACAGTTATTTAGCTACTAATTTTGCTGAAGCAAAATTTTATGATAAACTAAATTTAAGAAGTTTTCCAAGATATTTATTTTTTAATAAAAAAGGTCAACTTACTATGCAAAGAGCTCCAGGACCAGATAGTGATAATATTAGAGGTTTTATAAATGAATTACTTAAAGAATAAAATTTCAATTACTTCTTTTAAAGTTAGCAAGCTGTATTTTTTACTGTTTATTTATTTGTTAACTAGTTGTAGCACTTCTAAAAATATGCGTATGAACGATTCTCTTTTTATTGAAAATTTTGAAAAAAAGAATGATTTCAAAAAAAATTGGATTAACAATTCCTGGAAAAGCCCTGCAACATATCAATTAGAAGATGGAAAGTTAAAATTTACAACAAGACCAAATTCTAAAGACCGAGTAAAAATAAGAAGTAAAAAAACATTTACAACAGGCAGTTATACTTGGCGTATTTTAGTGCCAGAATTTACTCTTTTTGAACAAGTTAGTGTTGGTGCTTTTTTGTATCATAATGAAAAAGAAGAGTTTGAATTCGATTTTGAAATAGGCTCAGGTCAAAAAATAGATAGAGAAAAAATTGGCTTACAGAATGATGAGGCTATTGTGTATTGTGTATCACAATTCTCACCTTCAAACTCTAGTCATTTTGCAGTAAAAATGGGAGAATATGCGTCTTTTAAAATGGAATTAAGTGATGTTAATGGTTTTTATCTTGTAAAATGGTATATAAATAATGCCTTGGTAAAAGAACTTCAAACAAGAGTAAAAAGCACTATTGAGTTTAAGGCACATTGTAGTTTAGAAAACCTATTTTTTATGGGAGATAAGCCTTCTCAGAACGAAAATTTAGTTTTGTTTGATAGGTTTACTTATCAAAAATTATAGCATAAAAAAAGGTAGATTTTCATCTACCTTATCTTTTCTTTTTCAAAACAAAATGTACTATTTCTTTTCTACAATTTTGTTCATTTTTTTGATTTCTTCATTATATTCTTCAATAGCATCTTCAATAGAACCATCATCTAACTCTTCGTTAAATTCTTCAATAGCTTCTTTATGAATTTTTACATAATCAGCTACAGTTTCATTCAATTCTTCTTTTAAATCGTCAAACTTTTCAGATAATTCTTCTAAATTTTCTTTGATTTCATTTTCTGATGCGTTGCTTTCTTTAATCAATTCTAAATATTCACTTTGCACATCTGCTACATCTTCCATAACTTCTTCTGTTTTTAACCAAGCAGGAATCGTGTTACTTAAGTTGGCAACTCTAAAATTCATATTTCTAATACGTTGAGCAGTAGTTATATAGTTAGCTCTTTCAATTTCTGCCAACTCAAAGTTTACTACAGTAAAATCTTTCCAATCTTTAAAACCAGCAATTCCATTGGTATCTAAATTATATACAATTGGTTCTTGTGCTTTCATTTTATAAGTTACTGTCTTTACTTCGTTGTTTTTTGGTGTCATTTCACCATCAACATCAATATTGTCTTTTTCAACTTCTACAATTTCTTCCATTTCATTTTCTACATCAGAATCTGTTTTTTTCACATTATTACACGATACAATTAAGAATAAACTTAACATTAACGTAGAAAATAATTGTATTGATTTCATTTTTGTCATCTTCATAATATTCATTTTTGGTTCAATACAAAACTATACGAATCATAGTTTTTAGATTAACACAAACAAAATATATATTAACGCTTTCGCATTTTTAAAGTAATAAGAGAGGTTTAAACTGATTATATTTGCAACCGTACTTTATGAAAACAAATTACCTTCAATATTTTAATGCTGATATTTCTGAAATTCAACTTCCAGAAAAATTTACCTTTCCTTTCTATTACGAACCTCATCAATTGGCTACAATTGCGAGTAAAGAATTACAAGAATACTTAACAGTACAAACTGATTTTAAGCACAATTTTGGTTTAAAAAATAAAGACTCTAAAAATGCCATTGGTAAAATGTTTGGAGTTTTGGTTGTAAAAAACCAAGAAAATCAGTTAGCGTATTTAGTTGCTTTTTCTGGTAAATTAGAGGATAGTTCTTTGCCAGATAAATTTGTTCCACCAGTTTTTAATATGAGGACTCAAGGTAGTTTTTATGTAAAAGGAGAAAAAGAATTAGAACATATAAATGCTAAGTTGAATGAACTGCAAAACAACTCAGAATACATAAATATAAAGAAACGCTTTCAAGATCAAACTGCACTAATAGATGCTGATTTAAAAGAACAGCGAAAAAAAATGAAGCAAAATAAAGCGAAAAGAAAAGCTATAAAAAATGCTAAAGAAACGCTTTTAAATACTTCTGATTTTAAATTGCTTTCGCAAAAACTAAAACAAGAAAGTTATAACGATCAATTTTTTTACAAAGAATTACACGAATATTATCAAGTTAAAATTGATAAAATTGCTCAAATCTTAGAAGTTTTTGAAAAGGAAATTAAAACTTTAAAAGAAAGGCGAAAAGAAAAATCAAACTACTTACAAGAAACTTTATTTAAAAATTATGCTTTTTTAAATCGGCAAAAAGAAGCAAAAAGTTTACTTGATATTTTTAATGAACCTAATATAAAACCACCTGCAGGTGCTGGAGAATGTGCTGCTCCAAAACTGTTACAATATGCTTTTGCAAATAATTTAATACCTGTTTGTATGGCAGAATTTTGGTGGGGAATTTCACCAAACTCAGCAGTTAGAAAGCACAAAAACTATTATCCTGCTTGCCAAAGCAGATGTAAACCTATTTTGAGCCACATGTTGCAAGGTCTTGAAATGGAAAGTAATAGGTTGATAGAAAATATCTCTGAATCAAAAAAAATAGAAGTTATTTTTGAAGATGATGCGCTTATTGTGATAAACAAACCTGCAGAATTTTTATCTGTGCCTGGTAAAGAAATTAAAGAATCAGTGTACACAAGAGTTAAAGAAAAATATCCAGAAGCAACTGGGCCTTTAATTGTGCATAGATTAGATATGTCTACATCAGGAATTTTAGTGCTAACAAAAACAAAAGAAACCAATAAAATTGTTCAAAGTCAGTTTATAAATAGAACTGTAAAAAAACGATATGTTGCTTTATTAGAGGGGCTTTTAGCAGATAAAAACGGAAATATTAAGCTTCCATTAAGAGTAGATTTAGATGACAGACCAAAACAGCTGGTAGATTTTGAACATGGAAAAAATGCAGAAACTATTTGGAAAGTTATCGAAACAAAAAATGGAAAAACTCGCGTTCATTTTTATCCAATAACGGGTAGAACACATCAATTAAGGGTTCATGCTGCTCATAAAAAAGGTTTAAATACACCCATTATTGGTGATGATTTGTATGGCAAAAAAGCAAACAGATTGCATTTGCATGCAGAATATATTGAATTCTTTCACCCAATAACGAATAAAAAAATGAGTTTTACAGTTCCTGCAGATTTTTAAAAATCATAATCAATATTATATGTAATTTTGCAAACTGATGAGCATTATTTCTAAAGACATACAAAAAGCAATTGCTATTCTAGAAAGCGAAGATTTGGTAGCTATTCCAACAGAAACTGTTTATGGTTTGGCTGGAAATATATTTAGCGAAAAAGCCATTTCTGCAATTTTTGAAACTAAAAAAAGACCTTTTTTTAACCCTTTAATTGTACACATTTCTGGAGTAGATCAATTAGAACAAATTGTATCAGAAATACCAGAAAAAGCAAAGATTTTGGCTGAAAAATTTTGGCCAGGCTCAATGACTTTAGTACTAAAAAAGAATTCAAAAATTCCTGATTTAATTACAGCTGGCAAAGATACTGTTGCTGTGCGTGTGCCAAATCATAAGGTAACTTTAGAATTGCTTAAAAAGCTTTCTTTTCCTTTGGCAGCACCAAGTGCAAATCCTTTTAATAACATTAGCCCCACAAAACCAGAGCATGTAGAGCATTATTTTAACGATACAATTCAGATGGTTTTAGATGGTGGAGCGTGTAAAAACGGAATTGAATCTACCATTATTGGTTTTGAGAACAGCGAACCTGTTATTTACAGGTTAGGTGCTTTAGCTGTTGAAGATATTGAAGCTGTTGTTGGCAAAGTGACTATTAAAAACTCCAAAGAAGAGAGTCCAGTTGCACCAGGAATGTTGAACAAGCATTATGCTCCAAAAACAAAAACTATTTTAACTACGAATGTTTTACAAGAAGTTAAAAAATACAATACTCAAAAAATAGGTGTTTTATCATTTTCACCATCAGTTAAAAGTGATGCTATTCATGCTGAAATTTGCCTTTCTACAACTCAAAATTTAAAAGAGGCTGCTGCAAAATTATATGATGCCATGCACGAATTAGATCATCTTAATTTGGACGTAATTATTGTAGAAAAACTTCCTGATTTTGGTTTAGGAAAATCTATGAACGATCGTTTACAAAGAGCTTCTTTTTAGAACATGTTTACTTTTTATCATCTAATAAAGAGAATAAAAACGACCTAAATATTGAAAGTAAAATACTAAAAAATAGAGCTGCAAAAAACCCTGATACTGCAAAACCATCAACTAATTTATCTGCCAGTAAAATAATAATTGCGTTTATCACAAATAAAAACAGACCAAAAGTTACCAAAGTTGCAGGTAATGTAAAAAATACCAAAAGAGGTCTTACAAACATGTTTAAAAACGCAATAACTACTGCAACTATTATTGCTGATAAATAGCCAGAAACTGAAACGCCTGGTAAAATATTTGCTAAAACTACAACTGCAACAGCAGTTAATAATATTTTTAAAAAGGTTCTCATAATATAATTGGTTTTTGATAGTATAATATATAAAAATATTATTGATTTAATTGCTTTAAAAAAGTTGTTCTGTCAATTTCTTCTGCACCTAAACTTTCAAGATGACTATTATACACTTGGCAATCAATCAAAGTATAGTTTTTTTGTTGCGCTAAATAAATAAATGCCAATTTCGATGCGTTAGAAACTTTACTAAACATACTTTCTCCGCAAAAAACCGAATTTATTTCAACTCCATACAAACCACCAACAAGTGTATTATTTTGCCAAACTTCTATAGATTTTGCAACTCCTTTTTGATGCAAATTAATGTAGGCTTTTTCCATGTCATCTGTAATCCAAGTGCCAAAACCATCGTTTCTATCAATAGTTTTACAATTATAAATTACTTCTTCAAAAGCTTTATTTTCTGTAATTTTAAAATCATTTTTATTGATGATTTTTTGCATCGATTTAGAAACTTTTATTTTCTTAGGATATAAAACCATTCTCTCTAAAGGACAATACCAAACAATAGGGTCTCCTTCTGAAAACCAAGGAAAAATTCCGTTTTTATAGGCATGGATTAACCTTTCTACAGACAAATCTCCACCCAAAGCTAAAATGCCTTCTTTGGTTGTAAGTCTATAATCAGGAAATTTTATTTCTTTTGTAAGCCAAATCATTTGTAATCTATAAAAAAGCTAAAATACTATATTCTTTAACAAATGATAAACCATACTTTAACTATAAATTATAAGATTATTGCACTATTTTTGCAAATCATTTTAAGTTGCTTAAAATTAGAGAATGCCAAGAAAAAAAAGGATAAAAAAATCAAAAAGAAGAAAAATAAAACTAACTCATTTTTATTATTTGAGAACTGGGTTTTATGCTTTTATTGGTAAAAATTTAAAAAGTGCAATTTTACCAATATTAGGTATTATTTTAGCTATTTTTCTATTTAATAAATATGTTTACAATATAAATGATGGCCTAGTTCACTTTACAGAAACCTTCTCAAGAGGTAGTATTTTAGTTACTTTTTTTGTTTCTGAAACTTTATTAGGTTTAATACCTCCAGAAATGTTTATTGCTTGGTCTAAAAAAACATCAGACCCTATAGCAAACTTAGCTTTCTTAGCAATACTTTCTTATTCAGGAGGTTTAATTACCTATTTTATAGGAAAAGCTACACTTAAAATTGAAAAAGTGCGTCTTTATTTAGAAGTTAAAATGGCTAAAAGTTTGGCTAATATTCGCAAATGGGGGGGTATTTTAATACTTGTAGGTGCCTTATTGCCTTTACCTTTTTCTATTGCTTGTTTAACTGCTGGTATGATTAAATATCCTTTTAAGAATGTAGTTTTTTTCGGATTGTTTAGATTGGCAAGATTTGCCATTTATGGCTGGGCTATTTTTAAAGTAGTTCATTAAAAAAAATTACCTTTGCATCATGGGACTAACAAATAACGATATTTTTAAAAAATTAAGAGTTGCTCATAAATTACGAGATACAGATATTATTGATATTTGTGCATTAGTAGATTTTAAAGTAACCAAAGGAGAATTAGGTGCTATTTTTAGAAAAGAAGATCATCCTAAATATATAGAATGTGGAGATCAATTTTTACGTAATTTTTTAAACGGATTAATTATTCACTTAAGAGGTCCAATGCCTAAAAAAGGTGAAAAATAGTTTTTTTGATTTTATATAATAAAAAAAGAGCGCTTTCATAAACTGAAAGCGCTCTTTTTTTATTTGCAAACTATCTAAATTTTAGAATGGTAAATCATCTGGCTCATCATCAGAAACGTTAGATGCTGGCTCAAATTGATCTACTGGAGGTAAGTTGCCTGCTTTTGGTGCAGAAGATAAATTCTCAATTCTCCAACCTTGTATTGAGTTAAAGTATTTCGCTTCACCTTGTGGGTTAATCCACTCTCTACCTCTTAAATTGATAGATACTTTTACATCTTGCCCAACACTGTAATTGTTTAACAAATCTGTTTTGTCTTGTACAAACTCTACCATTATCATTTGAGGATATTGCTCATCTGTTGTAACAACCAACTCTCTTTTTCTAAAACCATTAGAACCAAAGGTTTGTACATCTCCAATTAATTTAATTTTACCTATAACTTCCATAATATTTATTTTAATAAAAGTACTTTCCAAGCACTTTCTACATCATTCTTACTTAAAAACTCTTTGGCAAATGTATGTTTTTTTACAGTTTCTAACCCAATAAATTCTGGGTGTTCTTTAGCAAAGTTATCAACAGTTGCTATGTTTGGTAACTGCTCTACATTACCTAACATACCTAAATTATTACCCGTTAAAACTGTACTATTTCTTATTTCTTCAGGTATGCTATCTACACCTATTCCTAATGTAGCAATGGGTTTTGGAATTTCGAAAAAACCATCTCTTGCTCTAGAATAATAACTTCCTCCTGCTCTTGCTACTAAATCTATTTTATGCTGATCTATACTTCCATCATCATCTAAAACAGTTTCAGAAATGTGCATTTTTACAACTTCACAGATAATTAAATTTCCTGCTCCACCTTCTGTTCCTGTAAAAATAACATCTTTTACTTTACACTCAAATTGTACAGGAGATTCTGCAACTCTAAAAGGTTTCACTTCATCTGATTTTAACATGGTAAAACCTGCTTTATCAAACTCGTTTACACCTTTTGCGTACTCAGAACTACTTAAAGACATTTGCTGCACAATTGCATAATTAACCACATTTATAACTACTTCTTTAGTAGCTAAAGCGTTTTCTAAAGTATGTTTTATAGTATTATCTCTTACTCTTCTTGCTGGAGAAAATATTAATGTTGGCGGATTAGAACTAAACACATTAAAAAAACTATAAGGAGATAAGTTTGGGTTTCCTTCTGCATCTACAGTACTTGCAAAAGCAATAGGTCTAGGCGCAATTGCACCCAATAAATAACTGTGTAATTTTCCTGTTGGAATTTCTTTTGGATTAATACTAAGCATAAATATTTTTTTAGCGAATTATTTTTTCGGAATTATTAGAAATCAAAAATAAATTTTGATACACAAAGATACTATCTAAACTTGAAACGAGTTATATTGGTAAATCTTTATATTTGTTTTAATGAGTTTTTTTACAAACACACTTTTATTTAAAAGGATTACATTAATTATTTCTCTAATAATTGTAACCTTAATTTTATGGAACACGTATACTTTTTTCCAGAAATTTAAGCAAGCTGAAAGAGCTAAAATGGAAATTCATGGTGAAGCAATTAAAGAACTAAATACAGAAAGTGTAGCAGAATTATCAGAAAACATTTCCAACTTACCTTTAAATATTATTAGCAGAACCAAAGACATTCCTTTTATTTTGGTTGATGAAAATGGAAAGATAAAAGGCTCTAACAACTTAAACCCTAAAAAAGAAAACGACCCAAAATATCTAGAAGAGCAATTGGCTATTATGAAAAACCAGAATCAACCTATTAAAGTTGATTATTTAGGTAAAACTGATTATATCTATTATCGTGATTCAGATTTATTAAACAAGCTCACCTATTATCCTTTGGCGCTAATTCTTATCCTTGTTTTATTTTTGGCAGTAATTTATTTGTTTTATAGTTCTAACAAAGCCTCTGAAAGCAATAAACTTTGGACAGGAATGGCTAAAGAAACTGCACATCAAATTGGCACACCTTTATCATCTCTTTTAGGTTGGATTTCTATTTTAAAAATGGAAAAAGTTGATGAAACATACATCCATGAAATTGAAAAAGATGTACACAGATTAAACACCATTGCCAATCGATTTTCTAAAATAGGCTCTAGGCCTACACTTAAAAAAGAGAATGTTGTTGAAGTTACAAAACAAGCCTTCGATTATTTAGAATCTCGAAGTTCTAAACAAATTTCTTTTTCATTTTCAACTTCAGAAAACACAATTTATGCAGCATTAAATACTGAGCTTTTTGGTTGGGTAATCGAAAACCTTATAAAAAATGCTATAGATGCTATGTTAGGAAAAGGTGATTTACAAGTACATATAACAACCAAGCAGAAAAAAATAAGTATTACAATAACTGATACTGGAAAAGGAATGCCCAAAAAACTCTTTAAGCAAATATTTAAACCTGGTTTTACTACAAAAAAAAGAGGTTGGGGTTTGGGTTTATCCCTCTCTAAAAGAATTGTAGAAGATTATCATAATGGAAAAATAGCTGTAAAAAAATCTGAAATTGATAAAGGAACTACCTTTCAAATTGTTTTAGAAAGAGTTTAAAATATTTTTACCTAAAATTTACTAGAAATACGTTCTGCTAAATCTAAAAACTCCTCATTAGAAAGTTTTACTTTTTGCTGAAACTGCATGTCTGCCATTTCATTTATGGGAATTAAATGTACATGTACATGAGGTACTTCTAACCCAATTACACTCATGCCAATTCTTTTACAAGGCACAGCTTTTTCAAGTGCTTTTGCAACATTGTAAGAAAATTTCATTAAGCTATTGTATTCTTCTTTAGTTAAATCAAAAATTTTATTTTCTTCTTTTTTAGGAACAACTAAAGTATGTCCTTTTGCATTAGGGTTAATGTCTAAAAAAGCAATAAAATCGTCATTTTCTGCAACTTTATAACTTGGCAATTCTCCTGTAATTATTTTTGTAAAAACACTCATATCTAACTTTTGATTTGATTACAGTAAATATAAAAAAGAATTCGGGTTTTGGTAAACCAAAACCCGAATTTAAAAGTGTTTTCTTTAGTAAGAAAAATATAATTTATCTCGTAATTTCTACAATTTCGAATTTCATAATTCCACTTGGTACTTGAATTTCAGCAATTTCTCCAACTTTTTTACCCAACAATCCTTTACCAATTGGCGAGTTTACAGAAAGTTTACCATTTCTTACATCAGTTTCAGAATCAGCAACCAACCTGTAAGAAAACTCCATGCCATTAGTAGTATTCTTTATTTTTACGTTAGAATGTATCAATATTTTTGAAGTATCTAACTGGCTTTCATCTAAAATTCGCGCATTAGATATTACATTTTTTAGCTTTGCAATTTTAAACTCTAAATGAGATTGTTCTTCTTTTGCTGCATGATATTCTGCATTCTCACTCAAATCTCCTTTATCTCTTGCCTCTGCAATTTCATGAGTAACTCTAGGTCTTTCAACTTGCTCTAAATGATAAAGCTCGTCTTTTAATTTTTTTAATCCTTCAGGAGAATAATATGATATTTCACTCATTTTCTATCAATTTAAATTGTATTGTTATTTTTTACCATAATCATATTTATCAAAATATGATTAAAAATCCCTTTAGGGTAAATTTAAAAATCTCATTGCCTTTTCAGGAATGAGATTAAGTAACAAATGTACAAAATATTTGTAACTTGTCATCGTTTTTACAACAACAGAAATAGAAATATGTTTAAAAAAATTATATTCTTAATTGCTTTTTGTCTTTTTATAAACTGCTCAGATACAACTAATTTAACCAACTGCATTCGTTCTTTTAATGTGAGTGTTGCTACAGATTTAAATAACCCTGGGTTAATTAATGCACAAATACCAGGAGGTTTTGCAATACTTTCTGGTGGTAATAAAGGTATTTTACTTTTTAATAAAAATGGTAGTGATTTTGCTGCTTTCGATTTGTTATGTCCAAGAAACGATTGCAACACACCTATGGTTTTCGAAAATCGATTATTACGTTGCACTTGTGATGAAGGAACTTATAGCGTAGATTTTGGAGGCGCTCCTCAAAAAGAAGGTTTTGAGTGCCCTGCCATTGAGTATAGAGTTACAAAAAATGGCTCTGCAATTCGAATCAGTAATTTTTAGTAGCTTCTTATTTTTTAGATGCGTATTTTTGCGTAAACTCAACATAAATTATCGTGAAAAACTATTTTTCTTCAGAATTTAAACTAGGAATTTTAGGTGGTGGTCAATTAGGTAGAATGATTTTGACTGAAACACAAAAATTCGATATTCATACTTCTATTTTAGATGGTAATAAAAATGCACCTTGTGCAGAAATTTGCAATCGTTTTGTAGTAGGAGATTTATTAGACTTTGATGCTGTTTACAATTTTGGTAAAACTGTAGATTTACTAACCATCGAAATTGAAAATGTAAATTTAGATGCCTTAGATCAGTTAGAGGATGAAGGATTAACCATTTACCCAAAACCAAAAGATTTACGAATTATACAAAGTAAAGCTAGGCAGAAAAATTTTTATGTAGATCATCAAATACCTACTGCAGAATTTTCGCATTATGCATATTTGCAAGAGTTGATTCATTCTTACGAAAACAACATTATTGATTTCCCTTTTGTATGGAAAGCAGCACGTTTTGGATATGATGGAAATGGGGTTAAAATTGTAAGAAACATAGAAGATTTAAACAGTTTGCCTAAAGTAGAGTGTATCACAGAAAAGTTAATTCCCTTTAAAAACGAATTGGCTGTAATAGTTGCTAGAAATGCTGCTGGTGAAACCACTACATATCCTGTTGTAGAAATGGAATTTCATCCAGAAGCTAATCAAGTGGAATATGTAATTTGCCCAGCAAGAATAGATTTTAAAGTGGCTGAAAAAGCAAGAGAAGTTGCTTTAACTGTTGTGAGTAAATTAGATTTTGTAGGCTTATTAGCTGTAGAAATGTTTCAAACAGTAGATGATAAAATTTTGGTAAACGAAGTTGCTCCAAGACCACACAATTCTGGTCATTATTCTATAGAAGCAAGTTATACAAGTCAATTTGAGCAACATTTACGTTCAATTTTAAATTTACCATTAGGAAATACCGAAAGTAAGGTTGCAGGAATTATGGTAAACTTAGTAGGCGAAGAAGGTTTTTCTGGTAATGTTGTTTATGAAAATTTAAATGATATTTTAAAAATTAACGGAGTTACACCTCATATTTATGGTAAAAAAGAAACACGTCCTTTTCGTAAAATGGGGCACGTTACCATTGTAAATTCAGATATTGATAAAGCCAGAGAAATAGCACAACAAGTAAAAGAAACAATAAGAGTAATTAGCAAATAATTATGGTAGGAATTATAATGGGAAGCGATTCAGATCTTCCAATAATGCAAGAAGCAATAGATATATTAGAAAGTTTTGATATTCAAATTGAAGTAGATATTGTTTCTGCTCATAGAACTCCAGAAAAGTTGGTAAACTATTCTAAAAATGCTCATTTACGAGGCATAAAAGTAATTATTGCAGGTGCAGGAGGTGCTGCACATTTACCAGGAATGGTTGCAAGTATGAGTCCTTTGCCAATTATTGGAGTTCCTGTAAAAAGTAGAAATTCTATAGATGGTTGGGATTCTGTATTGTCAATCTTACAAATGCCAGGTGGTGTTCCTGTGGCTACTGTGGCTTTAGATGGTGCAAAAAATGCAGGAATTTTAGCTGCTCAAATTATAGGTGCTTCAGACAAATGTGTTTTAGATAAAATTATTGCCTATAAAGAAGGTTTAAAATTAAAAGTTGAAAAAGCCTCTGAAAGCGTAAAAAAATAAAAGAATACAAATTGTAAAAGCCCTTCAAGTATTCGTATTTGAAGGGCTTATAAATTATAAAAAAATGAATCCACTTTTACAAGATTTTAATACAGCTCCTTTTTCTAAAATTTCTAACGAAGACTATAAACCAGCAATAAAAGAAGCAATAGCGATTGCTAAAATAGAAATTGATGCGATAGTTAATACTACAGCTGCTCCAACTTTCGAAAACACTACAGTTGCTTTAGATAATACTGGTGAAAAACTAAACAGAATTACCTCTATTTTTTTTAACCTAAATTCTGCAGAAACAAACGACGCTATCCAAAAAATTGCACAAGAAGTTTCACCTTGGTTAAGTGATTTTAGAAACGACATTACCCTAAATGAAAAATTATTTGCACGAGTAAAAACTGTTTTTGATGATAAAGAAAACTTAGATTTAACTCCAGAACAACACATGTTGTTACGAAAGCAATACAAAGGTTTTGCTAGAAATGGAGCAAATTTAAGTGATGATAAGAAAACGAAATTAAGAGAAATTGATTCAACACTCTCAAAGTTATCTTTACAATTTGGTGAAAATGTATTGGCAGAAACTAATGCTTTCGAAATGCATTTAACAAATGAAGACGATGTTGCAGGGTTACCAGAAAGTGTTAAAGAAGCTGCAAGTCAATTAGCACAAGAGCAGAATAAAGAAGGCTATATTTTTACCTTACATTACCCAAGTTATATTCCTTTTTTAACTTATGCTGATAATAGAGAATTGCGTAAGAAAATGGCAATTGCTGCTGGTAAAAAAGCATTTCAAGACAATGCTTTTAACAATGAAAAAATTGTTTTAGAAATTGTAAAACTTCGTCAAAAACGTGCAAATTTATTAGGATATAAAACGCATGCGCATTTTGTTTTAGAAGAAAGAATGGCTAAAACTCCAGAAAAAGTAATCGAATTTTCGAATAATTTACTAGAAAAAGCTAAACCTGCTGCTAAAAAAGAATTTGAAAACTTAGAAAAATACGCTAAAAAATTAGACGGAATTGAAAAGCTTCAAAAATGGGATGGAGCATATTATTCAGAAAAGTTAAAGAAAGAATTGTTTGATTTAGATCAAGAGATTTTAAAACCATACTTTAAACTAGAAAACGTAATTGATGGTGTTTTTGAAATTGCAAATCGTTTGTACGATTTAAATTTTGAAGAAGTTTCTACAGTTGATAAATATCATCAAGATGTAAAAACTTATCAAGTAACAGATAATGATGGAAACTTTATTGCTGTTTTTTATGCTGATTATCATCCTAGAAAAGGAAAAAGAAATGGTGCTTGGATGACGAGTTACAAATCGCAACAAATTAAAAACGACGTAAACGAAAGACCACACGTTTCTATTGTTTGTAATTTTACAAAACCCACTGCAACAAAACCATCATTATTAACTTTTAATGAGGTTACCACTTTGTTTCACGAATTTGGTCATGCATTGCATGGAATGTTAGCAAACACAACTTACAACAGTTTATCTGGAACCTCTGTTTCTTGGGATTTTGTTGAATTACCAAGTCAGGTTTTAGAAAATTGGTGTTATGAAAAAGAGGCTTTAGAATTGTTTGCAAAACATTATAAAACTGGCGAAATTATTCCAATGAAATATGTAGAAAAAATTAAAGAATCTGCAAGTTTTCATGAAGGCATGCAAACCTTGCGTCAATTGAGTTTTGGGTTATTAGATATGAAATGGCACTCAGAAGATCCATCAGAAATCACAGATGTAAAAGCATTTGAAACAGACGCTTTTTCAGCCACGAAGTTATATCCAGATGTTGCAGAAAATTGTATGAGTACCGCTTTTTCTCATATTTTTCAAGGAGGATATTCTGCTGGTTATTATTCTTACAAATGGGCAGAAGTTTTAGATGCAGATGCTTTTGAGTATTTCTTAGAAGAAGGTATTTTTAATAAAGATGTGGCTACAAAATTTAAGGAATTTGTACTCTCAAAAGGAGGTACAGAAGAGCCAATGGAACTCTACAAACGTTTTAGAGGGCAAGAACCAAAACCAGATGCATTATTAAAAAGAGCTGGTTTATTGTAGAAGACAACAAGAATTAACATCAAAATATAAAAAATCGATTTTTCATTTAATATCTTTAGAAAATGGAAAATCGATTTTTACTTTTCTTATTTTTTGTTTCTCAGTTAGTTTATTCACAAACTATTATTAAAGGAACTGTTTATCAAGTTAATGGTCCTTTAGAAGGTGCTGCTGTATATTTGAATAATACCATGTTAGGAACAACTACAAATGCAAATGGAGAGTTTTCGTTTCCTGTAAAATCAGGGCAATATGAAATGATTATTTCTTACTTAGGTTATAAAAAAATTATTTATTCATTAAATACCTCCAACTACACAAAGCCATTGGTTTTTGCTTTAGAAGAGGCAAAAAATACTCTAGACGAAATTATTATTAAAAAAACGGTTTATGATGATGAATGGAAGTATAATCTTACCGCCTTTAAAAGAGCTTTTATTGGGCAAAGTAAGTTAGCTGAAGAATGTGAAATTTTAAATCCTGAAGCTCTACATTTTAATTTTGATGCCAATAAAAACATTTTAAATGCCTATGCAAGGAGACCTCTACAAATAAAACATAAAGGCTTGGGCTATAAAATAACTTACGAACTAGAGACTTTTACCATTAACAATAGTTTAGTTACTTATTTAGGGTATTCAAGATATCAAAAACTAAAAGGAAATAAACGAAAAGAACGCAAATGGAAAAAAAACAGATTAATCACTTTTAATGGATCTCCAATGCATTTTTACAGAACGCTTCTCACAAATTCTACTTATAAAGACGGGTTTCTCTTACATCTTTTTAAAAGAGTTCCAAACCCAGAAAGACCAACTGAAGCAGAACTACAAAAAGCAAGGGAAATTGTTAGGTTAAATTTATCACGAAACAAAAATGTTAACTTTTCTGCTAGCATTGCTGCTCCTAAAACAGCTTTTGATTCTGCAAGAGTAGTATTAAATAAACAAAAACTTCCAAAATTTAAAGATAATATTTACAAAAGTAAAGCTCCTGTTTCTGATATAGTTTTAAAAGAAAATAGTAGCACTTACTTAAATATAGAACATAATGTATTGGTTGTTTATACCAAAGAGAAAGAAGAAAGAAAATACATTATGAGAAATGCATTTAGTAAAATAAGAGAAGCATATCCACAATCTTCATCAATTATACCTTTAAAAAAACCAACAGCTATAGATATTAATGGATTATTGGTAAATCCTTTACATGTTTATTATGAAGGTTATTGGTCTTTTGAAAAATTTGGAAATGCATTACCTATAGATTATAAACCTCAAAAAAAGTAGTTTTGCAAGGAGAACCTATTTATTTTTAGCTTCAATCCATTTACTCATATACTTTGTAGCTTGTAGTGTTTGGTGTTGCAATAAATTCCCTAAAAAATTATGCGTTCTATGGTTTTCTAAATTTTCTTGAAACTTTATAATTTGATTGATAAAAGGTAAACTCAGTTGTTCTTTATCATAAATTTTATTGATGATTTCTACTCCGTTTTTTTGAGCTTGTTCCCACAAGTTTTCATCAGTATATAATTCAATTGCCTTATTAGAAAACTCTTCAAAATTATTGGTTATAAAACCATTCCATGGGATATTTCCATGCATACCTTCTGCTCCTATTTTTGTAGTAATACTTGGTGTACCAGAAAGCATTGCTTCTGTTAATTTACCTTTAATTCCTGCTCCAAAACGCAAAGAAGCTAAAACCACTTTTGCATTTTTAACTACTTCTTCCGCATTTTTAGCAAAACCTTTTACAATAAAACCTTCTTTTTTGTTGTGTAAATCTTGAATTTGCTGAGTTACATACGCTCCATAAATATGAATTTCAGCTTCTGGAAGTGCTTTCTTAATATTACTCCAAATCTCTTTTTTTAAAGTGATAACAGCATCAACATTAGGTTTATGGAAGAAGTTACCTATGAAAACGAAATGTTTTCTTTCTTTAAAAGACTTCCATTTTTTGGTGTGTTGTTCATCAATCTTATCTAGTAAAAAAGGCAAATAGTAGAGAATATTTTCATCGATTTTAAAAACTGACTTAAGCAAATCCATTTCGTAAGTAGAAATGATTAATGATAAATCGCATCGTAAAATGGAAGCTATTTCTCTTTTGGTGTCATCAGCTTTTAATAGAGCTTCAGAAGTAAATTCTTCTCCTTTTTTTAATTGTTGATGCCTTACTTTTCGTAAAAAATGCAAATCTTCTGTATCTAAAATTCGCAAAGTATTTGGGCTATATTTTGCAACTCTCCAGCCAAATTGTTCTTCTGTCATAAAACGATCAAAAAGCACAATTTTTGGGTTTAGTTGTTGCACAAAATCATCAAAAGTAGCTGAGTTTAACTCAATACTAACTTCTTTTACACCTAAGTTTTCTAATGCAAAAGCATTTTCACTTTTTTGTGCTGTAGAAGCAAAAGTAATGTTCCAGTTTTGTTGTAAAAAAAGTTCAATCAGTTGCAACATTCTGCTTCCAGCAGCAGAAGAATTGGGTTCTACCCAAACAGCTCCAATAATTAAAACAGACTGCGTTTTCAATTATTCTGCAGCCATTTGTTGCTTGTAATCTGCTTGTACTTTTTTACCCCAAGTTACAATTGCATCAACTTGCTCTAGAGTTAAATTTGCTTCAGCATGTGTCCAAGTATATGAGTTTAAAGGCATTTCACCTTTTTCGACTTCCTCATACAACTCGTCCATTTTATGCTCTTTCTTTTTTAAAGAATATTCTGGCCATTTCGAAAAATCTAAATGCTTTTTTCCATCTTCTATATGTTCTGCCAACCAATAATTTACTGGTGTAATCTTATCATACCAAGGATAAACAGTTTTTGACGAATGGCAATCAAAACAAGTGGTTTTCATAATTTGTAAAACATCTTCTGGCGGATTCGTTTCAGCAATAAAAGCGTTTACAGTATCTAAGTTTCCGTCGTTTTTTTCAGGACTAAAAAACTGAGCAATAACAAACAAAATTAGCAAAACAAGGCCTATTTTTTTTAAGATTTTCATGAGATAAAATTTATAAACTTACAATGAGTAAATCTACGGAAAATCAATAATATTCTCTAAAATATCCTTATTTTTGTTTTTTAATTTTCCATTAAATTATATTATGAAATACGATATTATTGTTATTGGTTCTGGACCTGGAGGTTATATTGCTGCAATTAGAGCATCTCAACTAGGTAAAAAAGTAGCCATTATAGAAAAATATGCAACATTAGGAGGTACTTGTTTAAACGTTGGTTGTATACCATCTAAAGCGTTACTAGATTCTTCTCATCATTTTTACGATGCTGTACATCATTTTGAAGAGCATGGAATTTCTGTAGAAAAACCTACTTTCGATTTTACAAAAATGGTAGAAAGAAAAGCCAATGTTGTTGAAACTACCACTGGTGGAATCAAGTATTTAATGGATAAAAATAATATTGATGTTTACGAAGGTTTAGGTTCTTTTGAAGATGAAACACACGTAAAAATTACCAAAAGTGATGATTCATCAGAGGTAATTGAAGGGAAAAACATCATTATTGCAACTGGTTCAAAACCATCGAGTTTACCATTTATCAATATTGATAAAGAAAGAATTATAACCTCAACAGAAGCATTAAAACTAAAAGAAGTACCAAAACATCTTTTAGTTATTGGTGGTGGAGTTATTGGTTTAGAGTTAGGTTCTGTTTACAAGCGTTTGGGAGCAGATGTTACTGTAATTGAATATATGGATAAAATTGTACCTGGCATGGATGCAGATGTCTCTAAAGAGTTACAAAAAGTATTCAAAAAACAAGGTATTAAGTTTGCAACAAGCCACAAAGTAAATGCTGTTGAAAGAAATGGAGACACTATTGTTGTAAAAGCAACTGATAAAAAAGATAGAGAAATAGAGTTTTCTGGAGATTATTGCTTGGTTTCTGTTGGTAGAAAAGCCTACACACAAGGCTTAGGTTTAGAAAAAGTTGGTGTTGAAGTAAACGAACGTGGGCAAGTTAATGTTAACAATCATTTACAAACCAATATTAAAAATATTTATGCAATTGGTGATGTTGTTAAAGGAGCAATGTTAGCGCATAAAGCTGAAGAAGAAGGTGTTGTAGTTGCAGAATATTTAGCTGGCGAAAAACCACATATTGATTATAACTTAATTCCAGGTATTGTTTACACTTGGCCAGAAGCTGCTGCAGTTGGTAAAACTGAACAAGAACTAAAAGAGGCTAAAATTGAGTATAAAGCTGGTAAATTTTCTATGCGAGCTTTAGGTAGATCTAGAGCAAGTGGAGATTTAGATGGTTTTGTAAAAGTATTAGCAGATAAAAAAACCGATGAAATTTTAGGAGTTCATATGGTTGGTGCAAGAGTTGCAGATTTAATTATGGAAGCTGCAGTTGCTATGGAATATAGAGCATCAGCAGAAGATTTGGCAAGAATTTGTCATGGACACCCAACATATTCAGAAGCTGTAAAAGAAGCTGCAAAAGCAGCTTGGGATGGAAAAGCGTTAAATGCTTAAAATAGTTAACTTATATACTAGACCTGACAGATTTTAAAAACCTGTCAGGTCTTTTTTGTTTAAAAAATGCAAAGAACCATACACTCTTTTTCTATAACAAATGCTTTACAATTTAAAGAGCAATTGTTACTTTGGGCACAACAGTTTGACACTGCTGTTTGGTTAGACAGCAATAATTACAAACAACAGTACACTAGTTTTAATGCTGCTTTAGCCGTAGAAGAATTTACAGCTATAAAAACAGATTATTCTAACGCTTTTGAGAAGCTCAAAGAATATCAAAATACCACAAAAGACTACATTTTTGGCTATATTTCTTACGATGTTAAAAATGATGTTGAGCAACTTACTTCTAAAAATTTTGATGGTTTAGATTTTGCTGATTTGTATTTTTTTCAACCTCAAAAGTTGTTTTTTATTAAAGGAGATACTGTAGAATTTCAGTATTTAAAAATGGTTGATGATGAGATTGATACTGACTTTAAAGAAATCGCAAACCTGTCAACAGAAAAAGAGATCAAGAAAAATGAGCATGCTGAAGAAAAAATTAAGATTAAACTTCGCATGCATAAAGACGAATATCAACAAAAAGTGAATGATGTTTTAAAACACATTCATAGAGGTGATATTTATGAAGCCAATTTCTGCCAAGAGTTTTACGCAGAAAACACAGAAATCAATCCTTTAGAAGTGTATCAAGATTTAAACAAAATATCTGAACCTCCTTTTGCTGCTTTTTTTAAAACAGATCAGCACTATATTTTATCAGCATCACCTGAAAGATATATTAGAAAAGAAGCTAAAAAAATTATTTCACAACCTATAAAAGGTACAGCAAAACGTTTGGTAAGTAAAATTGATGATGAGAAAATTGCATCAGACTTAGCTAAAGATATTAAAGAACGATCGGAAAACGTAATGATTGTAGATTTGGTTCGTAACGATTTATCTAAAACTGCTAAAAAAGGTACTGTAAAAGTTGAGGAACTATGTAAAGTGTATAGTTTTAAACAAGTACATCAAATGATTTCTACTGTGGTATCAGAAATTAGAGATGATATTCAACCTACAACTGTTTTAGAGAGCACATTTCCTATGGGAAGTATGACAGGCGCTCCTAAAGTTTCTGCCATGAAAATTATCGAAAAACTAGAAAAAACAAAACGCGGTGTGTATTCTGGAACTGTTGGTTACTTTACACCTAATGGCGATTTTGATTTTAATGTAATTATTAGAAGCATCTTGTATAATGCAGCTAAAAAATACGTTTCGTTTTCTGTTGGTGGTGCAATTACTGCGAAATCAGATCCAGAAAAAGAATACGAAGAATGCCTGTTAAAAGCAAAAGCAATGCGTTATGTTTTAGTAAATGCAACCTAAACAAAACCAAATATTTATATTTACCTTATGATTTTAGAAAAGGAAGAGAAATTTCAACATATATTCGATAGTTTAAAGGATAAAAAAACAGAGCAAAGTATGTTTAATGCATTTTTAGAAGTGTATCCAGAAGAGTGGAAACAACTAAAAATAACGTTTTCTAAATTTAACAGAAGTAAACAATTTGGAAAAACCATTCCTTTACCAAAACCAGAACAATCGCTCAGAAAAGAAATTAGAGTTTGGTTAAAAAACAAAAACTAGGGTTGTATAAATACTAATTAGCGCTTACAGATGATACAAAAAGAATTCAATTTCAGCATTTACAACACCAATTTTTACGGTCAATATTGGCAAGCAAAAGAAACTAGCGCTGTTATTGTTTTGGCACATGGAATGGGAGAACATTCTAACAGGTATCAACATGTGGCTAAAAAATTAACTGAACATAACTTTTCTGTAGTTGCTTTCGATCATTTTGGACATGGAAAAACAGAAGGAAAAAGAGGTCATAATCCAAGTTTCGAAGCGGTTTTAGAAAGTATTTCTAAAGTGATTGAAAAAGCAAAAGAATTCTTCCCAAACAAACCACTATTTCTTTATGGCCATTCTATGGGTGGTAATGCTGTCATCAATTATACATTAAGAAAAAATCATCAGTTAGCAGGAACAATTGCTACAAGTCCGTTTTTAAAATTAGCATTCAAACCTCCTGCAATTAAGCTTTTTGTGGGCAAAATGCTACAAAACATTGTACCCTCTTTAACCATGGGAAACGAGTTAGATGTGCAAGCCATTTCTAGAGAAAAAGAGGAAGTAAAAAAGTACATAGAAGATCCTTTAGTTCACGCAAAAATAAGTCCAAACTATTCTATTAAGTTTATTGAAACTGGTGAGTGGGCTATTGAAAATGCACAACAATTGAAAATACCAATGTTTTTAGCACATGGAACTGCTGATAGTATTATAGATTATAAAGGCACAGAAACTTTTGCCAACAATACTCCAAACGCTTCATTAAAATTATACGAAGGTGGTTATCATGAATTGCACAACGATTTGTGTAAAGAAGATTTGTTTCAAGATGTTATTGATTGGTTGAACGCTCAATTGTAGTTCTTCTCGTTTTTAATTTTTGTATTTTTGAACATTATAATGATACAAAGATTTAAAGCACATATCACTTCTAATTTCCCTTTTTTAAAGGATAAAAAACTATTGATAGCTATTTCTGGAGGATTAGATTCTGTAGTTTTATTTCATCTTTTACACCAGTTAAATTATAATATTTCTTTGGCACATTGCAATTTTAAGCTAAGAGATAAAGAGAGTGATTTAGATGAAGAATTTGTTCGAAATATATCACAAAAAACGTCTAATCAGATTTTTACAAAAACATTTAACACCTCTACTTTTGCTAAAAAAAACAAAATCTCTACACAAATTGCTGCAAGAGCGTTACGTTACAACTGGTTTCAAGAAGTATTACATGAACATAATTTCGATTTTGTTTTAACTGCTCATCATGCAGATGACAACCTAGAAACGTTTCTCATAAACTTAACTCGTGGTTCTGGTTTAGAGGGTTTTATTGGAATTCCAGCACAAAATGGAACTATAGTTAGGCTACTTTTGCCTTTTTCTAGAGCAGATATTCTTAGATATGCTCAAGAAAACAATCTTACTTGGAGAGAAGATGCAAGTAATGCAAGCACAAAATACACTCGAAATAAAATTAGACATCAAGTAATTCCTGTGTTAAAAGAAATCAATCCAAGTATACTTTCATCTTTTGAAAAAACCATTTCGAATTTGCAAGAATCTCAACAGATTATTAAAGATAGGATAGAAACAATTTCAAAAGAAGTTACTGAAGAAAAAAACAACCTCATCAGAATAGATATTGGAAAAATAAAGCAGCTTTCTAATCCAAAAGCTTACTTATTTGAGCTTTTAAAAGCTTATCAATTTACAGAATGGACTGATGTTTACAATTTACTTACTGCACAATCTGGAAAACAAGTTTTCTCAAAAACACATCGTTTATTAAAAGATAGAGGTTTTTTAATTTTATCTGAAATAGATTTCTCGACTGCACTCGAAATGACGTTTGATATTGATGAAAACACATCAGAAATCACACATCCAATTCAGCTAACTTTTAAAGAAGTTAATAATACCTCAACAGAAAACAAACAAACCATTTATGTTGTTAAAGATTTGTTAAAGTACCCTTTGCAGCTTAGAAAATGGCAAAATGGAGACTATCTTTATCCAACAGGAATGCAAGGCAAAAAGAAGTTGAGCAAGTTTTTTAAAGATGAGAAATTTTCGCTTTTAGAAAAAGAAAATGCTTGGCTACTTTGCAATGCTAATAATGAAATAATTTGGGTTGTAAATTACAGAGAAGACAGGCGATTTGCTCCAAAACAAAACACAACACACTATTTAAAAATTTCTAGTTTATAATGAAGAAATTCATCACACTATTCATCTTTTTATCAACTTTTAGTTTGCATGCACAAACTGAAAATGATCCTATAAAAATAACTACTGCTGTAGAAAAAGTATCAGAAACTGAATACGATATCATTTTTAACGCGAAACTATTTAAAGGCTGGTATTTATACTCACAATACAATCCAGAGTTTGCTTCTTTACCTTTAGAAATTACCATTCCTGAAGGAGAAAGTGGATATACTTTAGTTGGTAATGCAATTGAAGAAGACACGTTTAAAAAATATTCTGATGTTTGGGAAAAAGAAGAAATTGTCTTTAAAGATAAGGCTAAAATTACCCAAAGAATTCAATTAACTAATAAAGAAATCACTCAGGTAAAACTTAACTTCTTTGGGCAAGTTTGCGAAACTGCTTGTATAAATGTTGATGAAAGCTTTACAATTTCATTAACTGGAAGCACAATTAAAGAAACTATTTCTATTGATGAGCGAAGCAAACAACTTACACAGAAATTAAAATTAGACCTAAAAAATAAAGCACTATTAAAAGGTGCTACAAATACAGATTCAGAAAGCTCTAATGGCTTATTAAGCATCTTTTTTTTAGGTTTTATTGGTGGTTTGCTAGCCTTGTTAACTCCATGTGTTTTCCCTATGATTCCTTTAACGGTTTCATTTTTTACTAAACAATCTAAAAACAAACAAAAAGGTATTTTTAATGCTGTTTTGTATGGCTTTTTTATCGTTTTTATATACATACTTCTAAGCTTACCATTTCACTTTTTAGATAATTTAGATCCTGAAATTTTAAATACTATCTCTACCAATGTTTGGTTAAATATTTTCTTTTTTGTGGTTTTGGTATTTTTTGCTTTTTCATTCTTTGGTTTTTACGAAATAACCTTACCAAGTTCTTGGGGTAATAAAATGGATTCTGCTTCTTCAGTTGGTGGTTTTATAGGCATCTTTTTTATGGCGTTAACCTTAGCAATTGTTTCTTTTTCTTGTACAGGCCCAATTTTAGGTTCGTTATTAGCAGGTTCATTAACTGCAGATGGTGGAGCAACACAATTAACTGCAGGTATGTCTGGTTTTGGTTTGGCTTTAGCATTGCCATTTGCGTTATTTGCTTTATTCCCAAATTGGTTAAATGCCTTGCCAAAATCTGGTGGATGGATGAATACTACCAAAGTTGTGTTAGGTTTTTTAGAATTAGCATTAGCTTTTAAGTTCTTATCGAATGCAGATTTAGTGGCACATTGGGATTTACTAAAACGTGAAGTTTTTATAGCAATTTGGATGGTGATTTTTATTGGTTTAGCATTATATGCATTTGCTAAAATTAAATTTCCTCACGATTCACCAGTCAAAAAATTATCATTTTCTAGAATTTCATTTGGGGTTTTAGTAATTGCTTTTGTTATTTATATTAGCCCTGGTGTTTTAAAAAATCCTACATGGAATTTAAGTTTATTAAGTGGCTTTCCTCCTCCTCAATTTTACAGTATTTACGAGCAAGAAAGCGATTGTCCTTTAGGCTTAGACTGCTTTAAAGATTTTGATGAAGGCCTAGCAAAAGCCAAAGAAGTTAACAAACCTATTTTATTAGACTTTACAGGGTGGGCTTGTGTAAACTGTAGAAAGATGGAAGAGAATGTATGGAGTGAACTAGACATTTACAACACCTTAAAAAATGATTATATTTTAATTTCTTTATATGTTGATGATAATGAAAAAGAACTTCCAAAAGATCAACAATTCGACTTTTTGAAAGACAATGGAAAAATAAAGAAAATTACAACAGTGGGTGATAAATGGTCTACTTTTCAAGTAATCAACTTTAATAACGCATCACAACCTTATTATGTGTTAATGAGTCCAGATTTAGAAGTATTAAATAATGCAGAGCAATATACAGATAGAGACACCTATTATAATTGGCTGCAAGAAGGTTTACAAAACTTTAAAGACAAAAAATAACCTCTTTAAATCTATTTTATGAGAAATTCACACATCTATATTCTTGTTATTCTTTTTTTGAGCCTTTCTACAAATGCTCAAAAAAACACAAAACAATTCCCTGATGCACCAATAAGTATTTATACTTTTTCAAAGATTTCTACAGATAAAAATAGTTTTAATAGCATCAACAAAAAACTAAATTTAAACAGCTTTAATTTTACTTTTGTTACTGTTATTGATAATGAGTTTAATGAATATTTAGTAGATGTAAACAATGCTTACAGAGCACAATCCAATTTTATAAATGATAATTTAAAGAGATATCAAAATAGAAATTTATTAAAAGGATTTCTAATAAAGAACGATCCAACTCGTTGGAATTTTCATTGCCCAAGTCCGCTTTCTGTGCAACCCACAGAATAATAAAACAGTATTGCTACACTTTTTGCAAAAAGATATCAAAAGTAACTACTAAGTATTATTAATTTTTTTTCTTTATTTTTAAAGAAAAAAAATGCTCGTTAAAGTTTTTGGCTCAGCCGTGTTTGGTATAGAAGCCACCACCATTACTGTAGAGGTAAATATAGACAAAGGTATAGGATACCATTTAGTTGGTTTACCAGACAAAGCTGTAAGTGAAAGTTCCTTCAGAATTTCTGCAGCGTTAAATAACAATTCGTATAAACTTCCTGGTAAAAAAATCATTATTAATATGGCACCTGCAGATATTCGCAAAGAAGGTGCTTCTTATGATTTAACTTTGGCTATGGGGATTTTAGCTGCCTCCAATCAGATAAAATCAGAGCATATTAACGAGTATCTAATTATGGGCGAGCTTTCTTTAGATGGCAGTTTACAACCCATAAGAGGTGTTTTACCCATGGCAATAAAAGCCAGAGAAGAAGGGTTTAAATATTTTATACTGCCAAAAGAAAATGCCAAAGAAGCTGC
>CAZMDC010000014.1:8900-66215 GCA_964565055.1 uncultured Polaribacter sp. | reverse complement strand
AGGATGCTTTAACAATCCTTCAATTGCACTTAATGGCCCTGTCATAACATCTGCACCTAATTTTGCACAGTCTATAATATGCATTGTATGACGTACTGAAGCTGCTAAAATTTCTGTTCCAAAACCATAGTTGTCATAAATTTGACGAATTTCTGCAATCAGGTTTAAACCATCTGTAGAAATATCATCTAATCTCCCAATAAAAGGAGATACATAAGTTGCTCCAGCTTTTGCTGCTAAAAGTGCTTGACCTGCAGAAAAAACTAAAGTTACATTTGTTTTAATGCCCTTAGATGAAAAGTATTTACATGCTTTAATACCATCTTTAATCATAGGTAATTTTACCACAACTTGAGGGTTTAAAGCTGCTAAAGCTTCACCTTCTTTAACCATTCCATCAAAATCTGTAGCAATAACCTCTGCAGAAACATCACCATCTACTAAATCGCAAATAGCTTTATAATGGTTAATAATGTTATCTTGGCCTGTTATACCTTCTTTTGCCATAAGTGATGGGTTTGTGGTAACACCATCTAAAATACCTAAAGCTTGTGCTTCTTTAATTTGCTCTAAATTTGCTGTATCAATAAAAAATTTCATCTGTAGAAAAGTTATAATTATTTTTCTTCAAAGATAAAAAACTAAGCGCTTTATATTTATGATTCTTAAGAATATATTTTTCTTGTATTTAGAACTAAATTATTATAATTTTATTTAGAAAGATTAATGTTAATAAATGATATCAATTCGTTTTTGGTTTTTAAAACTCATATTTTTGTAAGATAAAACTTTATAAATATTGAACTTTCTTAGATATTCTTGTTCATTATTACTTATAATCTTTATTTTCTCTTGTAATGCTAACGAAACTACAGAAGAAATAAATAATAATGAAAATAATGAAGTTACTGTATGTGCGAATACAAATGTTTCTATATCTAAACAAGATAACATTGTAATTCCACATGCCACAAACCCAGTATTTTGGGAAGGCTCTTACAATAATAACAACTTAACCATAAGTTTTACAAAACCTGTAGGTACAGATGGTGAAACTGAAACAAAAGCTTTTATTTTTGATAAAAAAGGAAATTGTTTAACAAAAAATAGAGCTTATGAATTTTATAATGGTGAATTAAATGATGTTTCTGCAGTTACAGAAATTACAGTTTCTGAATTCTATATAAAAGAATGGATTGTTGACGAAAAATTAACTGGTTTGATTGTTTACACAGACCCACATGATAAAAAAACATATTCAAGAAAATTTTGGGTAGAATTTACAAGTTCAGATTTTAAAGCTGATACTACTAATTTTTTACGATTCGAAGATTGTTTCTTAAATAAACTACCTATTGAAGTTGATATGAACTCTGACAATATTATAGACTTTGAATTAACTTACGAAGAAATAAATAATATTGGAAATACCCCTAAATACAATCAATACACCATTAAAATGGTTTCAACTTATGAGAACAAAAATAAAATTTTATCGAAAAAGAGAAATCAACAACCATATTTTATAATTCATCAACCTCCCTTTACTTCTGAAAACAAAAAACAATATTTGGTAGGTGTAAAAGATATATTAGATGTTTTTTTTGAATATGAAGCTCCATATCAAAACTTTAATTACTTCTTAAATAATAACCTAACAAATAGCAATGTATTAGAAAATAATAGAGATGATTATTTTATAGTTAGTTTATCTTTAAATGATGAAATTTTTTATGGTTGGATTCAATTTAATTTTAACGTAAAGAATTGCGAAGTTGAAATTATTGATACTTATTTAAACCCAATTGCAGGAGAACACATAAGCGTAGATTAAAGCTTGTAATGGTTCATTACTAGTTTTTCGTAAATTCTATCTGGGAGAATACGTTTTAAAACTATGGAGAATTTCTGCATAAAATCACCAACTTTATAATGACCTTTGGGCTTTTTAGTATTGATTATTTTATGAATTGTTTTTGCCATTTCAATAGGATCCATTCCACTATCAACATGTGCATCCATCAAATCTAAACTCGCTTGGTAATTCTCTTTATAAGCAGAATTTTCAAAAACAGGCGTATGATACCTACCAGCTGCAATATTGGTTGCAAAATCACCAGGAGCAACATTAACAACATTAATACCAAAGTTTTTAACCTCCATACTTGTAGCTTCTGTTATTAATTCTAGAGCTCCTTTTGAAGCAGAATAAGCTGCTCTAAAAGGTAAACCCATATAACCTGCAATAGAAGTTACATTAATTATAGTTCCCGAATTTTGTTTTCTCATGTGTGGTAAAACAGCCTTCATAACATCAATAGCACCAAACAAATTAGTATTAAAAACAGCTTTCATTTCTACTGTTGGTGTGTCTTCTACAGGGCCAGTAATACCCATACCTGCATTGTTTACTAAAACATCTAAAGCACCTGTTTTATCGATAATAAGATCGACTGCTTTTTGTATTGATGTTGTATCCAACACATCTAAAGTGATGATTTCGAAAGGAAAAACGTTATTTTCTTTCGGAAATCTGCTTGTTCCAAAAACTTTATATCCTTTTTTGGCCAAAAAAATAGCTACTGCTTTTCCTATTCCAGAAGAAGCACCTGTAACTAAAACTACTTTAGACATATATTGATTTTTAATAAGAACAAAATTACAAAATAAGAATTTTAGAGGAGCTCTAATAAAAAAGTTTAGCGCATAAAAAAAGGCAAGCTACCTACATCACACTGCTACAACCTAATACCTTTGCTGTGTTCCCACCCTGGAGGATTCAAAGGGAGCTAGTTGTGTAGGACTTGCCAGTGCAAATCTACAATCAATTTTTAACTTAACAAATTAAAAAATATGAAATTTTGTGTAACATTTGTAATCAATTGATTACTAATAAAATGTTTTTGATAGTAATTTAAAAGAAGCTGAATCAACTATCAAAATGAAATTAATATATTTGTAATTCAACAACTAAACTTAAAATCAATGGAAAATCAAGTGAGTAGTAAGGGTATTATTTTAAACAACGGGCTTTATTATGGAATCGTTTTAATATTAGCAAGCCTTGTTGTGTATGCTTTAGGCATGCATTTAGAACCAACAGGTGGTTATATTAATTTTGCAATAATTGCAGTTTCTATTATAGCATTTCCAATAATTGGAATGTCTACTTTTCAAAAAGCTAATGGAGGTTTTATGAGCTGGGGACAAGGAGTAAAAATTGGTGTAGGTATTGTAATTATTGGTACATTATTAACAGTAATATATCAACATTTATTTACTGCATTTATTGAGCCAGAATTTTATACACAAGTAGAAGAAGTAACAAGAAAAGGTTTATATGATGCAGGCTTAACAGAGGATCAAATAAATGCACAAATAGAAATGCAAAGTAAATTTCAAGGAACTATTATTGGTGATGCAATTGGTTTGTTATTTATGGCATTTGTAGGTTTTGTAGTTTCTGCAATTATTGCTGCAGTAAAGAAAAAAACTAAAGAAGAAACGTATTAATATTAATATAAAGTAAGCTTTTTAAGATACTTTTTTAACTTTACAGCTTGTAAATATATACAACACATATGGAAATTTCGGTAGTAATACCACTTCTAAACGAAGAAGAATCTTTACAAGAATTACACGATTGGATTGCAACTGTTATGCAATCCAATCGTTATTTATATGAAATTATTTTTATTGATGATGGTAGTACAGATAAATCTTGGCAAAAGATCGAAGAATTATCAACTAACAATAAAGCTGTAAAAGGTATTCGTTTTCAAAAAAACTATGGTAAATCTCAAGCTTTAGATGCTGGTTTTGAACTAGCTCAAGGTAAAGTTGTAATTACTATGGATGCAGATTTACAAGACAATCCAGAAGAAATACCAGAATTACACAACTTAATAGTTAACGATAATTTTGATTTAATCTCTGGCTGGAAAAAGAAACGTTATGACAATGTAATTACAAAAAACATACCTTCTAAACTTTTTAATGCAGCTGCAAGAAAAACTTCAGGACTCAAATTACACGATTTTAACTGCGGTTTAAAAGCCTACAAAAATGAGGTTATTAAAACAGTAAAAGTAAGTGGAGAAATGCACAGATACATTCCTGTTTTAGCAAAAAACGAAGGTTTTACAAAAATTGGTGAAAAAGTAGTACAACACCAAGCAAGAAAATATGGAGAAACTAAATTTGGAATAGATCGTTTTATAAACGGGTTTCTAGATTTAATAACAATTTCATTTTTATCAAAGTTTGGTAAAAGACCCATGCACTTTTTTGGCCTTTGGGGAACTTTAATGTTTATTTTTGGTACAACAACAGCCTTTTATATAGGTGCATATAAATTATATAAAGTATTTAATGGTATCAAAACAATTTTAGTTACAGACAATCCTTGGTTTTATATCGCATTAACTTCTATGATTTTAGGAACTTTATTGTTCTTAGCTGGCTTTTTAGGAGAACTGATTATAAAAACTAAAAGTGACGAAAAACACTATACAATAAAGGAAAAACTTAATTTGTAAGTGTATATTTGTGAAACATCATTAAAAACAAAAAAATAACCTATAACTTTTTTTGAATATGAACGAGTTTATAAACAGAGCAAAACAATGGTTAAACCCTACTTTTGATACTGAAACCCAAAAAGAAATTCAGCATTTAATAAATAATAATACTACTGAATTAGCAGATCGTTTTTATAAAGATATGGAGTTTGGTACTGGAGGTATGAGAGGAATTATTGGAGCTGGAACCAACAGAATTAATAAATATACTTTAGGAAGAGCAACACAAGGATTATCAAACTACTTATTAGAAAATATAAATAAAGAACAATTAAGTGTGGTAATTGCTTACGATTGTAGACACAACAGTAAAAAGTTTGCAAAAGTAGTTGCTGATGTTTTTTCTGCTAATAACATAAAAGTCTTCTTGTTCGAAGATTTAAGACCTACACCTGAATTATCTTATGCAGTTCGTCATTTAAATTGCGATGCAGGAATTGTTTTAACTGCATCTCATAATCCACCAGAATACAATGGTTATAAAGTATATTGGGCAGATGGAGGTCAAATTGTTCCTCCTCATGATAGTGGCATCATCAATAAAGTAAATACTTTAGATTTTTCAGAGATTAACTTTAATGCAAATGAAGATTTAATTGAAATGGTTGGCTCAAAAATAGATGATGCTTTTATAACATCTTCTGTAAAAAACGGATCATTTTCAGAGAATATAGATAGAAATAGCTTAAAAATTGTTTTTACTTCCTTACATGGAACCTCTATAATATCTGTGCCAGCAGCTTTACAAAAAGCAGGTTATACAGATGTTCATATTGTTGAAGAACAAAGAAAACCTAATGGCGATTTTCCAACAGTAAAATCACCAAACCCAGAAGAACCAGAAGCTTTACAAATGGCTACTGAATTAGCTAATAATATTGGTGCTGATATTGTTATTGGTACAGATCCTGATTGTGATAGACTTGGTGTTGCTGTAAGAGATTTAGAGGGAAACATTAAATTATTAAATGGTAACCAAACCATGGTTGTTATGACAGCTTTTCTACTTAAGAAATGGAAATCTGAAGAAAAGCTTAATGGAAATCAGTTTATTGGTTCTACAATTGTTTCTACAGAATTGGTAAATAAAATTGCAGCTAACTATAATGTTGAAACGAAAATTGGATTAACAGGCTTTAAATGGATAGCTAAAATGGTTGTCGATTTTCCTGAGTTAGATTTTATTGGTGGTGGAGAAGAAAGTTTTGGCTATATGGTTGGTGATTTTGTAAGAGATAAAGATGCTGTAACAGCAACTTTATTAGCTTGTGAAATTGCAGCTTATGCAAAACAAAATGGAAGTTCTTTTTATAAAGAGTTACTAAATATTTATGTTACAAACGGTTTTTACAAAGAACACCTTATTTCTATAACTAAAAAAGGAATGGATGGTGCTACTGAAATACAAAAAATGCTTAGTGATATGCGTAACAATCCATTAACTGAAATTGATGGTGAGCAAATAGAATCTCTTTCTGATTATCAAGCATCAACAAAGAAAAACTTAATTACGGGTGAAGTTACTACCATAGATATTCCTAAATCTAATGTACTTATATATCAAACTAAATCTGGAACTAGAATAGCTGCAAGACCAAGTGGAACTGAACCAAAAATTAAATTTTACTTTAGTGTAAATACTACATTAGATACCATAGAGAATGTAACTAAAGTTGAAGCTGAATTGGATGCAAAAATTCAACGTATTATAAAAGAGATGAAATTGAATTAATGAGTTACTTTAAAGATATTCTAAAATACGAAAGAAAGTACAGAAAGTTTACGCTATTAAACGTGCTCTTCAATATATTTTATGCCATATTTAATGTTTTATCTGTTTTAGCATTTATACCTGTTTTAGGAATATTATTTGAAACTGATAAAGAAGTTGTTGCAAAACCTATGTATGAAGGTTTTACAAAGATTGGTGGTTTTCTAAAAGACAGTTTCTATTATTTCGTATCAGAAAAAATTGAAAACGAAGGTCAAATAAATACTTTACTATTTATTTGTATACTAGCATTATCTTTATTTTTTCTAAAAAATCTTTTTAGATATCTAGCTTCTTATGTAATCACTTTTTTAAGAACTGGTGTTGTAAAAGATATCAGAGACGAGTTATACCATAAAATTGTTGAATTACCTATAGCCTACTTTACTGAAAAAAGAAAAGGAGACATTATTGCACGAATGACTGCAGACGTTCAAGAAGTAGAAATATCCATATTAACATCAATAGAAACTATTGTTAGAGAGCCTCTTACAGTTGTAATTGCAATTTCTATTATGCTTTTTATGAGTGTAAAATTAACTTTATTTGTATTTATTTTATTACCAGTTTCTGGTTTTATTATTTCATCAATAAGTAAGAAGTTAAAAGCAAAATCTGTAAAAGCACAGAAAGAAACAGGTACATTTTTATCTTTTATAGAAGAAACGCTAACTGGTTTAAGAGTTATAAAAGGATTTAATTCAGAAAGAATTATTGAAGATAAATTTAACAACTCAACAAAAACATTTAGAAATTTAATGACGAGTGTTTTTCATAGGCAAACTTTAGCATCGCCAATGAGTGAGTTTTTAGGTTCTGCTACAATTATTGCAATTTTATGGTTTGGTGGTAGAGAAGTATTATCTAACACAAGTTCTTTGCAGCCAGATGAATTTATGGGGTATATTGTATTATTTTACACGGTTTTAAATCCTATAAAATTAATTACAACTTCGTATTATAACATTCAAAAAGGAGAAGCTTCTGCAGAGCGAATTATGCAGGTTTTAAATACTGAAAATAGTATTAAAGACAAACCAAATGCAATTACAAAAACTAATTTTACTTCTAAAATAGAATTTAAAAACATCTCTTTTAAATACAAAGAAGATTATGTTTTAAAAGACTTTTCTTTAACAATAAACAAAGGTGAAACTGTTGCACTTGTTGGGCAATCTGGAAGTGGAAAATCTACATTAGCTAACCTTATTACTCGTTTTTATGATGTTAATAAAGGTGATATTTTTATTGATGATAACAACATAAAAGATATTACAAAAAAATCTTTAAGAGATTTAATGGGTATTGTTACTCAAGATTCTATTTTATTTAACGATAGCGTAGAAAACAACATAAAACTAGGTACAGAAAATGCAAGTAAAGAAGCTATTTTAGAAGCCTCTGAAATTGCAAATGCAAACGAGTTTATTAAGAATTTACCAGATGGATTTGAAACCAATATTGGTGATAGTGGAGGAACGCTTTCTGGAGGACAAAAACAACGTTTGTCTATAGCAAGAGCTGTTTTAAAAAATCCGCCAATAATGATTTTAGATGAAGCCACATCTGCTTTAGACACAGAATCTGAACAATTAGTGCAAGTTGCTTTAGAAAAAATGATGCAAAATAGAACGTCTTTAGTAATTGCTCATAGATTATCTACCATTCAAAAAGCAAATACTATTGTTGTAATGAAAAAAGGGCAAATTGTAGAACAGGGTAAACACGATGAATTACTAGCTAAAAAAGGAGAATACTTTAAGCTAGTAACCATGCAATCACTTTCTTAAATTACTGTAATTCAATAATCAAATCTTCAGAATTTACAAGTGCACCCTCTTTTAGAATTATCTTTTTAACAACTGCTTCTTCAGTTGCTGTTATTGTTGTTTCCATTTTCATAGCTTCAATTATAAATAAGGGTTGATTTTTTATCACCTTATCTCCTTTTTTAACCAGAATTGTAGACAATAAACCCTGCAAAGGAGCTCCTATCTGTTTTGTATCAGATTTATCAACTTTAGTATTTGTTATTGTTTGTACTTTTATTGACTCATCTTTAACCTGAACAGTTCTTGCTTGCCCATTTATTCTAAAGTACACAGTAACCATACCTTCATCATTAGGCTTACCAATAGAATCTAATGAAATTAAAAGTGTTTTTCCTCTATCTAAATCAACAGTAATCTCCTCTCCTCTTTCCATTCCAAAAAAGAAATTTTTGGTTGGTAAATTTGTTAAATTATCATATTTCAAATGTTTATTATAGGCTTCTGTAAACACTTTTGGATATAGTTTAAACGATAAAAAATCAGTTATATCAATATCTCTTCCAAAACCTTTTTCAAAAACTTTTCTAAATTCTGCATATTCTTTTTCAAAATCTACAGAAGGAATATGAGCATTAGGCCTATCTGTATAAGGCTTTTGGTCTTTTAAAATCAATTTTTGTAGTTTTTCTGGAAAACCATTTACTGGCTGGCCCAAATCACCCTTAAAAAAACTAACCACAGATTGAGGAAAAGAAATACTATCACCCCCTTCTAAAACATCATTAATAGTTAAATTATTACTTACTAAATACTGTGCCATATCTCCAACAACTTTAGAGCTTGGTGTAACTTTTATAATATTACCAAACAAAGTATTTACCTCTGCATACATTTTTGTAATTTCATGAAAACGATTTTCTAAACCTAAAGCTTGCGCTTGTGGTTTTAAATTAGAGTACTGGCCTCCAGGAATTTCATGTTTAAAAACTTCTCCTGAACCCGCTTTTAAACCAGATTCAAAAGGATAATAATATTCTCTTACGGTTTCCCAATAATTAGAATATTGATTTAAAGAATCTGTATTTATCGGATTTTCTCTTTCATGGAATTTCATCATTTCTACAATAGAATTAAAATTTGGCTGTGATGTTAAGCCAGATAAACCACTTAGAGCAACATCTACAACATCTACACCAGCTTCTATTGCTTTTAAATACGTTGCAGATTGTATTGACGATGTATCATGTGTATGCAAATGTAGAGGTATATTTAATTCTGATTTTAATGCAGAAACTAACTCAGTTGCTGCATAAGGTTTTAATAAACCAGCCATATCTTTTATTCCCAAAATATGTGCACCCGAATTTTCAATTTCTTTTGCTAAATTGATGTAATATTTTAGGTTATACTTTGTGTTTTTAACATCTAAAATATCACCTGTATAACAAATAGAACCTTCTGCTAAACCTTTTGTTTTTGTTCTTACATGTTCTATACAAGGCGCAATAGAATTCATCCAGTTTAAAGAGTCGAAAACTCTAAAAACATCTACTCCATTCTTCCAAGATTGTTCTACAAACTTGCCAATTAAATTATCTGAATATGCTGTATAGCCAACTCCATTAGAACCTCTTATTAGCATTTGCAATAATACATTTGGCATTTTTTCTCGCAATAAACGTAGTCTCTCCCAAGGATTTTCTTGTAAAAATCTTAAACACACATCAAAAGTTGCACCACCCCAAACTTCCATACTAAAGATATCTGGATGATTTTTTGCATAACCTTCTGCTACTTTAAGCATATCAAAAGTTCGCATTCTTGTAGCTAATAAACTTTGATGTGCATCTCGCATTGTTGTATCTGTAAAATGAATTTTCTTTTCATTTTTTAACCGCTGAGAAAATTTTTCTGGCCCTAATTCTGTTAGTAAATCTTTTGTACCTTTTGGGTACGTAGCATTTACATCAAAAGCTGGCACTTTTGGTTTTATAAAAGTTTTTGTGGTATCTATTTTTTTTACATCAGGATTTCCATTTACAGTTACATCTCCCAAATAAGAAATCATTTTTGTTGCCCTGTTTCTTGGAGCATTAAAGATGAATAAATCTGGATTAGATTTTATAAAGTTAACCGTAATTTCTCCTTGTCTAAAAGTATTATGTTTTAAAATATTATCTAAAAAAGACATATTAGTTTTAACGCCTCGAATTCTAAACTCACTTAATGCTCTTCTAACTTTTCTTATTGCTCCATCTAAAGTTCTACTGTTGGCTGTAACTTTTACCAACATAGAATCGAAGAAAGGAGATATTTTTACACCTTGGTAAACACTACCTGCATCTAAACGAATGCCAAAACCTGAAGCACTTCTGTAGGTTGTTATAGTTCCAAAATCTGGTTTAAAATCATTTTGTGGGTCTTCTGTAGTAATTCTGCACTGTATAGCATAACCATTAATTTTTACAGTTTCTTGATTTGCTATTTTTATTTGTTGATCTGATAACTTGTAACCCCCTGCAATAAAAAGTTGGGTTTTTACCAAATCAATATTTGTTATTACCTCTGTAACAGTGTGCTCTACCTGTATTCTTGGGTTTACTTCTATAAAATAAATAGAGTCATCATCATCAACTAAAAACTCAACTGTACCAATATTGTTATAATTTACAGCTGTACAAATTTTAATGGCATACTCATAAAGTGCATTTTTTGTAGTAGTTTTTAAGCCATAAGAAGGTGCAAATTCAATAACTTTTTGATAGCGTCTTTGAACAGAGCAATCTCTCTCATATAAATGAACCGTATTTCCGTAATTATCTGCAACAATTTGAATTTCTATATGTTTTGGATTTTCTACATACTTTTCTAAAAAAACGGTATCATCTCCAAAAGCATTTAGTGCTTCTCTTTTACTTTCTCCATAAGCTTTCTTTAATTCTTCTGCTTTTCTAATAACACGCATTCCTCTTCCTCCACCTCCAGAAGCTGCTTTTAACATTACAGGATACCCAATATTTTCTGCTTCATTTAAAGCAATTTGTACACTATCTAATGAGTTTTGATTACTTTGTATAATTGGAATATCATTTTCTATAGCTACTTTTTTAGCAGTAATTTTGTCTCCTAAAGCTTTTAAAACTGATACTTTTGGCCCTATAAAAATGATACCATTATCTTCGCACTTTTGAGCAAAGTTTGCGTTTTCTGATAAAAATCCATAACCAGGATGAATAGCATCTACATTATTATTTAGTGCAATTTTTATGATTGCATCAATATCTAAATAAGGTTTTAAAGGTTGATTATCTTCGCCAATTTGATAAGATTCATCAGATTTATATCTATGCAAAGAATACCGATCTTCGTAGGTATAAATTCCTACAGTTTTTACATTAATTTCTGTACAAGCTCTAAAAATTCTTATTGCAATTTCCCCTCTATTTGCTACCAGTACTTTTTCAATATCCATAATATCTGTAAATTAATTAGCGAATGTTCGCTATAAATATACAAAACGCAAGACAAAGAAATGTTTTTAAACTTAAAAAAAGTTATTTATTCAACTATATAAAATAATTGGTAGCACTTTTACAAACTTAAATTTTGTAAAAATAAATTAGTAAAAAAATAAGAATAAAATTTTTTAAATTGAAGTTAGGTAAAATCTAAGGTTGTTTTAAACCTAAAGATAGCCCTTTATTAATCATAAATTCGTAGGAAGATTTATGTTCATTTGGAATTTTACCATCTAAAATAGCCTCTTTAATTGCTTCTTTTATTTGACCAATTTCTCTACAAGGCTTAAGGTTAAAAGCTTCCATAATTTCCTCTCCAGTAATTGGTGGTTGAAAGTTGCGAATTCTATCACGCTCTTCTACTTCCTTAATTTTTGTTCTAACAATTTCAAAGTTTTTATGGTATTTCTTGAATTTCTTAGGGTTTTTTGTAGTAATATCTGCCTCACAAAGAGTCATTAAATCATTAATATCATCACCTGCATCAAAAACCAAACGTCTTACAGCTGAGTCTGTAACTTCTGTTGCCAACACAATTGGTCTAGAACTTAATAAAACCATTTTCTGAACAAACTTCATTTTATTGTTCAAAGGCATTTTTAATCGTTTAAATATTTTATACACCATTTTAGAGCCCACAAATTCGTGAGAGTGGAACGTCCATCCTACTTTTTTACTAAATCTTTTAGTTGGTGCTTTTCCAATATCGTGCAATAAGGCAGCCCATCTTAACCAAACATCTTCTGTGTGTTTAGCAATGTTATCAACTACTTCTAAAGTATGATAAAAATTGTCTTTATGTTTTTGACCTTCTACTTCCTCTACACCTTTTAAAGCGATAAGTTCTGGTAAAATTTGTGGAAGCAATTTAGTTTCCTCTAGCAATAAAAAGCCTACAGAAGGTTCTTTAGATGCGAGTATTTTATTTAACTCAACTACAATTCGCTCTTTTGTGATAATTTTTAAACGATGTGCATTTTTAGTAATTGCCAAAAGAGAATTTTTCTCTATGTTAAAGTTTAATTGAGATGCAAAACGTATGGCACGCATCATTCTTAATGGATCATCAGAATAAGTTATATCTGGATTTAAAGGTGTTTTTATGATTTTATTTTGCAAATCACTCATTCCTTGAAAAGGATCTAAAAGTGCTCCAAAATTATTTTCATTCAAACTTAATGCTAGTGCATTTATTGTAAAATCTCTTCTGTTTTGATCATCCTCTAAACTACCTGCAGAAACTTCTGGGTTTCTACTATTTTCTGTATAAGATTCTTTTCTAGCACCTACAAACTCTATTTCTACGTCTTTATAACGTAACATAGCTGTTCCATAAGTCTTAAATACTTGAACTTTTGGTTTGTTTGGCAACAGTTTAGATACTTTTAATGCTAAATCTATTCCACTACCAACTGCAACAACATCTATATCTTTTGCTGTACCTCTCTCTAAAAAATAATCGCGCACAAAACCGCCAATTACGTAAGATTCTATACTCAATTCTTTAGATGCTTTTGAGATAAATGTAAAAATTTCTGAAGATAGTGCTTCTGTATAGTTCATTTGTATTTTTGAAAAGAGCAGCAAATTTAGTATTAATAAAGCTTTCATCAAAATTGATATTCGCTTTATATGTAAAGATTAATCTCCAATTCTTTAAATATCTCTTCAGTTAAAAAAAGTTTACCAATCTCTTCTATTTCTAAAAAATACTACCTTTGCATTTTACATAAAATTTATGCTTCAAAAAATACCAAATTATATAAAATATATAGTCACTAATGTTATACTATACTTACTATTAGCATTAATATTTAGATTTATTTTTTATACTTTTTTCTTAGAAATAGACAATTTAAATTCATCAGAAATAAAAAAAGCTATTTTATTAGGAGTTCGATTTGACATAAAATTAGCTATTATTTCATTTTTTCCTTTAGCAATTCTAGTTTTAGTTACAAATTATAACTTTTTCAAGAAAAAACTTTATAAAAATATAGCTCGTATTTACACAGTTTTAGCCTTTTTAACGCTAACCTTATTTTACATTTTTGATCTTGGTTATTACGAATATTTAGAAATTCGTTTAGATGCTGCGTCTTTACGATTTCTAAGTAATTTAAAAATATCTACACAAGTTTTATTTGAAAGTTACCCAGTCTATAAAGGATTATTAGGCCTTTTAATTATTTGCTTTCTAACTTATAAATTGTCTGGCTTTATTTATAGGTTTCATAAAACACAACATAACAACTTAAAAAAAACTCTAAAAATAGCAGTATTTATTGCTACATTTTTAGTGTTATCTTTTGGTATTTACAACAGCACAACTCATTACCCTTTAAGATGGAGTGAAGCTTTCTTTTCTAAAAATAATAAGGTTAATCAGTTTGCTTTAAACCCAGTTTTATATTTTTTCGACAGTTTTGCTTTTAGAAGTGTTGGTGTAGATTTAGAAAAGTTTAAAACATATTATCCTGTAATTGCAGAGCATTTAGATTTACCAAAAGACACCATTAATTTCGAAAAGAAAATCACTTTTAAAGAGCCTTATAAAAACAAACCTAATGTTATTTTTGTAATGCTAGAATCAACAGGAACAGCACCTATGAGTTACTATGGAAACCCATTAAATAGTACTCCAAAAATGGATTCAATCATAAAAGAAAGTGTAAGTTTTTCTAAATTTTATGTACATAAACCAGGAACTGCTGGTAGTGTTTTTGCAAGTATTACAGGTTTACCAGATATAGAAGATGTAAAAACAGCTTCTAGAAACCCTATGATTATAGATCAGAGAATTATTTTTGATCAATATAAAGGGTATGAAAAGCTATACTTTATTGGAGGTTCTGCAAATTGGGCAAACATTAGAGGTGTTTTTCAATCGAACATTAAAAATTTAAAGATTTACGAAGAAGGCAGTTTTGAAGAAGAAAATAGAGCTGATGTTTGGGGTATAGATGATTACGATTTATTTAAAGAATCTGACAAAGTTCTAAAAGATCTTAACGAAAAAAAACAACCTTTTGTGGCCTACATTCAAACTGCTACAAACCACATGCCTTTTACTGTACCTGAAGAAAAGGAGAGCTTTAGACCAATTTTAGAAGATGAAATTACAGAAGAAACCTTACTTAAAGGTGGTTTTCGATCTTTAGGTCAGCTTAATGGTATAAGATATTTAGATTTTAATGTGGCAAAGTTTTTAGAAAGAGCAAAGGTTTCTGGCTATTATGATAATTCTATTTTTGTGTTTTTTGGAGATCATAGAGGAGGAATGAAAGAACTAGATTTTTTAAATAATAATGAAGATGATTTAGGCATACAAGTTCATCATGTTCCATTTTTTATTCATGCACCAAAATATATTACACCTAAAGTAGTTGATAAATATGCCAAACTAGTTGACGTTTTTCCTACAGTAACTAGTTTAGCAAAGATAGACTACTCTAACTTTACACTTGGTAGAGATTTATTAGATAGCACAAATAATAACACTGCTGCCTTTGTTTACATACAAAGTAAAGGTGAAAAAGCTGTTGGTGTAATTAAAGATGAGTATTATTATGAAAAAACAAATATTTCTAAGAAAGCAAGTTTATATAGTTTAAAAGAAAGGAAAATTCAAGATATTAAATCGAGTAAACCTAAAATTACTAGTAAATTAGACAGCCTTTTATCAGCCTATTACCACACAACAAAATATTTATATTTTAATAATAAGAAAGTTAATTAATCGTATTTATTATGCAACCAAGTTTTTATAAATTGTAGTTTATCTTCTGGACATTGGTCTAAACTCTGCATGCATAAAAATAAGATATTTTTATTGTTCTCAACTTTAGATAACTTGTACCTAAGCCACCATAAAGGTTTTGTATAATTCTGAAAATAAACTAGCTTATTATTTTTTTGATGTATATAGTTTTCATTTTTAATCTGTAAATGATTAGAAAGTGAGTGAGCAACAAATTGACCTGATTCTCTAAATTTTGATTTTATATTAGCTATTAAATAAGTTTTATTATCCTCGAAATAATTTTCTAAATCAGATTTTATAATTGCCACAGGAACATGAGGTGTAAAAAAGTATTTACTAAAATTTAAAAGTTCTGCAGGTTTTTGTAGCCCCAAATTATGCTTATAAACTGGTTTTTTATTTTTTTTAAAATTTTTATTGTAGAATAATTTTAACTTTTTATGCCAAATATTTTCATAGAACAAGCTCCAATACCCTCTTAAAACAGGTTTTTTATCAATAAAAAAATCATCTAAATTAGTTTCATTTGCTAAAAAAAAATCATCATTAAAATAAATAAATTGGTTAGATAAACCCGGAATTCTATATAGCATCGTTTCAATAGCTAAAGAATTAAAGGTAGGTAAATATTCTTCATACCCTTTAAAAATAGTTTTATGATCTATTATAGAAACTGTTGGGTACTTTTTTGCTGCAAAAGCTTTATCTTTTAAGAAATTTGGAGTTTGATTGTCTGTTACAATAAAAATATTTCTAACAAACTTAGCATATTTTAAAATAGACTTTACAGCAAACTCGATTTCATTAACTTGATCAAATCGCATTCTTAAAGATTTGCTATTTAGTATATCTTTATCATCTAAATATTGTAGCATTTTAGATTTATGCTTAGAATCATTACCATTAACCCACGTAATTACTGCATCAACCTCAAAATCTTTATTATTGTTTAACATTTACGATTTATTTTTATTTAATAATCGTAATTTCACATACCTTGTAAATACTCCATAAGCCTGAGCTTTAGCAAACACAAAACCTGCAAAACCATCCAAGAAACCAAATCTTATAAAAAAATGAATAACAAATCTTGCAGCTGGTTTTATTACTAAATGGTAGGCATTTACTTTTTTGCCTTCTGCATGATATTGCCTAGCTCTTAATGCGCTATAAAAATTCATTTTAGAAATATAATGATTATAATTTTTATAAGAATAATGTGTTATTTTATTTTTAAAAAAACCTAGTTTTCCTTTCGTATAAATAGTTTCATGAACTACGCCTTTATAAGTACAATGTTCTTTTAAAAATAAACGCACCACTTTATCTCTTTGACAACCACCATAGTTTATATTTTTACCTGCAAAATAAAAACTTCTACGCACAAAAAAACCTACTTTATCTTTGGGGTTTTTAACAGCCTCTAAAATTTCTTGCTCTACAGCAGCTGTTACTCTTTCATCTGCATCTAAAATATAAATCCAAGGATGTTTAGCTTGTGCTATAGCAAAGTTTTTTTGAGAAGAAAAATCATCAAACTTTCGCTTGATGATTTTTACATTGTATTTTTTTGCTAATACTACTGTTTCATCGTCACTATAAGAATCAATAACAATAATTTCGTTTGCAAAACTTACTGAATTTATAGCACTTTCTATATGAACTTCTTCATTTAAAGTAGGTATTATTGCAGTAATCTTTGTCATAATATTTATCTGTTAAACAGCAACATCATACTCACGTAATGCATCGTTTAAAGATGTTTTTTTATTAGTACTTTCTTTTCTTTTTCCAATAATTAATGCACAAGGAACATTGTATTCTCCAGCTGCAAATTTTTTGGTATAACTTCCTGGAATTACCACAGATCTTGCAGGAACTCTACCTTTCATTTCAACAGGCTCATCTCCAGTAACATCTATAATCTTTGTACTCATTGTTAGTACAACATTGGCACCTAAAACTGCTTCTTTTTCTACTCTAACACCTTCTACAACAATACATCTAGATCCTACAAAAACACCATCTTCTATAATTACTGGTGCAGCTTGTAGTGGTTCTAAAACACCTCCAATTCCAACACCTCCAGATAAATGTACATTTTTACCTATTTGTGCACAAGAACCAACTGTTGCCCAAGTATCTACCATAGTTCCTTCATCTACATAAGCTCCAATATTTACATAACTTGGCATTAAAATAGTTCCTGCAGAAATATATGCTCCATGTCTTGCAACTGCATTTGGTACAACTCTAATACCTCTTTCTTTAAAGTTTTTCTTTAATGGAATTTTATCATGGTACTCAAAAATACCTGCTTCAAGAGTTTCCATTTTTTGAATTGGAAAATATAAAACCACTGCTTTTTTTACCCATTCATTTACTTGCCAACCTTTTTCTGTAGGTTCTGCAACTCTTAGTTCTCCTTTGTCTAATAAATCAACTACTTTTCTAATAGTGTCTATCGTATTTTTATCTTTTAAAAGTTCACGATTATCCCAAGCTAATTCTATAATTTTTCTAATATTTTCCATGATGTTATTTTAATTTTTTGCAAATATAATTCGATTGCTAAAAACCAAAGCGAATATACATTTTTTAAACATATTAGCTATGCATGTGTAAATTCTAAAAATTACTTTTTTAACAAATTGATTTTATAAAGATTACTACTTTTAATAACAATTTAAACTTTATTTTTGTAAAAAAAATATACGATTTGGGTAGAATTTTAGCCATAGATTTTGGAAAAAAAAGAACAGGTATTGCTGTAACAGATGAATTACAAATAATTGCATCTGGTTTAAAAACAGTAAATACAGATGAATTATTAACTTTTTTAAAAGACTATATTCAAAAAGAAAAAGTAGATTTATTTTTAATGGGTAAACCCAAACAAATGAATAATACTGATAGTGATAGCGAGCAATTGATTTTACCTTTTATTACAAAACTTACCAAACAGTTTCCAAAAATACCATTACAAAGAGTTGATGAACGCTTTACTTCTAAAATGGCTTTTCAAACAATGATTGATAGTGGTTTAAAGAAAAAACAACGAAGAAACAAAGCTTTGGTAGATGAAATAAGCGCTACAATAATCTTACAATCTTATTTATACAATCAATAATTTAAGAGTTCAAATTTGGAATTACCTAATTGTAAATTGTACTTTTGCATTCATCAAAAAAATAAAAAATGATTTTACCTATTGTTGCATATGGAGATCCTGTTTTAAGAAAAGTAGGTATTGAAATAGATAAGGATTACCCAAACTTAAAAGAGCTTATTGCAAACATGAAAGAAACCATGTACAATGCCTCTGGTGTTGGTTTGGCTGCACCTCAAATTGGTAAAGCAATTCGCTTGTTTGTTATTGATGCTTCTCCTTTTGCAGAAGATGAAGATTTAGATGATGCAGAAAGAGAAAGTTTAAAAAACTTTACACGTGTTTACATAAATCCGCAAATTATTGAAGAAGAAGGTGAAGAATGGACTTTTAACGAAGGATGTTTAAGCATTCCAGATGTAAGAGAAGATGTAACTCGTCAGCCAAAAGTTACGTTAAGGTATCAAGATGAAGATTTTAATACGCATACAGAAGTTTTAGATGGGCTTGCTGCAAGGGTTTTTCAGCATGAATATGACCATATAGAAGGTATTTTATTTACAGACAAAGTATCATCACTTAAAAAAAGATTAATCAAAAGAAAATTAGAAAATATTTCTAAAGGAAAAGTAAGAGCAGATTACAGAATGCGTTTTCCTAATTTAAAAAATAAAAAATAAAATGTGGGCTATTTTTTATAGCCTATAACTATAAAATTATACAAATGAATTTTAGTAAAGTTATTTCAGTTGCAGGTAAACCTGGTTTATATCAAGTAATATCTCAATCAAAAAATGCAGTTATTGTTCAAGGTTTAAACGATAATAAAAGAGTAGCTATTAATGCTACTCAAAATGTTAGTTTATTAGAAAATATTGCTATTTATACTTATGAAGAAGATTTACCTCTTTTAGAAGTTTTTAAAGCTATAGCTGTAAAAACTAATGGTGAAAAGGCTATTTCTCACAAAGAGAGTGGTGCAAAATTAACAAGCTTTTTTACAGAGGTTTTGCCTAATTATGATAATGAAAGAGTATATACTTCTAACATTAAAAAAGTAATTCAGTGGTTTAACATTTTAATTGAAAATGGTTTCAATTTTTCAAAAAATGAAAAAGCTGAAACAGAAAGTACTAAAGAAGCATAAAAGATTATCATTTCGTTTTTAAAGAGTTTTCTAAATAATAAGATTTCTCGAAAAGTTATTTTGCATATATAAAAAACTTTGTTCGAAATGATAATTAAAAAAACATCATTTTGAATACAAGAAAAGATCAACTTGCAGCAATAAATCGTCTATTAGATATTATGGACGATCTTCGAGAAAAATGTCCTTGGGATAAAAAACAGACTCTTGAAAGTTTACGTCACCTAACTATCGAAGAAACATATGAATTGGCTGATGCTATATTAGACAACGATCTTACTGAAATTAAGAACGAATTAGGTGATGTACTCTTACATATAGTATTTTATGCAAAAATAGGTAGCGAAAAACATGCTTTTGATATTGCTGATGTTGCCAATAGTATTTCTGACAAGTTGATTGAAAGACATCCTCATATTTATGGAGATGTTACAGTTGATAACGAAGAAGATGTAAAACGAAATTGGGAACAAATTAAGCTTAAAGAAGGTAAAAAATCAGTTTTAGAAGGTGTCCCAAAAAGTTTGCCTGCAGTTGTAAAAGCTAATAGAATTCAAGATAAAGTAGCTGGAGTTGGTTTCGATTGGGAAAAATCAGAACAGGTTTGGGAAAAAGTTCAAGAAGAACTCTCTGAATTGAATGATGAAATAAAAGCTGGCAACACAGAAAATATAGAAAAAGAATTTGGAGATGTTTTATTTTCTATGATTAATTATGCTCGTTTTATTAACGTGAACCCAGAAAATGCGCTAGAAAAAACCAATAAAAAATTTATTAATCGATTTCAATATTTAGAAGAAGCAGCTAAAAAAGAAGGCAAAAATTTATCTGATATGTCCTTAACTGAAATGGATGTTTATTGGGAAGCCTCAAAGAAGCACTTTTCTTAGCAATCTTATTTTCAATTACTTATTGGCAATTTTGTTTATCTTTAACAAGATAAAATACGTATCATTTATGAAACTAGCCAAAACTACCCTATTCATTAGCCTTCTATTTATTTTTTCTTTAACTACTTCTTGTATTGTTAGCAATAGCAAAGAGAATACTTTTGTAGAAAAAGAATACAATCAAGAAGATTATAACAATGTAAAAGGTGCAATCTTAGATTATGTAGAAGGATTATATTTAGTAGATTCTACACGAATTATTAAAAGCGTAGATCCTAAATTGAGAAAGCTTGGTTATTATTATAATCCTGATAAAAAAGGGTATGTAGATAATTTAGAAATGACTCACCAACAATTGGTAAGGCTAGCTGCAAGATGGAACTCAGATTATGATCAGGCAGATGAAAATTCACCAAAAGAAATAGAAATATTTGATGTAAACTCTAAAACTGCTTCTGCAAAATTAACTGCAGAATGGGGTATAGATTTGTTTCATTTGGCAAAAGTAAATGACCAATGGAAAATTGTAAACGTAATTTGGCAAAGTCAACCAGAATTAGAAGAATAACTTTATTTGTTTTCTAAGCCATACTCACCAGAAAGTGATTTAATTGATCTTTGATTTGGTATCAATTTAGAAAGAAAAACAATAAAGTCCATCAATAAATTATTTTTAGAATAATTAAAAAAACGTTCTTGAGAACGTTTAGAACGCTTATAATTTTCAGAAAAACGATTTTTCCAAGTCAATTCATATTCACTCAAACAGTCTAAACTATTCTCTTCTAAAGCTTTATTAATTGCTTTACTTGCCATAATTGCAGATTCAAAGATAAACTTATAACCTTCTCCAACTATTGGGTTTACTTGAGATACACTATCTCCAACACAAATTAAGTTCTGTGTAACAAATTTTTCTAAAACTGGTGTTATAGGTATACTTCCACCCTCTACAATATCATTGTCTTTTTCAACTAATTTTTTAATTGCAGGTGTTTCTAAAATTTGATGTAATCTGTTTTTTAAATCTTTTACAATAGCTTCATCAATAGTACCAAAACCAATAATTGCTCTATCATTTTTTAAGGGAAAAATCCAACCATAACCTCCTTGATACAATTTACCAATTAACAAAAAAATTTCGTTTGGATTTCCTAAATACTTTACATTATATTCAACACCAACAGCGAGTTTTGTTTTTTTTGGTATTAACCCAACTTTTTTGCTAATTATACCATTTGTTCCAGATGCATCAACAAATAATTTTCCAGAATAGGTTGTTTTATTTTGGTCTGTAACTGAGGTAAAAACTCCATTTTCATCACTTTCAATACTCTTAATATTTACTTCGTTTTTAAAAGTAACATATTCATTATCAATTGTATTTAAAATTTCTTCATGAAGTTTCTTTTTATCTAAAGTGTATCCATTACATGTTAAAGAGCTTTTAACTTTATTAGAATGAAAAGTGATTTTATTTATTTTTTGAGCCACTACATTTTCTGACAAACCAAATTCGTCTAAACTCATAAAGCTGGCTAATGTGTTAAAAGAAAATGATAAAAGATCTTTCTTTCTATCTAAAACAAGTGTTTTCTTTTTTGCTTTTCCAAGTTCTCTAGCTAACATTACACCTGCAGTTCCTGCACCAACAATTACAACATCGAAATTATTCATAACTCTTATTTATTGTGCAAAGTATATTTATTTTTGATTGATTGCAAAGTTCAGACCATTTTTTTAATATAAAAAAAGCCTCCAAATTTGGAGGCTTTTTTATATTACACTAATTTCTTAGCATTATCTACTTTCTGTTTTGTTAAAGCAATATCTAAAACTTGTTTCATTTCAGATACGTAGTAAAAAGTTAAACCCTTAAGATAACTTTCTTTAATTTCTAAAATATCTTTTCTATTATCTTCACACAGAATTATTTCTTTAATATTTGCTCTTTTAGCTGCCAATATTTTTTCTTTAATTCCGCCAACAGGCAATACTTTACCACGTAAAGTAATTTCACCAGTCATTGCCAACTTACTTTTTACTTTTCTTTGGGTAAAAGATGATACTAAAGAAGTTAACATAGTAATACCTGCACTTGGGCCATCTTTTGGAGTTGCACCTTCTGGAACATGAATATGTACATTGTACTTTTCCATGATTTCTGGTTTAATACCAAACTCCTCTGCATTAGATTTTATGTATTGCAAAGCAATAGTTGCAGATTCTTTCATTACATTTCCTAAGTTACCTGTAATAGAAAGAGTTCCTTTTCCTTTTGATAGAATAGATTCTATAAATAAAATATCACCACCAACACTTGTCCAAGCTAATCCTGTAACAACACCAGCAACTCCATTATTTTCATATTTATCTCTATTTCTTGGAGTTCCTAAAATTTCTTCAACTTTTTCTGATGAAAGAGCAATATCATACTCTTCTTCTAAAGCGATAGATTTTGCTGCAAAACGAACTACTTTAGCTACCTGTTTTTCTAAACCACGCACACCAGATTCACGAGTGTACCCTTCAACAATTTGCTCAATTTGCTTTTTACCTAATTTTAAATGTTCTTTTGTTAAACCATGTTCTTTCAACTGTTTAGGCAACAAATGTCTTTTGGCTATTTCTACTTTTTCTTCAATAGTATAACCAGTTACATTTATAATCTCCATTCTGTCTCTTAAAGCCCATGGAATTTGACCTAAATTATTAGCTGTAGCTATAAAAAGTACTTTTGATAAATCGTAACCAACTTCTAAGTAATTATCGTAAAAAGCTTCATTTTGCTCAGGATCTAACACCTCTAACATTGCAGAAGAAGGGTCTCCTTGATGGCTTTGCCCTAATTTATCAATTTCATCTAATACAAAAACTGGGTTAGATGTACCTGCTTTTTTTAAGTTCTGAATTAATCTTCCAGGCATAGCTCCAATGTACGTTTTTCTGTGTCCTCTAATTTCAGCTTCGTCTCTTAAACCACCTAAAGACATACGTACATATTTGCGTCCTAGAGATTCTGCAACAGATTTACCTAAAGATGTTTTTCCAACTCCTGGAGGACCATACAAACAAATAATTGGCGATTTCATATCGTTTCTTAATTTTAAAACTGCCAAGTGTTCTATGATTCTTTCTTTTACTTTTTCTAAGCCAAAATGGTCTCTATCTAAAATTTTAGTTGCTCTTTTTAAATCGAATTTATCTTCAGAAAAAATTCCCCAAGGTAATTCTAACAACAATTCTAAATAACTTCTTTGCACTCCATATTCTGCAGCCTGTGGATTCATTCTTCGTAAACGAGCCAATTCTTTATCAAAAGTCTCCCCTACTTCTTTACTCCATTTTTTAGTTTTGGCTTGCTTGCGCATTTCTTCTAATTCTTGATCATTAGAAACGCCTCCTAATTCTTCTTGAATTGTTTTTAGCTGCTGATTTAAATAATATTCACGTTGTTGTTGGTCTAAATCTTCGCGAGTTTTAGATTGAATATCATTACGCAATTGCAGCTTTTGAAGCTCTTTATTTAAGTTTTTAAGTGTTAATAATGCACGTTCTTTTAAGTTATCTTTTTCTAAAATAACTTGTTTTTGCATCACACTCAAATCCATATTTGATGCTATAAAATTAACCAAAAACGAATTCGATTGAATATTTTTAATAGCAAAAGATGCTTCACTAGGTAACATTGGGTTTTCTTTAATAACCTCTAATGCTTGCTCTTTTATTGAATCTATTATTGCATCAAATTCTTTAACGTCGTCAATAACCTTATCTTCTAATGCTTCTTTAACAGTAGCTTTTAAATAAGGTTCAGTCTGGATTAATTCATCTATTTGAAAACGCTTTTTACCTTGAATAATAACAGTTGTATTACCATCTGGCATTTTTAAAACTCGTAAAATTTGAGCAACAACCCCTGTTGTATGAATGTCTTTTAAAGTTGGTATTTCTTCCTCTTCATTTCTTTGTGCAACAACACCAATTATTTTATCGCCTTTGTTAGCATCTTTAATTAATTGAATAGATTTATCTCTACCAGCTGTAATAGGTATTACAACTCCAGGAAATAAAACTGTATTTCGTAAAGGAAGAATTGGCAAAGTTTCTGGAACGCTTTCTTTATTGATGATTTCTTCATCTTCTGGCGTCATTAAGGGAATTAACTCTGAATCTTCATTCATCATATTTTGAAAAGACAAACTGTCTAACTTTATAATTTTTGATTTGCTCATGTGTTGTATATCTGTCATTCTGACATTGGCTTACTTTACAAATTAAAACCACTGCCATTCTTTTTATTATAAAATATTGATAATCAAAAATATAAATATATAATTTTAATTATCTATACCTAATAAAACAATTGTTGTGCCAAATAAAGCTAAGTATATACTTATTGATTAAATCCTTATTTTTATCACTTGTATAAAGTTTAAATAAAAAACAATATTTATTTACAGAATAATGAAAACCTTTAAATTTACTTGAGCTTGTAATTTATTTCACAAAAGTGTCACAAGTTAAAAATAGTTTTGTCTTTACTATAGAAGTTTTTATTTGGAAGCTAATCAACCACATATAACCAACCTTTTAAAACGCTGCAAATCATCAGATAAAAGTGCGCAGTTACAATTGTATAAAGCTTATTACAAAGCAATGTACAATAGTGCTTATCGTATTTTAAAAGATAGTTTTGAAGCTGAAGATATTATGCAAGAGGCATTTTTAACAGCTTTTACAAAAATACATATGTATAAAGGAGAGGTTTCTTTTGGAGCTTGGCTAAAACGAATTGTTATTAATAAAAGTATAACACAGTTAAAGAAAAACAATAGATATCAAGAAATTAAAATGGATGTTATTCCAAATAATGATATTGACGATGAACAAATAAACTATAAGGGTTTGGAGCCTAAAAATGTTTTAAACAGTTTACAGAATTTAAAAGAGAATTATAGAGTTGTTTTAACTCTAAATTTAATTGAAGGGTTTGATTACGATGAAATAGCTCAAATTTTAAATTTTACAAACGAAAATGTAAGAACAACAATATCTAGAGCAAAGAGAAAATTAAAGCAAGTTTTGCTTGCAGAAAATAAAGAGACACAAGCATATGGAAGATAAATTACATGATTTTTTTTCTGAAAATGATTTTGATTTTCAAGAACTACATTCAGGACATTTAGAACGTTTTGAGCGTAAACAAAAGTTTATAAAAGAAGTTAAAAGCACTTCTTGGAAATGGCTTTCTGTTGCAGCATCTGTAGTTTTAATTATTGGTTTTTGGTTAGGGACTGCTCATCAAAAACAACAAATAGAATTAGCAGATGTATCACCTAAAATGGAAGAGGTTCAAAACTATTTTGTGAATGCTATAAATATAGAATTAAAAAATATTGAAAATAAAAGAAGCCTAGACACAGAAACAGTAATCGAAGAAACTTTAGACCAATTAGAGGAATTAGAAGAAGAATATAATGTGTTTCTTACAGAGTTAAATATTGCAGGAAATCAAGCAAAAATTGTAAATGCAATGATTAAAAATTACCAGCAAAGATTACAAATACTAGAGAATCTACTACAACAAATTGAACAAATTAAGAATCCTAAAATCTTAAATAATGAAATTTATTTATAAAGTATCATTACTATTTTTATTTTTTCCACTTTTAGTATTCGCAAAAAGCAATGGTAAAAAGCAAGAAAAAAGTAAAACAATTAATAAAGTGTTTTCAGTAAAAAAAGATGCTAAATTGGCAATAAACAACAGATATGGAAATCTAAATATTACAACTTGGTCTAAAAATAGCATTGAAATAGAAATAACAATTACAGTTAAGGGTAGTGACAAAGATCAAGTAATTGATAGACTAGAGAATATTGACGTAATTTTCGAATCATCAGCAAATTTTGTTTCTGCTAAAACAACTTTTGAAAAAGAACGAAAAGGTTGGTCTTTCTGGAAAAATAATAAAGACATTAGTTATCAAGTCAATTATAAAGTAAAGATGCCAAAATCTAATTCAATTGATTTAGACAACGATTATGGAAGCATTTTTTTAGGAGATTTAGATGGTAATGCAAATATAAATTGCGATTATGGTAAAATTTCTGCTGGAAAATTAACTGCTGAGAACAATTCCATTAACCTAGATTATTGTTCACTTTCTAGCATTGCTTATTTAAAGAGTGGAGCCATAAATATAGATTATTCTAAACTTACAATAGACGAAACAGAGCAGGTAAAAGTAAACTCAGATTACTCAACATTTAAAGTAATAAAAGCAGGTTCTGTAGATTTTAATGCAGATTATGGAGCAATTAGTATTGAAGAAGTAGCTGATGTAAATGGAAATTCAGACTACACAAATATGCGTTTTGGAACCATTTATAAAAACTTAATTATAGATACAGATTATGGAGCAATTTCAGTAAAAAGATTGGCAAAAGACTTCGAAAATGTTGTAATTAATGGACAATATGCTGGTATTAGAATTGAGGTTGATACAAATGCTGTTTTCGATTTTGAAATGAGTTTACAATATGCTAGTTTTAAATATGACACAGATGCTATTGAGTTTTACACTAAAGAAACTAAATCAAACAAAAAATATTATGAGGGTAAATTTGGAGTTGGAAACTCTAAATCAAGAATTAAAATAAAGTCTCAATATGGAGGCGTATCAATTAGAAAAAAATAAATAATCAAAAAAATAAAAAAATGTACAAAAAAATTATATTTTCAGTATTTATTCTTGCAATAAGTTTATCTACAAACGCACAAAGTTGGTGGGGAAATAGTAAAAAAGTAAAAGGAAATGGAAATATTATTACTGTTGAAAGAAATACAGCAGATTATGATGGTATTGGAGTTGGTGGTTCTTTTGATGTTATTCTTGTAAAAGGTACTGAAGGTTCTATTAAAATTGAGGGAGAAGAAAATATTATACCTTACATAGAAACTGAGGTAAAGGGTAATACACTACAAATTAAATATAAAAAAAACACAAATATTAGAACTACAAAAAGGCTAACTGTAACTGTTACTATAGAAGATATTGATATGATTTCTTTAGGAGGTTCTGGAAATATTTTAAGTAAAGAAGTTATTAGAGCAAAAGACTTTAAAGTTTCATTGGGTGGTTCAGGAAATATAACATTATCAATAAATTCTGATGAAGTTAGCGCAAATATTGGTGGCTCTGGAAATATTAAACTTTCTGGTTCTACAGAAGAATTAAGCTGTTCTATAGCAGGTTCTGGAAGTATAAAAGCTTATAATTTAAAAACAGAAGAATTAAACGCAAACATTGCAGGGTCTGGAAGTATTTCAACGACAGTAAACAATAAAATTAAAGCAAAAATTGTTGGCTCAGGAAGCATTTACTATAAAGGAAATGCCTCAAGTATTGATAAAAAATCTGTTGGTTCTGGAAGTATTATTGATAAGAATTAAATTGATATTCTTAAAAGTAAAAACTATTAAAATTTAGCTAATTATATAAAAAGCCTAATAATTAAAATTATTAGGCTTTCTAATTTTTATGATAGCATTAAATATTAATAATTTCTATACTTCTGAGTAATTTCAAAAACGTTTTCTAAAATTCGCTGTTCAACTGCATCAAAAGATAAGTTTCTACGTTTCATAACTACCTCTGCTACTTCAAAAACCTTATTGGTTTTGTATTCTGTAAAGCCAGAAGCACCACCCCAACTAAATGAAGGCACAAAGTTTCTTGGAAAACCACTGCCAAAAATATTGGCAGAAACTCCAATTACAGTTCCTGTATTAAACATAGTGTTAATACCACACTTAGAATGATCGCCCATCATTAAACCACAAAATTGTAAGCCAGTTTTTGCAAAACGACCTGTATTATAGTCCCATAATTTTACTTCAGCATAATTATTTTTAAGATTAGAATTGTTAGTATCTGCACCTAAATTACACCATTCACCTAACACAGAGTTACCTAAAAAACCATCATGACCTTTGTTAGAATATCCCATTAAAACAGAGTTGTTTACTTCTCCTCCAACTTTACAGTGAGGTCCTAAAGTAGTTGCTCCATAAATTTTTGCTCCTAATTTTAAAACTGAATGTTCACACATAGCCAATGGTCCTCTAACTACACATCCTTCCATAATTTCTGCATCTGTACCAATATAAATAGGTCCATCTGAAGCATTTAAAGATGCAAAAGTAATTTTAGCTCCAGGCTCTATAAAAATATTTTCCTTATTGATGTAGTGTACGCCTTCTGGAATGGGTTCTGAAGTTCTATCTTCTGTAAGTAAATCAAAATCTTCTTGAATAGCTTTATTATTTAGAGAAAAAATATCCCAAGTATTTCTTATTTGAATAACGTCTTCATTAAATTCTATATGCTTATACTCTTCAAAATTTATTTCCTCTTGATCTTCTGATGTAAAAAAAGCAATAACATCATCACCTTTAAAAATAGCTTCGTTTTTTGCTAAGTTTTGTACAATTTCTACCAATTTTTTATTAGGACAAAAAGAGGCATTTATCATTACATTTTCTGTAAGCTCAACCATTGGGTATTTTTCTTCTAAATACTCTTCTGTAACTGTTGTAGTTGTTGATCCTAAGTACTTTTCCCACTTTTCTCTAATGGTTAAAATACCAACTCTTAAATCTGCAACTGGTTTTGTATAGGTAAATGGTAAAAGCGAATTTCTAACATCACCATCAAATAAAATATAATTCATGTTTGTAAATTTATAGCCAAACAAATTTACTTTAATTAGTGCACATAAAAAACCGATTGTAAAAATTACAATCGGTTTTCAATATATTTACGGCTTTTAAAAGATTATAATTTCACAAATCTTTTCGTAAAAAAGCGTTCAGAATTTTTTGAACGTATTTGAACTATGTAAATACCCTTATTAAGGTTTGAAACAATAATCTCTGATTGTTTTTGAGTTATTTTTTGAGCAACAACTTTTTTACCTAATAGATTAAAAATTTGAACATCTAACTCATCTTGACTTTGAAAATCAAATGAAAAATTTATTTTTGAATCTGCTGGATTTGGATACATTTTTAAGCTCTTAGATAAGTTAAAAGTATCAATACTCAATGTACCTTCTGCTACAACTGTAATTGTACCAAACATATTACCTGAATGAGGTACACAGAAATAATCGTTTGTTCCTTCTGTTGTAAAAGTGTAAGAAAAACTGCCTCCTGTTGTAAAAAACTGACTCTCAAAACTTTCTGTTGCAGTATTATCACTTTTTACATTATGTGTTCCATTTGCATACCAATTCCAAACTACAGTGTCACCAACCTCAATTGTTCTATTCGTGTTTGCATTACCTGTAGCAGAAGGGTTAGAACCAAAACTCCAATCAATAGTAATTGTTTCTGTTTGGGCACTTATAAAAGTAATAGTGCTTAAAAATAATAACGTAATGTAATTTTTTTTCATGTGTATTGTATTTGAATTCAATAAGATAGTCGTTTTATTTTTGAATTCATTTCAATTTTTGTTTTCTTTTATTTTTTTAAGTTTAGTCTATAGAGAAAATTTACTTTTGAAGAAAAGAATTGTACTTTTGATTTATGACAACAGTAATAAAAAAATTCAAGGAAATTAGCGAATCTCAAATAACAATAACAGAGCTAATGTTACCTTCTCATTCTAATTTTAGTGGTAAAATTCATGGTGGTCACATTTTAAATTTAATGGATCAAATTGCTTTTGCTTGTGCATCTAAACACTCTGGTTATTATTGTGTTACAGCATCCGTTAATAAAGTTGATTTTTTAAATCCAATAGAAGTTGGAGAATTGGTTACTATGAAAGCTTCTGTAAATTATACTGGAAGAACTTCTATGGTTGTTGGCTTAAGAGTAACATCAGAAAATATTAGAACTGGTAAAACCAAACATTGTAACTCTTCTTATTTTACAATGGTTGCCAAAGACGATGATGGTAAAAGTGCTGCTGTTCCTGGAATTATTTTAACGTCAAAAAGTGAAATAAGACGTTTTGCAAGAAGTATTACAAGACAACAAGAAGGAAAAAATAGAACTTCTAGATTTAATAGTAAAGTTTTTAAAGTTGATGATTATATACATCTGTTTAAAGGCAGTAATTCAAAAATTACATATAAAAATAATTAGATATTTTTTTATAATAATAAAAAAAAGCTTGAGAAATTTCTCAAGCTTTTTTTTAATTCAAATAATATAATTCTTAAAAATCTTGGTTAACATCCCAAGCTTCTAAAGTTTCTTTTAATGTTTTAATAAACATACCACCTAAAGCTCCATTTACTACTCTATGATCATAAGAATGAGAAACAAACATTTTTTGTCTTATTCCTATAAAATCACCTTCTGGAGTTTCAATAACAGCTGGTACTTTTCTAATTGCTCCTAAAGCTAAAATTGCAACTTGTGGCTGGTTAATAATTGGTGTTCCCATAACAGAACCAAAACTACCAACATTAGTAACTGTATAAGTTCCTCCTTGAATTTCATCTGGCTTAAGAGCGTTGTTTCTTGCTCTGTTTGCTAAATCATTTACAGATTTTGTCATACCAACTAAATTCAACTGATCTGCATTTTTAATAACAGGTACAATTAAATTTCCATCTGGTAAAGCAGCAGCCATTCCTAAATTGATATTTTTCTTTTTGATAATTTTATCACCATCAACAGCAATATTTATTAAAGGATATTTTTTAATAGTTGATGCTACAGCATGCATTAAAATTGGAGTAAATGTTAATTTTTCTCCTTCTCTTTTAAAGTAAGCATCCTTTACTTTACCTCTCCATTTAACAATATTTGTAACATCAATTTCTATAAAAGATTGTACGTGTGCAGAAGTTTGTACGGAGTCTACCATGTGTTTAGCAATAAGCTTACCCATTCTAGACATTTCTATAACTTCATCTCCTCCATTTACTGAAACAGGAGCAGCTTTTGCAACTGGTTTTTCAGCTTTTTTTACTGGAGCTGCTGCAACTTTAGGTGCTTTGCCTCTATTATCTAAATATGATAAAATATCGTCTTTTGTAACTCTACCATCCTTTCCTGTACCAGAAATATTTTCTAGCTCTTGCATAGAAATACCCTCAGTTTGAGCAATATTTCTAACCAATGGTGAATAGAACTTTCCTGAATCAGAATTTTTTAATATAGGGCTTGCAGCAGTTGCTGAAGCTTTTTCTATTGTTTTTTCTACCTCTTCTACTTTTACAGGAGCATTAGTTTCAGTATTTTCTTTTTTTGTTTCTTTCTTAGTTTCAATAGCTGCAGTTTCACCACCTTCTGTTTCAATTACAGCAATAGTTTCACCAACAGCAACAACATCATCTTTTTCGAACAAAATTTCAACTAGAGTTCCCTCAACTTCAGAAGGTACTTCAGAATCTACTTTATCTGTAGCAATTTCTACAACAGCTTCATCCAATTCAATAGTATCTCCAACTTCTTTTAACCAAGAAGTAATGGTTGCTTCTGCAACACTTTCACCCATTTTAGGTAACTTTAATTCAAATCTTGCCATGTTTATTACTTTTTAATGGGTGCAAAAATACTAAAATTGGTTGATTTTTGATATAAATAAGACTTAAAAAAAGTATAAAAAAAAACATCACATTATATTATCCTTAAAATAATAGAGGTATTGATGAAAATAACAAAAATTTTACTGCTATATCCTTTGTTTTATTAAGGATAATTAAATATAAATCAATTCTTTTTATAAGATTCTGTTCTTTTTATTATTTAAATCGTGCTGTATTTTAAAAATCTTAAGACATGATTATTATCATTATTTAAGAAACAATTGCCCCTTAAATTTGCAGTATAAATAATTAATATCATGAAAAAAACAGTTTTAACAATTGTATTACTTCATCTTTTTTTCTTTGTTTCTGCTCAAGGAACCAGCGAAAAATTTAAAATAAAATTACCAAGTAAAGTACTTATAAAAGGGACTTCTACTTTACATGATTGGGAAAGTATTGTAGAAAAAACTGATGCACAACTATCAACAAATAACCCAAACACAAATATTGAAACATTAAATGTAAAAGTTGATGTTTTGAGCATTAAAAGTGGTAAAAACTTAATGGATAAGCTTACTTATAAAGCTTTAAAGGCAGATGAATATCCAAATATAACTTTCATATTTAAAAAAGGTGAAATCATTAAAGAAGATACAAGTTATGTAGACATAAAATTAATTGGTGATTTATCTATTGCAGGTGTTACAAAAAGTGTAGCTGTAAAAACCAAAATCAACAAACAAGGAAAACCTATAGTTTTAAAAGGAACTCATATGTTAAAAATGACAGATTTTGGTATAGATCCTCCAAAAGCATTATTAGGCACTATAAAAACTGGTGATGAAATTACCATAGAATTCAACTTAACATTCGAATAACAAACAGAAAAACAACTAAAACAAATAATTATGAAATCAATTAAAAACATATTAGGAATTGCGTTAGTAGCTCTAGTAGGGTTTACTACAAATGCACAAGAAATTCAATATTTTAGGCAAGCAGGTTATAATGGTTTAAATGTATTTGAAACAAAAAAAGATAATGATGTAGATTTTACAAAATTACGAGTAAAAGTTGGTGGTGATTTTGCCATACAATTTCAAGCTGTAGATCATTCTAATGACGCCAATAATTTAGCGCCAATTGGTGGAAATGTAAACTTACCTACTGCCAACTTAAATTTTGATGTACAGTTAGCAGATGGTGTTAGAATGCATTTAAGAACATTTCTTTCTGCAAGACACCATAATGAAGCTTGGGTAAAAGGTGGTTATGTTCAAATGGACAAACTAAACTTTATTAAAGAAGATTTCTTAAAAGGTGTTATGGATATTGCTACATTAAGAGTTGGGGTAGACCAATTAAACTATGGTGATGCACATTTTAGAAGAACAGATAATGCCATGGCTATTTACAATCCTTTTGTAGGAAATTACTTAATGGATGCTTATACTGTAGAACCTTTCATAGAAATTAATTTACAGCCAAAAGATTATATTTTTGTATTAGGTTTATCTAATGGATTATTAAACCCAACTGTAGATCAAACAGTAACAGGTTATGGATCAACTGCAATTGTTGGAGAAAGAGATTTAAAAGCAACTTTTTATGGTAAAGCTGGTATAGATAAACAAGTAAATGAAACTTTAAGAGTTCGTTTAACAGGTTCTTTTATTAGAGAAGGTGGTTATAATAATGGTGATCATTTATATAGTGGAGATAGAGCTGGTTCTAGATATTACAATATTTTTAATGTTAATAATGGAGGTAATTTAGTTTCTAGTGGTGATTTCTCTGGAAGATTTACACCAGGTTTCAAAAACAACACTTCATACCAAATTAACCCTTTTATACAATATAAAGGATTGGAGTTCTTTGGAATTTTTGAAAACAGTAAAGGAAACAGAGTAGAAGGAAATACTAAAGGTTCTTTTACACAATTAGGTACAGAACTTTTATATAGATTTGGTGAGCAAAGTCAATTTTATGTAGCTGGTAGATACAATTCTGTAAAAGGAAACGCAGGTTATGCTGCAGGTACAACAAAACCTAACGATCAAGAAGTAACAAGAACAAATATTGGTGCTGGTTGGTTTATGACAAAAAATGTATTGATGAAAGCAGAATATGTAAATCAATCTTATAATTCTGATACTACAGTTTGGTCTAATACACTATCTGGTGAAGAAATGAATGGTTTGGTTATAGAAGCTGTAATTTCTTTCTAGTAAATATTATTTTGAATTAATTAAAAAAGCAGGAACTTAGTTCCTGCTTTTACTTTTTAAACCCAATTTTTAGGTTGTTTTAAAACTTTTAAAAGCCTAGCTTCTTCCGAATTTTCTTTAGGTTGATGATTGTATTTCCATTGTACAATTGGTGGCAAACTCATTAAAATACTTTCTATTCTACCATTGGTTTTTAAGCCAAAGAGTGTACCTCTATCATGCACCAAATTGAACTCTACATACCTACCTCTTCTAACTTCTTGCCAATCTTTCTCAGCTTTAGTGAACTCAATTTCTTTTCTTTTTTCTACAATTGGCACATAACTTTCTAAAAAACTATTTCCTACTTCTGTTACAAAATTGTATCTATCTTCAATAGAAAACTCATCGTTTTCTTTTAAATAATCAAAAAATAAACCTCCAATTCCTCTGGCCTCATTTCTGTGTGAATTCCAAAAATATTCATCACACGTTTTTTTAAACTTTGGATAAAATTCTGGGTGATGTTTATCGCAAGCAGATTTGCAAACCGTATGAAAATGAGTAGCATCTTCATCAAATAAATAATATGGAGTTAAATCTTGTCCTCCTCCAAACCACTGAGTTACAATATTTCCATTAGCATCATACATTTCAAAATAACGCCAATTTGCATGCACAGTTGGCACAAAAGGATTTTTTGGATGTAAAACCAAACTCAAACCACATGCAAAAAAATTACCTTCTTTTACTTTAAATTGCTTTCTTAAAATTTCTGGTAACTCTCCATGAACAGCAGAAATATTTACACCTCCTTTTTCGAAAATAGCTCCGTTTTCAATAACTCTAGTTCTTCCTCCTCCACCTTCTTTTCTAGACCACAAGTCTTGTTTAAACTTTGCAGATCCATCTGCCTTTTCTAATGTTGATGTAATTGAATCTTGAAGATTTTCTATGTAAGTATAGAATTTATTTTTCATAAACCAATTCGTGTTTATTGTGCATTAATTGTACTGTTTTTTTCGATGCTGCTGTTACAGAAAGTGGTAAAACTATTATAATTCCTATTATAGGTATAAATAAAAACAACATAAATACAATACCATTTCCAATAGCATAGCCTTTATTTTTATTTACAAAATTTACACTTTCTTTATAATTTAAATGACGCTCTAAAGTATAATCCATATTTCCAAAACCTGCATAATAAGCTTGAACTAGAAATAATAAAATAGTTGAAAAAATATTTACTATTGGTATAAACTTTAATAGTAGAATAGGCAGGGTAATTAATAATTCTTTAAAAAGATTTCTAATATTAATTCGAATACCTCTTACAAGTTGTTCTAGATTACTAGTTTTTCTGTGCAAATGAGATACATCACCATAAAAGTGTTGTTCTATTTTTTCTGAAACAGGACTCATAAATGGCGCTGAGAAAGCCATAATAATATGCTTATAAAGTATTAAACCAATTACCAAAACAATTAAACCTCCAATAAAGTTACTAATGATAGTAAAAGATTCTTTTCCAAATTCCCAAATCCAGAGTTTAGAAATATAAATTCCAACATTATCTGATAAAACATAAGCTTCTACACCAATCAAAATAGCTGTAAAAACACTAATTAAAATAGGAATAATAAAGTATTTCCAAAGCTTTAGTTTTGAAATTAATTCAAAAGCTCCTGCATATTCTTTAATTCCTAAAACTATATTTTTAATCATTTAAATTTGATTTAGTCTTCCAAAAATATCAAATTATTTGTTTCATCTATCTCTGATACATTTTTTACTTTAACTGCAGACTTCATTTTTAATATTAAAAATTCCTGAATTTCTTTATCAGAATTATTTTTCAAAGTCAAAAACACCTTTCTTCCAAAAGCGTTGTTATGCAAATCCATTAATCTAGGCATTTTTTCGTTTGGAGAAAACTCTTCATGCCAATCTGTAATGGTTTTTGTCCACTCTAAAACTTTATCGATATTCGAAGAAAAGCCATAACATTCTTTTGCTATAATTACATTCCAAAAAGCGTGTCGAAAAGCATTTGCTTTATTATGACCATCATGAGTTTCAGGAAATTCTTTATTAACAACATTTAAAGTTTTTAATGTAGCTTTTAAAGTTGCCAACATAAAAATAGGATGTTTTAAAAACCAACCAAAAAGTGATCGAATTTGTTTAAAATTCAAGCTTTTTAAAACATCCCATTTTTTCATTTTAAGCCTTATATTCCTTTACTGCATCTACAAATGCTTTTGCATTTTCAACAGGAATGTTTGGTAAAATACCATGACCTAAGTTCACAATGTATTTATCTTTTCCAAACTCATTAATCATTTGGGTTACCATTCTTTTAATTTCTGATGGCGAAGAAAATAATCTTGAAGGGTCAAAATTACCTTGTAATGTAATTTGACCTCCAGATAAATATCGTGCATTTCTTGCAGAACACGTCCAATCTACACCTAAAGCAGAAGCTCCAGACTTAGCCATTTCTCCTAAAGCAAACCAACAACCTTTTCCGAATGCAATTACTGGTGCATCATCTTTTAAAGCATCAATAATTTGTTGCATGTATTGCCAAGAGAATTCTTGATAATCTACAGGTGATAACATACCTCCCCAAGAATCGAATACTTGAACTGCATTTACACCTGCTTTTACTTTTTCTTTTAAATAAGCAATAGTAGTATCTGTAATTTTTTGTAATAAAGTATGTGCAACAATCGGGTTTGTAAAACACAATTCTTTGGCTTTATCAAAGTTCTTAGAACCTTGTCCTTGAACACAATAACATAAAATTGTCCAAGGTGAACCTGCAAAACCAATTAACGGAATTTCATCATTCAGTTTTTCTTTGGTTGCTTTAATAGCATCCATTACATAACCCAATGAATCTTGAATATCAGGAATAATTACTGAATCTAAATCTTTTTGCGAACGAATTGGATTTGGTAAATATGGTCCAAAATTTGGCTTCATTTCCACTTCTATATTCATAGCTTGTGGAATAACCAAAATATCTGAGAATAAAATTGCAGCGTCCATACCATATCTTCTGATGGGTTGTACTGTTATTTCTGAGGCTAATTCAGGAGTTTGGCATCTTGTAAAGAAATCGTATTTCTTTTTGATTTCCATAAACTCAGGCAAATATCTTCCTGCTTGTCTCATCATCCAAACTGGAGGTCTATCTACAGTTTCACCTTTTAACGCTCTTAAAAATAAATCGTTCTTAATCATACTTACATTTTTGAAACTGCTAACATAGCTTTGTCAGTAGCGTTTGCTATTATTTTAATATCTTTTTCTGAAATTGCTGAGTTTAAAAACCAAGCTTCAAATTGACTTGGAGGTAAAAAGACACCGTTTTTAATCATTTCCCAAAAGAAAACTGCAAACTTTTCTGTATCTGAAGTTTGAGCTTCTTTAAAATTAGTGACCTTACTTTTTGTAAAGAAAGGATTCATCATTGAACCAAATCTATTTACAACTAAATCTACATTATACTTTTTAGCAGATTCTAAAAGAATCACCTCTAAAATAGCACCAATTTCCTCGAATTTATCGTATGGATTTTGCTTTTTTAATTCGGTTAATGTTGATATTCCACCAGCCATCGCTATTGGGTTTCCAGACAAAGTACCTGCTTGATACATGCCACCTAAAGGTGCAACTTCTTGCATTATTTCTTCTCTTGCTCCATAAGCACCCACTGGAAAACCACCACCAATTACTTTTCCTAAACAAGTAATATCTGCTGTAACTCCTAATAGTTCTTGAGCACCACCAAATTTTGAACGGAAGCCTGTCATTACTTCATCAGCAATTAATAAGGCATTCTTTGATTCTAAATATTTTTTTAATTCTACTAAAAATCCATTTTGAGGAATGGCAACCCCCATGTTGCCACAAATTGGTTCGATAATTACACCAGCAATGTCACCAAATTTTTCGAAATGAGATTTTACACTTTCTAAGTTATTGTATTCAGCAATCAACGTATTTTTTACTGCACCTTCAGGAACTCCTTTACTTCCTGGCATACTTAATGTTGCCAAACCTGAACCAGCTGCAACTAATAATGAGTCTTGATGCCCATGATAACAACCAGAAAATTTAATAATTTTATCCTTTCCAGTATAAGCTCTTGCCAAACGAACTGCGCTTAAAACAGCCTCTGTACCAGAATTTACAAAACGAACTTTATCCATTTCTGGAAAAGCATCACAAACTATTTTTGCTAATTTAATTTCTGCTTCTGTAGATGCTCCAAAAGAGTATCCTTTTTTTAAGGCTTTTTTAGCCGCTTTTTCTACTGCTTTGTGTCTGTGACCTAAAATCATTGGCCCATAAGAAACTACTAAATCTACGTATTCATTTCCATCAACATCTACAATCTTACTCCCTTTTGCTTTTTTTATAAATAAAGGATTTCCACCAACTGAAGAAAATGCTCTTACAGGTGAATTTACTGCACCTACAAGATGCTTTAATCCTTTTTGATATAACTCTTCTGATTTACTAAATTCCATTTTTAAGCTTTTAACTTTTTAACAATAACCTTGCTGCCTCTTTTGCAAAATAGGTGATGATAATATCTGCACCTGCTCTTTTCATAGACAACAAACTTTCCATCATTACTTTTTCTCCATCAATCCAACCTTTTTCTGCTGCAGCTTTAACCATTGCATATTCTCCACTTACATTGTAACATGCAATAGGTCTATCAAAATTATTTTTTAAATCTCTAATAATATCCAAATAAGATAATGCTGGTTTTACCATTAAAATATCTGCTCCTTCTTGGTCATCGAAAGTAGCTTCTCTTAAACCTTCGTCTCTATTAGAAGGATCCATTTGATAGGTTCTTCTATCACCAAAAGTTGGTGCAGAATCTGCAGCATCTCTAAATGGTCCATAAAAGGCTGATGCATATTTTACAGAATATGTCATGATTGGCAAATTAGGGAAACCTGTATTATCTAAAGTTTGACGAATCATATCTATTGTTCCATCCATCATTCCTGATGGAGCAACCATGTCTACACCTGCTTTTGCGTGAGACACCACTTGTTTAGCAATATTTACCAAAGTTGCATCATTATCAACATCATTATTATGAATAATTCCACAATGTCCATGAGAAGTATATTCACAAAAGCAAACATCTGTTATAACATATAAACTAGGATAATTTTTCTTGATAAAACGAACGGCTTTTTGCATAATTCCATTATCGTTCCAGGTTTCTGTACCTTCTTCATCTTTTTCTGAAGGAATTCCAAATAATAAAACTGCTGGTATTTTTAAAGAAACCACTTCATCTAATTCTTTAGAAATGGTATCTAATGAAAAACGTTTAATTCCTGGCATAGAAACAATTTCTGTTTCAATATTTTCGCCTTCTTCAATGAAAAGTGGATACACAAAATCATCTACAGAAAGTTTCGTTTCTTTAACTAACCTTCTAATGCCTTCGTGCTTTCTTAATCTTCTTGTTCTAAACATTCTCTATATTTTTTTCATTATAAATAAAAATGAAGAATTCTTTTAAAAACTATTTATTTTTAAATATGACTACTTTATTATTTTGAAAAATAACTATTTACCAGTTCCAGCACAGCTTCTACACTTGGTAAGTTTGAAACTTGAACATCTTTAAAATGTTTTCTTGCTTCTTTTGCTGTAGTTTCTCCAATACAAAAAGCAACTTTATCTGCTGTATTCTCAATTAAATAACTCTCAATTGCAGAAGGACTAAAAAACAAAACACCAGAAATATCATTATCTAATTGTTCTGGACTAAACATTGTTTTATAAGCTTCAACTTCGTTTACAACAATGTCATGGGTTTTTAAATATGCTGGTAAAATATCTAAACGAAGGTTACTACAAAAGTAGGTTACTTCTTTATTTTCTAACTCTTTTACTAAGTATTCTGAAAGTTTCTTGGCGTTTTTAGCTACCTTAGTAACCTTACCAATTCTATTTTCTATTAACTTTTTAGTTCTTCTACCAACGCAATAAATATTTTTAAAATTTATTTCATCTTTTGTAAAAGAATTCAAAATAGCTTCTACCCCATTTTGACTTGTAATGATTACGTTTTCTATTTCGTTTTTCATCACTTTAGGAGAAATTCTATTAAAACGAATTTTAATAAAATCACTATCATCTATACCAATTGCAGTTGATAATGTTTCTTTCTGAAGTTCTGATAGTTTTTTTGTTGCATAAACAGATGCTATTTTAGATCCTACTTCTTCATCTTCAAACATCAACTCTTTTCCTCCTCTATTTATAACATAGTCTGCACAATCTTTAGCCAAATATTTATGACTTCCCATTTTTGCAGTTTTGGTAACTGTAATTTTTTTAGAACCGTCTTTTTTTAGTAAAATTCCTTTAAAATTAATTTCTTCAGTTTTTGCATCTACATAAGCTAAAGCACCAATTGGAGCTGTACAACCACCTTCTAATAATCTTAAAAATTCACGTTCTATTCCAACACAAACTCTAGTTTCATAATGATTTAATTGCTCACAAGCATCAATTATAAATTGATCTTTCTCTAAACAAGCCACCATTATTGCTCCTTGAGCTGGAGCAGGAATCATCCAAGTTAATGGTATTGCTCCTTTTTCTCTTATGCCCAATCTTTCTAAACCTGCAGCTGCAAAAATAGCCCCATTCCAAGTTTCAGAATCTTCTAACTTTTGCAATCGTGTATTTACATTACCTCTTAAATCTTCTACTTTATGAGTAGGATATCTATTAAGCCACTGTGCTTTTCTACGTAAACTACCAGTTGCAATAACTCCATTTGGTTGTCCAAAAAATTCTTCTGTATCTTTTAAAACTAATAAATCTGAATAGTTTGCACGTTTTAAAACTGCAGCTTGCATGATACCTTCAGGTAATGCTGTTGGAACATCCTTTAAAGAATGTACAGCAATATCAATATCACCATTTAACATGGCTACATCTAAGTTTTTAGTAAAAATACCTGTAATACCTAATTCATATAAAGGTTTATCTAAAATAATATCTCCTGTAGATTTTATAGGAACAATTTGAGTTTCGTAACCCAACTCCTCTAATTCTTTGCGTACTTTATTTGCTTGCCAAAGAGCCAGTTGACTTTCGCGAGTTCCTATTCTTATCGTTTTTTGCATGGATTTTTTTTTAAGATTGAAAAACCTTATTTATGACTTCTAAGCTTTGTGAAACAGATGTATCTTCATCCTTTAAATGCTTCACGAATTGAGTAGTAATTTTTTGTATAAGACGTGAAGTTACTATTTCTGCTTGATTTTCATCAAAGTCCGCTATTTTTTTTCGTTGAAAATTAATTTCATCATTTTTAATAGCTTCTAATGATTTTTTTAAAGCCGAAATTGCAGGCGTAAATCTTCTGTGATTTAACCAATCGTTAAATTCTGCCTTATGTTTTTCTATTATTGCTTCTGCAACAGGAATTTCTTTTTTACGAATTGCTAAAGTTTCATCAGTAATTTTTGAAAGCTCATCAACATTAATTAAAGATACATTATTAAATTCTGCAACCTCTCTATCAACATTTTCTGGCATAGAAAGATCTAAAATCAAAATTTCTTTATCTTTAGCTATATGTTTTTTAGTAATTGTAGGTTTATTTGCTCCTGTAGAAACAATTAAAACATCTGCATTATTAACTTCTTCAGCTAAATTTTCAATTACAGATTTTCGAATTGATGGATGTTCTTTTACAAAATTACTTGTTTTTTCTTCAGTTCTATTTATTAAACAGATAGACTTGTTTTGGGTATATTCTGCAAGGTTTTTACAAGTATGTTTACCCATTTTACCTAAACCAAAAACTAAAATATTTTTAGAGTTATAATCTGGTAAGTTTTTAATTATATATTGCACTGCTGCATATGAAACAGAAGTTGTTCCAGAACTTAATTTGGTATCATTTTTAACTCGCTTACTTGCCTGTAAAACGCTATTTAAAAGTCTTTCTAAATAACCATTAGTAACTTTATGTTTTTTAGCCAACTTAAAAGATTGTCTTAATTGACCAACAATTTCGTAATCTCCTAAAATTTGGCTTTCTAATCCTGTACCTATTCTAAATAAATGATCTATAGCTTCCTGATTTTTATACACATTAGAAACCTTAGAGAACTCCTGAATTGTTCCTTCTGAAAATTCACACAGCAGTTCTATAAGTTGGCAAGGTCTTTCTGCAAAACCAGAAATCTCTGTTCTGTTACAAGTAGATATTACAAAAATACCATGTATACCTTTCATTTCTGAGCGCTCTAACAAAGCAATTTGATTTTCTTTAGATAAAGAAAACTTTCCACGAGTCTCTGCATCTGCTTTAATGTAGCTGACACCAATATTGTAAAAATGTTTTTTTGTAGTTTCTTGCATAAACTTAAAAAGTTGCACAAAAATAAAAACTTAAAGGAAGAAAAAATATCGCTGAAAGTACTTTTAATAACGTTGTATGTTTTTTAGAGATATTTTAATATAAAAACTTCTAAAATTCCTTATTTTTGTTGCTCAGCAAGGATTTAAACGTTTTTTATATAGAACCATTCTAAATAAAAACAACTTGATTTAAATTATTTTTTATGTTTAAAAATGTCGGAGAAAGTACTTTAGATGAAATTAACCTAGAAAAAGGTTTTTATGTTCTTCATTTTCAGAATGAAAGCAGGGAAATTGAAACTTTTGAAAGAGAAATAGGGAGTACATTTATACAAATGCATTTTTGTTTACGAGGTAACTCTAAATTTTTATTTAATGATAACTCATATTCTTTTGATGTTTTAGACAATAGGTCAATTTTACTTTATAATCCACAGCGAAAGTTACCCATTAACTTAGAAATACAACCAAAAACTACATTAATTTCGATATTAATATCTATTGAAAAATTCCATTCTTTATTCTCAAAAGAATCTGGTTATATTCCTTTTTTAAGTGATGAAAATAGCAATAGAAAATATTATGATGATGCAGAAATAAAGCCAACAGTATCAATTGTTTTGCAACAAATCATTAACTCAAACATAAATAGTTCTATTAGAGAGCTTTATGTAAAAGGTAAAGTTTATGAATTATTGAGTTTACATTTTCAGAAAGAAGAAGCTGCAGAAGGCGAATACTGTCCGTTTTTAGTGGATGAACAAAATGTACTTAAAATTAGAAAAGCAAAAGAAATTATAATTTCTAGAATGGCAGAACCACCTAGTTTACAGGAATTAGCAAACGAAATTGGTTTAAACTTAAAAAAATTAAAAGAAGGATTTAAACAAATTTATGGAGATACTGTTTACAGTTTTTTATTCGATTATAAAATGGAACACTCTAGAAGGTTATTAGAAACCAATCAATATAATGTAAACGAAGTAGGTACTCAAGTTGGGTACAGCACTGCAAGCCATTTTATAGCTGCTTTTAAGAAAAAATTTGGCACAACACCAAAGAAATACGTAATGAGTTTAAAGCAATAAATAGAACTAAAAAAGTGATACAATTAACTCATAAAGATGTAGAGAATAACCAACAAAAGTTTCCAATAACTATTGTTTGTGATACCATAAGAACTCCAGAAAATATAGGTATGTGCTTTAGAATTTCTGAAAGTTTTGGTGTACAAAAAATTTATTTTCATGCAAACTCTCCGAATATTGAAAACAGAAAAGTTATAAATACAGCTAGAAATACAATACAACAAATTAACTATGAAACTTATAGTGATTTTAGTAAAACTATAGAAAAATTAAAATCAGAAGGTAATACAATTATAGGCATAGAAATTACTGATAAAAGTATCGATATTCAAGATTTTAATTTTAAAAAACACGAAAAAATCGTACTACTTTTGGGTAGTGAAAGAAATGGAATTGAGAATATTAATTTAGTAGATGAAACTATTGCAATACCCATGTATGGTAGAAATTCATCTATGAATGTTATTCACAGTTTAGCTATAACACTTTACGAAATAACAAATCAAATAAAGACATCTTAATATATATAAAATGAAAGGAGTTTTATTAAACAATTTAGGATCTCCAGATTCTACAGAATTAAAAGACGTTAAAAAATACTTAGATGAATTTTTAATGGACGAACGTGTTATTGACATTGCCTATTGGAAACGTTATATTTTAATTAAAGGTATCATATTAAACTTTAGACCAAAAAAATCTGCAAAAGCTTACAAGAAAATTTGGTGGGATGAAGGTTCTCCTCTAGTTGTTATTTCTGAAAGATTTACAGAGAAATTAAAGCATAAAACAACTATTCCTGTTGAACTAGCCATGCGTTATGGATCTATGTCTATGGAAAATGGAATAAAAAATTTGGTTGATAAAGGAGTTACAGAAATATTTTTAGCTCCTCTATATCCTCATTATGCAATGTCTTCTTACGAAACAGTGGTTACAAAGGCTGAAGAGATTTTAGCTGAAAATTATCCTCATGTAAAATTAGATACTTTACCTGCTTTTTACAAAGAGCCAGATTACATAAAAGCAATGAGTAATAATATTGCCAAACATTTAGATGGTTTCGATTACGATCATATTTTATTCTCTTATCATGGAATTCCTGAAAGACACATAAAAAAATCCGATCCAACAAAAAGTCATTGTAAAATAGATGGTTCTTGTTGTGAGCGTAATTCTGTTGCACATTATACTTGTTATAGACATCAATGTTTTGAAACTACAAAAGCTATAGCTAAAGAACTAAATTTAAAAGAAGGTACTTGGAGCAACTCTTTTCAATCTCGTTTATTAAAAGATCCTTGGTTAAAACCTTATACAGATTTTGAGTTAGAGAAATTTCCAGAAATGGGTAAGAAGAAATTAGCAGTTATAACACCTGCTTTTGTTGCTGATTGTCTAGAAACTTTAGAGGAAATTGCTATGGAAGGTGAAGAGGATTTCCTAAAAGCTGGTGGAACTCACTATAAACACATACCTTGTATGAACGATAATGATGATTGGGTTGATGTTATGGCACATTGGGTTAAAGATTGGGAACACAATAAACTGCCACTAAGCGTTTAATTTCTTATATTAGTTGTCATGGACTTTTTATACGTTAAAGCATTACATATTATTTTTGTAGTAACTTGGTTTGCAGGCTTATTCTATATTGTTAGACTTTTTATTTATCATACAGAAGCTGAAACAAAATTAGAGCCAGCAAAATCTATTTTACAGACTCAATACAAATTGATGAGTAAACGTTTGTGGTATATTATTACTTGGCCTTCTGCAATTTTAGCAAGTTTTTTTGCAATTTGGATGCTTTATAAAAATCCATATTATTTGTCAGAACCATGGATGTTGATAAAACTAGCTTTTGTTTTTGGTCTATATTTTTATCACGGTTTTTGTCAGAACATTTACAGTAAACTACAAAATGACATTGTAAAATATTCTGCTTTTAAACTACGAATTTTCAATGAGGTTGCTACAATCATATTATTTGCAATTGTGTTTTTAGTTACCGTTAAAAGTGCCATAAATTGGATTTGGGGTGTTGTAGGTATTATACTATTTGGAGTTCTTCTAATGCTAAGTATTAAGCTTTATAAAAAAATTAAAGAAAAAAAATCTTGGGATAAAGCTGAAAAAGAAACTTTAAAAGAAAAGTGAAATAATTTATAAAAATTGAAAAAAGAAAATACTCAAGAGGATAAAGATATCATTCGTAAAAATGAAGAATTACTAGCTCTCAATAGAAGTCTAGTATCACAAAATAAAGAGCTGAAACAATTCGCTTATTTAGCAACACACGACTTACAGCAACCCTTAAACAATATTATATCTTTTTTAAGTTTACTCGAAGAAAGCAAAAATAATCTTGATGATTTAGGAAAAACTAGTGTAGATGTTATAAAAAAATCTACATATAAAATGAAACGCTTGATAAATTCTTTATTGGAATTATCTTTAATTGGAAATGACAAACATGATGAACTTATAAGCGTTGATGAAACATTAAAAAATGTTTTGGAAAAGTTATCTGATAAAATATTAGCTTCAAATGCTAAAGTTAATATTAATGTTGATTCACATCAATTTAAAGGTAGTAAAAATGAAATTTATTTACTTTTCTTAAACTTAATTGAAAATGCTTTAAATTTTTCTAGAAAAGGTATACATCCTGAAATTCACATAAACTCTAAAAAAGAAACCAGTCATTACGAGTACAGCATAACAGATAATGGTATTGGTATAGATGAAAAATATTTTGATGAAATTTTTAAAATATTTTACACTATCGAAAATAAAGATGAATCTAAAGGAGTTGGTATTGGACTACCTCAATGTAAAAAAATTCTGCAGTTATATAATTGTAAAATCTGGTTAGAATCTACCATAAATCAAGGTACTAAAGTCTATTTTACACTACCTAAAAGCTAATTTAGAATATTAAAAATTAGTTAATAAAAAGTCTGATAAAATTTCTTTTGTTAAAGGTTTATTCAGAAATTTAATTATGTTTTTATTTGCTTTTATTTTCTCTTTTTCCTCAGGAATTAATGAGGTAGATAAAACAACTATTTGAGGTTTATATTTTTTGAATTCTTCTGTTTTAGTAAAAAGTTCTACAAATCTAAAACCATCCATAACTGGCATATTTAAATCTACAAAAATAAGTTCTGGAGGCAAAAATTTATATTTATCACCTACATATTCTTCTTTATTTAATAAATAGTTTAATGCTTGTTTTCCGTTTTTAGCAAAAGTTATATTTTCAGCTATTTGTAATCTTTCTATTACAATTTGATGAAATCTACTTGTAGAATAATCATCATCAATTAAAAAAATATTTTTTAAAGTTTTCAAAGTGTTTTTATTTATTTTTAAAATAAAGCGTAAACGTTGCTCCTTTACCAAGTTCACTATCAACTTTAATGTTACCCCCAGTTTTTTCTAAAAGCTTTTTTATTAGATAAAGTGCTAGACCACTACCTTCTATATGATCAACAGCCCTTTTAAATAAGCCAAATACATTTTCTTTATGCTCATTTAAATCTATACCAATACCATTTTTTATAGAAATACAGTCAAAACCTTGTATTTTAAAAGATTTTACATCTATAACTAAATCTCTTTTTAAAGACCTGTATTTAATAGAATTGTTAATTAAATTATCTAGTATACTAGAAAAATGCATTGTAGAGAAATATACTTCTTTACATTCACTAAAATCATGATTAATGGTAATGTCGTGTTTTATAATTTCTTCGTTAAATTTTGATTTAGTTTCAAGAAAGTAATGTTCTATTCTTATATCAACTAAATCGTTTAAAACTTGTGTTCTTGCTTTTGCTACAGAAAACAAATTAGATAATATAGAATTGGCGTTATTAACATTATCTTCTATCCAATCTATAGCCTCTAAAGAATCTTTGTTTGTAATACTTTTATCTTCTTTTAAGAGAGATAAATAAGAGCTTATGTTATTAATAGGCGCTTTTATATCATGTGTACTAACATAAGTTAAATCTTCTAAATCAGACATCATGTTTTTTAACTGAGTAACATCTGTAGCAACTCCAATATGCTTTACCCTTTCTGACCCTTCAATTCTTTCAAAGATGGTATCTTGTGATAAAAACCAACGATAATCTCCATTTTTATGTCTAAGTCTATATTCAAAATCTAAAATTTCACCTTCTTTTGAATGATTCATTTTCTCAAAATGCGAAGCCATATCTTCTAAATCTTTTGGATGCATTATGGTAGGTATAATATCTGTACCAAGTTCAGCGATTTCGTCTGAAGTATATCCTAATTGTATAAAAACATCTTTATTTGCGTACTCAGTAATTCTTGTTTCTTGATTAAAAATATACAATATATTAGGTATTACATCTAGAATTTTTTGAAGAAATTTATTTTTAGAATCCATTGCATTTTCAAGAACTTTAAGGGGTGTTATATCTACAAAAGATATCACTACACCTTCAATTTCTTTAGAAGAATTTAAAAATGGATTTACTCTTTTTAAAAACCATGTATTATTTTCATGTACAATTTCCTTTTCAAAAGATTTACCAGTTTTCAAGACTTCTTTTAGAGAATCTATAAAAACATCTCCTTTTTCACCAAAAGAGGTGTTAAAGTGAAAAATAGAACGCCCAATATCTGTCTCTATAATATTAAAAAACATTTTAACTGAAGGTGTAAATTTTCTAATATTTAAATCGTTATCTAAAAATATTGTACCAATATGAGTACTCTCAATTAAGTTTTCTAAATCTGAAATAATAGAGGCTACTTCTTCCATTTTTTCTTGATACTCAGAATTTACAGTATGTAATTCTTCGTTAAGACTCTGTAGTTCTTCATTAGTACTTTGTAATTCTTCATTAGAAGATAATAGTTCTTCATTAGTAGCTTGAAGTTCTTCATTAGAAGTTTCTACTTGCTCAACCATAGACTGCAAGTTCAGCTTTGTATCCTTTAGTTCTTGTTCTAAAAAAGTTATTTTTTCTTTGTCTAATTCTATTAAACTAGGATTTTTTTCAATTAAAGCTTTATCGTTGTCTACATTTTCTTTTTCTGAAAAACTTTCATAATCTAAAAAAAGAATTAAATAAATGTTATCTGCATCTAAAGAAGACGTTTTAATAGGATTTACTACTAAAGTTATTCTTTCGTGTTTATCATTATTATTATCAGATATTAAAATATCCTTATAAACAACCTTTTTCATTTCTTTTTCAGCTTTTCTAATTGCTGTACTTAGAGCAAGAGCAATAGGCTGAGAAAGCATTTTTAAAATATTAAAAGATCTTAACTTCTTTTTTGGAAACTGAAAAAAATTTCTAAAATTACCATCTGCAGTTAATAATTCAAAATCCTTATCTACATATGCGCTAGCTGCATTAAACTCTTCTAACAACGTTTCAGATAACGTTTCTGTAAGGAGTTTATCTTGCAAAGATTGAATTTGTTGTTTTTCTTTTACAATTTTTTGTGATGATGAAAATGAGTTATTAAAATACCCTAAATGCATTGTATTAGTTGGTATAGTATTTTCGAAAACTCTCCATTTTCTAGATAGCACTTTTAATGATGAAGAAAACTCTCCAATCGATTCACTAGGCCTTAAAAATAAAAACTTATTTGGTTTTAATGAATAATGAAAAGAGCTAATAATTTTTTGTTGTAATTCTGATCTTAGATATATTAATACATTTCTACATGTAATTAAGTCCATTTTTGTTAAAGGAGGGTCTTGAGCTACATTGTGTTCAGAAAAAATAATCATTTTACGTATTAATGGAGAAACGATATATAAATCATCTTTTCTTTTAAAATATTTGTTTAAAAAAACAGGTGAAACATCTGCAACAATACTTTGTGTAAAAGCTCCTTTTTTTGCTTTTATTATGGCTTCTTTATCTAAATCTGTTGCAAATATTTTAACATCAATATTTAAATCATTATTATCTATATATTCTTTTATAAGTATTGCTAAAGAATAGGCTTCTTCTCCAGAAGAACATCCAACAGACCATATTTTTATTTTATCATCTTGTTCTTTATCTTTAAATAACTTAGGGATAAGTTTCGTTTCAATATAATTAAACGCTTCAGTATCTCTAAAGAATTTTGTAACACCAATTAAAAATTCTTTGTATAAAGTTTCTAATTCGTTTTCATTATCGATAACATAATTCAAATATTCTCTTATTGTTAGAGCTTTATTTACACTCATTCTTCTTTCTACCCTTCTAATTAAGGTTGGTAATTTGTAGTCAGAAAAATCTATATTGGTTTTTTTAAAGACTAAAGAAATTAATTTATCAAAATCTTGTTTAAAAGCAGAATCTTCGTTGTTGTTATAATCACTAAGCGTTTTCGGATGTTTAATAAAATTTACCAACTCAGGTGAAATTTGAGTAACTGGCAGTATATAATCTACCAAATCTGTTGCTATAGCACTATTTGGCATACCATCAAACTTTGCATCACTAGGTTTTTGCACCATTAACATTCCTCCAAATTCTTTTATTACCCTAATACCTCTTGATCCGTCTGAACCAGTACCCGATAAAACAATACCTACAGATTTTTCTTTTTGATCTATAGCTAAAGATTTAAAAAAGATATCAATTGGTAAATTTAAATCAAAGCTTTTAGGTTTGTCAGTTAAAAGTAAAACACCACGATTAATGGTCATATTTTTCTTTTTGGGTATTAGATAAATATTACCTGGCTCAACTTTTGTTCCATCTTCAACCTCATGAATAGGCAGATCTGTATTTCTAGATAATAAATCTGCCATTAAACTTTTATAGTCTGGCGATAAGTGCTGTACTATAACTAATGCATGATTGAATTTTTTTGGTAAATTATCGAAAAACAACTTCAATGCTTCTAACCCACCTGCAGAAGCACCAATACCAATTACAAAAAAGTCGCTATTATTTTCCACTTCTCTTTTATTAGATAAGTCATTATTTTTGGTATCGCTCATTCAATTTTTTATTAAATTATAAAACACAATTTTTGGTTAAAAATAAATTTTATAATACTGTTATTTTAAGGCAAAAGTTTAAAGATACATATTAATAGGAATATAAAGACCTTATCAGTAACAATAAGATATAAACATAACAATTTTTAATATTTAAAGATAAGAATTATTATAAAATAAAAAAAAGCTAACTTAACCGTTAGCTTTTTTTTGTGAATGTTTCCCCCAAAACATCCATGATGCTAAATTACACTATAAAAAACATTTAAACTTAAAAATATTGTAACTATAATAGACAAATAATGTTTATTTTAGACATTCTGTTATAAAAACACTTGCTTTAATTAATATTTTATTTTAAATATGAAGACAAAAATCTTAGTTGTTGATGACTCAAAAGAATCTAGAATATTTGTTTCTAGCATTTTACAAGACTACGAAGTTATTGAAGCAAGTAATGCTAAAGACGCTTTAATATTTATTGAAAACACAAATATAGATTTGTTAATAACAGATTACTTAATGCCTAAAATGGATGGTTTTGATCTAGTGTCCTATATTAAAGAAAAAGGATATTTGTTTCCTATCATTATTATAACCTCTTTAACTTCTTTAGAAAAAAAGAAAGCAATGTTAAGATTAGGGATAGACAATTATGTTTCTAAACCTTTTTTTAAAGAAGAATTAATCAATATAATAGAAAGAGCAATTGTATATCATAACACTGTAATTTCGTCTAAAAAAAATGTTGACTTAGTTACAGATCTAGATTTTGAAGATTTTAAAACTAAAATTGAACGGATACTTTTTGAGAATGTATCTAATTTCAATTTTTCTATAGAGAGTTTAGCAGATGAGTTCGATGTATCTTCAAAAACACTTACAAGAAGAACTAAAGCTATATTTGGTCAAACTCCAAATCAACTCATGATTGAATGTCGTTTAAATAAAGCTCAGGAAATTATACAGCAATACCCTAAAATAAGTTTAAAAGAAACTGCTAAAAGAGTAGGTTTAAAAAATACATCTTACTTAAAAAGCAGACTAATTAAAAGATTTGAATCATAAAATCCCATAAATTAATTTGTTTTTTTTGTGGAGAAAGCTTCATTTATTCTCCTAATTAGAACATCTCATGTTGTTACTAAACAAGTATGTATCCTGATGTAGGCTTCTTTTTCTTTTGATGTTGGTTTTTCAAAGTACTTAGAACCAGACTTTCTAAGCCCTATAATTTAGGCATTTTATAGCCATCATAATTTATTTTTGTTTACTATAAAATTAGTTAATATTTAGTCTATAAAGTTCTTATTTTAAAATAAGAGTATTATTTATTTTTTGTGAGGAAAATTGAAAAAGTAAAAACTACGAAAGTATACAATTGAATCGATGAGTTGATTTATAACTTCTCTTTCATTGCTTTTCTCCAGAAATAGATTCCAAAAGCACAGGTAACAATTGCAAACATAATTCCGTTTTCACCAAGCCAATGCTCTGTTCCTTCAACTTTTATGGTTAGAGGTGGCATTATTTTTTGAATGTATACATTACTGACTGCATGAAAAATTACTGCTGGCCATAAGCTTTTAGATTTGAAAGTATAGTATGTCATGATAAATGACATAGAAACAATTACAATAGTGAATGTTATAAATTCTAAAAGAACATTGTTACTATAGTAAACTAGCAATGGCCAATGCCAAAAAGACCAAATTAATCCACTAAAAATTGATACACCTGTAAATGAAAGAACTTTTCTTAATTCATAGATAAAAAATCCTCGCCATCCAATTTCTTCCCCTAATGTTGTTGCAGAGGCTCTAATAACCTCTATAGTTGCTAACAATATAATAGCTATGATAGTTATTGATGTTGGGGTTAAAGTGCCTATACCAAATAAGCCAAGTTCTTTTCCCCATTCTGTAATTGCTTCGTTATTGGCTAAATTTCCAAAACCGAAAATCCAAATAAGCACATAAGTGATTATACCATATAAGGCAGGAACAATGTAAGACCATCGTATATATTTCCAATTTCCCCAATTCCAATGTAGAGATGAAATCTTACGACCTTTTATTTTTAAGGTAATAAATGCAGCAATTGCAGGACACCACATTATAGCTCCAACATATATACGTGATGGATATAAATTAACTATGGCATAATGAAAAGGTGAAGTAAGCAGCATAACGATTGCAAGAAATAGAAAGATTGTTTTCCAAGTTTTATTTCTTTCTATGGATCTTTCTTGAATATGTGTTTTCATACTATTTTTGTTTTTTTACTATTTTATAGATTCTTTTATTTATAATTTCTGACAAATTCCAGTTATATAATTTAGGATCGGTTGTGTTATAGAATGTTACAATTACAGCATCAATATCTTTATAATATTTTGCAAAACTTTGATAACCAGGAACCCAACCAGAATGTTCATATTCGTAAATAGAGGAATATATTTCTTGTTCACCTTCATTAAATAAAGACCCATTGATTAATGCTCTAAGAAAAACACCAACGTCTTCTGCAGATGCATGCATTCCATAATCGTTTTCTTTTACATCATAAGGATAGCCAATGTGATAGCCACTCATTACATTATCAATATTTACTTCTTTAAGTGAGCTATATGTATTTTTTAATCCTAATGGGTTTAAAACTTCTTTTTTAATGAATTGAAAATTGTTAAAACCTAATTCGTTATCCATTATTTTATTGATTAATAAATAGTTTGTGTTGCAATATTCATAATCTTCACCAGGTTCAAAATTTGCAGGTTTACCTTTTATTAAAGCAAGATTTTCTTGATAAGTTCTTACTGGATTTTCCCAAAATTTTGGAGTATCTGTAAAATTAGGAATACCACTTTTATGCTGAATCATTAATCGTAACGTAATTTTATCTGCATTTTCTATTTCATCTTTAAGTTCTGGTAAGTAGTATGCTAAAGTTTTATCCAAAGAAAGACGTCCTTGACTTACTAATTTAGTTACAGCAACTGCATCATACAATTTACTAATACTAGCAATTTTATATAAAGCATCCGTTTTTGCAAGAATTTTAGATTCTCGATTATGCCAACCTGAAGCAAAACTTTGAGGTTCTTGATCTGCTTTATCAATATAAACAATCATTCCTTCAAAATCATAATTAAGAGCTTCCTCTAATTGTTCTTGAATTGTATCTGGTAATGGCTTCCCCCAAGCTTTAACTAAAGTCCAAGGAACAAAAGTCAATGAAAATAAACTGGCAAGAATAAGTAATACTTTAAGCATCTTTTTTGTTTTATTTTTTTTCATAATTTAATTGCTTTTTAGATTGTTTTATTTTTGTAAAATACAAATCAAAATTTGAACAATACACCAATCTTGAATCAAGCATGTTTTAATTTATATTTTGTAATTATTCTTAGCCAATTTCTTCCAAAAAAATCATCATGATTTAAAAATTAAATTTGACTATAAAGTTTCAGATTTGATATTAGATACTTTCAACTTTTTTGACTCCCAAATTTTAAAATCCCATTTCAAACCTAATAAAGGTCTCAAGAATGCAACTCTTTTTAAGATGAATTCATAAATTAAAAAACAAAAAATGAATGTGAAGATTGTAATTCCAATAAATTGTAACAAAGGATGCAGCTCTAAAGGCAAAATTATTAAGGCTCCTACATACAACACAAACATGTGAATAATATACACAGGGTAAACAGCAGAACTCAAGTAACTAAGTAATTTACTAGGTTTATTTAGGTAGTTATAACCAAGTCCAAAAACACCTAATATCCACGAAATAGATTCTAAAGAAGTAAGGTACATATTTGATATTGACTCAAATCCTGTAAAACGAATTATGAAAAGAATAGTTGCTAAACCAATATATAACCATTTCCATTTTGAAACTGTTTTCCAAAATGCACTTCCACTATAAACTAATAAATAACCAAATAAAAATGCTAGAAACCCTATAAAAAACCCATGCCAGTTTTGTGCATACATTTCGAATAATTGTGGTTTTACGAAAAATACTTCTAACATAAAAAATAGCGATATAGATAATGGTCCAATAGCATAACCCATAAATTTAGAAACTATTTTTTTATATTTACCATCGTCGTTTTTCTTTAAAAAGTAAAACAGAGGTGACAACAACAGTACATATACAAAGATGTTACCTAAGAACCATAAATGTCCACTGTCTGCAAAGTAGCTTAAAGACATATTATAATGCTTCTGAAAAATATACATATGCAAAGGCGTAATTGCAAAATAACCAAACACAAAAGGCAATAGAATTCGTTTACCTCTTTCTAGTAATAATTGTTTCCAATTTCTCTTCTTCATTGCAAAATACAGTCCCATTCCTGATACAAAAAATAACAGAGGAATTCTCCAAACATTCAGCATGGTCATTGGTTTCCATAATCCTTCTAAAGCTTCTTCACTTCGAATAAAGCCTATAAACATTGCCCAAGGTTGAAAAATAATGGCTATGTGATAAATTAATAGCAAACCAATGGCTATTACTCTTAGCCAATCTATATCGTATCTTCTTTCAGTTGTCATCTTATGTATTGTTTATTGTAACATCATTGCAACAACAGGTCTTGCTTTTTGCAATTCATCAAGATCTAATGTAAAACCCATTGGTTGCAATTGTTGAATTAACATTTCGTAAATTGGTTTCATTTGTGCAAAGTCTGTCATCACTATTTCTCTAGGTGTAGCTCCAAAATTATTACGAACAGTTTTATCTGCTTCAGCATCAATTAATAATTGTACAATTTCTATTCGTCCAAAAAATGCAGCAGTATGTAAAGCTGTACCTCCATCATTATTTTTTATAGTTAAATCTGCATCAGCATTAATCAATGCTTTAGCAATTTCAGTCTTATTAAAAGTAGCTGCAGACATTAAAGGTGTAGAGCCAGACATTGCCTCTTTTTGGTTGATATCAGTTCCTGCTTCAATATGTTGCTTCACTGCTTCTAAATTTCCTGTAAGTACAGCAGTATGAATATCTATACTTGGCTTAGTTACACTTTTTGTTATTTTTGCAGTTGTATCTGAGTTTGCTTTTTTATCAGATTGTGCACATGAACTTGTTAATAAAAGTGCAAAAAACAACATCTGTATTGTTATTTTAATTGTAGTAATTTTAAGCGTTTTCATCATTTAATTTTTTTATGATTAATAATTTTGTTTTTGTTGATACAAAGATGCAACAAGAACTAGGTCTGCTTACAACCCTTATGTAGCCTTAAGTATAAAGTTTGCTGATAGATTGAAAAATATGAAGCAGGTATATAAATTATGACGCAAACAACTCTTTTACTTCAAAAAACTTTGATTTTTAAAACCATTTTATTTTAAAATAAAAATGATACTTTTGATGTAGAGTAAATCATTATGTCTACTACCTCATATCAAGGAAAATTTATTGAACAAGCAGAGGCGTTTGTAATAGAGAATATCTCTAATGAACAATTTGGTGTTTCAGAGTTAGCAAACCTGATGAATATGAGTCGTTCAAACCTGCTTAGAAAAATAAAAAAGCAAACTGAACTTAGTGCAAGCCAATTTATTAGACAAGTGCGTCTTCAAAAAGGAATGGAATTGCTAAAAGAAACAGAACTTACTGTTTCTGAAATTTCCTATCAAGTTGGGTTTAGTAACAATTCTTATTTTATAAAATGCTTTAGAGAGCATTATGGATTTTCTCCTGGAGAATCTAGAAAAGAAACTATTGAAGAACCGGAAGTTGAAATAGAAATTGTACCAGAAATTGAAGCTGAAAAAATTGAAGCTGAAATTTTTGTTGAAGAAGATAACACAAGCTTTTTTAAAAAATATCGCAACCCAGTTGTTTTGACTACCATTTTAATAATTGCTGTTGTTTCCTACCTGTTTATTCAGAATAGTATTAGCAATTCAGAAGTTAGTTCTAACAATCTTAAAAAGTCTATAGCTATTTTACCCTTTAAAAATATGAGTAGTGATTCTACAAACTTGTATTTTGTAAATGGTCTAATGGAATCTACGCTTAACAACTTACAAAAAATACAAGATTTAAGAGTTATAAGTAGAACATCAGTAGAAAAATATAGAAATACGGACAAAACTGTAATAGAAATTGCTGAAGAATTGAATGTTGCATATTTACTAGAAGGAAGTGGACAACGTATTGGAAATCAAGTTTTACTCAACATTCAATTAATTGATGCTACTAATGATATGCCAATTTGGGCACAACAATATAACAATAAGGTTGTAGATGTATTTTCACTACAAAATACGGTTGCAAAAAAAATTGCAGAAGCCATAAAAGCAAAAGTAACTCCAGCAGAATTGCAACAAATAAATAAAAAGCCAACAGAAAACATATTGGCTTATGATTATTATTTAAAAGGGTTAGAAAATCAAAATGAGCAAAGTGAAGCAGGATTAAATAAAGCCATACTGAATTTTGAAAAAGC
>CAZMDC010000014.1:2907-8800 GCA_964565055.1 uncultured Polaribacter sp. | reverse complement strand
AAAATGAGCAAAGTGAAGCAGGATTAAATAAAGCCATACTGAATTTTGAAAAAGCTATAGAAGAAGATTCAAAATACGCTAATGCACATGCTCAAATTGCAATTTGCTACTATTACTTAGATGTTAATAAAATTGAAAAGAAGTATTTAGACAAATTAAATGAATATGCAGACAATTCCTTGTTGTATGACTCTACTTCTGAATTGTCTCTGATTGCAAAAGCGCTATATTATATAAACGCAAATGAATTTAGGTTAGCAATACCTTACCTGGAAAAAGCACTAGATTACAACCCAAATGCTTCTTCTGTGGTACTAATTTTATCTGATATCTATGCTAGAGTTGTTCCAGATACAAACAAGTATCTTACGTATGCATTAAAAGGAATAAAATTAAATGTAGAAGCTAACGATAGTATTTCTAAAAGCTTTATATATCTTAACTTGAGTAATGCATTAGTGCAAAATGGGTTTGCTAAAGAAGCTTCAAAATACATTGAAGAATCTTTAAATTATAATCCTGAAAATCAATATTCTACTTACTTAATAAATTTTATAGATTATGCTAATGATAAAGATTTAAATTCCTTAAGAGAAAAAATGTTTATTGAGTGGCGAAAAGATACAACTCGCGCTGATATCACACAAGAATTAGCCAAAACGTATTATTTTCAAGAGGATTATGAAAATGCATTGGTTTATTACGAGAAATATATTCATATACTTTCTACTAATAAAATTGACCTGTATCCTGCAGAGAACATAAAAATTGCCTACACCTATAAAAAATTAGGATTTTCTGATAAAGCTGAAAAATACTTTAATAAATATAAAGACTACTTAGAAAAAGATGAGTCAATTTACAGAGAGGCAAGTTTAGCTATGCTTTATCTTTATGAAAATAAACCAGATAAAGCTATAGATGCTTACGATAAATTTAGTTTACAAGATGGTTTCCAATATTGGATTTTATTGTTTCTTGAAGAAGATCCATTAGTTAAATCTCTTTCTACTCATCCTAAATATGATGAAGTTTTTCAAAAGATAAAAGATCGATTTTGGGAAAATCATAACCGTTTAAAAAAATCTTTAAAAGAACAAGAATTGATTTAGCTCATATGATTTAAAATTATAGGTTACTATAATATATTAAAACAAGTAAAGTTCCATAAAACAAACTTAAGTTTAAAACTACAAAAAGAAAACGCTTTGAGCTACTTAATTCAAACACTTTAGAATTCCATATTAAAATCAATAAATGAAATGGAATAAAGAAAAATCTAGCAATATCAGTATTCTCAAATACTAAACTCAAGACAATTGAAATGGGAACAAATAGAATTGTCCATAAACTTACATTGTAAATATTTAAAATTAAATGCTCAAAAATATTTTTCTTGAACTTTATGTACACTAAAGCACTAAAAAGTGTTAGCAAGACAATATTCAAAGCTAAAATAGCAAGATGCGAAGAAATATTAACTGTTAGTGACAGTCCCAAAAAATTATTAAAAAGATAGTAATTTATTAAGAGCGATAGAGAGGCTATTGTAAAGAATTGAAAAGGTGTAAAATAATATTTTCTAAATCCGTTCCAATAATTGGAAACTATTGTTCTTGGTGCAAAAAGTGCAATTTTTATATTCATAAAAATAGACTTTTCTAATGAAAAAAAACTTTCAAATAAACCCCATAAAATTGTAATACTTGTAACTCTACTATCTTTAAAGTATTGACCACAATTTGAGCAATATTTTTCTCTTATTTCATTAGTGCAGACTGAGCATTTCATATTGAATTCTTTTTAATTTTGAATGAAATTATTGAGGTTATTCTGTTTTGAGAATAACCTCAATAGTAGAAATGGTTTTTACAAATCCAGTTCTAAAGGTGTAACTTTTTCAAATAAATCAGTAACTATATGCTGCTGAGAAACTGATGTAACTTCTCTGAAATACTCTAGTAAGTCTTGAGTTGTTGCATATCTATCAGTCTGCATTTTTAGTTTTCCGTTTGTTGTATTCCAATCTTCTAGAAAACGTTTTAATGCTAAATTTACATTCTCCTCTCCTATCGCTTTTTGAAATTCATACATATTGATTGCTCCTTTTGCATAATAGACATAATCTTGATTTTCTACTAGAGCAAGAGAGGGTTCTTCTTTACTTTCTTTTTGTAAACCTTCTTTATATTTATCCATTTGAAGCGCTAAAAACTGTTGCACTTTTTCTTCAGAATATTGTTGCTTTAAAACCATTATAGCTGCATATTGAGATAAGGTTTCTAAAACCATCAATTGTCCTTGCACATTCGCAGCTTCTACTTGCATTGCAAACCATTGGTGTGCTACTTCATGCGCAGTCACATAAAAAGCCATATCAACATCTTTTTCGACATCTATATCTAGCACAAATCCAATAGATTCTGAAAAAGGAATCGTTCCAGGAAAAGATTGTGCAAAAGTTGCATAACGTGGAAACTCCATAATTCGCAATTGCTGGTATTGATAAGGACTGAAATTTGTACTATAATAATCTAAGGATGCTTTCATAGACGTCATCATTCTATCTATATTATACTCATGTCCTTTTTGATAATAAATTTCAAGGTCAACAGGCTCAGTGATCCCCTTATTGCTTGTCATCCATTTGTCTTTTTTAATTTCATAGTCAGCAGAAACTATGGCGTAAAAATTAATAATAGGTGTAGTTGTTTTATAATGAAAATAATTACGATTATTACTTGTCCATTTTCTAATTAAATCTCCAGGAACCAAAGCTGTTTGATCTTTGGATGTACCAATAATCATTTCAAAATGAATACCATCAGAATCACCACCAGATCTCGCATTCACTAATTCTTTAGGGTTATCTATGTTCGCTTTTTTAGATCTCTTTGATAAGGTATGATCTCTTCGTTCATCTTCATCTTGAAGTTCATATTTTTTATTATAACCTAATGTTGGAAACTGTTCATTGTTGAAAAATGTACCATTGTAAACAATGTTACTATTAGAATTTCCTTGCTCAAAGCCTTTGGTTTTAAAACTTTGCTTAAAATACATTTTTACAGAATCACCAGGTTGTAAAGCTTTATCCAAGTTAAAAATTGAATAATCAAATTTTTTATATTGATGATTTGTTGTAAAACCACCTTCGAAAGAAATACTGTCTATAGTAACATTTTCTTCCAAAAGTTTTTGAATATGGATGGATTTTATATTTTCAATGGATGTGTTTTTTAACATATAATACCCTTCTACTGTGTAATCTCGTTTAGAAGGATACAGCTCTAATTGTAAGTTTACATCTACTATTTTTGGTTGCGCTATGTATTCAAATTGTTTCAATTCTTTTTCATAAGCTACTCTGAATTCAGTAGCTTCAGCATTGCTCCAATATTCATTTAAAATATTCGTATTGTAAAATATAAATCCTCCAATAATGATAAAAGCAAAAAGAATGATGTCAGTAAATTTTACAAGCGGTTTGCTAAACTTATACTTAGCAACTTTTATACGTTTTAATAAATTTGTTTCATTTCCTCTAACAGAAATCAAAGACCCTGTAATTAATAAAAGTATTCCGAAAAGAAACCAATACAACTTAATGAGTAAATAGGGTTGTAAAAAATGCCCATAACCATTCATATCTGAATAAGCGCCTAAGGAACTTCCCCCAAAAAAGTGTAAATCATGGTCAAACCCCAATACAGCAATAGCTACATTGACAATACTAAATACAATCACTAAAATGATACCAACAAACTTATTATTCACTAAAGATTGAATAAAAAATGCTAAGCAAGTAAAAATGGATAAAACTGGTAGAATTTCTAAAAAGAATCCATTAAAATAGACCTGGAATTCATAGTTATAATAGCCACTTAGCGTTTGGAATACTATTCCAGAACTAATTAGAGCAACAATTAATACTATATAAATTAAATTTAATCCAATAAATTTAGCAGCTAACCTTACAAAACTTGACATAGGTGTAGCATCATAAATTAAATTCAACTTTGCACCTCTTTCTTTCCATACCAATTCTCCTGAATAAAATACAAGGATTATGATAAAGAAAAAATAAGACGTTTCTTGAAGTTCCTCCACTATAAAATAGGTTGCAGGATAACTATCAACTCCATATACAGTTCCAAGATTTACAGAGTTGACTAAGATGATAATCATTCCGCAAATAACAATTCCCCAAAATGATGGCTGCTTACAAATACTAATAAAATAAAACCACGAAAACTCTTTTAATTGAGTCCATTTAGATTGCAAACCATATTGTTTTTTAGCTTTAGGGATTTCTATATCACTATTTACATTGGCACTAACAGTTACTAATTTTTGAACTTGTTTTCTCCTTGATTTCTTTTCTTTAACAATATTAAAATTGAATTTTTTATATCCATAGATTAATGCGATTATTCCTAAAACAACCCAAAATAATTTATTATATAACAATGCACCAACAAATGGAAGTTCATGAGTGCTCTTTTCTAAGGCCGACCAAGATTTTGTGATATAACTTGTTGTTGTTAATGAAAATGGATCAAAAATAGCTTGCCAGAAATCATTAGTAATTGCTTTGGTTAACAAAAACACCACAAACAAAATAACACCCTGAGTGTATACAACTACTAAATTTCTAGTTAAAGCTCCAGTTACAAAAAACAAGGCTGCACCAAAAAACAACGTAGGTAACGTTACCATTAGAAAGGTCTTTATGTAAACAAATGCATTAAAAGCTAATTGTTCATCTGGACTAATCCAGGGCATAAATTCACCCAACATCATACCTAGTATAATTCCTGTAAATACAAACAACAAAACAGTAAAAGCACCTAAAAACCTACCTAGTAAATAATCTCTTTTTTTGATGGGTGCAGAAAACAGTAGTGCTTCTATCTCGTACTCAAAATCGCGCAACACAGAAACTCCCATAATCATTGAAGCCAAAATCATACATAAACCAGTTATAGCTCCCATAGTTTTGGCTATCACTATAGGTGAATTTCTTTTCAAAAGTCCCATTTCTGAACCTTGAAAAACAAAATCTACACCAATAATTGAAAACAGAAATATAAATAAGAAGAACACGTAAGTGTCTGGTCGTTTAATTCGATATTGTATTTCGAACTTGAAAATTTCATACCACATAATTATATAGATTTAGCGTTAGTAACATTGAAAATTTCTGAGAAATACACATCCTCTAATTCTGCATTAATGGCAGTAAAACCCTCTCCTGGGTTCGTATCACTTACGATATGAATGGTGGGTTTTCCTAGAAATAATCGTTCACTGATCACCTGAAAGTTTTCTTTGTATACGTTTAATTCTGATTTTTCAATTGTTTTTTGATATACTCTACCCTTTAAACTTTCTAAAATCTCAAGAGGCTTTCCTTTTAAACAAACTTGCCCTTTGTTAATAATTGCCATATTTGTACACAACTCCTTAACATCATCTACAATGTGTGTAGATAAAATAACCACTGTTTTTTCACCTAACTCACTTAATAAATTGTAAAAACGGTTTCGTTCTACAGGATCTAATCCTGCAGTTGGCTCATCAACAATTAATAGTTTTGGGTTGTTTACTAGAGCTTGAGCAATTCCAAAACGTTGTTTCATTCCGCCAGAAAAACCTTTTAAATTTTGTTTTCTGACATCATATAAATTGGTTTTATGCAAAAGTGCTTTTACCAATTCTTGACGTTCCTTTTTATTGATAATACCTTTTAATACTGCAAAATGATTTAGCAATACTTCAGCAGATATTTTTGGATACAAACCAAATTGTTGAGGCAAATACCCTAAAACTTGTCTCAATTCATTTTTTTGTTGTAGAACATCTATATCACCTAATTTTATGGAACCTTGAT
>CAZMDC010000014.1:0-2807 GCA_964565055.1 uncultured Polaribacter sp. | reverse complement strand
AATTCATTTTTTTGTTGTAGAACATCTATATCACCTAATTTTATGGAACCTTGATCTGCTTCTTGTAAAGTTGCAATGGTTCTCATTAATGTAGATTTTCCTGCTCCATTTGGTCCTAATAACCCAAACATTCCAGTAGGGATATCTAAAGAAATATTTTGAAGTGCTTTAACTCCATTAGCATACGTTTTTGATAGATTGTCAATAACAAGTTCCATAGTATTTGTGTTTTTAATTGATTAGATACGCAAACCTATCCACTATTATTAGCAAGAAAAAGAATCTGGGATACACTCCAAACTAGCTGTGACACAAACACTTTTAAAGGACATAAAAGAACTTTATCACTATTAAACAGCTATTTATCACTACTTATCCATTGTTTATCAACTAATTTGTTGGCCAAAGTTTATTTAAGTAATATTGATGGATGAAGATGAAAATATCAGAAAATAGAAAGAAAATTATGAAGCGATTATTTAAAATAATGCTTGTAATTATAGGTATCATTATTATTGTATTTAATGACACCTTTGGAAAATTAGAAGGATTTGCAGAATTTATTGCATTATACTTTATTATCGTATTTATTACGATTGCCTATTGGATTTTCAAACAAATAAAATCCATATTTAAGTTAAGGAACGAAAAAGAAAAAACGGAATTACTGCATTTAAAAAGTCAGGTAAACCCACATTTTTTCTTCAATACTCTCAATAATTTATATGGAATGATGGAGAAGAATTCTAAAGAAAGAGAAATGGTGCTTAAGCTTTCTGATATGATGCGTTATAGTATTTATGAAGGCGAAAAAGATTGGGTAACTCTTAAAAACGAATTGGATTATTTACAAAACTATATAGAGCTTCAAGAAATTCGTTATCATAAAAAATCGGATTTACAATTCAATCATCATATCGAAAATCCTGATGCTAAAGTGATGCCTTTACTTTTTATCATTCTACTAGAAAACGCATTTAAGCACGGTTTAGAGAATTTAGAAAAAAACGCTTACATTCATATTGATTTTACAGAAAGTAAAAATGAAGTTCAATTTGTCATTGAAAATAATTTTGAACTACAACAAACAAAGAATCAAGAAGGCATTGGTTTAAAAAATTTAAAAAGAAGATTGGCTTTGGTGTATCCAAAGAAACATTCGCTTTCTTTTGATGTAAACAACAATATTTATAGAGTTACACTATCTTTAACCTTGAAATGATGAAATATTTAATTATAGATGATGAACATATTGCCCATAAAATTATTATGGAATATTGTGAAATGCTTCCTCATATGCAATTACAGAAAAATTGTTACAATGCTTTAGAAGCTTTGGAATATTTGAACACGCATCAAGTTGATTTGATCTTTTTAGATTTAAATATGCCTAAACTAAAAGGTTTTGATTTTTTAAAGACATTAACAAATCCACCAAAAGTAATTGTAACTACTGCTTATAGTGAGTTTGCCATTGATGGTTATGAGTTAAACATTGTCGATTATTTATTAAAACCCTTTCGTTTTGAGCGATTTTTGAGTGCTGTTAATAAAGTAACATCTTCTGACACTAGTAAAATAAGAAAAGAAAGTAAAGAGGTTGTAAAGCATAAAGAACAACATATCTTTTTAAAACAAAATAATAGTCATATTCAGGTAGATGTAGACGATATTCTATTTATTGAAGCTTCAGGCAATTATACCAAATTTGTTACTAAAAATAATACAATTAGTATTCGTGAAAAAATATCGGATACCATCCAATTGCTTTCTGATAATGATTTTCTTCAAGTTCATAAGTCATTTGCCGTTGCAAAAAAGCACATCGCTAGGGTAGAAGGTAATAGAATTTTTATTGGCGATCACATTGTACCTATTGGTAAGCTATATAAAACAAATATTAATCAACTTTTTAAATAATCTTTAAGATTCATTTAAAAAATTTGTGCTTCAGTAAAACTATTTTAATTCGTGAAAAAATCGAAAATATTACTCAAAGCACCTGTTTTTGCTTTAAAGAATTCAGTATAAGTACATTTTTTACAAGTCACTGACGTAAATTTTTTATTTTGTACATCAAATATTTTCGACAACGTACCACCTGTGGCTCTCATTTCTCCAATTTCATAAGTAGCATTATCACACTTCGGACATTTGTATTTCATAGTTTTATATTTTTTGAGTTGATACTATATGGCTGCAAAAGATTAACGCTATTATTCATTGCCTTTTATTTTAAAAACTTAAATCGAGGTCTATATATCACCTCTTTTTCATTGTTTATTCTAAGTGTGTTGATCAATATTAAAATTAAATTGGCGACATACAAAAAGCCAATAACTATAAAAAATGTACTTAACGTTATTTGATCTGTGAGTCCAATTTTTGATATGATGAAAAATACTAGAGGGATAAAAAATAACAGTATGGTCCACGTGATTTCGAAATTGATTAAATCTTTACCCAGCTTATTACTGTTTTTTATCTTACCTTTTTTTGATGTCCAAAGTATAAATGGAATTAAAATTCCTAATAATGGAAAAAACAGAAATGTTAACGCAGATAAATTGATATATATTAAATATTTTTTATCTTCTTTTACTGACCAATCTATCAATTCATCTGTAATCACATTTAAGGCATTTGCTAAACGTTTTAACGACTCACCTGTTGGGTTAGATTCCCCCTTTTCTATTCTTTGTATCGTTCTTAAACTCAATCCAGATTCTTCAGCCAGAAATTCTTGAGACATTCCTCTTTGGTTTCTTAATTCTTTTACTCTTAAAGCTAAATAATTTTTATCCATT
>CAZMDC010000013.1:10952-68466 GCA_964565055.1 uncultured Polaribacter sp. | reverse complement strand
GTAGATTATTATTACAAGAACCAGAAATTTTATTATTAGATGAGCCTACTAACCATTTAGATGCAGAATCTGTACACTGGTTAGAACATCATTTAGCTCAATATAAAGGAACTGTAATTGCAGTTACTCACGATAGATATTTCTTAGATAATGTTGCTGGCTGGATTTTAGAATTAGATAGAGGAGAAGGTATACCTTGGAAAGGAAACTATTCTTCTTGGTTAGATCAAAAATCTAACAGAATGGCTCAAGAAAGTAAAACAGCTTCTAAACGTCAAAAGACTTTAGAACGAGAATTAGAATGGGTTAGGCAAGGAGCAAAAGGTCGTCAAACAAAGCAAAAAGCTCGTTTGAAGAATTATGATAAGTTGATGAGTCAAGATCAAAAACAAGTTGATGAAAAACTAGAAATCTACATTCCAAATGGTCCAAGATTAGGTACTAACGTAATTGAAGCAGAAGGTGTATCTAAAGCATTTGGAGATAAATTGTTGTATGAAGATTTGGCATTTAATTTACCACAAGCTGGTATTGTAGGTATTATTGGGCCAAATGGAGCTGGAAAAACTACCATTTTCAAAATGATAATGGGAGAAGAAACTCCTGATAAAGGAACATTTACAGTTGGTGAAACTGCTAAAATCGCTTATGTAGATCAAGCACATACAGATATAAATCCTGATAAAACAATTTGGGAAAATTTTTCTGATGGGCAAGATTTAGTAATGATGGGTGGTAAGCAAGTAAACTCTAGAGCGTATTTAAGTCGTTTTAATTTTTCTGGAAGTGAGCAAAATAAAAAAGTCTCTACACTTTCTGGAGGAGAAAGAAACAGATTGCATTTAGCAATGACATTAAAAGAAGAGGGTAATGTTTTACTATTAGATGAGCCTACTAATGATTTAGATGTAAATACATTAAGAGCCTTAGAAGAAGGCTTAGAAAACTTTGCTGGTTGTGCTGTGGTTATTTCTCATGATAGATGGTTTTTAGATAGAATTTGTACGCATATTTTAGCTTTTGAAGGTGATAGCCAAGTGTATTTCTTTGAAGGATCTTTTTCTGATTATGAAGAAAATAAGAAAAAACGTTTAGGAGGTGATTTAATGCCAAAACGTATCAAATACAAAAAATTAATTAGATAGTATATTAAATAATAAAACCCCATTTTAAAATGGGGTTTTTATTTTAACTTACACTAACAAATTTTTTACTGTCTTCTTCTTTCATTTCTAGATTTACTATTATTGTTTCGTTTTGAATTATCTCTAGTATCTTTTTTTACGCTTCTTTTCTTTCTATTTTCTATGTTTTTAGTAGCTTTTCTATTTGAATTTATAGGTCTAGATTTAGTAGTTGCATTTCTAGAATTAGTTGTGCTTCTTGCTTTTCTGTATGAATTGTTTTTATTTCTTCTTACACTCTCATCGCTTCTTACAGCTGCATTTGATTTTCTTCTTTTAATAATAGTACTTCGTTTACCAATTCTTGCATTTGGTAAAGCTTTGTAGTAATAAAAGTTTCTATCTTCTCTAAATTGTCTATAACTTCTTCTAAAATCATTTCTAAAGAAATAAGGATCATTATACACAAAAACATCACCAAAACTAATATTAAAACGTACTCCATTATCATAATAAAAATCTCTTACATTTCCGTAAAAAACTGGTGATCCCCATCTATTGTAGTTTACTGTTAAATCACCAACTCTAACTAATCTGTTTCTATGATATTTTATAAAAACATCACCAATTCTAGTTACATTTCCAAATCTATCATACCTGATATTTACATTGCCAATTCTTCTAATTTGACCATTAAAGTTTCTTCTAATTCTAGTAAATCTACTGTTGTAACGAATGTCAAAGTCAAAATTACCATTTGTGAAAATGAAAAATTCTATTCCGTTTTCAATAAAATTTACAGCATTATTATAACTATAATAATTTACCCTAAATCTGTCTGTTGAGTTTTCGCCAGTTTTGGCTTCAACAGTTGAAACCATCATGAACATTCCTAATAATAAAAGTATACCTTTTTTCATAATATATGGTTTAAAGGGTTTCGTCTACTCTAACTGCTTTTCGACATCCGCATTTGCTAAATATATTTTCAAAGAGCATGCCAAAAATTTAATTCATGTAAAAAACGATTGTAAAACACTTGTTTTTAGGGGGTTATTTTTTTATTTGAAAAAAAGTAGAACAACATTTAGTGTAAAGCCCTGCAACATATCATTAGGCAAATATTGGTTATATTATTCATCAATTGGGTGTAAAGTTGCCAATCTCAAACTTTGGATACAAACCAACAACATTAAAATAGTTAAAAAACTTACTGTAATTTTTGAAAATATTAACATACAGATATTTAGATTTGGTATTTGTTTTGTATATTAAATACTATCAAAAATTAAAATAAAATGACTTATATAAAATATATTAACACTTGTTTTTTATTGCTTTTTACACTTAATATTTTAGGTCAAAAAAGTCTAGAAACTATGCAAGAACAACTAGTGTATTCTAAAAAAACATATAATAATACTAAAGTTACACTACCTCTAGATTTAAGCAAAAAAATAAAACCGATTAAAGAAATAGAAGATATTTATTTGCAAAGTGTTTTAGAGAAAGAAATAAATGCAAATAAAACCTGGAGACGCTTAGTTAAAGGAAAACAAATGTCTGTTGCTATTGTTGATTTAAGTGATAGTACAAAATTTAGATATGCAGGTGTTAACGATAATCATATGATGTATGCTGCTAGTTTGCCAAAAATTGCCATTCTTTTAGCGGTTATGGATGCTATAGATAAAGGGGAGCTTGATTATACTACAGAAGTAAAAAATGATTTACGATTAATGATAAGTAAATCAAACAATAGAGCTTCTACCAGAAATATAGATAGGGTTGGTTATAAAAAAATAGAAAGTGTTTTACGTGCACCAAAACATAAACTGTATGATGAAGAAGTTGGTGGAGGTTTATGGGTTGGAAAACGCTATGCAGCTGCAGGTAAACGTTATCCAGATCCAATAAAAGGACTTAGCCATGCTGCTACAACAAGACAAGTGTGTAGTTTTTATTACCAACTGGCTTTAGGTAATTTAATTAGCTCAGAACGTTCTAAAGAAATGTTACAAATAATGAAAAAGCCAGAATTACATCATAAGTTTGTAAATACACTAGATAAAGTTGCTCCTAGAGCAGATGTTTATAGAAAATCTGGTTCGTGGAGAAATTATCATTCAGATTCAGCTCTTGTTTGGGGACCAGATAGAAAATACATTATTGTAGCTTTGATTGATTACGATTATGGAGAACAAGTTATAAGAGATTTAGTAATTCCACTAGAGAAAGTTCTAAAAAAATCACGTTCTTTATAGTTAATTAACCATCAATAGTTGAAAAAAATTATTTACAAAACTTTTGGATTAAGAGATGGAGAAATTTTCATCTCTTTTTTAATGCAGCTGTATATTTTTTTAATTATTACAGTTTTACTTATAGTTAAACCTACTGTAAATGCACTTTTTGTATCTAAACTAGGTGCAGAAAGTTTACCTTTTGGGTATCTTTTAGTAGCTTTAACAGCAGTTTTTACTACTTTATTTTACAGTAAAGCCATTAGAAAACACTCATTAGTTAAAATTACAGTTTTATCTTTAATTCTTTTTAGTTTAGTATTTATTGTTTTAGCAATATTACTCAATTACAATTTTATAAATAAATTCACCTTATACTTTTATTACATATTTGTGTCTTTATTTGCAGTTGTAGCTACTTCTCAATTTTGGATTTTTGCAAACATGGTTTTTAATGCTAGAGAAGCTAAAAGAATATTTGGTTTTATAGGAGCAGGAGCAATTGCTGGGGGAATTTTTGGAGGTTATTTAACTAGCATTATTGCTAGTAATTATGGTAAAGAATATACGGTTTTTATTGCTGCTTCTTTATTGCTTTTTTGCATTCCAATTCTAAAAAAAGTTTATCAAATTAAAATAAAAGATTTAAATACTTTTAAAAGAAAACAAATTATTGCCAATCAAGATCGTTTAGAAAGTTCTTCTTTAAAATTAATTTACGAATCTAAACATTTAAGTTATTTGGCTGTTATTACAGGAATTGGAGTTCTTGTTGCAAAACTAATTGATTTTCAATTTAGCGATTTTGCTAATAAAGCCATACCAGACTCAGATGACTTAGCTGCTTTTTTTGGTTTTTGGTTTTCTACATTTAACGTATTAGCATTAACTATTCAGTTATTTTTTACCAATAAAATTTTAAATAAATTAGGAGTTACAACATCGCTTTTGGTGTTGCCTTTAACAATAGGTTTAGCAGGTTTATTATTTTTAACATTTCCAGAATTATGGGTTTTAGTTATTATAAAAGGTATAGATGGTAGCTTTAAACAAAGTTTAAATAAAGCAGCTGTAGAGCTTTCTATAATGCCAATTCCACTACATATAAAAAACCAAGCAAAATCTTATATAGATGTTGCTATAGATAGTGTTGCAACTGGTTTGTCTGGTTTTTTATTAATTTTTTTTATCAGAAAATTAAACTTAAGTTCTTCATACATTACTATTATTATTTTGTTATTTGTGTTTATTTGGATTGTGCTGATTTATAAATTAAGAGAAGCATATTTCGAATCGTTTAAAAAAAATATTCAAAAGAATTTATCTCTAGAAAAAAGTAAAAAAGAATCATTAAAAAAAGATAATAATTTATTAGAAATAAAAAATGTCTTACAAAATGGCGATGAAGATTCAATATTAAATATGTTTGATAGATTAAAAGGTTTTAAATTCAAAATATTACAAAAACCTGTTATTGATCTTTTAAAGAATCCATCTAACAAAATAAAAATTGCTGCTTTAGATTATTTAGATGCTTTTGATGATAATAATATTATTGCTCAAGTAGAAGCGTTAATTCATGAAAAAGATGACACGCTTGTTTATGTAGCATTAGATTATGTTTTAGAACATTCGAACACCAAAGAAAAAGCATTTTTTAATACCTATTTAGATCATAAAGAAGAATATATTGCAAATGGAGCTCTTTTAGCCTTGGCAAAACAAAGTATGAGCAGTTATAATTTGGGGAGTTTTTATAATTTAAATAATAGAATAGAAAACAAAATAGAAGCTTATATTCAAAATAAAAACAATGTTAGAAAAGAAATTATTGCTGGCTTATTGTTATGTATTGCTTATGCTAGACTTAAAAACCAGTATGTGTTTATTGGCAATCATTTAAAAGATCAAAAACCATACATAATTAAATTTGCTACAATTGCAGCTGGTATTACTTCTCATGAAATTTTTATTAAAGATTTATTAAATTTATTAGACCATAAAAAGTATAGAAAAAGAAGCATAAAGGCTTTAAAAAGTTATGGGCCAAAAATTATAGATGTCTTAATTTCTATAGAAAACAAAGAAGAGTTAAACTCAAATATTAAAAAGCATTTACCAAAAATAGTTGGAGCTTTTCAAAATGAAAAAGCATTAAAAATTCTTCAAAAAATTGCTAAAAGTAAAAATACAACAAGTAGGTTAGAGGCCACAAAAGCATTAAAAAAGATTTGTAGAAAAAACTCTTCTTTAGAACCTTCTAAGAGGTACATTAAAAATCAAATATTTAAAGAAACTAACTACTACAAGAACATTTTACAGGTTATAATTTCTGTACAACATATTATTAACAAAGAATTGGTTGATGAAAAAAATACAAATCAACAAAGTATGCAAAGTATTTATGAAGCTAGAATAAAATTAACAAGTACCTTAGAATTAGAGTTGCAGAAAAGTTTATCTATATTGTTTAACCTATTGAGTTTAATGTATGGAGAAGAAGATATTCAAATAACTTTTAATGCTTTTAAAAGCAAACAAGAAGAAGCTAAAATTAATGCTTTAGAACTTTTAGAAAATTTAGTAGATAACAACATTAAAAATGTAGTTATGCCTATTTTAGAACACGAAGTTTTAGATGAAAACCACTATAATTGTTCTAACTTAAAACTCAATTTATTAAGTGAATTAGAATTCTTGAAAAAGTTGATGAAAGTAAGTGGAAGTGGAGTAAGATTTTCTGCAGTTTGTTACATACAATCTTCTAAAAATAAATTATTTATACCAGCATTATTACCGTTAAAAAAATATCGTAATAAGACTGTAAAACAGCTTGCTTACGATACTTATTTTAGCCTAAAGAAAGTTTAATTTTTTAATTATCAGATTCATCTTTATCTTCAATATATTTTTGTTCTTTAATCTCTGGCTTATTTAAGTTAGCAGTTTCATTTACAACATCATCTATTTCGCTAGCTAAATACATGTGAGCACCTGCAGAGTTTTTGTTTAATACATTAGACATTAAACAAACAATATATTTTATGCCATTATCATGTTCAACAATAATTACAGAATTCATATAATTAAATACATTTCCTGCATAACTTGCACAATCTGGGTCTTTTTCTTTATCGCATTTATAATAACTGCCAGATTTAAAATATACTGCAGCATCATCTAATCTTGGAGATTTTGCATAACGTATTCTTCTATCTGTTAAATACAAAATTCTTTTCATTTCTAAACTAGATGCTTTATCAATTACTTTTCCTTGTTCTAGTTTTACTAAGAATTTCATTAAGCCTTTTGGAGTACCAATACTACCACCTTTTCTACCTACATATTTTCCTGGAGGTCTAGTAAATAAGCCACCTAATTTCCATTCGTTTTCTGTAATTCCTAAATCTCTTAAGGGTTGATTTACAACAGTATGTGCTAAATTGGTTAGTGAGTCTCTAGGTGTTTCTTCGAAATATTTTTCTGCTTTTTCTGCATCTAAAAAGAAATAGTCTTGTTTAAAAGCTGCCATTAACATAGCTTCTCTGTACATTATACTTGCTGCACCATTATTACTCACAGAAACCATATGATCTAGCCATTCAAACAAAGAAAAATCATCATTAGCTACAACTTGTCTTTTGGTTAATTTATCTTTTTCAATATCGTAAATTGGTATGGTATGATGATCTCCTAAACCCCAATATCTACTCGTTACTTTTATGTTTTTTAAGTATGCAATTCGCTCTTTATGTGAGTCTGGACAAAGTTTGGCAAGTTGATCAAAAACGGCTAATAAAACCGCAATTTTACCTACACTTCCTGGTTGATAACCAGTAGTTTCTTTATGTTCTGCATAGCGTAAATTGTTTGGGTTACTCATATCCATTATAGCCAATGAGTAATTTCCTGAAGGAGTAATGCTTTTTATTTTTTGATTAAAATCTTTATCAACATTAAATAATTCTTCTACACTATCTGTAGTTTTATTAGTAAGATTTAGCTTGATATCTGCCCATTTTTTATAAGCCCCTTTTGGAATTCTATTGTATTTAACACTGTCTTTTTGAAACTGTCTTATTTGGTATAATCTTTTGATACCTGTGTATTCATACCCATCAATAGGATAAAATTTAACAAAACCAAAAGAAATGGCAATGCAGGCAACTATTAATATATATTTATTTTTCATTTTAAATTTTTTCTGATAGATTAACCTTTTTTGAGTCTTTTACTTTAGGTGCAATTGAGTTTAAATAGTCTGAGCTTTTAGCTTGCTTATTTTCTACAAAAGGTCTAATTTGAAACAGCCATAATTTATCGTCTTTAAAACCAAACTCTACATCATAGGCTTGATTTTTATCTTCGGATTTTTCACCTATTTTTTCTCTTACTTTAACAGCTATTTTTCTAATTTCTTCAATATTATCTTTATTTAAAATTTGATTCTCAAAAGAAGTATAATATTTTTTAGTACCTCCATAATCAGGTAGTCTAATGTAGTCTGCTTGTCTTGCTGGAGCTAATAAGTAATTAGTTGAAGGTGTAATAACTCGTGTTTCTGCAGATTGACCATCTACTGCACCACCTGCACCTCTAGAAAAAGCAACCGTTAAATCATCTTCATTACCAGCATTGATTCCTTTGGTTATCATAACTCCAGAATAATCTACATCTACACTTGGTATAATTAATATTGATGGATATACATTTTCTGGATTCAGTAGATATTTTTGTCGCCATTTAAAACTTCTTTCTGTATATGCAGAAGCCCAAACCTGCTTTATACCTTGTAATATTTTTTGTTCTTTTTTAATATTAAATAAGGTTAAATTTAAACCTGCACCTGTAAATTCTTTAAGGTCTTCCATGTTTGTGTCGCTCCTTAAAAACACAGGGATATTACCAATATCACTTTTAAAAATTTGTTGAAAATTAGATTTTAAATCGCTTATAAAATCATCATTTAATTCAATATTTAAAATAGTTTTATGTAATTTTTCTAGTGCTTTTAGTATGTAGTTTTCTATGTTTTCATCAGAAATACCATTTTGTTTTTTAATTTTAGCTTCTTTAAAGGTATCACTCAAAAATTGCCAATAAGTTGTATTCTCATTAGGCATTTCTAAATTCATGTGTGTTTTAAAAACTCCAAAAGGTATAATTAAACCTTCTACTACTTGTTCTGGAAATAATTCTTTTAGTTCTCCTAAATTGGCAGCTTTTGGGCCACAAAGTTTTCCTGAATCCGAAGCACTTACATCTCTCATGTCTATGACATTTGAAACATCTAAGCGAATATTATCAACAGGAACTTCAATCATATTTTGACTTCTTTCTACTTTTTCAAATAGTTGCTGTTCTTCAAAAGTCATATTATTTTCTTCTTTTACAATAACATTTCCTTTGTGAGATACAGCATAAAATATTTTTTTACCATTGTATTTTTTTAAATCTAAAAGATTATTGTTAGATAAAGCAGCATTTGGTATTCCTAAATTTCTCGCTAGTAATTGAACGTGAGAAACCAAGTTACCCTCAGAAACTGTCATAATACCAGCAACAGGTTTTAAATCTGATGGAGGGTTTTGAAAAATGTAAATTTTATTGGTGTTTACTTCTATAGCATCTGGGTTTCCATCTACTACAACCAATTCTCCAAATGCATAACCAGGGTTTAATCCTCTAATTGCACTTTGGTTATCTATATTTAAAACTTGGTTGTTAAGATTCGACTTTTTTGCTACAAAAGTTCCTAACTTACTTACAGTTTCACCTAAACTTAATGCTATACTATTTCTTACTCTATCATCAATAAAACCATAACTTAAAGGCTCGAATTTAGTGTAGTTTAATACGTCTTCATTATAATTTGCTTTTATTAAAGATGCACTCCATTCTACTACGCTTCTAGAGATATTTAAAAGGTTATTTAGCTCTACAACACTTATTTTATTAGTGGTAGAAGTATCTCTAAATATTTTTTCAATTTGATTGTATTCCCAAAATTCTAACAAACCAGTACCTAAAGCTGCACAGGTTAAAACTTCGATTTTTGATATTGTTTCTCTTAGTGTTTCTGTTTGCCAATTCTGAGTTTCTATTAATAAAATATTTTCTAATTGATTACTTAAATCCAGTAATTTAAGTCGCTCTTCTGCTGTTTTAAAATCAAGAATAGTACTTCTAATATTTGTTAGAATACTTGCTGTTTGTTCAACAATTTTCTGAGATGATTTATTTGTATCGTAGTTTTTAGAGAAGTTTTTTATTTCTTCTATAACTATATTATTTGTATCTAAATTTTCTATTTCACTTTCAATTTTTTTAAAATCTAAAGGTGCATAGAATTGCTTCATCGTTACTAATAAATTATGTAAATCTTTTTTTTCTTTAAGTGATAATTTGGTTTCATTTTTTTTAATAAAATTTTCAACTAAAGCAATATCTGTTCTTTGTGGGTTTCCATGAATTTTAATTCTGATATTCATAAAACTAGGATTATCTTCTGCTAATATTTTAGATTCACTTCTCATTAACTGACCTAAATTGGTATCTCCATTGTGAGGAATATCTTTTAACGCTTGCCTTATTAAATAGTAATTGGTCTTAAAGAGCTCATCGTTTTTAAAAATAGTTTCAAAAAACTCTTTTCCCCAAGTTTCTTCGTCTTCAGATTGTATAGCTCCTCTATAGTACTGCCCTTTTCTTAAAACCCAGCCATTGTCTATGCTTGCTAAATATTTACCAATTTGATATTGCTTTAAACGACTAAAATTATGAGCTTCATCTAAAAAATCGTTTTTATTATTACTTGCTAAAATTTCTCCTAAAAATAGGTGATTGGTTTTTCTAAGGTCTAAGGCAGATTGCTTAAAACTTGCATGTTGTATACCTTCAATATCATCTGGACAAGGGTCTTTAGCATCTCTAATACTACCATCTTTACAAAACCATTTTATTCTGTAATATGGACCTCTAATATCATTTTTATAGATGGTTATAAATTCTTTAATTTCTGATGTAGATTTTTCTTGAGCTACAAAAAAGTTATTGCTAAGAAAAAATAAAATAATAATATAAAGTATTTTTTTTTGCATGTTTTTGGGATTGATTATCACAAAGTTAATTTATAATAATCAATAAAATCACAAATTGTGGCTTTACAGTTCACAATATTTTTAAATGAGTTAAAAGTTTTTTGGTTTGATGAAAATTGGTAAAAAAGAACTATTTTTTTTGATTAGAAAACGTCTTAATCTTTTTTGTGTACGCTCTTAGTTCTAAAATTTCATTGATAAACAGCTTCGAACTTTTATAGGGTATTTGATATTCTTTATGATTTACAGTAGCAATTTTATACAAATACCTCCAGTGTGTTCTAATAGCTTTTAATGCTTTAAAATAAGATGAATGTTGTGCATCGTAAATATGAGTGGGTTCTGCAATTATTCCGTTTATTTCTAATATTTTAAAATTAGAGCCATTTTCTACTTCTAAAAAGTTATTATATTTTAAATCTATTCTTCCATAAAACCAACCTTGTATAGATTTACTCAACTCATCAAAAGTGTGTATTAATTGTTGAGTAATTAGATGGTTTCCATCTAAAAACTGAGTTCCTTTAGAATGGTTGCCTACAACAGAAAGTAGTATTTCATCACCTTTTTTAGGAACAATATGTAAAGTGTTTTTATGTTTTTCTACAAGTTGGTTTAAGTAAAGTACAGCTCTTTTGTTTTGTAGTATTAATTCATACAGAGTAGATGAACCATCACCTAAAACTGTTAAAAACTTTTTAATTGTAATTGAAGAAATAACCCCTTTATCTTCATTAGGATTTCTATAATAAAAAATACCACATTCGTTTTTATAGTCTATAAATTCCTGTATTACAATATCTATAGTATACTTTTCTAAGTATCTTTTAAGCTGCTCTTCATTGTCTATCTTTTCTACAAGTAAACCTCTAAAACCAATATCTGGTTTTACAATTAGCGGGTAAGAAATATTTTCAGTTTGCAAGCTAAAAACAGTATCACTAAAATTATTATTAACTTTATGAAGTATGGTTTTGGGTTTTAAATTTGTGGGAACTAATGTTAACGTATCAAACTTGCTTTCTGTGCCATTTCCAGAACTTTTAATAGAAGGGTTTGCAGCACTAAAAAAAGCAGGATGTTTTGCTTTTACAGCTAAATAGAATGCAAAAGGTAAATTGGGTATATAAAAAAGTGAAGATGGCCAATATTCCCAATTTAAAAATTTATATAATTTGTAATTTTTCAGATTTATTTAGAATTAAAAATAGCTTTGCTTAGTACCCCAAATGTTTTAAAGGCAAAATAAATTGAGAATATAATCAAAAAAACACCAACAGTTACAATTGCGTAACCAATATATGAATTTGGAGCTTCCGTAAATTTATCCATAGCTTTAAACCCCATTGTAATAACAATTGGAGAGGCTATAAAAAGTAGTATTAAGATGCCTAATCTTATAAGACCTTTGCTTAATAAATTTAAATTTGTACTCATTTTTTAAAGTTTAGTATAGCGTTTCTAACACTGCCATATTGTAATAATAATTCGTTTGCTTTTTTTTGATTAATAGCTAACTCGTCCATTAACATTCTTTCTCCTCTTTCTACTAATTTATCATTAGAGAGTTGCATATCTACCATTTTATTACCTTTTACCTTGCCAAGCTGAATCATAGTTGTGGTAGACAACATGTTTAAGACGAGTTTTTGAGCTGTACCTGCTTTCATTCTAGAGCTACCAGTTACAAACTCTGGACCAACAATAACATCTATTGGATATTTTGCTGTTTTGGTTAATGGGCTGTTTTTGTTACAAGATATACTGCCTGTAATAATACTATTTTCGTTACATTTTTCGAGAGTTGCAATTACGTAAGGCGTTGTTCCAGAAGCTGCAATACCTACAACTACATCTTTTTTGTTGATATTGTATTCTTGTAAATCTAACCAGCCTTGGTTTTTAGAATCTTCTGCAAATTCAACTGCTTTTCTTATGGCAACATCTCCACCAGCAATAAGACCAACTACCAATTCATGAGGAACACCAAATGTTGGTGGGCATTCAGAAGCATCTAAAATACCTAATCTGCCAGAAGTACCTGCTCCAATATAAAACAACCTTCCACCAGCTTTTAACTTGGTAACAATTTGATTTGTTAGCGCTTCAATTTGTGGTAAAGCTTTTTCTACAGCAATAGGTACTAATTTATCTTCATTATTTATATTTGTCAATATTGCTGTTATTGACATTTTTTCTAAATGATTGTATTTTGAGTCTTGCTCTGTTGTTTTCGTAAAATTCATCAATCAAAAATACAGTTTTTCTAGGATTGATGTTTAGAAAAGAATAGAAGTTATTTAATCTTTTTCAACCAAATCTAATGTAAATGTGTCTGTTTCTGCAATGTGATAATAGCCTAAAGGAAAATTTTCTTCGTTTGTTGTATTAATCATATTTCCTAATAATGATGAAGGAACAGATTGAAATGGACCACCAGAACTTTGACCACTTTGATCTATCAAAATATTAAAATAGGTATAATATTCCTTTGATACTCCAGACATTTTAATGGTTACTGTAGTTGGTAAGTCGATTTCATCCTCTTGATAAAAAGTTGAGAAATTATAATTTGCACCGTTAAAAAAACGATCTTCTAGTGCTAGAAATAAGTCATTTGTAAAATCGAAAATATAAAAGTTTTGTTGAGAACCATCGTCTGTGAAATTAATTTCTAATTCTGTTTCATCTCCAGAAAAAAGTGTTTCATCTCCTTGTTTTACATTGGTTAAAGGGGTAGATTTTACTCTAGTTGCTATACCTTTGTAAGTCTCGTTTTCATAAATAACAGTGAGTTCGTATGCTGTGTTTTCTTCTGGGATAAAAGTTGTTACAGGTTCGTAACTACCATCTGAATTTGCATCATTATAATTAATAACTGTATTGTTTGATAAGTTAGTTACAAAAACAGTTGCATTTGTAACTATAGGAGTTGAATCCTCAAAATAATCTGCAGATAGTTTTAATTTTACAGTAGTATTTGCTGTTACAGGGTTTTCATCAAAATAAACTTCAAAAGAAGCATCTACAACTAATTTTGGTGCTATGGAAGGTACATCTATGTCTACAACTTTTTCGCAGTTTGTAAGTATAAATATAAATAGCAAAGGTAATATGTATCGTTTTTTCATTATCATATTAAAATTTAAAATTGTAGGTTACAGAAGGTACTAAGCCAAAAATTGATGTTTGTACTGCTTCATTTCTTCTAGTGTCTCTGTTTTGTCTAAAATTTATAGAAGCCGCATTTTGCCTTCCATATAAGTTGTAAATACCAAAAACCCACTCACCTTGCCAAGTTCTGTTTTTATTTTTTTCTGGAGTTAACGTCGCAGAAATGTCTAATCTGTGATATGCTGGAAGTCTGTCTGCATTTCTTCTATTATCATCATAAATAGGTACATTTAAACCTTGCACTTCATATTGTCCTACAGGATAATTTGTAGGTTGCCCTGTTTGGAGTAAAAAGTTCGCGTTAAATGTCCATTTTTTAGATAACTCATAGCTACCATTTAAAGAAATATCGTGAGTTTTATCAAAAGGAGTGCTGTACCATTCACCTTGGTTTATACCAGGTTCATTGGCATTTCTACCCAAAGTTTGTTGTTCTGATCTTGATAGGGTGTATGCTAACCAGCCTTTAAAATTCCCTTCGTTTTTCTTCAATAATACTTCTAAACCATAAGCTCTTGCTTGCCCATTTAAAATTACAGTTTCAATTTCGTTGTTTGCAATTAAATCTGCACCATTAATATAGTCTATTCTATTTTGAATGTCTTTATAAAAAACTTCTGTTTCTAGTGTGTAATCTCCATTTTTAATAGATTTAAAATATCCTAAAGCATATTGATCTAACAGTTGAGGTTTTATAAATTTACCACTTGGTGCCCAAACGTCTAATGGAGTAGGAGAGGCTGTGTTAGAAAGCAAGTGTAAGTATTGTACCATTCTGTTATAACTCATTTTTATTGAAGTTTCATCATTTAATACATAAGAAAGTGATAATCTTGGTTCAAAATTATTAAAACTCGCTAAAACATCACTTCTACTAAAAGATTCAGTGCCAATAGCTTCTGCAGATTCGTACTTTTTAAACCTTTCATTGTAAATTACAGCATTATCGTTCTCATAAACGTTCAATTCATCTTGGCCTAAACGTGTAAAATTACTGAAACGAACTCCATATTGTAGTGTTAATTTATCTGATACTTTTTGTTCAGCTTCTAAGTAAGCTGCAAATTCGTTAGCATATTTATCAATTAATTTTTCTGCTTGTATACCAGAATCGTCTCTGTTAGGAATAATTTCACCAGGATTAAATTTGCTATAGATATTGTTTAAGCCATAACTTAATTTAAGTTTATCATTAATATAATGTTTAAAATCATATTTTAAATTAAAGTTTGTAATTCCAGAATCCCATTCAAAACCTACAAAATCTAAGGTTAAGCCATAAAAATAATCAGAATATATTAAGGATAAGTTAGAGAAAATTTTATCAGAAAAAAGATGATTCCATCTTAAATTTACAACAGTATTTCCATAATCATTAACAAAGTTTTCGCTTACACCAAATACATCTTTACCAAAATATGTTGATAAGAAAACGTTGTTTTTATCATTAAAACGATAATTGATTTTACTGTTTAAATCGTAAAAATAAGCTTTATTATCATTATCAAAAAGAGGTAAAAACAAATGCGCATAAGATGCTCTACCTGCAACAACAAAAGAACTTTTTTCTTTTTCAATTGGGCCTTCTGCTAATAACCTAGAAGAAACTAAACCAATTCCACCTGTAAAATTAAAGTCTTTACTATTTCCTTCTTTTTGATAAATGTCTAAAACAGATGATAATCTTCCTCCAAAACGAGCTGGAATTCCTCCTTTATACAATTTTACATCTTTAACTACATCAGGATTAAAAACAGAGAAAAAACCAAATAAATGCGATGAGTTAAAAACAATAGCTTCGTCTAATAATATTAAGTTTTGATCTGCTGCACCACCTCTAACATTAAAACCAGAAGCACCTTCACCAGCACTTGTTACACCTGGTAAAAGAATAAGTGATTTTATAATGTCTGCTTCACCTAATACCACAGGAATTTGTTTTATGGTTGCTGATGTTAATTTATTAACGCTCATTTGAGGCGTTTTAATATTCAGTTTTTCTATATCAGTTTCAATAACAATTTCATTCAAACTTTCTGAAGCTTCAGTAAGTTTAAAGTCTTTTGTTATTTTTTCTGTAAGATTAATAGATTCGTAAATAGTTGTAAAACCAAGATAACTAACCTGAATCTTGTAAGTACCTGTTGGTATGGTTAACGAATAAAAACCATACTCGTTTGTTGTAGTGCCTGCACTTAATTCTGGAAAGTAAATTGAAACACCAATTAAGGTTTCATTAGTTTGGTTATCGTAAACTGTACCACTTATGGTTACTTTTTCTTGGCTGTAGACAGAAATGGAAAGCAAGAAAAATAAAAAGAGTATCCTTTTCAAATTGATTTTTTTTGTTTGATTAAATTAATTTTAAGCTAAACAAAAGTACTATTTAAAAAGGATAGAGAAGTAATAAAAAAACGTTAAAAAAAGAGTTTAATCATAAACGATATCTGCAACTTCTATTTTTTTATTTTCAATAAAGTCATACAAAGTTAAGCGTCTTAATGTATAGTAATCAATCCAAAATTTTTCTAAAGAATTTAAATATTGTAATACAGACCTGTCTTGTTCTTGTAGTGCTATATTTAAATCGGTAATATTAATTTTTCCCATTACAAAACGCTTTTTAGCAATTTCGTACCTTTTTAAAGCGATTTCTTGAGCTTTTTTTGCTGTCTTTAAAAAGTTTCTTTGGTTTTGCCAATTTAAAACATGTAGGTAAATTTCTTGTTCAAACTCTTGCTCTTCAATTTCTATATTTGTGTTTACCAAATCTTTATTAGCTTCAACTAATTTTCGTCTAGATTTAGAAACACCCCAATCTAAAATAGGAACACCTAAAGATAAAACTACGTTTTGTTGTTGGTTAAAGTCTTGAAACAAATCATTAAACACAGCACCTTGTTGAGAAATACCAAAATTTGCTCTTAAACTCATTTGCAAGCGATTGTTACCTCTTACTTCTGCTACATCTTGTTCTGCTTCTAAGCGTCTTCTTCTAAATTCAATAACTGCCTTTCTGTTTTCTCTTGCTTCTTGTAATGCTTTTTCTACAGTTACTGTAAATGTTGTTAATTCTTCTGGAGTAGATAAAATAATGTTTTCTGTGTTTAAAACTAGATATCTAGATAAGTTTTGAGAAGATCTTTTAAAGTTGATTTCATTGGTAATTACATCATTTTCTGAATTTAATACAGAAAGTTCTATTTGCAATAAATCGTTTTCTGCAATTTTACCCATTTTGTATCTTCCTTGAGATATTTGAAACAGAGTATCTTGATTAGAGAAATTTGATTTTGCAATTTTAGATTGTACTTGCGCTTTTAATAAAGAAAAATATCTTCTGCTTGTATTTAAAGATATTTGCTCCATTCTTTCAATAAACTCTCTTTTAGCTTCCTCATAAATTAAGGGTTCTATTTTCTTTTGCCACTTAAAAGGATTGTAAAAAAGCGAATTTTGTCTATAATTTAACGAAAATGGAATTACAGAAAAACCTGTAGATTCATTTTCACCAAAAACATCAACTCTCTCTAGTTGAGAACTTACAGAAATTGTACCACCTGTTAATGCAATATTTTGATTTAAAGATAAAGCACCGTCAAAACTTGCTTGATTAGATCTTACAAAAATATCTTGCCCATTATCATTTGTTAATCTGTTTACAGAATTGGAATATCTTGGTAAAGTAGCATCTAACCTTAATTGGGGTAAAAAACCAGCTTTAAAATTTCTATATCTCCAATAGCTTGCTTGGTTTTGATTTAACAATGCTTTGTAATCTGGTGAGTTTTTTTGAGCAATAGAAATGGCTTCTTTTAAAGTAATTTCTTGTTGACCAAATACAGATATTGATACTATAAAACAGAGCGTAAAAAGTATTTTTTTCATAATTATTCGTGTCTAATTGCCTCAATTGGGCTTTTATTAGCTGCTGATTTAGCAGGTGCTATTCCAAAGATTAATCCAATAAGTGTAGCTACAAAAAAGGATAATAATATTGAGCTTACAGATAAAATAGTTTCTATTCCTGTACTTATTTCTAATATGTAGGAAGATAAAATACCTAACACAATACCTATAATACCACCACCAATACTAACCAATACAGATTCTGTTAAAAACTGAAGAATAACATCTTCTTGAGTAGCTCCAATTGCTCTAATAATTCCAATTTCTTTTGTTCTTTCTAAAACAGAGGCTAGCATAATATTCATAATCCCTATACCTCCAATTAATAAAGATATTCCTGCAATTATACTTAATACAATATTAAAAATTTGCTTGGTTTTTTGTTGTTGTTTTAACAACTGAATTGGTATAGAAATTTCAAAATCTAACATACCATTATGTCTCCTTTTTAGCATTCTACTCAATACATCTGCAGTAGCATTTAATTGAGAAGAATTATCAACTTGAACCACTAACTTATCTAATTGGTGGTAATTTCCTCTAGGAACTCTTTGCTTTGGCCCTTGTTGTTGCCCACTTATAAAAACCATTCCTCCACCAGTTTCTATGGGTTTATCCATAATGGTTTTCCTGTCTTTATAGCGTACTAGAAATGTTTTTATAGGAATATAAATATCAAGATTCATGTCTCTTATTCCCAAGTTTTCTTGAGCATTATCAGAAATAAATTTTTCTTCAATAACGCCAATTACTTGTAGCCAAACATCTTTTACTTTAATTTGTTTTCCTACAGCACTTTCTCCTGTAAAAAGTTTTTTCTCAATTTTCTTACCAATAATACATACAGGGATAGAATTTTCTACTTGATTTTCAGAAAAATTCTTTCCACTCTCTATAGCAATATTTGCTGTATCAAAATAGTTTGGAGAAACTCCAATAAGTTTAACAGGGTTTTGTCTTCCTTTTTTTATAACATAGGTTTCTAAAACAACTTCTGGGCTAACAGATTTAATTGATGGGACATTTTCTTTTATACTATTAACATCTAGCATATCTAGTCCTTTTGAAAATCTAATGGATTCTAGAGCTCCATCATCTGAACCTTCATCATCACTATTGTCTTCTTTTTCATCAGGAATTGGTGTGATAACAATATTATTTACACCAACCAATTCTAATTGAGCTAAAATTTCTTTTTCTGCTCCATTACCAATGGCTAGCATAGTAATTACGGCTGCTACTCCAAATATAATTCCTAAGGAAGTAAGTAAAGTTCTTACTTTGTTAGTTAGAATTACACGAACAGCTTCGCTAAAATTAGATTTTAGTTTTTCAATATAAATTTTATCGAACATAAAAATCTAGTTTAATTTTGCTATTTGTGCAGCTTCATAACCTTCTGGTTTGTTAAGATAAACAACATCAGATGCAGATAAACCTTTAGTAATAATTACGGAGTCGTTGTTAGAATCACCTATTTTTACTTCTTTTTTAACAACTGAAAATCCAGATTTTTTATAAACGTAAGTAATTGAGTCTTTAGAAAATATAGCTTCTAAAGGTATGCTAAGTACATCCTTTTTTTCAAAAGTTAATATTTTGTTTGATGTAGTCATACCAGGTCTAATATTATCATTTGTTTCATTTAGTTTAATCATCACTTGAAACACTTTAATATCGGAACCTCTTTTATTTTCTCCAACATTAGCAACGTCTGTTACTACACCATTTATCTCTAGGTCTGGAAAAGCATCGAAACCAATTTTTACAGGTAAGCCTTTTTTTATTTTTCTAATATCTACTTCGTTTGCATAGGTTTTAGATTCCATTTTAGTTAAGTCTGGTAAACTAGCAACTGTTGGGTTCCAAGGGCTTATTGTAGAGCCTACTTTTTTCTTAGAGCCATCCCAGTTTTTAAAGTAGGTAATCATTCCATTTCCATCAGAATAAATGGTAAAGGATTTTAAAAGCTCTAGCAAATCATCTAATTCTTTTCTAATTTTAGAAACTTCTGTACCAACTTCAACCATTTTTGCATTGGCTTGTCTTTTTTTAATTCTGTAATTTTCTTCTTTTTCTCTTAAATCTCTTTCAGATTTTTCTAAATCAATTTCTAATTTTTTTATAGTTGCTGGTGGTTCATATATAGATTGTTTTAGTTCTAGTTTGGTTTGTTCCATACTAAAACTTAAATCTTTAATTGCGTTTCTTTCTTGTTTTAAAGATAGGGTAGTGTCTAATTGTTGTTGTGTGTATTTAGAAACTGCAGCTTCTAAGTTTAAACGAGCATCTATAATTTGTTCATTTACTTCAGTAGGGTCTAATCTTGCAACATAATCACCAACTTTTACGATGGTTCCTTCTGGAACTAAATCTTGAATTTTAATATCTCTAACTTTAAATTTTCTTAAATTTTCTGGACCGTTAATTTTTTTTAGACTTGTAGATTGAGCCTCTCCAGATGTAATAACTTCACTTACAAAGTTTCCTTTTTTTACTTCTGTTGTTAGGTAAATTTCACCATCTGCATTTGGTGAAAAATAACTGTAAATAAGATAAATTGATATTAACGAAATAACAGAAATTATAATAATTCGTTTCTTAGACATTGTGATTGGTTTGATTAAAAACCAAAACTAACTAAAAAAGGAGTGCTAAATAGCACTCCTTTTGTTAATTTTTTATAAAAAACAATGTTAATTTACTTTAAGATAGCATTTAAAGTTGCATTTGGTCTCATTGAATTTACAACCAATTCTTCATTTGGAAAATAATAACCTCCAATATTTACGGCTTTTCCTTGAATATCATTAAGCTCTGCTATAATTTTAGCTTCGTTTTTAGATAGTTCTTCAGCAATTTTTGAGAATTCATTTTTTAACTCTTCATTTTTATTTTGATTTGCTAAACCTTCTGCCCAATATTTGGCTAAATAAAAGTGACTTCCTCTATTATCTAATTCTCCCACAGTTCTTGATGGAGATTTGTTATTATCTAAAAAAGTATCGGTTGCTTCATCTAAAGTATCTGCTAAAATAAGTGCTTTTTCATTATTTGTAGAAGTACCTAAATGCTCTAAAGAAACTGCTAATGCTAAGAATTCTCCTAAAGAATCCCATCTTAAATGGTTTTCTTCTAAAAACTGTTCTACATGTTTTGGGGCAGAACCTCCAGCTCCAGTTTCAAACAAGCCACCACCATTCATTAAAGGAACAATTGATAACATTTTAGCAGATGTACCAACCTCTAAAATTGGAAATAAATCTGTTAAATAATCACGTAAAACATTTCCAGAAACAGATATAGTGTCTTCTCCTTTTACAATTCTTTCTAGAGTAAATCTAGTTGCTTTTATAGGCGATAATATTCTTAAATCTAAACCAGAAGTATCATGGTTTTTTAAGTAATCATTTACTTTTTTAATTATTTCAGCATCGTGTGCTCTCTTTTCATCCAACCAAAACACAGCTGGAGTTTTAGAGGCTCTAGCTCTGTTTACAGCTAATTTAACCCAATCCTGAATTGGTAAATCTTTAGTTTGACACATTCTCCAAATGTCTCCTTCTTCAACTGTGTGTTCAATAAGTATTTCTCCATTTTCATCAATAACTTGAACTTTACCACCTGTAGCAATTTCGAAAGTTTTATCATGAGAACCATATTCTTCTGCTTTTTGAGCCATTAAACCAACATTTGGAACAGTACCCATTGTTGTAGGATCAAAAGCGCCATGTTTTTTACAAAATGCAATAGTTTCTGCATAAACTCCTGCATAAGAACTATCAGGTATAACAGCTTTGGTGTCTTGTAATTCTCCTTTTGCATTCCACATTTTACCAGAAGTTCTAATCATAGCTGGCATAGAGGCATCTATAATAATGTCTGAAGGCACATGAAGGTTTGTGATTCCTTTATAAGAATTTACCATGGCTAAACCAGGTCCGTTTTCGTATATTTTTACAATATCCGCTAATATTTCTGATTTCTTTTCTTGTGATAAATCATTAAGATTACTTAAAATATTTGCAAAACCTACATTTGGATCTACACCAATTTTATTAAAAGTTTCATCATGCTTTTCAAATAAATCTTTATAAAATATTTTTACTGCATGACCAAATATAATAGGATCTGAAACCTTCATCATGGTTCCTTTCATATGCAATGAAAATAAGATTCCTTGAGCTTTAGCGTCTGCAACTTGTTCTTCTAAGAATTGTACTAATGCTTTTTTGCTCATAGCAGTTGCATCAATAATTTCACCATCTAATAAAGCAATATTCGCTTTTAAAATAGTTTCATCACCATTATTAGCTGTGTGTTGGATAGTAACTTTTGTAGCGTTAGTTACAGTAACAGATTTTTCGTTGTTTGCAAAATCTCCACTACTCATTGTTGCAACATGAGATTTGGAGTCTGCACTCCAAGCACCCATAAAGTGTGGGTTTTTACGAGCGTAATTTTTAATGGCTTTAGGAGCTCTTCTGTCTGAATTTCCTTCTCTTAAAACAGGGTTTACTGCAGATCCTTTTACTTTATTATATAGTGCTAAAATATTTTTTTCTTCTGTAGTATTTGCGTTTTCTGGATAATTAGGAATTGCATAACCTAAAGCTTGTAATTCTGTAATTGCTTCTGTTAACTGAGAAACAGATGCACTTATATTTGGTAATTTTATAATGTTTGCTTCTGGTAGTTTTGCTAAATCTCCTAAGATTGATAAAGCATCTTCTACTTTTTGATCTTCAGTTAAGTAGTGTGAGAAGTTAGCTAAAATTCTAGCTGCTAAAGAAATGTCTTTAACTTCTATTTCTATGTTAGAAGATTTTGTAAAGGCTTTTACAATTGGTAAGAAAGAACGAGTAGCTAAAGCAGGTGCTTCATCCGTTTTTGTATATATAATTTTTGCCATAATTAATTTGAAAAATTGTTAAGTAATAAAAACAAAAAAGATTGATAAGGAAATTACGAAATCCTTTTCGTTTTAAGAGGAGCAAATTTAAGAATTTAAGATGAATTATGTAATGGTAATATCTTATTAATATGGGTCTTTTTTTGTATTATTAATAAAATATCTCTTTTAAATTCATATTGTTATATTTAGTGTAGTAAAATTTATTTGTTTACTTCACAAAAAAAAAAGACGTTGTATTTCTACAACGTCTTTTAAATCTTTATAACTATAAGGATTATCTTCTTTTTTCAGTAATTCTAGCTTTTTTACCAGTAAGACCTCTAAAGTAGAATATACGTGCTCTACGTACTTTACCTTTTTTGTTGATTTCAATTTTTTGAATTGAAGGTAAGTTAACAGGAAAAATTCTTTCTACACCTACAGTACCAGACATTTTTCTGATTGTAAATGTTTCTGAAGTTCCAGAACCTCTTTTTTGAATAACAACTCCTCTAAAAAACTGAGTTCTTACTTTTTCACCTTCTTTAATTTCGTAGTATACAGTAATTGTATCACCAGCTGCAAATTCTGCAAATTCTTTTTTTGTTACAAATTCGTCTTGAACAAATTTTACTAAAGATTCCATATCTTATAATTTATGATTTTACAAAAACAACATTCACGCATTTCGTCAGAGGTTATTTTAGCGAGTGCAAATTTAGCAATTAATTTTAATTGATAAAACTAAAAATCGTTATTTTTTAATTTGTAGTTAGTATATTTGAAAATCAGACGTTTACTCTTCGTTTTTTAATAAATCTGGTCTTATTTGTTGTGTTCTATTGTAGGCTTCATCACTTCTCCAATCTTCAATTTTTGGAAAATTTCCAGATAAAAGTATTTCTGGTACTTTCATACCTTCAAATTCAGCAGGTCTTGTGTAAACAGGAGGAGATAGTAAATTATCTTGAAAAGAATCTGTTAATGCAGATTGTTCGTCACCAATAACACCAGGAATTAAACGAACAACTGCATCAACTAAAACAGCAGCAGCTAGTTCTCCACCAGTTAAAACATAATCGCCAATAGAAATTTCTTTGGTAATGTATTTATCTCTTATTCTTTGGTCTACACCTTTATAATGCCCTGTTAAAATAAGTATATTTTCTTTTAAAGAAAGTGTGTTTGCTGTGCTTTGGTTTAATGTTTTTGCATCTGGAGTCATGTAAATAATTTCGTCATATGATCTCTCAGACTGTAATTGTTTTATACAATTAGAAATAGGTTCTATCATTAAAACCATACCTGCACCACCACCAAATTGAGTATCATCTATTTGTTTGTAATTTCCTAAACCAAACTTGCGTAAATCGTGAATAACAATTTCTGCTAAACCTTTTTCTTTTGCACGTTTTACAATGGAATGATTGAAAGGGCTTTCTAATAAATCTGGAGCTACAGAAATTATATCTATACGCATAGTAATGTTAACTTTATAAGTATTTGATACTTTTAATGTTTAAAAATATCAATTTTATTCTTCTAAACTCATATGAAATAAAGCATCACCTTTATTTACAATTGGCGTTTTATTTATGCAAAAAATATGACCATTAAAAGGCGCATATACTTTCTTTTTAAATTCACCAAAAGGATCTTGTATAACGCCTAAAACTTCACGTTTTTTTACAAAAGCGCCATTGGCTATTCTAACTTTAAACATGCCAGAGTCTGATGCTCTAATCCATTTTGCTTTTTTTACAAAAATAGGTGTGGCTCTTACATTAATTTCACCTTCTAATAAGCCTAAATGTATCAATACATTACGAGTGCCATTTACACCTTCGTTTATAATGGTTGGATTTAGTTCATTAGATTTTCCTCCTTCAAATAACAATACAGTTTTACCCATTTTGTGAAGTGTTTCTCTTAACGATTTTATAATGTTATTAGAATACACAATCATTGGTGGATTGAAAATTTTTGCCAATTCAAGGCCTTTGTCATCATCTTTATTACATCGTATTTGTGCAATATTATCACGTTCTCCTCCACCTGTATGAAAATCGATTACATAATCAACAAAAGGAGCAATTTTTTCACTAAACTGATAGGCGAATTGGCTTGCTAACGATCCGTTTAAAGTTCCTGGAAACATTCTATTTAAATCTCTACCATCAGGAAACTCTCTTGTTTGAATTAAATATCCAAAAATATTAAAAACTGGAATACAAATAATAGTTCCGTTTTTTGGCTTATTTAATTTTAAATCGATGATTTCTCTTACAATACCAACACCATTAGTTTCATCACCATGAATACCAGCTAACAATAAAACTACAGGACCTGGGTTTGTAGAATGCTCAATAATAACAGGTACATTTACAGTAGTTCTGGTGTGTAATTTTGCTATTTTTAAATCTATAACTGTACGTTTTCCTTCAGGAATAACTTTTCCTAAAAGTGTAAAAGGTTTATTCGACATGTAATTCTAAATATCTTATAATTTCTTTTGCAATATTTTTACCTGTTGCAACTTCAATACCTTCTAAACCTGGGGATGAGTTAACTTCTAAAACTAAAGGTCCTTTAGAAGATTGTAGCATATCTACACCTGCAATTCCTAAGCCCATTGCTTTTGTTGCTTTTAATGCAGTTCTTTCTTCATCATCTGTTAGTTCTATAACTACAGCATTTCCACCTCTATGAAGGTTAGATCTAAATTCACCTTCTTTGCCTTGTCTTTTCATAGCACCAATAACTTTTCCATCAACCACAAAAGCTCTAATGTCTGCGCCACCAGCTTCTTTAATAAATTGTTGTGCAATTACTCTTGCACCTAAACCATTAAAAGCTTCCAGAACAGAAGTGGCTGCATTTGGTGTTTCTGCTAAAACTACTCCAAGACCTTGTGTACCTTCTAAAAGTTTTAAAACTAAAGGTGTGCCACCAACAGAATTAATAACGTGTTCTACATCTTTAGTGTAGTTTGTAAAAACAGTTTTAGGTAAACCAACACCTGCTCTTGCTAAAATTTGTAAACTACTTAGTTTATCTCTAGATCTTGTTAATGCAATTGAAGATACAGCAGTGAAAACTTTCATCATTTCAAATTGACGAATTACTGCTGTACCGTAAAATGTTACTGAAGCTCCAATTCTTGGAATAATAGCATCTATATTTTCTAAGTATTCTCCTTTATAATAAATTTTTGGAGCTTTTTTTTCAATTTCGATATTACACTTTAAATGATCTACCACAAAAACCTCATGTTTCCTTTTTTGTGCTGCTTCTACTAATCTTCTTGTAGAGTATAACTTTGGGTTTCTAGATAAAATAACAATTCTCATTACGCGTTGTTTTTTAATTTATGTGATAAATTTTTCTTTGTAGTGTCTATTATAAACTTTTTATTCAAAAATTTTCTTCCTAACAATATAGGGAATTTCATGTCTTTTCTTTCACTAAGTGTTAAATAGATTGGAAAAGTTTTGTTAAAGATGATGATTGTTGTTTGTATCATAAATCTTTTCTCTGAAATACCATTAGAACTTTTTACGATTTTTGAAGTATAGTTTTTAAAGCTAAACTTTTTGTTATTGTAAAAAGGGTGTTCTGGATCTAAGAGTGTAAATTGTATGTAACTTTCACTATTAGAGTTAGTCTCCTTAATGTCAGAACAATGAATTGAGGATGTGTATGCTCCAGAGTCTATTTTTATGTCAATATCTAAAAGTGATAACTCTGGAAAATCAGCTTTATCTACTCTACCTATTGTAACTTTCATAAAATGAATTTAAAGGCAGTAAAATTAGGCAATGTAAATCAGTTTGTCTAATAAAGTTATTAAAGTTATTTACAATTTGCTAATTGCAGCCTCTGCACAACGTTCTCCATCCATTGCAGCAGATACAATTCCACCTGCATAACCACCACCTTCACCACATGGAAAAAGCCCTGCAATTTTAATATGTTCTAAGTTTTCTTTTCTAGGTATATTTACTGGAGATGAAGTTCTAGATTCAACCCCAACAATATTTGCTTCGTTTGTAAAATAGCCATGCATTTTGCTGCCAAAAGCAGGAAATCCTTTTCGTAATCTACTGCCAATAATTTTAGGTAATAAAGAATGTAGAGGAGCAGATTTTAAACCTGGTTGGTAGGAAGTGTCGTTTAAAGTTGTCGAAAGTTTACCCTCAACAAAATCAACCAATTTTTGGGCAGGTGCAGTTTGAGTTCTTCCTCCTGCAAAAAAAGCAATTTTTTCTAAATCTTTTTGAAATTCTAAACCTTTTAACGCACCAAACTTTTCGTACTTCTTAAAATCTCTATTGATATCTAATTCTACTACAATACCTGAATTTGCAAATTTATTATTTCTACGTGATGGAGACATGCCATTTACAACAACTTCACCATTGGCAGTTGCAGCAGGTACAATAAAACCTCCAGGACACATGCAAAAAGAATAAACGCCTCTGCTGTTTACTTGCTCAACTAAACTATATGCTGCAGCTGGTAAAAGTTCGTCTCTTTTTCCAGAACAACTATATTGTATTTGATCTATAATTTCTTGAGGATGCTCAACTCTTACACCCATAGCAAATGACTTTGCTTTTATATCGATATCTTTTTTATGAAGTAGTTCATAAATATCTCTTGCTGAATGACCAGTTGCTAAAATAGCAGCATTTACAGTCATTTCTTTTCCATTTTCTAACTGAATAGCTTGCAGTTTATTTTGAGAAATTACAAAGTTTGTAACCTTACTTTCAAAATGAATTTCACCCCCAAAATTTAGAATAGTTTCGCGAATATTTTGGATAATTTTAGGTAATTTGTTGGTACCAATATGAGGATGTGCATCTATTAAAATTTGTTCTGTTGCTCCATGAAAAACTAGATTTTCAAATATTCTTCTAACATCACCTCTTTTTAAACTTCTTGTGTAGAGCTTTCCATCAGAATATGTGCCTGCACCACCTTCACCAAAACAATAGTTAGAGTTTTCATCTACAAAATGATCTTGATTAATGGCTTTTAAATCTCTTCTTCTGTCTTGTACATTTTTACCACGTTCTAAAACAATTGGTTTATAGCCAAGTTCAATACATCTTAAAGCAGCATACATTCCTGCTGGGCCAAATCCAATAATATGTATTTCTTTTGCATTAGAAACATCTTTATAATTAAAATTATAGTCAGATTGCTTCGTTACTTTTTCATTAATATAAACTGCAATTTTATAGTTGAAAATTGTGTCTTTTTTTCGAGCATCAATAGATTTTCTTAAAATTTTAACTCCAGTTATTTCTGAAGTTTCTATTTCTAGAGCTTTAGATGCTTTGTAAATAAGCATGTCTTTTTTGCGTTCTTCAATTAAATTAACGCGAAGTTGAATTTCTTTAATCATGTAAATTAAATACTTAAAGCGCTTTAAGTTTTTCTAATATAATTTGATATTCTACAATGCTATTTTTTAAAATAGGTGTCACAAATTTTAATTGTTCAACTATTATATTTTCTGGTTCTTTAGCTTGTGCAAGCTTTTCTAGGTTTGCTATTTCATTAAGGCAACTTACACCCATTAAACCTAATGATGATTTTAAAAAATGGCAAATACTTCTAATACTTTCATAATCAACATTTGTTAAAGACTCTTCTAGAGTAGTTGTTCTTGGTTTTGTGTCAGACAAATAGACTGTAATTAACTGTATTAAAGAGTCTTTATCTGAAGCAAAAAAGCTTTTTAATGAAGATAAATCTACAACATCACTAGTTAATACTTTTTCAATTTCCATATTTTTCTTATTTTAGGGGATAATAAAGAAGGTTCTCAAATTTTCGTAAAGATAAATAAAAACTGCTATTTATCTTTTTATTTGTTTACCTTAGTTTTTTTAAAGACAGAATAAGTTAGTAAGCACTTAAAGTCCCCCAAAAATATGAGTAAAAAAAAGAAAATTGTTCTTGCAGAAGATAATTCTGTTTTATCTCTCCTTTTAAAATTTCGTTTAGAAAAAGACGGTTACACACTTTTTGTAGCTAAAGATGGTAAAGAAGCCATAGAGTTTATAGAATCTGAAAATCCAGATTTAATTTTAACAGATGTTATGATGGATTATTTTAGTGGTTTAGAGGTTATAAGCCATGTTAGAAATAAACTAGAAAGTAACACGCCTATTTTGGTGTTTTCTTCTTCTGGGCAAGAAGAAATGGTGCTAAATGCATTTAATTTAGGTGCAAACGATTTTATGAGCAAGCCATTAAGTCCTAATGAATTATCTATTAGGGTTAAGCGTATGTTAATGTAGTTTTACCGATTTTAAAATGAAAATTCCTTTAATAGAAAATATAATATGGACATTAGTTGTGGTGCTAATTGTTGTTATTATAATTCTAGTAATTTATTTAAAAATCTTAAGGCGTAATATTAGGGTTGTAGAAGCAAAAAACATAAAGTATACTAGTGTTGTAGAAGCTTTATTAATTGAGTATTTGTATTTGGATAATGAAGCAGAAAGTTTTAATAAAACACAAAAAAGAATAATAAAAAAGTTTAAAAAAGGGGTAAATAATCGTAGAAAAAGAAGAATAATTACCAAGACATTTTTAAAATTAAGTCAGCAAGTATCTGGAAATATAATAAATATTATGCATCAATTATATGAAGATATTGGTTTAGTTAATTTTGCAATACAAAAAATAAAAAGTAAAAAATGGAACGTTATTGCTTTGGGAATTAGAGATTTAAGACAGTTTGAGGTTAGGAGGGTTTCGCAATCAATAGAGAAATTTGTTAATCACAATAAAGAAGAGGTTAGGAGAGAAGCTCACCTTTATTTTTTAGAGCTTTTTGAATTTGAAGGATTACAATTTTTAGATAATTTAAAAGTACCATTATCTGAATGGGATCAAATAGAGCTTTTATTAGAAATAGAAAAGTTCGAAAATCAGCATCTATTAGAGGTTGGTAAATGGCTAAAATCAGAAAATGATTATGTAATTCTGTTTATTTTAAATATTGTTAAAATATTTAATAAACTAGAAACAAAAGATGTTTTATTAGAATTACTAAACCATAAAAATATAGAGGTTAGGTTAAAAACTATTGAAGTTGTCACATACTTCGAAATCATAGAGGCAAAAGATATTTTAATAGAAAAATTCGAAGATTTAACTTTTAAAGAAAAAAATGCTTTTTTTGGACTTTTAGAAAAAGTTGCAACAGAAAAAGATAGCTTGTTTGTGTTAAACCATATAAACGATACTGATTTTGAAATTAAAAGTAAAGCATTAACAATTTTAAAAAAGCATGATAAAGAATTATATAATAAGTTAGAAAAGAATTCAGAAGACGAATCTTATAATAGAATAATTCAATATTTAGATTATAGTTATGGGGTTTGATGAAATTTTGAGAATTATTTTACTTTCGTTTCACTATTTCTTTTTAGTGTTTACGGTTCTTATTATTGGGTCATATATAATTTTAGCCATTTTTTCATCAAAAGAAACTGTAGATTATTTAAAGAAAAACAGTTTTGTTTATCACGAAGATCTTTTAAATTCATCTATTGCACCTTCAATATCTATAATTGCACCTGCCTATAATGAAAGTTTAAACATTGTAGAAAACGTTAGGTCTTTACTATCTACCCACTATGTAAATTATGATGTAATCATTGTAAATGATGGTAGTAAAGATGATAGTCTAGAAAAGCTAATTAAAGCATACGATTTAGAAAAAGTAGAGTACTTAATAAATCAAAAAGTACCAACAAAAGATTTAAGAGCAGGCGTATTTAAGTCTAAAAACCCTGCATTCGAAAAATTAATTATCGTTGATAAAGAAAATGGAGGAAAAGCTGATGCTTTAAATTGCGGAATAAATATTAGTGATAGTACTTATTTAGCTTGTATAGATGTAGATTGTTTGTTAATGGCAGACTCACTTCAAAGAATGGTAAAACCTTTTTTAGAGTATACAGATAGAAAGGTAATTGCCTCAGGAGGTGTTATTAGAATAGCCAACTCCTGTAAAATAGAAGACGGAAAATTAATGGAGGTAAATTTTCCAGATAAATGGCTAGAAAGAGTTCAGATATTAGAATATTTAAGATCGTTTTTATTAGGCAGAATGGCTTGGGCAAGACTAAATGGCTTACTCGTTATTTCTGGAGCTTTTGGCATGTTTGATAGAGAAATAGCCATAAAAGTTGGTGGTTATGACACAACAACTGTTGGAGAAGATATGGAGATTATTGTGCGAATGAGAAAATATATGGAAGAGCAAAAACAAGAATATAAAGTTGCTTACATTCCAGACCCTTTATGTTGGACAGAAGCTCCTGATGATAGAAAAATTTTGATTTCTCAAAGAAATAGGTGGACTAGAGGAACTATAGAAACCTTAAAAATGCATAAAAACATAGGTCTTAATTATAAATACAGAGTTTTAGGGCTTTTGAGTTTTCCTTATTGGTTTGTTTTTGAAAGATTAGCTCCAATTGTAGAGGTTTTAGGTATGTTCTATTTTTTATTTTTAGTTATTTATCAACCTTTAAACTGGAGCTTTGTTGTGGGGCTTTTTTTATTGGCATACTTGTTTTCGCTTTTATTTTCTTTCGTAGCTATTTTTACAGAAGAATTTACATATCATCAATATAAAAAGAAAGGTATTGGTTTTAAACTAGTACTCACTATATTTTTAGAACCTTTTATTTTACATCCTTTAATATTATATGCAGCTATAAGAGGTAACATAGATTATTATTTTAATAAAAATAAAAAATGGGGAGTAATGGTTAGAAAAGGGCTTTCTAGCAACTAATAAATATTTTAAGTAAATAATATGGAGATTAAAACAATTAGAGAAAAAAATAGAGGTTATATTTTACTTTGTTTTGCACTAATGATTACATTTTGGATTATTAGTTTATTCGAAATTACATCTACTTTTTTTAGTGGAAAAGAAGTTACAAATCTTTTTGAGCTGTTGGTGTTTAAATTCTTAAACCATTTTTATACTGTATTATTTATCTTTTTAATTTTTCTTCCATTTTACCACCTATTAGCAAGAAAAAAATATAAATATGGAGTTATTTTTATAAAGATTGTATTTGTAATTCTAACCATTTTAGAGTTTTCTTTAACAAAATATAGCCTTACTACACTTTTAAATTTAGGAGCAGATTTGCTTGGGTATTCTTTAGATGATATTTACCTTACAGTAACATCATCAGAAAGTACTTCTATATTTTACTTCGTGCCATTTATAATTTTTCCATTGTTATTTTTGGTAAGTAGTTTTTTTCTTAAAAAATCTCCTTATTACAAACATTATGGAAGAATATTTATAATAACTACATTAATTATTGTTATTGTAAAATTTTCATTTTCTAATTTCTCAAATCCAGAGCATGAAAATAAAATGTACTTTTTTGTTACAGACATCATAAACTATCAAATTGAAAAAAATGAAGTACAAGCTGTAAAATTAGATGGTAATAATGAATATCCGTTTTTAAAAGAATCAGAAAAAATAAACGATGTTTTAGGCCCATTCTTTAATATTAAAGAAGAAAAACCAAATGTGGTGGTAATTTTAGTAGAAGGCTTGGGGTCTGAATTTGTTGGTGATAAATATTATAGTGGTTTTACACCTTATTTAAACTCATTAATTCCTAAATCTTTATTTTGGGATAACTTTCTTAGTAATACAGGTAGAACCTTTGGAGCACTACCTTCTTTTATGGCATCTGTACCTTTTGGAGATAAAGGTTTTTTAGAGATAGAAGATACTCCAACACATATTTCATTATTTAGTGTTTTAAAGAAAAATGGATATACAACTTCTTTTTTCTCTGGAGACCAATCTAGTTTCGATAAAAAAATCAATTTTTTAGATTATCACGATTTAGATAATGTAATAGATGAAAACAAATATGATAATACATATCCAAAATCAACAAATGGTACAACAGGTTTTAGTTGGGGGTATTCAGACTATGAAATTTTTAAAAGAACATTATTAGCTTTAGACGATATAAAAGGTCCAAGATTAGATTTAATTACAACACAAACAATACATGAACCTTTTGATTTTCCTGTTAAAGAAACATATTTAAAAAAAATAGATAGTATAATCAATTCAAATTCAAATTTAAAAGTAACAGACAAACAAATAATAGCCTATAAAGAAATTTTTGCAAGTATTTTATATGCAGATAATAGTATAGAGATGTTTATAGAGTCTTACAAAAAAAGGTCAGATTATAATAATACAATATTTATTATTAGTGGAGACCATAGGTTAATACCAATTGCTCAAAAAGATCAACTCTGTAGGTTTAACGTACCTTTCTTTATCTATAGCCCTTTGTTAAAGCAAACTTCAAAAATGAAATCAGTATCATCTCATTTTGATGTTACTCCAAGTTTGTTGGCTTTTTTATCAAAAAATCATAACGTTACCTTACCAGAAAAAGTACCTTTTATAGGTACAGGTATAGATACTGCAAAAGTTTTTAGAAACATTCATAAAATTCCTTTAATGCGTTATAAAGGCAGTTTAAACGATTTTGTTTATAAAGATTATATGTATTCTAGTGGAACACTATATAAAATAAAAGAAAATTTTAATACCTATAAAGTAAAAGATAAAGCAGTAGAGCAAGAAATTAAAGAACATTTTAATGAGTTTAAAAGTTTAAATGCTTACGTTACAGAAAACGATAAAATTTATCCATACAATAAAGAAGATATACTTACAGAAGTTTACGAATTTAAACCAGAGGAATTAATAGAGTTAGAGCAATTAACTGCAAATTTAAAGTTAGATGAAATGTTTATGCTAGCAAGAGATAAAGCATTTAATAATGAAAGAGATTTAGCTCGTTTAATTTGTAATTATATTCTTAGAAAAAACTCAAATTACGTTGATGTAAGAATACTAAAAGGTAGAACTTTTGCTTGGGATGGAAAGTATGAAGCAGCAGAAGAAGAACTATTAAATGCATTAAGAAGAGCACCTTTTTATGACGATGTATATTTGGCTCTATTAGATATGTATTGGTGGTCTTCACAAAACGAAAAATCTAAAGAAATAGTAAAAAGAGCAAAAGAAAATAAAATTATAAATGATGAAATTGCATTTAAAATGGCAAGAGCTTTTAAGACTATGAACAAGATTGAAAATGCAGAAATAGTTATAGACAGCATTTTAAAAAATCAACCTAAAAATGATACATATATTAAATTTAAAGAATCATTAAAATGATAAAAAAAATATTACCCTTAGTGTTACTTATTAGTTTAATGATTTTTTCTTCAAGTAAATTATTAGCACAAAAAAAAGTATTTAATGGCAATCCAGATACAGCTTTTAAAACTGCAAGAGAATTAGCTTTTGATGGCAAAAGAAAGCAAGCACAAGATACTTTAAGGCTTATATTAACAAAATATCCAAATTATTTAGGTATTCGTGCTTTTTTAGCAAGCACATATTCTTGGGATGGTAGCTATAATAAAGCAAGAAAAGAATTTCAATATGTTTTAGAAAAAGATAAAAATAGAAAAACAGATTGGGTAGCTTATATAAAAAACGAACAATATGCAGAAAAATATTACAAGGCTTTAGAACTCTCTAATGAAGCTTTAGAAATTTTTCCTGGAGACCCAGAATTAATGCAATTAAAAGCAAGGTCAGAATTTAATAGAGGTAATAAAGATGAAGCATTACTAACAATTACAGAAGCTGCAAAATTAAACCCAGATAACGAAGATATTATCAGTTACAAAAACTCTTTAGAAACTTCTCTAAGTTTTAATACAATAGGTATAAGTGTTTCTACAGATTATTATGATTTTAATGGTGATAATGGAAGAACAAATATGTATTATAGTTCATTTTCATATGCAAGACAAACAAAATTTGGTAGTATTAATGCAAGAATAAATTACTCAAATAGGTTCGAAACAGATAATTATCAACTAGAAATAGATTTGTATCCTAGAATTGTAAAAGGTTTGTATGCTTATGTTAGTGGAGGTTTTTCAAATAGTCCTTTAAACCCTTCACAACGTTATGGTTTTGAGCTTTTTAAATCTTTGCCAAAAAGCTTTGAAGCTTCATTAGGTTTTAGATGGTTAAAATTTTCAACAGAAACTATTATATATACTGGTTCTGTTGGGTGGTATACAGGAAATAGTTATTGGGCGTTTAGAACCTATGTAACTCCTGGAGATCCAGGAGCTAGTAAATCTGGTAGATTAATTTACAGAAAATATACAAGTGATGCAGATAATTATTGGACAATTGAAGCTGGTTTTGGAGCTTCACCAGCATTAGACAGATTTGCACCTGGTTTTTCAGGAGATGAAATTTTTCAGCTAGATTCTCAAGCTCTTGTTTTAGGATATTATTTTTCTACAAAAAATAAGAAGAATTTATGGGGTTTTAATGCAAGCATGTTTAGAGAAGAAAAACCTTTTGATCCTGGTAAATATTTCTTGTATCCAACTTTAGGAGTTTCTTATTCTATAAGATTTAAATAGTATACATAAGTTTTGTTTATGTAAATCATAAAAAACATATATAAAAATATATGAAAGTAATGTTTGATATTTGCCATGTAAAAAAACATCAAACATGGAAAACACACAATTACAAGAACAGTCTAAACAAAACACAACAAGTGCAGTAACTAATGTTGCTGTAGCTTATGGAGATGGTATTGGTCCAGAAATTATGGATGCTACTTTAAGAATCCTTGATGCAGCAGGAGCTAATATCAAACCAGAAAAAATTGAAATTGGTGAGCAGGTTTATTTATCAGGTAATTCTTCTGGAATAGAGAAAAGTGCCTGGAAAACCATCAATAAAAATAAACTTATTTTAAAAGCACCTATTACCACTCCACAAGGTAAAGGATATAAAAGTTTAAATGTTACACTTCGTAAGTCTTTAGGTTTGTTTGCAAATGTTCGTCCTGTAACTGCTTATGCACCATATGTAGAAACTAATTTTGCAGGAATGGATGTTGTAATTGTAAGGGAAAATGAAGAAGATTTATATGCAGGTATAGAACATCAACAAACACAAGATGTTGTACAATGTCTAAAATTGATTACAAGACCTGGATGTGAAAAAATTGTAAGATATGCTTTCGAATATGCAAAAGCTTATGGACGTAAGAAAGTAACTTGTATGGTAAAAGATAATATTATGAAATTAACAGACGGTTTGTTTCATAATGTGTTTAAAGAAATAGCTTTAGAGTACCCAGAGATTGAAAGTAATTCTCAAATTATTGATATAGGTTCTGCACGTTTAGCAGCTAACCCAAACAATTACGATGTTATTGTAACATCGAACTTATATGGAGATATTATTTCTGATATAGCAGCAGAAATTGCAGGTTCTGTAGGTATGGCTGGTTCAGCAAATGTAGGTACAAATGTTGCTATGTTTGAAGCTATACATGGTTCTGCTCCAGATATTGCAGGTCAAAAAATAGCAAATCCTTCAGGTTTATTAAATGCAGCTATAATGTTATTATCTCATGTAGGTAAAACTAAAATTGCAGACACAATTAAAAACGCTTGGTTAACAACTTTAGAGCAAGGGTATCACACAGCAGATGTTTTTCAAGAATCAATATCAAAAGAAATTGTTTCTACATCTGAATTTGCAGATAGAATTATAGAAAACCTTGGTAAGAAGCCAGCACAATTACCAGAAAGCAATTTAGCTTCTGGAAATGGAGAAATCGTAATTCCAGAATACGTAAGAAAAGAACAAAAACAAGTTTTAGTTGGGGTTGATGTATTTATCAATTGGAAAGGTAAAAATCCTAATGAAATAGGAGATGCATTAAATGGTATAAGTGCATTTAAAATGAAGTTGAAGATGATAACCAATAGAGGTGTTAAAGTGTATCCAGAAGGTATGCAAGAGACCTATTGTACAGATCATTGGAGATGTAGGTTTGTGGATATTGACGCTAAAACTACTGGAGAAAAAGTATACAACCAAGTTGATTTTGAGAAAATAATAGCATTACAATCTATATTACACCATAAAGGTTTTGAAGTAATAAAAACAGAAAATCTTTATGAATTTGATGGTGTAAGAGGTTTTTCTTTAGGTCAAGGAGAATAACAAATAAGTTTCATTATTTTGAATTAGTTATAAAACAGTTGTAATTTATATTGCAGCTGTTTTTTTATATTTTAACTTCTGTTTGCCTTTGCTGATTTTTTAAAACATCAAAAAATAAAAAATCCAAAATTTCTTTCTTACATTCAAAAATTGGTATGGAGTTCCAACTATGGTTTCCTTCTTCAGCTGTATACAAATAATAAGGTTTACCTATTTTTTTTAGTTTATTAGCAATGGCTTTAGAGCCATATAATTTTAAATAACCAGTATCTGTAGAAACGCAATAATGATGAGGTGCAGTACCATAAGGAACTAATTTATCTTTTTTTCCGTGAAAAAGTTGAGTTGGAATTGCTGTTTTTGAGGTAATATTTTCAACTTTTGTTACAGCACCAGCCATACTAACTATTCCTGCAAATTTAAAATCATTTCCTAAAATAGTATTATCGAAAACATAAGCTAAATTTAAAATAGCTTCTGCTCCAGCACTTGAGCCTACTAAAATAATTTGCTTTTCATTTATCTTAAATTTTCTATTTCTTCTTAAAATATATTTTATTGCATAACTAATATCTTTAGAAGCTTCATTAAAAGCTTTTATTTTTAAATTAGCTTTGGTGTTACAGCCAAAACCAAGACCTTGCATTGTTAATCGATACGAAATTGAAGCAACTGCATACCCATAACATGCCATTTCTTCAGCAAACTCTTTTGATATAGCATCGTCTCTTTTACCACCAGAAAATCCTCCTCCGTGAACATAAATTAGTAAAGGATATTCTCCTTTTACTTTTCTGGGTTTATAAAAGTCTAATTTTAAATTTTCTTGATTATTAAAACGTTGATAAGTATAAGTTCTTTTTTTTACTTTACTAAATTTCTCAAGATACTTTTGTTGTGAAAAACAATTTAAAACAACAAATAGAAAAAGTAAAGAGATAATATGCTTCATCATATTACTAGGCTTTTCTTAATTATTTTTTTTGATTTTTTCAATCTGTTTTCTTATTTTTAGATATAGGAAAGTATTTGTTTTTGCATAGTAAAAAGAGATAAAGCAAACTGTTATCAAAAATAATATAGCGCCTATAATTGCTTCCCAAGGGTTTAAGGTTTTTCCAAAAATATGTTTTAGACCAATTCCTGTAAAGCTACCATAAATTATAATGAAATGTATTACATAAATAGATAGAGTTTTTTGTCCTATTTTTAAAATTAATGGAATTTTTAAGTAGTTTTCTAGTGCATAGAAAAGAGCGAAATAAACAAATACATTTCCTAACCTTGTAAACAAATAATTGTAGCTAGCAGCATCCATAAACAGCTGAACATCTAACTTTTTAGAAGTAAAAGCCATAATGCTAGAGGAGTAGTATATTAGAATTAATCCTAAAACAACAAAAACACTTATTGTAATTTCTTTAAAATATTTTTTATGTAAGTTTTTTTCAAATATTGTAGCTATAAAAGCACCAAATGTAACGTAACCAAACCATGGAATGATTCTAAAAACGGAGCCATTGGCTTTTGATATATAATTGTTAAGAAATATTGGGATAGAAGTAACGTTTAAATTTCTGTATAAAGGTTCTGTTAAAAATATAGAAACTCCCAAGAGTAAAGTTATAAATGCAAAAAGATGAGTTTTTTTTACAGATAAAAAATATAGGATTATAATTAAAATAAGACTCAAACCTATAGTTTGCAAAACGTCTATTACAAAAAAATAATTATTAAATTTTCCAGAAAGCCATGTTGCTAGTGGTACCCTTAATAAATATCCTACCCCAATTAAAAAGAATCCTCTTGTAATTCCTTTTTTCATTCTCTGTTTCTCTAAACCCTTTTCTTTAGCTTTGATTAGTAGGTATGTGAAAATTAATCCAGAAATTGTAAAAAAAGTTGGAGCTGTAATTCCTCTAAAATAGCTCCAAATTGCATAAGGTATAGTATTAGGATCTCTAAATTCTACAGCTAATAATGTATCTATAAAATGCCCTTGCAGCATCATTAATATTGCAAAAGCACGCACAATATCTATAAAATATAGTCTATTATTTTCCAAAAAAAACAGTATTTGAAATTTAAAGATACAAAACAAAAAAACGAACTACACTTTTCTTGTTTTGTTGATAAGCCAAAAATCAGCTAAAACTAAAGCAGTCATTGCTTCAATTATAGGTACAGCTCTAGGAACTACACAAGGATCATGTCTACCTTTTCCAGTAATTTCAGTAACCTCGTTCTCAGAATTTATGGTTTGTTGGCTGCTCATTATTGTTGCTACAGGTTTAAAAGCAACTCTAAAGTAAATGTCCATTCCATTTGAAATTCCACCTTGTATTCCTCCAGATAAATTAGATTTAGTAGAACCGTCTGCATTAAAAATATCATTATGCTCAGAACCTTTCATTTTAGCACCACAAAAACCGCTACCAAACTCAAAACCCTTTACAGCATTTATAGTTAGCATTGCTTTGCCAAGTTCTGCATGTAATTTATTAAAAATAGGTTCACCTAAACCAACTGGCATATTTTGTACAACACAGGTAATTGTTCCACCTATTGTATCACCAGCCTTTCTAATTTCTTTTATTTTTTGAATCATTTTTTCTGCTGATGCTTCATCAGGACACCTCACAATATTATTTTCTGTTTTAGAAAAGTCTATTTCTTGGTAAGGTTTATCAACAAAAATATCACCTACAGAAGAGGTAAATGCATTAATTTTAATTTGAGAAATCAATTGCTTTGCTAAAGCACCAGCAACCACCCAATTAGCAGTTTCTCTAGCAGAACTCCTTCCACCTCCTCTATAATCTCTTAAACCATATTTTTGATCGTAAGTATAGTCAGCATGAGAAGGTCTATAAATATTAGTATTATGATTGTAATCTTTACTTTTTTGATTCGTATTTTTTATAATATATCCAATAGAAGTACCTGTAGTTTTACCTTCAAAAATGCCAGATAAAAACTCAACAGTATCTGGTTCTTTTCGTTGAGTAACAATTTTTGATTGCCCAGGCTTTCGTCTATTTAATTCATTTTGAATAGCTTCGAAATCTACTTCCATTCCTGCAGGAAACCCATCGATTACGCCTCCAATAGCTAATCCATGAGATTCACCATAGGTTGTTAATTTTAATAAGTTTCCAAAAGAGTTAAATGACATAATTCAGTTTTATATATGATACAAATATAATAAACACCTTAAAATAGATACTTTGAAAACCTTATTAATATCGAATTTTTAATTTGATTATTTTTTATATTGATTTTTAGTGAGTTACTTTCTGTTTTAATTAGTTGATAAAAAAAAATTAAAAAATATTACCTGTTTTGTTTTCTATAACAAAAAAGCTTTCTATATTTGCATCCGCATTTAGGGATACCTAATGAGACTCTTGGAGAAATGGCAGAGTGGTCGAATGCGGCAGTCTTGAAAACTGTTGACTGTAACAGGTCCGGGGGTTCGAATCCCTCTTTCTCCGCTGATTGATTTTCAAAAATCACCAAAACCCTTTAAAACGTATGTTTTAAAGGGTTTTTTCTTTTTAGCACATACCAAAATATTCATTAAATCGTGTAACAAAGGTGGTAAAATCGGTTACCTCAACTTTTTCAATTTTTAGGGTAACCGATTTTTAAGCTTTCCCCAGTATTCACAAGGGTTACAGCTAGTTCAAATAATAAACATCTTGTGTCGTATTGAGGTAAAAATTAAGTTTAATATTAATTAAAAAGGTTACCAAAAATGAAAACAAAAGTATCTATCCTCTTTTATGCAAAAAGAGCAAAAGTCAATGCGAATGGCTTATTCCCTATCTACACGCGCATTACAGTTAACGGAAAACGAGTTGAAATGAGTACCGGAAGATTTGTAGAACCCTCCAAATGGTCTGCATCTGCTGGCAAAATGAAAGGTCAATCAGAAGAAGCTCGTTCAGTAAATAGGCAACTTGACATGCTTAAAATCAAGATTATTGATATGCAAATGGAGTTTATTCATCAAAATATCCCAATTACAGCAAAAGCATTTAAAAGTAAACTACTCGGTCTTGATGAAAAGCAACGCATGCTCATCCCTATATTCCAAGATCATAATAAAAAAATTGAAGAACTGGTTGGTAAAGAGTATGCACCAGGAACACTCGAACGTTACAAAACATCATTAAAACATACCATCGATTTTTTAGAATGGAAGTATAAAGTATCCGACATCGACATCCTTAAAATAAACCATGCATTTATTACAGAATATGAATTCTATTTAAGAAGTGTCAGAAACTGTAACAACAATACAGCAGTTAAATACATCAAGAATTTCGGCAAAATAATCAAGATATGTTTGGCTAATAATTGGATAGATAAAAACCCATTTAGCAATTACAAAGCAAAAGTTAGAGAAGTTGAACGAGTGTACTTATCAGAAGATGAAATCCAAAAAATACTAAATAAAGAATTCGCAACAGAGCGTTTATCACTGGTAAGAGATATATTTCTTTTTAGCTGCTTTACGGGTTTAGCCTATATCGATGTAAAAAACCTAACCAAATCACATATCAGTCTTGGTATTGATGGAGAGAAATGGATATTTACACATCGTCAAAAAACGGAATCTGCTTCAAAAATTCCAATCCTTCCAGTAACACAATTAATCATTGATAAATATTTGGACCATCCACAGTGCTTAAATGAAGATCGTTTACTCCCCATTTTAAGTAATCAAAAAATGAATGCCTATTTAAAAGAAATAGCAGGAATTTGCGAAATAAATAAAGAACTCACATTCCATATTGCGCGTCATACGTTTGCAACTACGGTCACCCTTTCAAATGGTGTACCTATCGAAAGCGTGAGCAAAATGCTCGGACATAAAAACTTAAGAACCACACAGCATTATGCAAAAGTTTTAGACAGAAAAGTAAGCGACGATATGCGACTATTAAAGGAAAAACTAGGCAATACACATACCATCACAAAAGCCAAACAAATTGGTTGATTTTGATAATGTTGAAAACTTTTTAAGTGTTCATTTCAATAATTTTAACAGAAAATGGTTTATTTTGATAGCACTCGAAATAAACCATTTTTTAATCTATGAACACCTTTTGCATACCATTCTTTCAAGAATTGGAGCGTGACTTTGAATTACTCAAAAGCACCTATAGCAATATCATAGAGCATAGTCAAAAAATGATTTTCTTTCTTGAAAAGAAGTTAAAGCAAATCAATAAATGGGTAAAAACATTTTGCTTTGCAACCGAAAAAGATGAAATCTATTTCTTTAAAGAATTAAAGCCTTCTTTAGTTTCTAAAATATTATACTACAAATACATTTTAAAAATTGAATCTACCTTGCCTCCAGGCAAAAAAGGAAAACGTAAACATTACATTAAAGCGTTAAATAAAGCAACGCTATCGGGAAAGGAAAACCGTGATTTCTATGAATACTATAGATCGAGAGCCACTTATAACGATATCAATTATTTTATAAGAAGACCCTATAAGGATATCATTCGCGATCACTCCATGCTATTATTTTTTGACTCTAAAATATCAACATCACACGATTATCAAGTAGCAAACCTAATTACAGCTGACATGCTTATTAATTACTTGGAACGCAAAATTGATGAAATCGATAATAAAAGTGGCACCAATAACTATGGCCAACCTGTAAATTATTCTTGGTCTGGCACCAAAATAGATCTGGTAGAACTCATCTATGCATTAAAACATGCAAAACTAATTAACAATGGTAATACCGATGTTAAAGAATTAGCCACTCATATTGGTAAAATCTTTAATATAGAATTGGAAGATAGCATTTACAGAATATACCAAGATATTAAAATCAGAAAAACGGTAAGAACAAAATTCTTAAATAGTTTGGCAGACAACCTCAACCAAAAACTCATGGAAGAAGACTCTTAAAACACACAAGGTCTTCCCTACTATGGTTTTTGATCTAAAGGCGAAAAATTTAAACATTGTTTAGCTTCTCAATAAAACAAGCCTTTAAAAACTCACTTAACAAATGATTAAAAATCAATATCTTAAACGATTTTCTATTAAAATAGTACCCACCTTGGGTCTACCTTGTTAATGAAAAATAACGAAATGAAGTTGCTTTGTATCATAACAAATTAAAAAACTTCATTATGAATTTACATCCGAAAACATTATTCCCAGAAATCGAAAATTTAGAACTTTTAAATCACCAACTAGTTACTAAAAGAGATCTATTAAATGTAGTCAATGCATTACTTCAAGAATTAAAGAATGTTAAAAAAGAAGACAAACCAGCTCAATGGTTAAAATCATCAGAAGTTAGAAAACTATTGCGCATCTCTCCAGGAACGCTTCAAAACCTTCGCATTAACGGAACACTCAATTTCAAGCGTATTGGTGGCATTATTTACTATAAGTATGAAGACATTCAAAACATGCTAGAAAACTAATCATCAAAAAACTAATATCTGTATTCATGAACTACATCAAACACTTAACAGGCTTTTTCGATAAAGTCATTAACGATCACACCTTAAACCCAACGCACATTAGTTTATACATCGCACTGTTTCAATTCTGGAATTGTAACCGCTTCAGAAATCCCATTAGCATTTCGCGCGATGAAGTCATGAGGATTAGCAAGATAAGTTCCAAAGCGACCTATCATAAATGCTTAAAAAATTTACACGAATTAGGATATATAAAATACGAACCATCATACAATCCTTATAAAGGAAGTTTGGTATATCTCTTTAATTTTTCTGAAAACTTAAAACCAAAACCAAAAAATAGCAAGGTTATAAAACAAGTAACAGACAAGTCTTATACTAGTACTGGTACAAGTCCTGAACAAGCAGAAGTATCTTATATAAACAGTATAAACAATACAAATAAGTTAAACAATTTAAATATGAATAAGCAATCTCCAAATTCTAAAAAGGAAACTTTAGATAAAAAAAATCAAGGGGATGATACAAAACAAAAAAAGTTGCGCCAAAAAAATAAAAGTATGGCGATGCCAACAGAACAAGAACTTTTAAAATACTTCCAAGAACAAAACTTCCCAGAACTGGAAGCCAAAAAGTTTTTTAATTACTTCTCTAGTAACGGTTGGCTCGTAGGTGGCAAAACACCTATGGCCAATTGGAAAGCAGCGGCGCAAAACTGGATGATTAATAGCGCTAATTTTAATGCACAACACCACCACAACACCGACAAAACACCGACAATTCGCCCAAATAACCTCAACACAGCAACCAATAAAAATTATTCCGAACCCCTTTAATGTCATTGAGAACGGAGTGAAGCAAATGCAAAGCATTCACGAATACCAAAATGTTTAAATAAGAATGCATGAGGAATCTCATCATTAGAACTTACAATCAAAATGAATTACAACTACCAAAAAGCAACCAAATGGCTAGAATCTAAAGGACAGGAACTATTTGGTAACCACTTTAAAATTTATGATGAAGACAAAACCATCATTTATAAACTCATGGCGTACAGTTCAGGTGATGAAGAAGTAGCAAGTCAACTCAACATTAATTTAGAAAAAGGGATACTGCTTTCTGGTCCTATTGGTTGCGGTAAAACAACCTTAATGACACTCATGAAACATATAGCAACTCCTCAAAACAAATACTATGTAAAATCCTGTAGAGAAGTGAGTTTCGAGTTCATTAAAGAGGGTTACGATGTTATAAGCAGATATAGCAAACCAAGTTTGCATCAATCCAAAGTAGGTATCATCTGCTTTGACGATCTTGGTACAGAAAACAATTTAAAATACTTCGGCAACGAATGTAATGTGATGGGAGAAATTCTATTAAGTCGTTACGATCTATTTATTAGTAAAAAAGTCAAGACACATCTCACCACCAACCTATCAGCTTCAGAGCTAGAACATTTTTATGGTAATCGAGTGAGAAGCAGATTAAGAGAATCGTTTAATCTAATTGCCTTTAGCAATAATTCAAGAGACAAACGAAGGTAATCGTTTAGTCTTTTCAAACATAATTGATGTCGGTGTTCATTATTCTTTGATGTTCATTGTCAATGAACACGTTAAAACAGTGAACAAGTCATTGTGCACATAATTACACCCTTAAAGGTATAAACACAATACAATTATAAAATTTACACCCTTTAAGGTATAATTATAAAATAATTTCCTATATTGTACCCATAAAGGTATAATATAATGGAATGGGATAGAGAAAACACCATAGCCCAATTTGTAAGGGATAGACGTAAAAAAGCAGATCTAACACAAGTAGAGTTGTCAGACTTCACTGGTGTTGGCTTGCGTTTTGTACGCGAACTCGAACAGGGAAAACCAAATGTAATGACCGATAAAGTAAATCAGGTTTTGTTATTTTTTGGCCACACACTAACACCAACACCTATAAGCGATGAGACAAGGAGAAATCTGGGTAAATAAAAACTTGGCAGGCATATTAACCGAGGACGATAATGGCTATCATTTCAAGTATGACAAAGCATACCTAGAAAATGAAAGTACATTAGCAGTGAGTTTAACGTTGCCATTACAAGAAGAACCGTTTAGTGCCGAATACCTATTCCCGTTCTTCGATGGTTTAATTCCTGAAGGTTGGTTATTAGACATCGCACATAAAAATTGGAAAATAAATCCAAGAGATCGCATGGGGCTATTATTAACCACCTGTAGAGATTGTATTGGCAATATTAGCATTATAGAGAAAGTATGAACTATTGTTTAGCATGTCATAAAAAACTAGAAGATGGTGATATAAATTACCATCAAAACTGTCTAACAGCATTTTGGCAAGAAGATACGCCTATACTACAATTAGAGTATGAGATGTCTCAAATAGAAGCCTTGGCAAAAGAAAACATTGCACAACGCATCATTGTTACAGGCGTACAACCAAAATTATCATTAGGTTTTACACAAGAAAATGCTCAAAATAGGTTAACCATTGTAGGCGCATTAAATGGCAGGTATATTTTAAAACCACCATTTCATATGTATCCGCAAATGCCAGAAATAGAGGCACTATCTATGCTGTTAGCACAGGCTTGCGGTATAGCAACAGTACCCTTTTTATTAATACCATTAAAAGATGGTGCTTTAGCCTATTTAACCAAGCGTATAGATCGTACTGCTACAAACGAAAAGTACCCTATGGAAGATGCCTGCCAATTCACAGAACGACTCACAGAGCATAAATACCGTGGTTCTTACGAGCAAATTGCAAAAGGCATAATAACCTATGCCCAAAACCCATTACTGGATGCCGTAAAATTTTATGAGCAAGTTATTGTTTCTTTCCTTATTGGAAATAACGACATGCATTTAAAAAACTTTTCACTCATAGCAAACGACAGTAAACACTATGCATTGGCACCAGCCTATGATATGGTAGCGGTTAAATTATTAATTCCTGAAGATCAAGAAGAATTAGCACTAAACCTCAACGGTAAAAAACGCAAACTAAAACGTCTAGATTTTAACGAAGCCATGGCCAAAGCACAAATACCCACAAAAGCGATTGAAAATTTATGGAATCGTATAGAAAAAGGCATGCAGCAATGGCAAGAATTAATCGCCTGTAGTTTTTTAAGTGAAGAAAATAAAAGCTCTTTAATGGCACTTATAGAAAATAGAGCGAAACAATTAGATTTAAATAGTAGTAAGTAATGCCTCAAAACAAAAATTTTCAAAAGCGTATTACAATATTAGATGAGTGTTTTGCTAGCAGAACTGGTGCTTTCACTCTTGAAAAATTGATTGATATTATTCAAGAAAAATTAGATGTATATGTTTCTAGAAAAACTGTTCAAAATGATATAAAATATATAAGAGAAACAATAGAAAGTGATATGAGTAATAATATAGATTTTCAAGAAAATCCCGTTTTTATACCTAAACTTTTTGATGGTAAAAAAACGATCTTTAAATATACAAATGAAAATTTGGCTTTAGGTAACCAATTATTATCAAAAACAGATCAAGAGCAATTGGAAGAAACTTTGGCTATACTCGCACGCTACAGAAACAGACAAGATTTCTTTTGGTTGGATGAATTGTTTCCAAGAATAGAAGCATCTTTTAATTTAGTACATGAAGATTATAGCGGTCTTATTAGTTATCAGTCTAACCGAGACTATTCAGGTCAGTCATGGGTAGGTAAATTATATAATCAATTAGTTCGTAAAAAAGTTTTGATTATAGAGTACAAAGGATTTAATAACACTAGTAGTTATTTAAGAAAAATACATCCTTATCATTTAAAACAATACAATAATCGTTGGTTTTTATTCGGTTTAGAAATAAGTGAAAAATATACAGGTATAACAAATTTAGCTTTAGACCGTATTGTAGAAGTTACAGAAACAATAGAGGAAATCGAACCCAATACTGTAGATTGGGGTGATTACTTTGATGACATTATTGGTGTTTCAAAACCTTTGAACGAGCAGCCTATAAATATAAAACTTCGTTTTGCTAAAAAAAGAATTCAATATGTAACCACCAAACCAATTCATGGTGTTAGTCAAAAAATAGACAAGTCAGATCCTGAAGGAAGAACAATTAGCATTAATGTAATACAGAATAACGAATTATACCAGACTTTGCTATCATTTGGTAGTGATGTTGAGGTTTTAGAGCCTGAAAATGTGATCCTTGAATTAAAAAGAATAACAAATGAAATGAAAAAATATTATTCTTAATTAGATGTGCAATTACAATTCACACCTCAATCATACATTTGTACTGTTATTAATTTAAAATGAGTCGTTATGAGTAAGAATACAACAGTAAAGTGTCCAGATTGTGGAAGTCAAATAGATGTTAATAGTATTTTAAAGCATCAATTAGAAGAAAGTATTAAAAAAGAGTTTCTAAAAGAGAAATCTGATTTATTAAAAATTCAAAATGAACGTGAAGAGGCTTTTAAAAGAGAACGTAAAGAATTTGAATTATTAAAAAAACAAGAATTACAGTTGTTTGAAGATCGTCTCGAAAAGGAACGAAAATTAGCAGAGGTGGAAATTGAGCAAAAACTTAAGAAAAAATTAGAAGAAGATAATTTAGATCGTCTAACATCAATGCAAAAAGAGCTTTCTGAAAAGTCAGAAAAAATTAAAGAGTTGTTTAAAAAAGAGGCTGAAATAGAACAATTAAAGCGCGAGAAAGAGGAAGCATTAGAGCAAGCTAAATTTGCAGCCCAAAGAGAGTTAAATCAAATATTAACCACCGAGAAAGAGAAGATCAAACGTCAAGCGGAAGAAGCTTCTGAATTTAAAGTAAAAGAACTTCAAAAGCAGTTAGAAGATCAGAAAAAATTAGCTGAAGAAATGAAGCGTAAACACGAACAAGGTTCAATGCAATTACAAGGAGAAGTTATGGAATTGGCTATTGAAGAATGGTTAGCAAATCAATTTCCACTAGATACGATTGATGAGATAAAAAAAGGTGCAAACGGGGCTGACTGCATTCAAATAGTAAACACTAGGGAGTTTCAAAATTGCGGTACCATTTATTACGAAAGTAAGAGAACCAAAAGTTTTAGCCATTCTTGGATTGAAAAGTTTAAAAATGATATTAGGCAGGCAAATGCTAATATTGGTGTATTAGTAACTGAAGTCATGCCACCTGATATGGACAGAATGGGATTAAAAGAAGGAATTTGGATCTGTACTTATGAGGAATTTAAAGGGCTTTCTGCGGTTTTAAGACAATCAATAATTCAGCTTAATAATGCATTAATCACTCAAGATAACAAAGGTGATAAAATGGGAATGCTATACGATTATCTAACGAGCAATGAGTTCCATTTACAAATGGAAGGTGTTGTTGAGGGTTTCACACAAATGAATGTTGATTTGCAAAAAGAAAAAAATGCCATGTCGCGTATATGGAAACAACGCGAAAAACAAATTGAAAGAGTAAGAGACAATGCTATTAGCATGCATGGTTCTATAAAAGGGATAGCAGGCAATGCAATAAAGTCTATAAAGGCGCTAGAATTTGAAGGAGAAGAATTATTAATAGAATAAATTAGGATATGGTGTCTAAACAAATAAAAAAGTACACAACAGGTTTTACTAGCGGTGCGCTTCTAAACAAAGAAGCTCAAATAGTTATTGATCATATCGAAAATCCTGAAAAGTTTTTTTTAGGGAAAGAAGAGTTAAAACAACAAGTCTTACCTAATAATTCTGAAGCTTCTAAAAAAAGAGTAAAACACGAACTGGAAAAAAGATTAAGAGCTATTAATGATTACAGGTTTATTGATTTGTATCGCGTAATGGATCAAAAAAATAAAAACCTAATTTTGTTTTATGCTGCCTGTAGACTATATCCATTATTAGCCGATTTCATGATAGAAGTAGTTCTTTACAAATGGCAAAACATTGATCTTGAATTAAGTGCTGATGATTTTCAGAACTTTATTTATAAAAAAATGAATAATCACGAAGAACTCACTGAAATTACAGAAAAAACCAGAAATAAATTAAGTCAGGTAGCTCTTAAAATGTTGAATCAATTAGGAGTACTCAATAAAAATAAACTGAAAAAACTATATTTTAATGATGCCCTATTGAAAGCTATTTTAAACAATGGAGATCAATGGTTTTTAAAGATTAGCTAACTATAAAATTAATTCAGTTCCGTATTCAGCTTCAGGTTCTTTTGCTAAAAATAAATCCAATTCTTTCTGGTTATTAAATCCTTGTAATTTTTGTCTGTATTTAGAAGCGATTTTTGGATTTTCAATTTCAAGTTTTCGATTTTTACTAATTTCCAAATACTCTTGTTCTTGGTCTATACCTAAAAACCTTCTGTTAGACAAATTCGCAGCAATTCCTGTTGTACTACTCCCAGCAAAAGGATCTAAAATCCAAGCATTTGGTTTTGTTGATGCTAAAATTAAACGAGTTAAAACTGATAAAGGTTTTTGCGTTGGATGTTTTGTACAGCTTTTTTCCCAAGGTGCGATTGCAGGAAGTTTCCAAACATCTTTCATTTGTTTGTCTCCATTGAGTTGTTTCATTAATTCATAGTTGAAGTAATGAGGTGTTTTCTCGTTTTTTCTCGCCCAAATTATTTGTTCTGCTGAATGTGTGAAATATCTGCAAGAAAAATTTGGTGGCGGATTTGATTTTTCCCAAGTAACTATATTTAATATTTTGAAGTCTAACTCAGTAAGAATTTGTCCTACACTAAAAATATTGTGCATTGTTCCACTTATCCAAATTGTAGCATCTTCTTTCATATTTTCTCTCACTAATGAAAGCCATTGCCTATTGAATTTGTTTATATATTCCGTGCCAAGTGATTCATCCCATTTTCCTTTATTAACTGAAACAATTTTTCCACTTTGAATTGACAATCCATTATTGGATAAAAAATAAGGTGGATCTGCAAAAACCATATCAAACTTATGATTGATTTTTGGAAGTAATTCCATAGAATCTCCTTTTAAGAGACAGAATTTTTTATCATTTGATTTGTAATATGGACTTATCATTGGTAACTGTCTACAACACCATTATAATAACCTAAAGAATATGCAGCGTGTGGACTTCTATGTCTTCTATCTCCTCTTTGACTTTCTTCTAAATTATTTAATTCATTTGCTAAATTTATATTTTCAGCTTTTTGAAGTCCGTGTCGGTAGCCAATTTCATATGCGCAAGATGCACATTTGTGCCTTCCAACACCTTCTTGTCCAATCGGTAAATCTTTAACTATGTTATCTGTTTCATTGTGATCTTTATTGCAAGCCATAATTTGTCTTTAAAAATTTAAATTTCTTCGTTTTTAATTTTTTCTATAAAAGTATGTAATGTTTTTAAATTGTATACGTGAGGAATATTACTATAAGCTTGCTGTAATTTATTTTTTGCAGACAGCCAACCTTTTCCATCAGTTATCCAAACAAACTCATATTTATCGTATTGATTAATTTTGGGTGCAAGATCTGTGTATGATCTTGCGACTTCATTAAGTTTTGAACCACCACCATTATAAAAATTGGTTTCAATTAAATAAGTATTTACTTTTGTTTTAATAACAAAATCAAATCTTTTTACATCTTTTCCAAAATGTATAAGTTCTGGAAATGCTGTATGTTTAACTTCTATTTGAAACGGAATATTATTTTTCTTGAATATTTTTGAGATAGCTCTTTCCATATTTTTACCACCTCTATTTTTACGAGCATTAGTATCAAGACCAACTTCAATTCCAAAAACGTAATCTACCAAGTTCTTTACTTGTTTATTTTTAAAAACATCAGCAAGTCCAGTTTTCACTAAATATTCATAAACTAATTCAGAAGTTTGAAAATAACTATAAAGTTCTTTTATATTTCCGTCATCATCCAAAACTGGACGATTATTTCTTACAGCAATAATTATATCGAGAACTGAAAAACATTTTTTATTTTCATTAAAAAGTTTCTCAACTGCTTCCTTTAAATTTTCTTGACCAATTAGATAATTTAGTTGATTTAATTTGATAGAAATTGAATCAACGTTTTTTGTTATTTTTTCAAAATCAACAAAAAAGTCAAGGGTTGAATTTGTTGTGCTTAATTGAGATAGAAACTCATCAAATGATTTAGGCATATTCTCTGTTAATATTAGTTATAAGTAATTCTGTTAATTTCCCACGTTTATTGGGATTTGCATTTATACTTCTACGAGCATTTACTCTATGAATATTAAAGTCTGAATACAGATCATCGAAGAAGTTGTCGTTTGGATTTTTCCCTTTAACGTCCGAATTACTTAAAATCCATTGATGATTTAAGTTGTCTAATTCAATACAAAAATCTTTTAAACGAATTTGTTCAGCATCATTAAACTCGTCCTTTGCATAAGAATTAAAACTTGAAGTTTCGCTTAATGGTTTGTATGGTGGATCAAAGTAGAAAAAAGTGTTTTCGGTAGCAAAATTTAATGTATCAGAATAATCACCGTTTAAAATCTTTACTCTTTGTAATATTTTTGAGACTGCTCTTAAATTTTCGCTATTGCAAATTAATGGTTTCTTATAGCTTCCAATAGGAACGTTAAATTCATTTTTGCGATTTACTCGAAAAAGGCCATTAAAACAGGTTCTGTTTAAGAAAATAAATAAAGCACTTTGAGTTGTTTGATTTGAAACTCTTGAGTTAAAAAGTGTTCTTTTTTCGTAATAATATTCTTTTTTATTTGTGTCTTTTTCTGATATGAGATAATATTCACTTTGCCAATTAGAAAGAATATTTATTAAATTTTCAACATCTTCTTTTATTGATGTATAGCAATTTGTTAAGTCTGTATTTATGTCATTAATAACTGCATTCTCCAAATTTGGAAATTTTTCCAACATCCAAAACAAAACTGCACCACTACCAACAAAAGGCTCAATGTACGTGAAATCGTTGTCAATTATGCTTTCAGGCAATTGATCTTCAATTTGTTCAATTAGTTGTGTTTTTCCACCAGCCCATTTTAAAAAGGGTTTTGCTATTATGTTTGTCATATTTCTCTGTTCTTTTAACTGTAAAAATACATTATTAATTTCAATTCAGAATATACCTTAAAAGCATTAAACTCTAGAGAGCGCGATGCCATTACAATCCATAAAGAAAAAGTGCATTCTCAAGAAGAAGTCATCACTTTTATAAAAACAGTAAACGATGACATTTTTGCCGAAACCATGGTACCATCAAGTACCACCGATTTTAAAGAAGCGGTAGAAACCTTCAAAGAAAAATTAAAACCACAACTGTTAGCACTCAATCGTATTAAAGAGGACTATGAAAACTATCCCTTTATCATACATGTCAAAAAGTTTCATAAAGCCTTAAGCGAGTTGTTTAACGAACGCACGCCAGAAAAAGTGGTGGATGCTGTAAAAGCGCAAAAGGAACAACTAAAAACACAACGCGATGTTTTTAAATATGTAGAAGAATTTTTAGACTTCAATTTTAAAGCCTATGAGAAAATAGTCAGTTTTATTGCAGACAATAAAAATAATTTTTCGGCACTCGATGAAACGGAACAAGTGGCTGCAGACACATTGATAGATTACGTTAAAAATGACGATGAACCTTGGGATCGCTTCCCTCAAATGAAAAAGGCATACAAAGAGATCTACGATGCTTTAAAACAAAAAGTGGCGCTTTTAAAAACAGAGGTTATTAAAACCTATGAAGGCATTTTTAGTGAAATTCTAGAAAAGAAAAACGAATTAGCCATTACTGAAGCCAATTTAACAACTGATGCCGATAATTTTTTAAACAGAATCCATAAAGAACAAGCCATAGCACAGCTTGAAATTTACCAACTAAAAGCATCCGACTTTAGAGCAGAGAATTTTAAAATCCTCATCGACTTTAAAGCCAAAGCAGACGCCAAAAAATCAGGGAAAGATTATACCACCAGTATTGATGTATCATTGGCTGCAGAAATGCCACCAACAACCATAGAAACACCAGAACAGTTGGACGAATACATCACCAAATTAAGAGAGCGCCTCATGGTAAAACTAGCTAAAAACAAAAAAATATATCTGTCGTAATGTGTAATGATAAACGATGTCAGGTTGAGCGTGTCACATTGAGCTTGTCGAAATGCAGTCGAGACCTAAATTAATAGTAGCATGTCATTGCGAGAGCTTGTTGCGAGGAACGAAGCAAACTAGGACGAAGCAATCTGATAATTAAAACGGTCATTGCGAGCGAGTCTGTCATTGCGAGGAGCACAGCGACGAAGCAATCTCATTAAAAAAGAATATAAAATTAAATAAATGCAAACGAACAACATAAAATCCTTCGCCAAAGAAGCACGCTTATTATTACTAGATGGCGTGTTACAACGCTTAAAATATTGGGGATTTCAAAACGATGGTAGCAATACCGAATCCCTAGAAACCACACAAGGTGGTTATATTTTTAGAGGGCAACCTTTTACAGATGTAACGGTACCCGCAAAATGGCAAAAGCTAAAAGCAAAACTAAACAGCAAACAAGCGGTTAAAGATGTCGTTGAGGAAGCAGCTTATACGTGGTTTAATAGGTTAATGGCCATTAAAATTTTAGAAGTAAATGGTTACATTCCAGAACAACTAGCATACACACAAGGGTCACGAACGCCTTTAATTGTTCAAAATGCCAAACGTGGCGAGCATACCATAACCAATGCAGTTCAAAAGGAGTTATTGCTAGAGTACCTAAAAGAAGATAAAGACGAAGAAGCTTTTGGCTTACTCATTACCAATCTTTGCCATACCAATACCCTATTGCATGATATTTTTGGACGCATAGACGATTATACCGAAATCCTATTCCCGCAAAACAGTTTAAAAATTGATGGTCTGCTAGACCTCATCAATAGCAAAGCGATTAGTGAAGCCGACTTTAAAGAAGTAGAACTCATTGGTTGGTTGTACCAGTTTTATATTTCCGATAAAAAAGATGAAGTTTTTAAAGGGTTTAAAAAGAACATAAAAGCAAGAGCCGAAGATATTCCTGCAGCTACCCAAATTTTTACACCCAAATGGATCGTAAAATACATGGTAGAAAACACTGTTGGTAAAATCTATTTAGACTACGAACCAGATTCCGACCTACGAGACCAAATGAAATACCTCGTAGATAGTTCTTGTCATTCTGAACTTGATTCAGAATCTCAACAAAAAACCAGCGACACTGTCATTGCGAGAAGCGCAGCGACGAAGCAATCTCACGATACAACCGTCATTGCGAACCACGAGGAACGAAGTGGGAAGCAATCTCTCATCACAGACCTCACCCAACTCACCCTAATCGACCCAGCATCAGGATCTGGACACATCCTAGTAACAGGCTTCGAGCTACTCTTTAACATGTACCGAGAAGCAGGTTACACAAGCAAACAAGCCGTACAAAACATTTTACAACACAACCTGTTTGGATTAGATATAGACGATCGTGCCATGCAACTCGCACGTTTCGCCGTCTTGCTAAAAGCAGCACAATACTACCCAGACATACTAACCCCTAATCCCTATATACTAATCCCTAAAATATACAGTTTCCCAGAAGACACCTTGGACAACTGGTTTACACAAACCTATTACAGCAAAAGCCAAAGCAACTGGCACGACTTGTTAGGTATGCAATTAGCAGAACCCTTAACTATAGAATGGGAAGAAATTATAAAAGGTAAAACCAAAACCCATAAACTAACCTACAAAAAAGGCGATATTTTAAATGAAGCCATAGTAGACTTGCTAGAACTACACTATAACGAACCCATTGCTGTAGACCATGCCCAAGAACTAGAACTGTTTTGGGGCGACTTTATAAAACCATACAACTACAGTGAGTTCTTTTACGCCATTAACCTATTACGCCAAGGTAAAAATCTAGGGGCTACCATAAAACTAAACATAAGTAACGAGGTGTACACACACATAAACGACACCTACCACAACTGGCTGGCAAAAGAGCAAACAGCCCAATTAACCATAGAAGAAACCAGCATTTTTAACCTACTAAAACCCTTTTTAGAGGTGTTTTTAGTATTGGCAAACCAATTCAAAGCAGTAGTGGCAAACCCACCGTATATGGTTCAAAGCAATATGAATGCAAAGTTGAAAGACTATGTAAATAAGCATTACCCTATTGCAAAATCAGATCTCTATAGCGTCTTTATTGAATCAATGACTTCTATGGTTCAAGAAAATGCTAGAGTTGGATGTATTACAATGGATTCATGGATGTTTAAAATATCTTATGTGAATTTTAGAAAAAATATTTTAAACAATTTTTCTATCATCTCACTTTCTCATTTTGGGTGGCATGTTATTGGAATTGCATTTGGAACTGCAATTTTAATTTTAGAAAATTCACAGAAAGACCATAAAGGTGAATATTCCTATTTAGAAATTGATGATATTGACAAAGAGTTAGGGGAACCATCAATTTTTCCTTTAAAAAATAACAACAAATACAATCTAATTTATCAACAAAACTTCCTGAAAATACCAGATTTTCAAATTATTTATTGGATGACAGAAAAGGTATTGGATATTTTTTCTAATTACGAACCATTAAAAAATTATGCTGAACCTAAAAAGGGAATTACTACAAGTTCTGATCCAGATTTTGTTAGGAGCTGGTTTGAGGTAAATGCTACTCGAATTAATTTTTTTGCTAGAAATGATTCAATTAATGAAGGAAAATGGTTTCCAGTTGCTAAAGGTGGACCTTACCGGAAATGGTATGGAAATTTGGGTGACATACTTAATTGGGAAAATGATGGTCTTGATCTTAAATCTTTTAGAGATGAAAATAATAAGTTGAGATCTGCTTGTAGAAACTTGCAATATAATTTTTTAGGAGGTTTATCTTGGAATGATGTCAGTTCATTAGGATTTGCATGTCGTTTTACCTATGAAGGGGTTTTAATGCTAGCAGTTGGGCCAAGAATTTACAATTCATTCGATGAGTATTTATTAATGTGTTTACTTAATAGTAAAATTGGCACTTTAATATTTGACTACATTTCACCTGGAAATAAATTTGAAGTAGGAAAGGTATCTTCTTTTCCTTTACTAAAACAAATTATCGATTTAGACTTTAAAAATAATAAGCCAATCGCTGAAAATTGTGTTATTATTTCCAAAAATGATTGGAATTCTAGAGAAACCTCTTGGGATTTTAAACAATCGCCTTTAGTTAATGAGGGCAATACCTTAAAACAAGCCTACCAAAACTGGCAAGATAGCGTAACCCAAGACTTTTTTCAATTACACGCCAATGAGGAGGAGCTTAATCGTATTTTTATAGACATATATGGCTTACAAGACGAGCTAACACCAGAAGTCGCTTTAAAAGACATTACCATTTTACAAGAAGAACTCAATGGTAAAGACCTAGAAGCTTTAGAGGCAACATTTAGAGAACAAGGTAAAGACGCCATTAGTTTGCCTATCAACAAAACAGAGGTGTTAAGCCAATTTATAAGTTATGCTATAGGTATCTTTTTAGGGCGTTACCGTTTAGACAAACCTGGGCTTAACATTGCACACCCAAACCCAACAGAGCAAGAGTTAGCACCATACACCGTCATTCCCAAAACACGTCATTGCGAGGAACGAAGCAATCTCAACCAACCTCAAGCAATCTCATCCTCAAAAAACACAGAAGTTCAACCAGTGTCACTGCGAGGAACGAAGCAATCTCAAGCCATCTCAAGAACTATTACCATAGATGAAGACGGCATAGTGCCATTAATGGGAGACAACTGCGCCTTCCCAGACGATGCACTTACACGCACCAAAGATTTACTCTTAACCATTTGGGGCGAAGAGGCACTAACGGAAAACATAAACTTTCTACAAGAGGCTTTGGGTATGGACTTACACAAATGGCTTACAGAAAAATTCTGGAGTTACCATACCAGCATGTACAAAAAGAAACCCATTTACTGGTTGTTTAGCAGCAATGTAAAAAAACCACAAAACGCCGCTTTTAAAGTATTGGTGTATATGCATCGTATGGATAAATACACGGTACAGCAAATACAACGCAACTATTTGTATCCACATCAAGAATACATTAAAAACGAGATCAACAAATTAGCGCAAGACGAAGACAGTCTAAACAAAGAGCAACAAAAACACCTAGAACAATTACGCAATTGGGAGCTGGAATGTCGCGATTATAACGAGGTGTTAAAAACCCTAGCCAACCAACAAATAGAAATAGACCTAGATGATGGTGTAACCGTCAACTATGCCAAATTTGAAGGTGCTGTTGCGAAAATATAATGTCATTGCCTTCCATCCGTCATTGCGAGAAGGCACGCCGAAGCAATCTCATGAAAGCAAACCGTCATTGCGAGAAGACCGTCAT
>CAZMDC010000013.1:0-10852 GCA_964565055.1 uncultured Polaribacter sp. | reverse complement strand
TGCGAAGGCCTGTTGCGAGGAACGAAGCAAACTAGGACGAAGCAATCTCATGAAAGCAAACGTTACTGCGAGCAGACCGTCATTGCGAAGGCCTGTTGCGAGGAACGAAGCAAACTAGGACGAAGCAATCTCATGAAAAAGATCGTGAAACAACAAACAGATCGCTTCGTACCTCGCGATGACATTTCAATTACTGAATCGCAATGACCTAATAAATTAACTGTTTTACTATTAACAACAACTAAACAATGAAACCAGGATGCATATACATACTAACCAATAAAAACAACACAACATTATATGTTGGTGTTACTGCCATGCTAAAAGAACGGATCATACAGCATAAAGAAAAACACGATCCTAAATCTTTTACAGCAAGATATAACCTGAACAAGTTGGTTTATTATGAAGCCTATCAAATGATAGGTGATGCTATAGGTAGAGAAAAGCAATTAAAAGCAGGAAGCAGAGCAAAAAAATTAGCACTTATTGAGAGTTTAAATCCAGATTGGTTAGATTTATTTGATGAATTATAATAATATGTCATAGCGAAGGCCTGTTGCGAGGAACGAAGCAAACTAGCACGAAGCAATCTCATGAAGCAAAACGTCACTGCGAGGCACGAAGCAGTCTCATGAAAAAAACCGTAAAATAACAAACAGATCGCTTCGTACCTCGCGATGACGTATAAATTGAGTTTCGAGATGGCGTATGCGAGTAAATCCCAACATTAACCTCAAAAAAAAGCATTAATGTTAGTAAATGCCAACATAAAAACAGAGCTAAATTCAAAAAAATTAATTATATTTGTTGGGAAATACTAGCATTAAACTACAAAATAATACATAATGATGGGAAATACTAACACAGATTGGGTACAAATGACAGATATCGCCATCGTAGAGCAAATAGGTCGTTTTATAAAACACACGCGTTTAAACAAAAATAAAACCCAAGAACAATTAGCTACAGCTTCTGGTTTAAACCGTTGGACCATCAGTCAAATAGAAAATGGAGAGTCGGTAACACTTACAAGCCTTATTCAGTTATTAAGAGCGTTAGATGTGTTATATGTGTTAGATCATTTTCAGATAAATGAAGCTATAAGCCCACTCGCCTATGCCAAATTAAAAAAGGAACAACGCGAGCGTGCAAGCAGTAATAAAAACAAGACAACCAATAAAGAAGACGATTTAGGATGGTAGATGCAGCCGAAATAAAATTATGGGGCGAATTGGTAGGCGCTGTGCGTTGGGATGCCCAACAGCAATTAGGTTTCTTTCAATACGATCCCAATTTCATTAATAAAGGTTGGGATGTGTCGCCTATTAAAATGCCAATAGCAAATGGTTCTGTTATTTACAGTTTTCCAGAATTGCGCAAAGGAAGAAACGAAACAGAAGACACATTTAAAGGACTTCCTGGATTATTGTCAGATGCATTGCCAGATAAATATGGGAATCGTTTAATTAATATTTGGTTAGCACAACAAGGGAGACCAGATAACAGTATGAATCCAGTAGAAAAACTATGTTTTATTGGCACGCGAGGTATGGGTGCTTTAGAGTTTGAACCGGCTCAAATGAAAGCGAGTAGAAATACGTTCTCTTTAGAGTTGGATAGCTTAATAGAAGTAGCAAAAAAGATGTTAGGTCAGCGTGAAGACTTCTTAACAAATATTGATAAAGAACAGGAAAAAGCGATGCAAGAGATTCTCAAGATAGGAACCTCTGCAGGTGGCGCAAGACCAAAAGCGGTAATTGCTTACAATCCAAAAACAAAAGACATTCGTTCGGGTCAAGGTAATGTACCAAAGGGTTTCGAGCATTGGTTACTAAAACTAGATGGTGTAAGTGGAGAGCAATTTGGAGAAAGTTCTGGTTGGGGTCGTGTAGAATATGCCTATTACCTCATGGCAAAAGATTGTGGCATAGATATAAGCGAATGCCAGCTATTAGAAGAAAACGGTAGAGCACATTTTATGACCAAACGTTTTGATCGAGATGGCAACACCAAACATCATATGCAAACCTTATGTGGTTTACAACATTACGATTTTAATGATATGGATGGTTACAGCTATGAACAGGTATTTCAAACTATGAGGCTATTAAGGTTAACCTATCCTGAAGCAGAAGAAATGTTTCGCAGAATGGTGTTTAATGTATTGGCAACCAATTACGACGATCATACCAAAAACTTTTCATTTCTATTAAAGAAAAATGAAAAATGGAAGTTATCACCAGCTTACGATTTGTGCTTTTCTTTTGATGAAACCAACCACTGGGTAAATAAGCAAACCTTAAGTGTAAATGGAAAGCGACTGAACATTACTAAAGAAGATTTAATGACCATTGCCAAGGATAATAATATTAAGAAAGGCGAACAGATTATAACCGAAATCAATAGTGTTGTTAAATCATGGAAGGAATATGCGAAAAAGGCTAAAGTAAGAAGTGACTTAACAGAGAGAATACATACTAATTTGAATATACTTTAAACATGAGTATAGTAGATAAAATTAAAGACCTATTAAAGCAGCATAACCGAAACATCATTTTTTATTTTGATGAAGATGGCTCGTTTGCAGAAGAACTAGAAGCTATTGCTTTAGAGGGTATAAAAGTAGTTGAGGTTAACAATAATTATTTTGAAGTAAAATATAATATTGAGTTCGAGTGGTCCAAAGAGCAACTGTTCTTATACCATCCTTTTGAAAAGCCACAAGGTTCAGCATTAAAAAAATATCCGTTGCTTGGTTTACTAAAAGCAAATCCAGAATTACGATTAGATGCTGCATCAGAGTTTTTATCGGAATATCAATTAACAGACAACCATGCTACTATTGTAAAGCGCTATATAGACGTGCTTAAAACAAAAACAGTTCAAAAAAAGCTGGCTAAAATTTTAGAACCAGGTGTTTTTACAGATGATAATTTAAAACTTGGTTTAATTTCTATAACCCTTGATTTTCATTCGGTAGCCAATAAAAACAGCTGCATGGCAAAATTACTTTCCATAGCAATTGATGAAAATAAACTAGATAAAACCATTCGTAGTTTAAAAGCGTTAGAGTTAGATGAAGTGCTTTTAAACTGGTTTAATAATCTGTTAGACGCCAAGTTTAAAGAATTAAACTACGAGACTATAAAAGGCCTATCGAGTAAGTTAAAATATAACGTTTTAACAACCTATATTAATACTACACTACCAACAGACTCGTATGCTAAATTAAAATTAGAGCGAACGGCAGATATTAATAAGGTGCATGCATTCTTTACCGATTGGCAAACACATCCAAACCTAAAAAGTACAATAGATACTGTTTTTGCAACCTTATCAAACGAAATAAAAACATCAAATCTAGTCTCTTGGTATGGTAGAGAACAAGAGTTTGGCTATTACTCTGAAGACATGTTAGAAACTATTTTAAACGGTTTTTATGATACTGTTTTTACGGAGTTTTCTAAAACGAAAGATGAATGCATACAATGGAAGCGAACCACTGGTTTAGAAGATCGTTTAAAACATCAAATCACATTTATATATCATGTAGCTTCCTTTTTGGTGGTTTTAGACCGCTATAAATCGTTTAAATTCAATACACCAGATGAGTATATAACAACCTACACAAAGGAGCTGTATAAAGTAGATCTTCATTATAGAAAAGCCATTTTAGCATTCGATATGGTTAGAGATCATTTATATGAATTTGAAAGTAAAGCAATGCCTGTTTTTAATGACTTTAACCAAAAGTACGATCGCTTTTTAATAGAGATAAATAAAGAATGGCAAAATGTTTTAAATGAAAATGAATTTAATTTTCACGAGTTAAACATTGAAAAGCAATACAATTTCTATAAAAACAACTTACAAGATTTTGATTATAAGATCGTTGTAGTCATTTCTGATGCCATGCGCTATGAATTAGGCTACGAATTATATGACGATTTATTAGCCGATAATAAAAACGAGTTAGAAATCACACCCTATCTAGCATCAGTACCATCATATACCAATTTAGGAATGTCTAACTTATTGCCTAATCAAGGTTTAGAGGTTGAGCAAGGTGACAAAGATTTGGTCTTTAAAATTAATAACAAAACAACGGTAAGTACCAACAGAGAAGCTATACTTAAAAGTGTAGAACCAAGCAGTGCTACATTAGATTATGCCGAAGTGATGAAGTTTAATCATGAAACGGGTAGAGAGTATTTTAAAAACAATAGAATTGTATATATATATCACGACTGGATTGATGCGATAGGTGATAAGAAAAGAACAGAACATCAAACTTTCGATGCGACTTCAAAAGCGGTAGATGACATAAAAAGATTAACACAAAAATTGTATGGCTGGAATGTATATCACGTATTGGTAACGTCTGATCATGGATTTTTATTTAATTATAATGAGCTCACAGAATCTAGTAGAGAACAATTACCAAAAGCTAAAGGATTTTCTCGTGAACACGTTAGGTTTTTAATAGCAGATCGTTTTGATTCTAAAGTAGATGGTTACGAGTTACCGATGCAAAATACAACAAATGCAAAAACAGATTTAAAGGTAGCATTACCAAGAGCAATTAATAGATATCGAAAATCAGGTAATGTAGGTGTTCAATTTGTTCATGGTGGTTCTAGTTTGCAGGAAGTAATAATTCCAGTTGTAAAATTCTATAAACAAACAAGTAAAGAAAAACATCAAATTGTAACATTCAAAAGAATTGATCAAAATGATAGAATTTCTTCCGGAAGTCTTAAAATTACACTAATTCAAGATCTACCGGTAAATAATGAATTAAAAAGTGCTGAAGTTGTTTTGGGCCTTTATTCAGATTCAGGGGAATTATTTTCTAAAGAAGTTGAGGTACATTTCAATTCCACCTCTAGCAATCCAAAAGAGCGCATTTTCGAAATTATTTTATCCTTAAATACATTAGGGTCAAAAGCAAGTTTCTGTTACTTAAAGGCCTATTTAAAGAGTGATAAATCTAGATTGAATCCAATAAGCATTAATGATTTAATTAAGGTAAATACCTTAATGGAAAAAGATGAATTTTAATTATGGTACTAAAAGATAAAATACTAAAACATTTTGAAGGTAAGGTTGTTAGAAAAGATTTAACAGCATTGGTAAAAGGTAATAACCCGGTACCAGCGTATGTATTAGAGTACTTATTAGGGCAACATTGCGCTATTGATGATGAAGAAATAATTAAATCAGGTCTTGAAACGGTTAAAAATGTCATACAAAATAATTATGTACATAGATCAGATGCTGAAATTGTAAAAGCTAGAATAAGAAATTCTGGGAGTTATAAAATCATTGATAAGATCAATGTATCCTTAAATGATTCCCAAGCAAATATCTATGAAGCTGATTTTGCAAATTTGGGCTTAAGAAAAGTGCCAATCGCAGATCAAATGGTTTTAGACAACCAAAAATTGTTAAGTGGTGGTGGTGTTTGGTGTATAGTAACAGTTGGGTATTCGCATGCAGACGATATTAACATGAGGTGGCTAATTGTAGATTTAAAGCCTATTCAAGTAGCAAATATCAACTTAAGCGAATATATTAATTTGCGACAAGAATTCACGACTGATGAGTGGTTAGATTTATTAATGCATAGTATTGGTTTAAATCCTGAATATTTTAACAAACGTGATAAATTAATACAGTTGTCACGATTAATTCCCCATGTAGAGAACAACTATAATTTTATAGAATTAGGACCTAAAGGAACAGGTAAATCTCATATTTTTTCTGAACTATCACCTCATGGTGTACTAGTATCTGGTGGTGATGTCTCTAAAGCTAGATTATTTGTTAACAATACTGGAAAAGGCGCTATAGGTTTGGTTGGTTTTTGGGACGTCATTGCTTTAGATGAGTTTGAACAAGAAAAAGGCAGCAAACGTACAGATGGCGATCTAGTTAAAATCATGCAAAACTACATGGCTAATCAAAGTTTTAATAGAGGAAAAGAAACCTATCAAGCTACAGCCTCTATGGCATTTGTGGGTAATACAAAGCATAATGTCCCCTACATGCTGAAAAACTCGCATCTGTTTGAATCAATTCCCGATGGCTACATAAAAGGCGCTTTTTTAGATCGTATGCATATATATATTCCAGGTTGGGAAGTCAGTATTTTAAAGAGTTCCGTGTTTTCTACAGAATACGGGTTCATTGTAGATTATTTAGCTGAAATATTAAGAGAGTTAAGAAAATCTGATTTTTCGAATTTATTAGACGATATGGTACGATTGGATGGTTCCCTTACTACAAGAGATAAAACAGCCATTAGAAAATCATTTTCTGGTTTAGTGAAGTTAATTTATCCAGATCAAAAGGCAAACGAAAGAGAAATATTAGAGCTTTTAGATTTTTGCGTTGAAGGTAGAAAACGTGTTAAAGATCAGTTGTACATTATTGATGAAACGTTTAAATCAGAACTTGTAAATTTTAAATATACTATTCTATCGAATGGTGTAGAAGTATATCCTGAAACTTTAGAAAATTTAAATTATAAAGCTGCTGTTGAGGTCCAAAAAGATTTGATACAAGAAGAACAACGGTCAGTTTCTAAACCAAAAGTTGTACTAGAACCACATCAAGTTATTTTAAAAGATAATCAAACAGGGGTTTCGTATAAAAAACTGTTTGCAGATTACTTAAAAGGAGCAGTAAATATAACAATTCAAGATCCTTATATAAGGATGCCATATCAGTTTAAAAATCTTTTAGAATTTTGCATTATGCTTGGTAATATAAAAGAACCAGAGCAAGAAATAAATCTAGAAGTAGTGTCTTGGAACAACGAAGAATACATAGAAGAATCAAGAACTTATTTTGAAGAATTAATGTCTAGTGTTCAAGAATTAGGTATTCATTTAAGTTACAGATTAGAGCAACATCATGATCGTTTTATAGCATCAGATAATGGTTGGAAAGTTACATTAGGTAGAGGTTTAGATATTTTTGAAAAAATAGAAGGTCGTTTTAACGTAGCAGATATAGATCAAACTAAAAGAAAATGTAAGTCATGTGAGTTAACTTACATACGCTTATAACGTTATTTTGTCCCCACAACCCAAAACCCAGTTTAATGCTAAAAGCAATAACCCTCTGTCTTTTGTGTTGTTCCGCTTACCTTACAAGTTTAGCGTTTTTTTGGTCTTCAAGGTAATAGCATATTGCAATTTGGTTTTCATAAAATCAAACCAAACCACAATAAGCTATTCCTCTATTATGGTATCATAAAAACCCTAAACTTCCCAAAGCTATGTTACATAATACAAGTTATAGTAGCAAACGGCACTATTCAAAGGTTTGCTATCGCAGTTTTAATGCATTTTGTAGCTATAACTGGTATTATGTAAAATATCCACTCTCCATCCGCACAAATCGGAACTAAAATTAAACAGTGGATATTCACGAGTACATTAATTTAAAATAAAAATAACACGAGCTAAATATCGGCTTGCCTACGCTCAAATTTGAACTTAAACATAAACTTTTCGTTTCTTTGAAATTATAAAACCACTTTTCCCCACCACCCAAGTCAGCGGTTATAAAAAAATAGGCATATAAAATGTATTTATACGCCATAGCACATTACTTTTTTCGTTCCTTAAAAAGCAATAAGCTATTGTCTAAAAGTCCTGTATAAGTAGCTTGTTTAAATGCTGTTTTATCAAACAACTATTTAAAACGCTACACATACACACGCTTCATCCAACGCTCAAATACGAACTGTAACCTATTTTTTTAAGTGTTAATTCCCCTAAAAGTGTTTCCCTTTTTTAATTAAATAATCAGATGCTTGTTTTTCAATATCATCTTGTGTCCAAATCTTATTTTCCAACACCCAAGTATTTATAGTTTCCTTATCAAAATAAAGTCTTTTACCTCTTTTAGAATGCGGTATTGTATGGCTGCTTGTAAGTTTGTATATATGCGATTTTGATAAACCTAAATAATTTGAAAGCTGTTCAATATCCATAATTTTAGAAGTAATAATATTGGTTTCTTTTGCACCAATATTAGCATAAATGTTTATAAGTAAATTTTCAATGTGCTCTAATCTTTTATTAATAATTTCAAAAGGATTTTCCATAATAATTAAGTCTATAATTAAGTAAAAAAATAAAAATAGATAGCAAATATAGGTAGCTTCCTCACGCCAGCGCGCAATACTATAAAGGTCAAGCCCTACGGGTTTTGAATAAAACTTTTTTAAAGAAACTCTTTACGCCTGTTTCAACATTTTTGCATAAAAAACTTTTATACAAAAACCTTGACAGCATCACCCACGCTACCTTAACATCCGCTTTCTTTTTTTCTTTTCTTTTAAAAAATTTATGCAAAGAAAAAAGTCCAATCGATATGACTGGACTTTGATGAATTCAGTAAAGGTTACCAATCAAAACTGAATAGCTTTATTTTTTAGGTTTTGTTAACCATTTTAAAAAGAGGGATACAGAAAAACTCACCGTAGCACCAACGACTGCTAAAATAACAGTTTTTAGAATATCTTCCGAAAAAATATTCGGTACGATACTCAATAAAGTACCAGACGTGGTGCCTACTTTAAGTGAAAGATCTGTTTTCATGATTCTAATTTACTTGATCATTTATTTGCGGCTGTTTTTTAGCCTGATCATCAACCGTGACTTGACTAACAGCTGATAAAACACCACCTGCAACCGCTACATAACCAGCGATGGTTACAATGCTTGCAGGTAAAGCAACAGGAGCAGCAATAATACTACCACTAACCGCTAATAATGATAATCCAATGGTCCTCAAAACTCTAAAAAATTTAGGTGTGGGAGCTTTAGCTCGTTCTGTTAAATTCATAACTTATAATTTAAAGATGAAACATTTTAAGTAGAGGTAATTAACAATTGTACTTCTGTTGTCTTGTCTAACTTTGGAAAAACCAAATCAGTCAATTTTTTGAGTGCTTTTCTTGAATAATTACCCTTACCTATTCCTGTGCAATTAGATACTGGTGCAATACACCCTAAAAGTTCTTTTTTGGCATTATTTGCAGGATGAATTAATATAAAGTCTCTTCCTGGAACATCAATGAGATGAATATGCCAACCAAACTTATTGCTATATCGCTTTTTTAGAATGTACTTCCCTTCTGGAATACAAGACACCATGCGCTTGTTATTTAACCAGGGCAATTCAATAGTGTAACAAATAGTTTCGCCATCGTTTTGCAACAAACCTAGCGTACCTTCAGGGAAATAGATTCTATGTAATACCAATAGCATTATACACCACTATCTACTTTTACAATAGATAATGGATTATAAGCACCATTTTTAAGCGGATACATTTGGCCATTAATCTCTTGATAAAATTCAATCCCCAGTGCTAAAAACAAAGGACTAGTACTGTTAGCAGTTACAGCATTACTCAAATTGATAGCTGCAGTTGCAGTAGCATCCCATGGTAAGATGGCTGTTTCTGAAGTAGCAACAACAAAAGTTTCCGCTTCAAAATCTACTTCAGCACCACCAGAAACCATTTTAAAATGAGTCGTGCCACTTGGAGCTGCAATCATATTAGATGGAATAAAAGACGCTAAATCAGCATCCAAAGTACCAGCGACACGATCAATCGTTGCGGTAAATGGAGCAAACAAACTAGTCCCTAATTTTCCTCGAATATTAAATTCAAATCCAAATAACAATTCAACTTCACCATCAATCACGTTTCGTAATCCACGTTCACTAGTCGTATCCGCTTGGATCACTTTTACCATAGATTGAGTTAATCTGCTTACCATTCTACTATCCGCAGAATTTAAGAGCAATGGACGTAATGCAGTTCTTAAAATTTTACCTGCTTTCCCTGCTCTACCAAACTCTGAACCATTCTCACGCGTTCTCTGAAATGCTGGATCCGTAGCGATGCGTTGTGCATCAACACCTCCCTTTTCGCGTGCTAAATGTCCGTCTTGGGTTTTATAAAAGGTAATATCTCCAATAGTACCTTTTAATTTAATTATGCCTTTTTGCCTTGCCATAATTTTAAATATTTAGTTAAACAATCCGTTTAAATCTTTAAGATGTTGCAACAAACTAGATAGATTTTAAATCAAATATCAAACGACTAAAGCAATAATAAAAGTAAGGTCTATGCCATATGTCACTATCTGATACAAATGGCAGAAAACAACATTAATAACCTCTGGTGAGGCACAAAAGTTGAGGTATCTTTCTAAAAAAGGAAATCAATTAAAAAATAGTATTTTTAATCAGGCTTATAAAGTAAAATCATTTAGTAAGTTAATGTATATCAAAGCCTAATCAAAAGTATAGATAGTATATGAAAAATGACATGCAAAGAGTATGCATCTATCCAAAAGACGTTCAGCTAATCACAGGAAAGAGTTATCGTCAAAGTGTTAGACTCGTACGGAAAATTAAAGAAGACCTCAATAAAACCACCAATGAGTTCTTAACTATTGATGAGTTTTGTGCTTATGCTGGCATAAAATATGAACAAGTCTCCCACTTGATTTTAGGATAAAAATCAATTTAAAGTTTTGGAGAAATTTCATTTAAAAAACAATCTTTATACTTTTAATACTAGTTCAATTTTTAGTGTTCTTAATAGCAAAACCCTTGTATTTATTGACTTAATTCACTATTTTTACAATACACAATTTAGTGGTATTTAGTACGTAAAAAAAGGAGTCTAAATCGGTTACCTTAATTGATAATAAAATCACAAGCAACTGATTTGCAATAGCATAGAACGAGGAATAAAATCCCTCTTTCTCCGCTTAGAGAATCACAATTCTCACCAATAGCCCACAAACACTATG
>CAZMDC010000012.1:0-70284 GCA_964565055.1 uncultured Polaribacter sp. | reverse complement strand
ACTGTAGGACTACAATATACAAAAAAAAACAATAAGATGTCTTTACGTTACAGAATTACCAAAAGAAATAATAGTATTGGAACAAACACACCCAATTATATTTTACAAGCCATTAACACAGGCACTATAGATTTAGATACCTTAAGTGAAAATATTAGCAACGAATGTACTTTACACAGTGTAGATGTAAAAGCGGTATTAATGGCGTTAGGAAAAAAATTAGACTTTCATTTAAGTGAAGGTAAAATTGTTGATTTAGGAGATGTAGGTAAGTTTAAAATGGGCTTTAGTGGTATAGCTGCAGAATCTCCAGAAGACTTAAGTGTAAAGAGAAATATTAAAAAGTTTCACATTAATTTTCAGCCTTCGCTAAAAATGAAAAGAAAGTTAAAAGCAGGCATAGATGTTTACAAAGAGGGGAGAAGGTCTTAGCACCTTTTTACCGAACTTTATTGTTAACCTATGGAGTTACTTTAAAGGTTACACTATAAAACCTCTTCAGCAATTTTACTTTCTAAATTCGTAAAATCGTACAAGTTTTGGTCTAGTAAGTGTGATGGATACACGTTTTGCAACGCATTCATCATAATGGCATTTCTATTTGGGAATTCAGTTTCCCAATTCGCCATCATTTCTTTTACTTTTTTACGTTGTAAGTTTTCTTGAGAACCACATAAATTACAAGGAATAATTGGGAAATCTTTCACTCTAGAATACGCTTCAATATCAGTTTCATTACAAAAAGCCAAAGGTCTTAAGACTACCAAATCACCAGCATCATTTTTAAATTTAGGAGGCATGGTTTCTAGTTTACCTGCAAAAAAGAAATTGAGGAAAAAGGTTTCTAAAATATCATTTTTATGATGCCCTAAAGCCAATTTATTACAGCCTAAATCTTTAGCTGCTTCATACAAAGTTCCTCTACGTAAACGAGAACACAAGCTACAAGTGGTTTTACCTTCTGGAGTTTTATCCATGACCACTTTATACGTATTTTTCTCTATAATTTTAAAAGGAACCTCTAACTGCGTTAAATAATTGGGTAATACTTCTTCTGGAAAACCAGGTTGTTTTTGATCTAGGTTTACAGCTATAATATCAAAATTAATAGGAGCTACTTTCTTAAAATATAACAGCATGTCTAATAAAGTGTAACTGTCTTTACCACCAGATAAACACACCATTATTTTATCATCAGCTTCAATCATGGTAAACTGTTGAATGGCTTGTGCTACTGCTTTTTGTAGTTTCTTTGTTGTTTGTTTGTGTTGCTCCATGGCTACAAAAGTACTATTTTGTAGTAAAATAAAAATTGAAAAACGTAGTTAAATTACTTCTTCAATAGCTTCTATAATTAGTGCACAACCTTTTTGTAATTCAGCATCAGAAATGGTTAAAGGTGGGGTAATACGCATTGCTTTGCCTTCAAATAATAAAAAGAATAAAATCAATCCTTTATCCAAGCACTTTAATATAATTTTAGTGGCCAACTCAGGGGTTTCTACAATGGCAGCAAGCATTAAGCCTCTTCCTCTAATTTCTTTAATTGCTGGGTGTTGCAAGTATTTTCTAATTAAAGTTTCTTTTCGAAGACTTTCTGAAATTAAATTTTGAGCTATTATTTCAGTAACAGTAGCTTGAGCTGCTGCTGCAATTACAGGATGCCCAGCAAAGGTTGAAATGTGACCAAGTTTTGGGTTATCTTGTAAAAGACTCATATGTTCTCTAGAAGCGATAAATGCACCAATTGGCATGCCACCTCCTAAACCTTTACCAGTAATAATAATATCTGGTATTACATTATAATTTTCAAATCCCCAAAAAGTTCCTGTTCTACCAATACCTGTTTGTATTTCATCTAAAATTAGTAAAGCACCAACTTCTTCACATCGTTGTTTAACTTTTTGTAAATAGTTGTTTTGAGGCTCTATAAAACCTGCACCACCTTGTATGGTTTCTAAAATTACAGCAGCCGTATTTTTGGTGATTTGCTGTAAACAAAACTCACAATTAAAAGCAATAAACTTTATACCAGGTATTAATGGTCTAAACGCAGCATTTTGTTTTTCTACTCCAGATACACTCATTGCACCTTGGGTATTTCCATGGTACGAGTTTTTGGCAGCAATAATTTCGCTTCTTCCTGTAACTCTCTTAGCTAATTTTAAAGCGCCTTCTGTAGCTTCTGTACCAGAATTGGTAATGTATACAGATTGTAAGCTATTAGGTAGCGTAGCAGCTAATGATTTACAAAGTTCTACTTGTGGTTGTTGAATAAACTCACCATATACCATAACGTGTGTATATTGGTCTACTTGGTTTTTAATAGCCTTTGTTACTTTAGGGTGATTATGCCCTAAGCTATTGGCAGAAACGCCTGCAACAAAATCTAAATATGCTTTACCATCAGTACTATAAATATATGAACCTTTGGCATGAGAAATTTCTATAGCCAATGGGTGAGGAGAGGTCTGTGCTTGGTATGTAAAAAAATCTGATTTCAATGTATTAGCCTTTTTTAGATGTTGCTACTTCTTTTGATGATTTTTTACTTTTGGTTTTTTCATCTATAAAAAGTTCTGGCTTTTTTATGGAGTTGTTATTTGGCGCTTTCTCTTTTTCATCTTTAATAAAAATATCTTCTTTTTGCTTTGGCTGTTCTTTTTCTCTCCATATAAAGCCTTTTATTTTTCTAGCTTCTTCTTCAAATTCTGATGGAGGATAGGTTTTACCATCTGAATCTTTAAGATACTTTATAGTTTGAATTTCTCCATTTTCTAAGGTAAACTCAATATTACTAGATACTAATTTGGTAATAGTTTCTAATTCTTGTGTTTCTTGATTTCTATTATAATAAAGAGATTCAGCATTACCTTTTACTAAAAGAAATCGTAAAGCATTGTTCTCAAACTTACCATACATATTTCTACCTTTAATTTGGTTGAAATCGTTTTTAGCCAAAGAATCTTTAGAAATAATAAAAGCATTATTAAATACTTTTAAAGAATCTAGCTTTTCTGTTTTTAAATTAGATTGTAGGTAGATACTATCGCCAGTTATTTGATTTTGATCGGACCAAATAACAGGGTCTCTATACATTCTTGTATAGCCTGTGGCTTGATTGGTGTGAATAGAGTCGCACTTACCTTGTAAATCTGATTTGAATATTTTAACGTTATGATAGGTTCTAACAACACGTTTTTTAGGTTTACCTGTTACTAAAATTGTATCACCATGAATAAACATCGAATCTTTATCAATTATAGAAATAGCTATTGCTTTTTTTATGATGTATAACGAATCTTTCTTCTCAAAAAGCTCTGCGTAATTTCCTTTGGTAATAAAGTTTTGAACGGTATCTATAACTTTAATGTTGTTGGTAGCAGATGCGAAGCCTCTTTTTTTATCATAATACAAACTATCTCCTTCAACAGTTCTTTCGTCTAAATAGAGCTTTGCGTTTTTTGTAAAATGAGAAATGTCTGTTTTAGTATTGTAAAATCCTCTTTCTGAATACAGTTTATTATCATTCTGAATATTGGTAATCGTTGTTGGCCCATATAAATAGGTTAAACCACTATTGGTATAGTAATCTAAATGATTAGAAGCTAAGTTATGTTCTGGGTTTACAACAGTAACTCTAGTTGTAGCTGTAAATTTTTTATTTTCTAAATAATAGTTTCCATACTTACTTTTAAGTGTATTTGTTGCATCTTTTATAGTAGCATAATCTTGGTAATATAATTTTTGATTGATTCTATCAAACTGCAAGGTATCTGTAGTTAACGTCATTGTAGGATCTTTTAATACTACATTTCCCCAAGAAAGTGCTTGTTTTGAATTGGCATCATAATCTGCATAATCACTAGTTTGTGTTATGGTATCTCCTTGTTTTATTAAAACCTGACCTAGAGCTTTAAAAAAGTTTTGTTTTTTATAGTATAAGGCTTGTTGGCAGGTAAGCTCAATACCTTCATGTATCATTTTAACCTTACCAATAAGTCTTGTTGCTCCTGGATATTTTTCTTCGTCTGCATCTTGAATTTCAGCTTCATACTGAATTTTCTTTGTTTCTTGAGCAAAAGAAATGGATACAGTTAAAATAAGGCACAAAAAAAATATTCTCTTCAAAAGTTTTGTTTTGCGACAAAAATAATGAAAAGAATATCTTCTATTCTTAATATTTAGATAAAACTATCTATTAATCGTTTGTTTTCTATCTGGGCCAACAGAAACTATTTTAACAGGTACACCTGTTTCTTTTTCTATAAAAGCCACATAATCTAATAAGTTTTTAGGTAATTGGTCTGCAGCTGTCATTTTTGTTAAATCGTCTTGCCAACCTTTAAACTCAGTATAGTTTACAGATACATTTTCTGGCTCAATGTTATAAGGTAAATGTGTAATTTCTTCTCCTTTGTAATTGTAAGAAGTACAAATTTTTAATGTATCAAAACCAGATAGTACATCACCTTTCATCATCATTAATTGTGTTACTCCATTTACATCTACAGCATATTTTAGTGCTACTAAATCTAACCAACCACATCTTCTTGGTCTTCCAGTTGTAGCACCAAATTCGTGACCTACTTTAGCCATAGTTGCTCCATCTTCATCAAACAATTCTGTTGGGAATGGCCCTGAACCAACTCTAGTTGTATATGCTTTAAAAATACCAAATACATCACCAATTCTGTTTGGTGCAACACCTAAACCAGTACAAGCACCAGCTGCAGTTGTATTAGATGATGTTACAAACGGATATGTACCAAAATCAATATCTAAAAGAGAACCTTGTGCACCTTCTGCTAAAATGGTTTTTTTATCTTTTATAGCTTGATTCAAAAATTCTTCGCTATCAATAAACTGTAACGTTCTTAACTTATCAATTCCTTTACAGAACTCTGTTTCTAGTTCTTTTAAATCGTATTCTACTTTTACGTCGAAAAAGTCTAACATTTTAAGATGCTTTTCTGTTAAAGCATCGTATTTTTCTTTCCAGTTATCTAATTCTAAATCTCCAACACGCATTCCATTTCTACCAGTTTTGTCCATATAAGTTGGGCCAATACCTTTTAATGTAGAACCTATTTTAGCTTTACCTTTAGAAGTTTCTGATGCAGCATCTAACAACCTGTGTGTTGGTAAAATTAAATGTGCTTTTCTAGAGATTAATAATTTAGATGTATAATCGATATTATGTTTGTCTAAATTTTCTAACTCTTTTTTAAAGATTACAGGGTCTATAACTACACCATTACCAACTACATTTAAAGCTGTTTTATGAAAAATACCTGAAGGAATAGTGTGTAAAACGTGTTTAAATCCGTCAAAAATTAAGGTATGTCCTGCATTAGGTCCTCCTTGAAAACGAGCGATGATATCGTAGTTTGTGGTTAAAACATCTACAATTTTACCTTTTCCTTCATCTCCCCATTGTAATCCTAGTAATAAATCTACAGCCATTATTTGTTGTGTAATTGTTTAATCTTTTATTTAGTTGTGTTGCAACAAGATATTTATAGTTTCTTGTTGTTATTTTTTAGTCTTTTTTGTTCCGTAAAAATACAGTGAGTGGTTGTGAATATCAATATCAAAAATTTCTTCAATTGTTTTTTTGATGGTTTGTATTCTTGGGTCACAAAACTCTTTTACATCACCAGAATCTGTAAAAATTACATGATCGTGGTTTTTATCGAAATAACTTTTTTCGTAACGAGCCATAGTTTGCCCATCAAATTGATGTTTTCTTACCAAATTACAATCTAACAGTAAATCTATAGTGTTGTACAAGGTGGCTCTACTTACTCTATAATTTTTGTTTTTCATTTTGATGTAAAGAGATTCTATATCAAAATGCTCATCTGCATCATAGATTTCTTGGAGTATAGCATAACGTTCAGGAGTTTTTCTGTGCTTATGCTCTTGTAGGTATGAGGTAAAAACTTTTTTAACTACTTCTTGATTTTCAAGAGAATTACTCATGGATTTAATTTTTACGAAAAGACAAATTTACAGTTATTTCTTAAAAAAATAGACATTTATAGAAATGATATTTACATTCTATTAACACGCTCTACACTTTTAACACCTTCTACTTGTTGAATTCGTTTAATAAGCTTGTTTAACTGTGTACTATTCTTAACACTTAAGGCTATTTTACCATCAAAAACACCTTCATCTCCAGAGATATTTATACTATGAATAAACACGCCCATATTTGTTGAAATAATGCGTGTTACTTCATTTACAATACCTGAATGATCTACACCTTTAATTTGTAAAATAACTTTAAAATCTTGTTTTGTAGAATCAATCCATTTGGCTTGCATAATTCTGTATGCATAGTTCGATTGCAAAGAAATAGCATTAGGACAATTTTTTTTATGAACTTTTATACCATCATTAATGGTTAAAAAACCAAAAACTTTATCACCAGGAATTGGGCTACAACATTTAGACAATGTATAATCTAACTTTTCTTCTTCTTTACCAAATACTAATGCATCATATTTATGAGTAACTTCTTCTGCATGTTCTACATTTTCTGTAGGTGATGGACCTCTTCTTAATTTTGTTTTAAAGAAATTTAAAATAGAACTGTTTCTTTGAGAAACATATGCTTTTAGTTGTGTATTATCTATAGCGCCATTTCCTATTCTATAAAATAAATCGAAACTTGTTCTAAGTTTAAAGAAATTTACAAGTTCATTTGTTGTTTTTTCATTGAAAGGAATTTTTAAATGACGAAGTTTACGCATTAAAACAGCCTTACCTTCTTCTGCAATTGCTTTTTCTTCCTCTTTTAATGCTGCTCTAATTTTAGTTCTTGCTCTAGCAGTTATTACAAAATCTAACCATCTAGAGTTTGGTTTGTTTGTAGAACTGGTAATCACTTCAATTTGATCTCCACTGCTTAACGTGTAACTTAATGGTACTAGTTTACCATTAACCTTTGCACCTCTACATTTTAAACCAACATCTGTATGAATAGCAAAAGCAAAATCTAAGGCAGATGCATCTTTAGGTAGCGATTTTAAATCACCTTTAGGTGTAAAAACATAGATTTCTTTTGCATAAAGATTTAGTTTAAAATCTTCTACAAAATCAACGGCATTTAAACTTTGGTTTTCTAAAGTTTCTTTGAGTTTATTTAACCAGCTTTCTAAACCACTTTCATTGGCACCACCTTGTTTGTATTTAAAATGTGCAGCATAGCCTTTTTCTGCAATTTCATTCATTCTTTCAGAACGTATTTGAACTTCTACCCATTGTGCATCTGGTCCAATAACTGTAATGTGTAAAGCTTCGTAACCTGTTGATTTTGGCTGTGAAATCCAATCTCGTAAACGAGCAGGATTTGGTCTAAAATTATCGGTTACAATAGAATAGATTTTCCAAGCGTCATGTTTTTCATCTTTAGAAATAGGTTTAAAAATAATACGGATGGCATATTTATCAAAAACCTCTTCGAAAGTTACATTTTGCTTTTGCATTTTTCTTCGTATAGAAAAAATAGATTTAAACCTACCTTTAATATCATAAGAAAAACTCTCCTTATCTAAACCATTTTTTAACGTATCTTCAAAACGTTTTAAGTAGTTTTGTTGCTCTTCTTTACTTTCTTTTATTTTAGCTACAATACTTTTAAAAACCTCTGGCTCTGTGTATTTTAATCCTAAATCTTCTAACTCTGTTTTAATATTATATAAGCCTAATCTGTGAGCTAAAGGGGCATAAATATAAAGCGTTTCTGATGCAATTTTAACCTGTTTATGTGCAGGCATAGCATCCATAGTTTGCATGTTGTGCAAACGATCTGCAATTTTTATTAAGATTACCCTTACATCATCATGCAAGGTTAAGAGCATTTTTCTAAAGTTTTCTGCTTGTATAGAAGAATCTTGTTCTTTGTTTAATTGCGATATTTTAGTTAAACCATTTACAATTCTAGCAATGGTTTCACCAAAAAGATGCTCCATATCATCTATGGTATAGTCTGTGTCTTCTACAACATCGTGCAACAAAGCTGCAGCTATAGAAGTTGCTCCTAAACCTATTTCCATAGCAACTATTTTAGCTACAGCTATAGGATGAAATATATAAGGTTCGCCTGTTTTTCTGCGCTGTTTGGAATGTGCATCTACAGCAATATCAAAAGCTTTTCTTATGAGTTCTTTGTCTTCTTTAGACAAGACTTCATAAGTTCCCTTTAACAAATCTTTATATCGGTTTGCTATTTCTTTATTTTCTTCTTCTATGGTTGCAGTATATTCCATAAACTTATTAAGGGTTTTTATCTAAAGTGAAGTTAGGAAATGTTAATTGAACAGCCAAGAAATTACTTTTCTAAATTTTCAATTCTTTCTAGTAATGTTGGGTGCGAATAATGAACAAAAACGTATGCAGGATGTGGTGTTAAATTACTTAAACTATTTTTTGACAGTTTCTTTAAGGATGTAATTAAAGGTTTTGCTGCAAAAGTTTCTTTGGCAAAATTATCTGCTTGATATTCAAACTTTCGAGACATATAATTCATAAATAAACCAGTACTTTCTGATATTGGCGAATATAATATACAAAAAGCAATTAACCCAATATGAAAACTTGGTGTAGCTACACCTAATGCTTCTGATAAAATAGGCGAATTCACAAAAAGTGATAAAACATATAGTGTTACACCCGTTAATAATATAGAGGCTACTAAATTAAAAATAATATGCTTTTTCTTGTAATGACCAACTTCATGTGCTAAAACAGCTACAATTTCTTCGGTTTCTAAATCATTAATGAGCGTATCAAAAAGCGTTATTCTTTTTTGAGTACCAAAACCAGAGAAATAAGCATTTGCTTTGGTTGATCGTTTAGAACCATCTATAACAAATATATTGTTGATGGTAAAGCCTACTTTTTTAGCATATTTTTCTATGGCAAATTTAAGTTCACCATCTTCTAAAGGAGTTTGTTTGTTAAATAATGGTACAATAAGTTTTGCGTAAAACATATTCATAAATAGTGAAAACACAGCGATTAAAATCCAAGCATATATCCAGAAATTCGCCCCAGCAAATTGATAAAACCATATAATTAATGATAAAACACCACCTCCTAAAATAATAGTCATTACCCAACCTTTACATTTATCTAACCAAAATGTTGTTTTTGTTGCTTTGTTGAAACCAAATTTTTCTTCGATAACAAAAGTTTTATAATATGAAAAAGGAGTTGTTATAATATCTGAACCCAACATAATAATACCAAAGAAGATTAAAGCAACTAAAATAGGATGATTGGTAATACTTCTGGCAACTTCATCTACATAGGCAAACCCTTCAAACCAAAAGAAACCTAAAGTTAATGCTAAAGAAAATGTACCTGTTATAGTAGAAAATTGAGCATTTGTTTTTTTATATGCTTGTGATTTTTTGTAGGCTTCATCATCATATACATCTGCTATTTTCTTAGGAAGTGTATCATTAAAGTGCTTAACATTTAAAGTGTCTAGAATTTTATCAACAATAAAAGAAATAATTATGATGGCTATTAAAATATTAAATAGAGTAGTGGGCTGCATTTATTTTATTGTGGATTAGTAAAGTGTTTGGTTTTATATTTTGCAAATTTATAAAATGCTTTGTATTGCTTGCTTGTTTTTGTAGCTAATTTGTTTTTCAGATCCTTAATATGTTATAACTTTTCTATTTTGATGATCTGTTAGTACAGCTATTCTTTTTTAATGTGTTTTGAAGTTAATGAACGGTTTATTAGCGATCAAATAAAAAAACTTTTGGATAATATACATATTGATATTATCCAAAAGTTTTGAGTTTATTACTTATTAAATGTTTTTCAGCAATTTTTTTCTATTGGGTTTTGCTTGTATGTTTTTTATTATTCTGTAATCCAATTTCTAGCTTCCTCTATTTCTGTTTCGTGAAAATATTTCATGTCTAAACCAGGTGTAAGAAAATTACCTATTTTAGTATATGTTTCTATATATTTTACTTCTGAAACTATTGCATATTTTTTAATATTACCTATTGCTTTTAAATCTATTTTTAAACCTTCAACAATAGTTTTAAAACTATCAATAGAGGGAAATGAGTTTAGAATCATTAATACATTAAGTTTTTCATCATCTTTTTTGTTTTTAAATAAATCATACATTGCAGCCATTGCAGCATAATTTATTTTATTGTGGTTAATGTGTACTTGATAAGATGTTGAGTTTAGTTGTTTAATTTCTATGTTTGAATTATAATCTTCTATATTATATTCTTTTACTGTTTCTTTATTAAGCCAAGCTATTGCTTCTTCACGCTCATCATCATCAAATGCTTTTACAGGAATACTTGGTGTTAGAAAATTACCTACAGGAATTGCATTTTCTAACAAATCTGAATCTGTTAAAATTGCATATTTTTCTACGATATTAATACCATTTATTTTCATATCCCAAAACTCTTTTAATGATGAAGATTCTATAGGAAAAGGCATTTTATCAATAATACCAAGTAACTTTATTTTTTGTTTGTTGTCTTTAAATTCTTGAAATGCTTTACTTAATTTTTGAACATCTTCAGTAGTTAGTTCATTAGTTACCTCAAACTCATAAATCTGAGTGTTATCAATTTTTTTTAATTCCATTTTCTTTAATTTTTCTATTTATGATTGATGAGAAGTTTTTAAAGTAATATACATTTTAGTAGTATTATTACTTTTTGAACTTTAAAAATAATAAATTACAAAACAAGTAATTGTTAAAATAGAATTAATAATAATTTTTAAAAGGTTTAGATTACCTTTTTAATAGATTAGATTTATTTTTAGAGTAGTTTTTTGATAAAACGAATAAGTATTATTATTTATTTTTACTTGCGTACATAGCTGCACCAATAATACCAGCATTGTTTTTAAACTCAGCAACTTTAACTTTTACATCGGTTTCTAAATATTGTTTAAAACCATCAAATCTTTTACTGATACCACCACCAAGAATAATTAGACTTGGAGAAAATACTACTCTTGTGTACTCCAACAATTCATCGAAACGAAGTGCCCACTCTTTTAACGTTAAATGTTCTTTTTTTCGAACAGAATCTGCAGTGTAATATTCGATAATATCACCATTTTGGTGTAGCATTTTACCCAATTCTAGATTAGGAATTAATCTGCCATTAAAAAATAAACCAGAGCCAATACCTGTACCTATGGTAATAACAATAACTACTCCTTTTTCTTTTTTTCCAGCACCTAGACTTACTTCTGCAACACCTGCTAAATCAGCATCATTACTCACGTAAAAAGGTAAATTAGTTTCTTTTTTAAAAAGTTTATCAACCTTAACATTTAGCCATTTTTTACTCAAATTACCAGTATGAATACATTTTCCACCTACAATTGTTGTAGGAAAACTACAACCTACAGCTTTTTTCCAATCAAAATGGTCTATCATTTCTTTTACAACCTTAGAAACAGCTTCAGGTGTTGCAGGTTTTGGAGTTGGTATTCTATGTCTTTCTGAAAGTAATTCGCCTGTTTTAGTATCAACAATGGCTGCTTTTATTCCAGAGCCTCCTATATCAAGTCCTAATATTTTCATTTTTATATTTTAAATTCACGTTGTCTTTTTGCCTCAAAAATAACTATTGCAGCAGCCACAGAAACATTCATAGAATCAATTTTACCTTGCATAGGTATGTTTATATTTCGAGTAGCATTTTCTCGCCAAATTTCTGTTAAGCCTGTAGCTTCTGTACCAACAACAATTGCGCTAGCTTGGGTGTAGTTTTCTTTATGATATTCATTAGAATTCTGCAAAGTAGCAGCATACATATTAATATTTTGCTCTTTTAAAAAAGCAATAATTTCTGTTGATGAACCTACTGCAATTTGATTGGTAAATACACAACCCACACTAGAACGTATGATGTTTGAGTTGTATAAATCGCTCTTGGCATCAGCAATAAAAACAGCATCTACATTTGCAGCATCTGCAGTTCTTAACAATGCACCAACATTACCTGGTTTTTCTATACCTTCTGCAATTAAAATTAAAGGATTTTTATTTTTAAATGTAATGTTATTAAGTGAAAGTGACTTTGTTTTTGCAATTGCAATAACTCCTTCTGTTGTGGCTCTATAAGCTATTTTTTGATAAACTTCTTTAGAGATTTCAATAGTGTTTATGTTGTTGTTAAAAAGACTTAAAACTTCATTTTTAGTAATAATATCTTTATAAAATAGTATTGATTGAAACTCGTAATTTGCAGCAATTGCCAAAGAGATTTCACGTTTACCTTCAACAATAAACAATTGCTGTTTCTTTCGTTCACGAGATTTCTCTTGTAGTTTTATAAGGTTTTTTATAAAAGCATTTTGAGTGCTTGTAATTTCTTTCATGAGTACAAATATACCTAATAGTAGGTATTTTTTGTACTACTTATTTTTTGTTATTTTGATTTGTTGAAACTCTTAATGTATGTTAGCAACTTTAAAATGTTATGTAAGGGTAAAAGGGTTTTGAAGTTAATAATAGTTTCAATAAAAAAAGGCTCGCAAAATGCGAGCCTTTTCTGTTTAAATTGAAACAATTATTTTGATTTATACTTGTTTGCATAACGTTTCCATAACTCAGTTTGATGCGTTTCTAAACTAATATCTCTACCTTGAATGTAGGCTTTTGATAAGATGTTGGTTCTCATATCTAAAGCATCACCTTCTGATATAAAAAGTGTAGCATCTTTACCAACTTCTAAAGTACCAACCATATCATCAATTCCTAAAATTTTAGCTGTGTTAGATGTTAATAGTTTAAGTGCTTCTTCTTTATCCAAACCATGAGCAGCAAATGTACCTGCATAAAAAGGTAGGTTTCTGGTATTCATTCTTTCCATTTGACCTTCCATTCCAATACTTACTAAAACACCTTTATCAGTTAAAACTTTTGCAATGGTGTACGTATAATCGTAAGCATCATCTTCTGAATTTGGGTTTCTATGTGGTCTTTGTAAAACTACCCCCACATTGTTATTTACCAATAATTCTGTAACACTTTCTGCTCCTTCTGCATTAACAATTGCAATATTATTAACGCCTACATCTTTAGCAATAGTAATGGCATCTGTAATTTCTTTTTGACCATTTACGTGAATAAATAATCTTTGAGAACCGTCAAATAAACCTTTCATAGCTCTATATGGAAGATGAACTTTTGGGTTATTACTTTCTAAATAATTTTTAGCATCTCTAAAGTAGGCTTTAATATTATCTGTGTTATCACCATACTTAGAATCTGGTTTTAAGCCTGGGTCTTCTCCTAACCACCATCTGCCTCTTGTAAAGCTACTTGGCCAATTCATATGAATTGCATCATCTACTTTAATAGCAGCATCTTCCCAGTTCCAAGCATCTAATTGTACAACTGAAGAAGTACCAGAAACTAAACCACCTCTTGGAGTAATTTGCGCCATTAAAACACCATTTGGTCTCATAGATTCAACTACTTTACTTTCTGCATTGTAAGCAATTAAACTACGAATATGTGGGTTTAATAAACCTATTTCGTCTTCATCATCACTTGCCTTTACAGCATCTATTTCTACCAATCCTAAAGTTGCATTCGCTGCAATAAAACCAGGATATACATGTTTACCTTTAGCATTAATTACAGTTCCTTGTCTTGCAATTTTCATCATTGCAGAACCTACGAAAGTAAGTTTACCATCATTAAACATAATTAATGAGTTTTCTATAACCTCTCCATTTCCTAAATGCGCTGTTGCACCTTCAATAGAAATAGCATTAGTTTGTTTATCTGCTGGTGTTTGTTGTGCTGTTACGTTTGTTATAACAAAGAAAAACAGCAAACTATATAGTATATTTTTCATTTTGTTTTAGTTTTTAAGTTCTTCTAAAGTATCACATTGAAAATTGATGTCTCCTCTTTTCATAGGAACTTTGGTTTTACCACCACCCATTTTTTCTTGTAACATCATATTAATTAATTTGCTCTTTTCTGCTTTTATTGCTTTACGCTTTTTAGCATCTTCAGCTCTATCAAAATACACTTTACCATCAATAATAGTTTTTTCTACTTTAGCATAAATAGACATTGGGTGATTGCTCCATAAAACAACATCTGCATCTTTACCTTCTCTAATACTACCAACTCTATCATCTATGTGTAATAATTTAGCAGGATTAATTGTTACTGTTTTCCAGGCTTCTAATTCAGACATTCCTCCATATTTTACAGTTTTTGCAGCTTCTTGATTTAGACGTCTAGACATTTCTCTATCATCTGAATTTATTGCAACTGTAACTCCAGCATTATGCATTATTGCTGCATTATAAGGTATAGCATCTTTTACTTCGTATTTGTAAGCCCACCAATCTGAGAAAGTTGAACCACCAGCACCATGTTTTGCCATTTTATCTGCTACTTTGTAACCTTCTAAAATATGTGTAAATGTGTTAATTCTAAAATCAAACTTTTCAGCAACTTTCATTAACATATTAATTTCTGATTGTACGTAAGAGTGAGAAGAAATAAAACGCTCTTTATTTAAGATTTCTGCTAATGTTTCCATTTCTAAATCTTTTCTATAAGGCTTTCCGCTTTTCTTTAAAGCATCGTATTCTTTAGCTCTTGTAAAATAATCTGTAATCATTTGTTCTACACCCATTCTTGTTTGTGGAAAACGAGTACCATTACTACTTCTAGATTGTTTTACATTTTCTCCTAAGGCAAATTTGATAAACTTTGGAGTATTGTCATAAATCATTCCTTCTGCATTCTCTCCCCATTTTAATTTAAGGATTGCAGAACGACCTCCAATTGGATTTGCAGAACCGTGTAAGATTTGAGCTGATGTTGTACCTCCAGAAATATTTCTGTAAATATTAATATCTGTTGGGTCTACTACATCTTCTATAGTTACTTCTGCAGATGAATTTTGTGCACCTTCGTTAATAGAAGAAGCTGCAATATGAGAATGTTCATCTACAATACCAGCAGTTAAATGTTTACCTGTTCCATCAATTTCTGTGGCTCTTCTTGCTTTTAGATTTTTACCAATTTCAGCAATTTTACCATCTTTTAAAAGAACATCTGTGTTTTCTAAAATACCTGCGTCTTCACTCGTCCAAACTGTTACGTTTTTAATTAAATACGTTTCTTGAGTTGGTTGTGCATAATTACCAAAACCAATATTTGGATAACTTACAGGAACTACAGTAATGTCTGTTTCTTTCTTAGCTTTTTTATCTTTTTTTGATGATGAAGATTTAGCTACTTTTTTACTAGCAGACCAAGCAGTTTCATTACCTTCTGTATCAAAAGCAGTACCTTCTATTACATTTGATGAATTTATTACTTTACCCATCATTCTAGTATACCCTGAATCTTCATTTAAAGTAATTGATACCCAATCATTATCGAAAGAAAATTTTGATTTTACTTTTTTATCATCCATAGTAATTGTTCCAGATTGTTTTTTGCCAGAACCTTTTACAGATAACATATAGTTTTTGTTATTTACAGACAACATATAATCTCCTGTAATATCTCTTACATTCATGTCGTTAATAACATTTTTAGCACCTTGCACCCAGTTTTCGTAAAATGTAGTTTTTGCATCAAAAATATTACCAGAGGTAATAATAAAGTTTGCATGGCTTCCTTCTTTAAGGTTTCCAATTGATGCATTCCCAATTATTGAAGCAGGAATTGTTGTTAAAGCAGCTAAAGCTTTTTCTTCTTCAAAACCATACTTAATAGCTTTCTGTAAATTTTTATGAAATGATTTTACAGACTTTAAAGTATGTGTTGTTAATGCGAAATTTACTCCGTTTTTAGAAAGTACACTTAAATTTGATGGTTCTTGATTCCATTTACGCATATCTCTTAAAGAAATTTGTTGCGCTAATAATGGGTTAGAAACATCGTAAGCATTACTAAAATTAATAGGAATGATAAAATTTGCATTGGTAGCTTTAATATCATTTACTCTTTCGTATTCATCACCAGAACCAACAATTGTATATTGAATACCAAATTGATCTCCTACTTTGTCTGCTCTTAAAGCATCTAAATGATTACCAGTTTCAAAAATTTGAACCAAATTCTTGTTATTATTCATAGCCTCTAAAGCCATGTCTTTGTTTTCCATATTGCCTTTTGCATACCAGTCTGCATCTAAATAAACTTGACGTAATAAAGCTATAGCTCCCATTCTTGATGTTGGGTAAGCTTGCCTAGATTGAATACTTTTATTGAAAGATAAATATTGTGCAGATCTTGTATCTAAAATTCTGTAAGCATCAGAAGCATTTGGGTTAAGTGCTACTAATAAGCCATTTCCACGAACAATACCATCCTCTTGATGTGTATTTACAACACCAAAACCAGCATTAATCATATCTTTCGCTTTTTTATTATCAAACTTAAAAGCTTCAATTGGGTTGGTATCTGGTCTAATATGGTCGTTCCAATAATAGCCTTCTCTAGCAGCATCATATTGTGTGCCCCTAGTTATACTTTGACCTCTTTTTGGTTTTGAAATACCAAAATCTGAATAGATATCAATAAATGATGGATAAATATTTTTACCCTCTAAATCTGTTGTTTTTGTTCCTTTAGGAATTTTTACAGATTTACCAACACTTACTACTTTACCATCTTTTATTAATAAAGTACCGTTTTTAATAACTTCTGTTGGTGTAACAAAAATGGTTGCATTGGTAAATGCAAACGTTTTGTTTTCTGTAGTTTTAACCCCTGAATCTGTGGGGAAATAATCTTGTGCATACGTATAATGTATGGACAAAAGAAAAAGTAATGCGAATAGTTTTTTCATGTAGTTTGAATTAATTAAAAATAAGTTTCTAAATTTAGAAATAAGCTAGTTGGAAATTGTTAAAACAATGTATTTTAACATATATTTAAGAAAAATGATCTTCTTGTGTTTCGTAAAAGTAAGAAATTAATAAATCAACTACATAATTATAGGAAGCAACACCCTTATCTTGTTTATTAGCTTTTAAATAAGCATTGTACCCTTTTTTTACAATGGGTTCAAAAGGGTTTTTGTAGGCATCCCAAAATTTATAACTGTTATTATAATCTTTGATGACTCCTTTATTTACAATTTTCCACAAATCTCTTGATAGTTCAGGATTCCTTTTTCTAAGTTCAGCAATACAATACCCAAAAGCCATTCTGTAACTTGCATATTTAAAATACATATCGTCATTATAATTGGCTACTAAAAAACCCACAAAATTGGCTTCGTTTTCTGCTGCAAAACCAATTTGATGCGCCATTTCATGACAGGTGGTTGTTGGATAACTTGTTTTTGGAACTAATTTATTTACTTGTGCTTCTCCTGTTAAAGGATTTAAATAACCAGATGTACCATTATAAGTTTGTAGTAAACTCATGGAAGAGTTTTTTACTGATGAAAACGTATAGTTAAGCTGAGGGAAATCTTTTGTTACATTTTTGAACCCTACTATAGCTTTAGCGTACATTTCTTTCTGCTGATAAGGATTGACAACCATCACAGTATCACTTTTCGTGATTTGATATTGATAATGATTTAATTCTTTAACAATGTATTTTGTAGTTTGTAATAACTGTTCAGTTGTGTATTTTTTTTGCTGGTAGTTTAAGTTTTTTGCTAGGGGTTCTCTGTAATAATTTAAACCCCAAAACAAATAAAAACAAAAATATATTATAGAGACGACTGCTGTTAAATGTACAATCTTATGCAAGACATGTTTAAACTTATTCTTTATTAATAAAAACAAAAAACGTAACAGAAAAAAAACTAAAAATGCGATGAGAATATCTCCCACAGAAAAAGGAACCCAACCAAAAAGTATTCTTAATAATGCAGAAATGTAGGGGTAAATTCCGTTTGAATAATATTGCTCTACAACCTCAGGGTAATTTGCAATCAAACGCATAAATAGCATTTGAATGGGTAGTAATAAAGCCAATAAAATATGTTTTTTATTCCAATTCATGTAGGTAAAAATAACATTTCATTTTTAAAGTTGGCTGGTTATTAACAAGATAATAACAATTTTGTTTACAATAAATGTTTACAAATTTATGTTAATTTTTAACAAGGCTAATCAACCTAAAAAAGTACATTTGTAATAATGGAAAAAACGAATACAATAGCAGGAAAAAAGATTGATAAATCTAGAATTATCAGTCTCGAAAAAGGCAAAATACCACCACAGGCAGTAGAATTAGAAGAAGCTGTGTTAGGTGCAATGATGATTGATAAAAAGGGTATAGATGATGTAATTGATATTTTACATTCAGATGCTTTTTATGATACAAAACACCAAGAAGTATATGCTGCTATTTATGAATTATTCCAAAATTCACAACCAATTGATCTTTTAACAGTTTCTAATTTGTTGAAAAAGAATGGGAAACTAGAAATGGTAGGTGGCGATTTTTATTTAATTCGTTTAACACAAAAAGTAGCCTCTTCTGCACATATTGAATTTCATGCCAGAATCATTTTACAAAAATATATTCAACGAAGATTAATTTCCATTTCTTCAGAAATTATTGAAAGTTCTTATGATGAAGGTACAGACGTTTTCGATTTACTAGATGAAGCAGAAGGTAAACTATTTGAGGTAACTCAAGGTAACTTAAAAAAGAGTTCAGAAGATGCAGGTTCTCTTGTAAAACAAGCTTTAAAAAAGATACAAGAAATTGGGAATCAAGAAGGGATGTCTGGTTTAGCAACAGGGTTTACCAAGCTAGATGCTTTAACTTCTGGTTGGCAACCATCAGATTTAATTATTATTGCTGCAAGACCAGGTATGGGTAAAACTGCCTTTGTAATTTCTATGGCTAAAAATATGGCTATTGATTTTAATCATGCTGTAGCTGTATTTTCATTAGAGATGTCATCTGTACAGTTAATTACAAGGATGATTTCTTCTGAAACAGGTTTAACATCAGAAAAATTAAGAAAAGGTAATTTAGAGCCTCATGAATGGGAGCAATTAAACGTTAAAGTAAAGCGTTTGTCTGATGCACCTATTTTTATTGATGATACACCATCTTTATCAATTTTTGATTTACGTGCAAAAGCAAGAAGATTGGTATCTCAACATAATGTAAGAATTATTGTAATTGATTATTTACAATTGATGACAGCTGGTGGAAATGGAAAAGGTGGTGGAAATCGTGAGCAAGAAATCTCTACCATTTCTAGAAACTTAAAAGCTTTAGCAAAAGAATTATCTGTACCAGTAATTGCACTTTCACAGTTATCGAGAGCAGTTGAAACACGTGGAGGTTCTAAAAGACCATTATTATCAGATTTACGTGAATCTGGAGCAATTGAGCAAGATGCAGATATTGTAAGCTTTATTTTTAGACCAGAATATTATGGAATGACAGAATGGGATGATGATGAGCATACACCATGTGAAGGTCAAGGAGAATTTATTGTTGCCAAGCACAGAAATGGTGGTTTAGATAACATTCGATTGAAGTTTACAGGTCATTTAGCAAAATTCTCTGATTTAGAAGAAGGGTTTAGTTCAGAATTTCAATCGTCTATGAATGCAGATTTTCCAGAAGATCCATTTGCAGGTCAAGGAGGAGTAGATCCAAAAGATGCTTTTGGTGGAGATGATGATGATGTTCCTTTTTAGTCGATAATGGATATTTAAATACTAAAGATTTTATAATTTTTTTTAAATACACAATTGCTTTAAAGTAATTGTGTATTTTAGTTTTTAATATGAAAAAACTATTTTTAATTGTTACTTTTTTATTGATTTCAAATTCAATTTGGGCATCATTTATTTATGTACCTATGAATGATGATAATCAGAAAAACCATTTAAAAGCTTACGGAATTGTATACTTTGGTCTAGAAGCAGGCCTAAAATCGAAATGGCTCTTAAATTATGATGGAGGAGCTTTTTTAATAGAAAATAACAAAGCCATCGAAAACGAATGTAAAATTAGAGGAGTTTCTTATCAAATTATTTCAGATGCCAGAGCCAAACTTATTTTAGAAGAAATTTCATCACCTTCAAGCAATCAAGAAGCTGTAACTTTAGAAAAAGCACCAAAAATTGCGGTATATTCTCCTAAAGATAAAATGCCTTGGGATGATGCTGTAACTATGGTATTAACTTATGCAGAAATTCCTTTTGATGTAATATATGATAAAGAAGTGTTAGCAGACAAACTCTTACTATATGAGTGGTTGCATTTGCATCATGAAGATTTTACAGGGCAATATGGTAAATTTTACGGCTCTTTTAGAACTGCTCCTTGGTACATTCAGGGTAAAAAAGATGCAGAAAAATTAGCAACAGAATTAGGTTTTACGAAAGTATCTGAAGAAAAATTAGCAGTGGCTAAAAAAATTCGTGATTACGTAATTGGTGGTGGTTTTATGTTTGCCATGTGCTCTGCCACAGATAGTTTTGATATTGCTCTAGCTGCAGCAGGTGTAGATATTGTAGAAGCTATGTTTGATGGAGATGCATCAACACCCAATTATCAATCAAAAATAAACTACAACAAAACGTTTGCTTTTACTGATTTCGATTTAGTGAAAAACCCAACAACTTATGAGTTTTCTTCTATTGATATGACTCGTAAACGAAGAATTCCTAAAACTTCAGATTATTTTTCTTTGATAGAGTTTTCAGCAAAATGGGATCCTGTGCCAACCATGTTAACCCAAAATCATACGATTTTAGTAAAAGGTTTTATGGGGCAAACCACTTCTTTTGATAGGAGCACTGTAAAAAGTAATGTATTAGTTTTAGGTGAAAATAAAACCAATAGAGAAGCAAGATACATTCATGGAACCAAAGGAAAAGGGATGTTTACTTTTTATGGAGGTCATGACCCAGAAGATTATACACATAGAGTAGGAGACCCAAAAACTGAGCTAGATTTGCATCCAACTTCTCCTGGTTACAGGTTAATTTTAAATAATGTATTGTTTCCTGCAGCTAAAAAGAAGAAGCAAAAAACTTAAAACGCATTATTTTAACAACATAAAAATTCGTTGTTAATAAAACTAAAATAAATAGTTCGTAAAACGATTTCAAATTCACACACTTTTGTATTTTTGTACTTATATAATTTCAATATAATACAATGCCAACAACGCAACAATTACAAGATTTTACACAACAAGTTCGTAGAGATATTTTAAGAATGGTACACAAAGTAAATTCTGGACATCCAGGAGGTTCTTTAGGTTGTGCTGAGTTTTTTACTTGTTTATATCAAGAAGTAATGGATTATTCTACAGAGTTTACTATGGATGGTAAAAACGAAGATTTATTTTTTCTTTCAAATGGTCATATTTCACCTGTTTATTATAGTGTTTTGGCTCACAGTGGATTTTTTCCAGTAGAAGAATTATCAACATTTAGATTGATAGACACTCGTTTGCAAGGTCATCCAACAACGCATGAAGGTTTACCTGGTATTCGTATTGCTTCTGGTTCTTTAGGTCAAGGAATGTCTGTGGCTTTAGGAGCAGCAGAAGCAAAGAAGTTGAATGGAGATGATAAGTTGATTTATTCACTTCATGGAGATGGAGAATTGCAAGAAGGGCAAAACTGGGAAGCAATTATGTATGCATCTGCTAAAAAAGTAGATAATATTATCTGTACTATTGATTTGAATGAAAAACAAATTGATGGAGCAACTGATGATGTTTTACCAATGGGAAGTATTAAAGCAAAATTTGAGGCTTTTGACTGGGATGTGGTTGTTGTAAAAGAAGGGAATGATATTGAAGCAATCTTAGCTGGTTTAGCAGAAGCAAAAGCTTTAACAGGTAAAGGTAAGCCTGTGTGTATTTTATTACATACAGAAATGGGAAATGGTGTAGATTTTATGATGAATACTCATGCTTGGCATGGAAAAGCTCCTAATGACGAACAGTTAGAAAGTGCTTTAGCTCAAAACCCAGAAACTTTAGGAGATTATTAAAAACTGATTAACAAAACTATAAAATACTATATACAAGAGCTTTTCATTAAAATGGAAAGCTCTTTTTTATGTGTATATTTTTATATGAACTGTTAGAATAACTTTATCTTTACAAGAAATACCATATTCAATAATTTTTTTTTGATTTTTTAATATTTAATACAACGTATGAAAATAGGAATAGTTTGTTATCCTACATTTGGAGGAAGTGGAGTAGTAGCTACAGAATTAGGCATGGCACTTGCAGATAAAGGTCATGAAGTTCATTTTATTACTTACAATCAACCTGTTCGTTTAGACTTTATATCTCATAAATTACATTTTCATCAAGTAGTTATAGAAGAATATCCGCTTTTTCAATATCAACCATACGAATTAGCTTTATCAAGTAAGTTAGTAGAAGTTATTAGTAAATACGAATTAGAAGTTTTACATGTACATTATGCAATTCCTCATGCATATGCAGCATTTATGGCAAAACAAATGCTTTTAGAAAAAGGTATACACGTAAGAGTAGTAACTACCTTGCATGGAACAGATATTACCTTAGTAGGTAGTCACCCTACTTATAAAACTGCAGTTGAGTTTAGTATTAATAATTCTGATGTGGTAACAGCTGTTTCAAATAACTTAAAACAAACTACAAACGAATTATTTAATATCAATAAAAAAATAGAAGTAGTCTATAACTTCATTGATGTTGCTAAATATGACAAAGCACAAGATGAAGAATGTAAAAGAGGTGCATTAGCAGAACCTAATGAACGTATACTTACACATATTAGTAATTTTAGACCTGTAAAGAGAGTAGAAGATGTTATTAAAGTATTTTATGAAGTTCAAAAACAAATACCATCTAAACTTTTAATGATTGGTGAAGGTCCAGATAGAAAAAAAGCAGAGTTGTTAACAAAGAAATTAGGCATTAAAAACAAAGTATTTTTCTTAGGAAATAGTACAGAAGTAGATAAGATATTATGTTATTCAGATGTTTTTCTGCTACCATCAAAAACAGAAAGTTTTGGTTTGGCAGCTTTAGAAGCAATGGCTGCTAAAACAGCTATAATATCTACAAATACTGGTGGATTACCAGAAGTTAATATTCATGGAGAAACTGGTTTTTTAAGTAATGTAGGTCATATAGAAGATATGGCTTTTAATGCTATTTCAATTTTAAAGGATGATGCTGTATTAGAGCAATTTAAACAAAATGCTAAAGCACATACAAAGAAGTTTTCTTTAGAGAGTATTTTACCTGTTTATGAAGAAATTTACAAATCTTGTTATAAAAGTAAAGTTTAAAATTATTACATATTTATTAAAATAACAAATAAAACTGCTTAGAAAGGTTGTATTATTTGGTCTTATAATAATTGGTTAAAACTGATTTTCTTCCAATAGTTTTAGTAATAATATCTTGCTCTAAATTCCAACCACGAGCAGGAGAATAATCTCTTCCATACCAAATAATTTGTAAATGCAAATCGTTCCATAATTCTTTAGGAAATAATCTTTTTGCATCTTTTTCAGTTTGATTTACATTTTTACCATTCGTTAAATTCCATCTGTACATTAATCTATGTATATGAGTATCTACAGGAAAAGCGGGTACACCAAATGCTTGGCTCATAACCACGCTTGCTGTTTTATGACCAACAGCTGGTAATTCTTCTAAACCTTCAAAACTTTGTGGAACTTCACCATTATATTTTTCAATTAATATTTTAGATAAACCATAAATGCCTTTACTTTTCATAGGTGATAAACCACAAGGTCTAATAATTTGCTTGATCTCTTCTTGGGTCATTTTTACCATATCAAAAGGATTATCTGCTTTTGCAAAAAGTAATGGTGTTATTTTATTAACCCTAACATCTGTACATTGTGCAGAAAGTAACACAGCTATTAATAATGTATATGGATCTTTATGATCTAAAGGAACAGGTATTTCTGGATACAGTTCTTGAAGCTTATCAATTACAAATTGTACTTTTTCTTTTTTAGTCATTTTTTGTTAATTATATAACAAAAGTAAGTAACTAATTCTTATTACTATTCTCTTTATTGTATTTTTGTTTAGTAATTATAAAAATTTATAAAACAAAATGACATCATTAAAAATAGGAGATAATGCTCCGCAATTCGAAGCAAAAGATCAAGAAGGAAACATTATTAAATTATCTGATTATTCTGGTAAAAAATTAGTGCTGTTTTTTTACCCCAAAGCAAGTACTCCTGGTTGTACAGCAGAAGCTTGTAATTTGAGTGATAATTATCAAACTTTTTTAGCAAAAGGATATGATGTTTTAGGAGTAAGTGCAGACTCTGCAAAAAGACAACAAAATTTTATTAATAAATACGAGTTACCTTTTCCGCTTTTAGCAGATGAAGATAAAGCTGTAATTGAAGCTTTTAATGTTTGGGGTCCTAAGAAATTTATGGGTAAAGAATATGATGGTATTCATAGAACCACATTTATTATTGATGAAAAAGGGGTGATTGAAGATGTGATTACTAAAGTTAAGACAAAAGCACACACAGATCAAATATTAAAATAAGAGCTATAATTTTTACAAAAAAAAAGAGGAAAACTTTTGTTTTCCTCTTTTTTTTATTTTAAATTTTTTAAAGTTGTAGAGATAGACCAAAAATAATTTGGTTTGTTCTATTATCTACAGTAATGTTTGTGTTATTGTCTGTAAACCTTGCTTCAGATTCAGATAAACCTCTTTCCCAACGAACATCTAATCCTACCTTTCCAAACTCTACACCAAAACCTAATTGCATACCAACAGAGAATTTATCAAAATCATCAGAAGATAAATTTGAAAAACTAAAATCATCATCTATTATATATTGAAATGATGGACCAATAAATACGTTACCAAAACCTAAGATTTTTTTTCCTAATAAAACAGGTACATCAAGTTTTTTAAAATCATACTGAGTAGTTGCACTTTTATATAGATACTCACTTTCAACTTGAGTGTAAACAAGTTCTGGTCTTAAGTACAAACCTAAAATTGGTAATTTACCTCTAAACCAAACACCTGCATGAAATCCAGATTTGGATTCAGCTCCATTTATAATATCGTTTCCAGTAGAAGAAAGTGTAGCATCTCCATTATTGTTATAGTTGATACCACCTTTAATACCAAAATTTATTTGTGCATTTGTAAATTGACTAAACCCTAAAGCCAAAAAAAGTATTAAAATTATTTTTTTCATCTTGTATGTATTTAATGTTCTAAATATACAACGAATTTATTTTCTAGAAATTACTTTCTTAACAGCTTTTACAACTGCAGCTGCATCTAAACCATATTTTGCCATCAATTGATCTGGAGTTCCAGATTCTCCAAAAGTATCGTTAGTTGCTACAAACTCTTGTGGAGTAGGTGTGTTTAAAGTTAATGTTCTTGCAACACTTTCTCCTAAACCGCCTAATTTATTATGCTCTTCTGCAGTTACAATACAACCAGTTTTACCAACAGATTTTAAAATAATATCTTCATCTAAAGGTTTAATAGTGTGTATATTTATAACTTCAGCAGAAATTCCTTCTGCTTCTAATTGTTCTGCAGCTTGTAAAGATTCCCAAACTAAATGGCCAGTTGCAACAATTGTAACATCTGTTCCTTCTGTTAATTGTATACCTTTTCCTATTTCAAATTTAGCATCTTCTGGCATAAATACTGGTACTTTTGGTCTACCAAAACGTAAATAAACAGGACCTTCAAAGTCAGCAATTGCAATTGTAGCCGCTTTTGTTTGATTATAATCACAAGGATTAATAACTGTCATACCAGGTAGCATTTTCATTAATCCAATATCTTCTAAGATTTGGTGTGTTGCTCCATCTTCTCCTAACGTAACTCCAGCATGCGATGCACAAACTTTTACATTTTTACCAGAATATGCAACAGATTGACGAATTTGATCGTAAACTCTACCTGTAGAAAAGTTGGCAAATGTTCCTGTAAAAGGTATTTTACCTCCAATTGTTAAACCAGCAGCTATACCAATCATGTTAGCTTCTGCAATACCTACTTGAAAAAATCTTTCTGGATTTTCTTTTATAAATTGATCCATTTTAAGCGAACCAATTAAATCTGCACATAGCGCAACTACATTTGGGTTAGTTCTACCCAACTCAGTTAAACCATCTCCAAAACCAGAACGTGTGTCTTTTTTTTCTGTGTATGTATATTTTTTCATTGTAAATATATTGTTGTAATAATTTCGGTAAAAATAAACTTTTATTTTTCTTTATAACAAAGAAAAGGTGTTTAAGAGTAAAGACTTTTTAACAGTTTGTGAGGAAGTTTTAGTTACAACTTCATTAACTCTTCATAAAGTTTATGAACAGGCAATCCAACTACATTAAAATAGCTTCCTTTTATTTCTTTAATCCCAATAAAACCAATCCATTCTTGAATTCCATAAGCACCTGCTTTATCAAAAGGCTGATAGTTTTTTATGTAATATTTAATTTCAGCGTCAGATAATTTTTTAAAAATCACAAAAGTTGTATCGTTAATAATTTTTTGAAATTCATTGGTTTTAATACTTACAGAAGTAATCACCTTATGTTCATTACCAGACAACGCACTGAGCATTTTAAAAGCTTCAGTTTCGTTTTTTGGTTTTTCTAGTGCTTTGTTATTTAGCCAAACTATAGTATCTGAAGTAATTAATACATCATCTTTAGCTAAATTTGTAAAAGCTTCTGCTTTTAAATTTGCTAAATAATCTGTTATTTCAGCTTCCTTTAATTCTTTTGGGTATATTTCTACAACTGGTTTTAATTGAATGGTAAAGTCTAAGTTTAAATCTTTAAAAAATTGTTGTCTTCTAGGAGATGCAGAAGCTAAAATTATATTGTAGTTCTTAAGTTTTTCTTTAAGCATTAAAACTCTTTTTAATTCTGTCTAAGTTTCTTTTACTATCTCTATCTTTTATTACATTTCTTTTGTCATGCGTTTGTTTACCTTTGGCTAATGCAATTTCTAGTTTTGCATACCCTCTATCATTAATAAATAAACGTAAAGGAACTATAGTATTTCCTTTTGCTTCTACGTCTTTTTTTAAACTTTTTAGTTCTCGTTTATTTAATAATAATCGTCTTTCGCTTTTTGGATTGTGATTAAAATGATGGCCAAACATATATTCTTGAATGTACATGTTTACAATAAACAACTCTCCACCATCATTAAACTCGCAAAAACTTTCTGTAATTCTAGCTTTACTTTGTCTAATTGATTTAATTTCAGTTCCTGTAAGTTGAATTCCAGCAACAAATTTATCTAGAATTTCATATTCGAAACGTGCTTTTTTATTTTGGATGTTTATTTTTTTCTGCAATCTAAAACTGTTTTTTTAATTTATACAAAGATACATTTTTAGTTTAGTGAAAGAAATGTAATTTTGAAATCTATTAGCGACTCAACATAAAAAATAATTAATGCGATTTTCACTTTTTCTCTTTATCATAATTTTGTGTTCATGTAATTCTGCACAAAAAGAATTAACAGCTCAAGATATTATTGATATTAGTATTAAAAAATCGGGTATGGATAAAGTGTCTAATGCTAGTATAACTTTTGATTTTAGAGATAGATCATATAAAGCAGATAGAAAAATTGGTGTATATAAATTGCAAAGGTATTTTGAAAATGATACTATTACAATAGAAGATTACATTACAAATGACAGTTATAAAAGATTTGTAAATAATAAATTAGAAGTTGTTGCAGATTCTATGAATGTAAAATATAGTAACTCTATAAATTCAGTACACTATTTTTCTGTTTTACCTTTTGGACTAAATGATGCTGCTGTTCATAAAAAGAAATTACCAGATGTAACTATAAAAGGTAAAGAATATTATAAAATTGAAATTAGATTTAGTGAAAATGGAGGAGGAGAAGATTTTCAAGATGTATTTATTTATTGGATAAATAAGCAAAGTTTTTTAATAGATTATTTAGCATATGAATATCAAACAAATGGAGGAGGAAAACGCTTTAGAGTTGCAACAAAACAGCAATTAGTAAATGATATTCTTTTTAAAAATTACGATAATTACAAACCTAAGTTAGATACCATTAACTTAATAGATTTAGACAAAGCTTATCAAGAAAATAATCTTATAAAAATTTCTGAAATTAATTTAGAAAATATAACAGTGAAATTGTAGTTTTACCATAAATTTTTCTTTTCTATGTTTAAAAAAATATTTTTCTTTATTTTTTTTATTTATCAATTTTCAAATGCTCAAAATACAGTAGGAACAATTTCTGTAACTAATGATGTTTTTGATGGTTATACTTTATTTTCGTCATTTAAAAAAACATATTTAATAAACAATTGTGGGCAAGTTGTTAACGAATGGACTAGCGATTTTCCTCCAGGAAATTCTGTTTATTTGTTACCAAATGGAAATTTACTAAGAGCAGGAAGAGATGATGGTAAAAGCGATATAATATTTGGAGGCCAAGGAGGTGCAGTAGAATTATTTAATTGGGATGGAGATTTGATTTGGTCTCAACAATTTAACGATAATTTTCAAAGACAACATCATGATATTTATCCAATGCCAAATGGAAATATATTAGTTTTAATAGCAGAAAGTTGGGCTAAAAATTCAGCAATTCAAAATGGTAGAGATCCATCAAACATAACTGAAGAAAGATTATATAACGAAAAAATTATTGAGATTAAACCTGTTGGTTTAAATCAGTTTGATTTAATTTGGGAATGGAATATTAACGAACATTTAGTTCAGGATTTTGATAACACTAAATTAAATTTTGGAGAGGTATCAAAATCACCAGAAAAATTAGATATTAATTTTTTAAATGGTGGAGATGGAAGTGCAAATTGGTTACACATTAACTCTATACAATTTAACGAAGAAAGAGACCAAATTGTATTGAGTTCACGTAATTTAAGTGAAATTTACATTATAGATCACTCTACAACAACAGCAGAAGCAGCCACTAGTTTTGGAGGAAACTCAAACAAAGGAGGAGATTTTTTATATAGATGGGGAAACCCACAAGCATACAAACAAGGGGGAGACGAAAATCAGAAATTATTTGGTCAACATTACGCTTACTTTATAGAAAAAGATTTTGCTTTTGAAGATAATATTATTGTATTTAATAATGGTAATGGTAGAGATCCAAAGTATTCAGAAGTTTTTATTTTAGAACCAGAAACTACAAATGGAGCATACGATTATCTTGAAAATACCGCTTTTGGACCAGAAAACCTTGAATATATTTACTCTGATTTTGACGGAATTAACGATTCAGAATTCTATTCTAGAATTGTAAGTGGTGCTCAAATGTTACCTAATGGAAATATTTTAATTTGCGAAGGAGCAAAAGGAAAAGTTTTTGAAATTAATAGTGATAAAGAAATTGTTTGGACTTATATAAACCCAAGTAGTAATTCAGATGGAGAAATTGTTTCTCAAGGTGATGATAGAAATAATAATTTGATATTTAGGGCAACAAAGTATCCTTTAAATTATGGAGCTTTTGAAGGAAAAACAATTGTTGCAGGTGATCCAATAGAAAATAACTTTAATTTAGATGCTTGTGCTACATTAAATACTAATTCTTCATTGTTTAGTAATACATTGATTATTAGTCCAAACCCGAGTTCAGATATTTTTAAACTTAATATTAAAGCTGATAAAATTATCGTTTATAATTATTTAGGTAAAGAACTTCTAAAAATTAATGATTCTAATAATATTGATTTATCTAATTACTCTAAAGGTATTTATCTTGTTAAAATCCTAAAATTAGGAAAAGTAACCACTAGAAAATTAATTAAAAATTAATCTACTTTCTCAACTTTACTTTCTTTTGAATCGCCATTTATGGTAATGATAAACAAACTTGCATTATCATTGTCATCCATGTCTTTATATGTATCCTTATCTAAAATTTTATTAGCAAAAGCAGGTGTTGTATTACTGTGTCCAACAATTAAAACAGTTTTTCCTACTGTATTTGTTTGAAAAATAGAGTCGTTCATTTTTCTAGGATCGTAATTAATTATCTCTAAATTTTTACTTATTGCAGTTGGTGTAGCTGTTTGAATAGTTCTGTTATAATTAGTAGAATAAACAGCATCTAACTCAATATTTTTAAAGTAAGCTGCCCATTGTTGTGCTCTCTTTTCCCCTTCAAAATTAAGACTTGGATTTCTATCAGTTTTGTCTGTTCTATCTTTTTCAGCATGTCTAATTAAATAGTAAGTTGTAGTTTCATTAGAATTGCAAGAAAGTAAGCTGAAAGCAATAACGAAAAGGAAAATATATTTTTTCATAAAAGTTTTATTTGTGCTAATATATAAAAACGTAAGAATTTCTATGAGTTTATTCCTCACATATTACTAATATAAAAAAACTAAATACGGTTTATACCTTATAAAAATAAGTGATTTACCGTATTTTTCTAAATTAATCTTGTAACTAACTTTGAAAAATTATTAGATGAATTTAAAAATTTAGTTATGAAGTTAAAAGTATTATTCTGTGTGTTATCATTAAACTTGTTTTTTATAATTTACACTAAAGCTCAAAATGTAGATTTGGTAAACAGTCCACAATCAAAAGTAGTTTTAGAGTTTATGAAGAAATCTTGTTACAAAACAAAACAAGTAATTTTTATTGCACCAAGCACATTAGCTACAATAAAAATTAACCCATCAGACATTAAATTTAATTGTTTTTTTTCAACGAAAAATCAAATTTATATTACAGAACAAAATGATGATATTGTTGAAGCATATTTTAAAGTGAATAATGGAAAATTGATTAAATTTAAATTTAGAGTGGTTAAAGAAAATGACACTTTTTACATAAAGCCAAATAAACAAAACCTTGTTAATAAAGATGATTTTCTTACTGCATGGATAGAGGAGGAAAGATTATCCTTAGAAGATTCAAATAAATTGCTTGAAAATTTAGGAGTTTTAGATACAAATAAAAAGGAAGTGGTTAATAAAACCTCTAATTTTTATGACTTATCTAATATTAAATATAAACACAATTATGTAGGTACAGGTAAGAGCGAAGTTGTGCATAATTTTTTAAAAAACTTAAACAATCAGAAAAAAATCAAGGAATATGGATCATCATCATTTTGGAAAAGTATTCAAAAAAAACACAATATTTCTAAAGAAAATGTAACAGTTAATACTCCACAAGATTTAGAAAATTTCATTACTCTGTTTGAAGATCGAAATAATGTTTACGCTGGTATAAAACCAAAAAATGAAAATTGGAAAATTTTAGTGTTTAGTGTGGGAGGAGAGCATTCTGCAGCTCGAATATCTCCTTTTTTTAAAGAAAACTCTAATAAATCTATTGTTGAATATTTTGTTGAGAGTAATGATTTAAATGGTTTGTCTATTGAAAAATATATTTTATCAAGAATAACTGCTAAAGAGAAAAATATAAATCCTGCATACATTAAAAGTAATAATTTAGTTGAAAAACAATTAGATAGAATGCTTTTAAAAGAAGGATTTAAAAAAATACATAGTGTAAATAATATTTTAAATGAAACTAATAGTATTGGAAATACTAAAATAATTGCAAAAAAAGGGAGATCTTATGTTATGCTATTGATAAGCTCTTTTAAAGAACCTATTGAGCCTATAGCTATTGTTAAAGTAGGTGAAAAATCTACAAATAGTAGTGATTTTTTGAGTAGTTATAATTTGCCAAGTAAAATGTTTGAGAGAATTGCTAAACTTCATAAAGCAAATTATACTGCACCAAGAGATATGGTTTTTGAAGTTGATGTTTTAACAAAAAAAGGAAACAGACATGGTATATTTGTAGTTTATGAATTAGATGCTGCAAAAACAAAAAAATATACCAATTAGGTGAATTTACATTTAAGCAAAAAAAAAGGGATGTTTAAACATCCCTTTTTTTAATAACTTACACTTAATCATTTTCTACTAAGTCTGATTGATTTCTAAAAACCAATTGATCATCAAAAGCGTCTAACAAGATAATACTATCTGTGGTAACTTTTCCAGCTAATATTTCCTTAGAAAGCTGATTTAAAACTTCTTTCTGAATGACTCTTTTTACAGGTCTTGCACCAAATTCTGGCTGATACCCTTTTTTAGCAAGATATGCAATTGCTTCATCTGTTGCGTCTAAAGTAATTTCTTGCTTACTAATCATTTTCTTTAATTGCGCAATTTGTAGTTTTACAATTTCAAAAATATCGGCTTGGTTTAGAGGTGTAAACATTATTACATCGTCTATTCTGTTTAAAAACTCTGGTCTAACAGATTTTTTTAATAAACCTAAAACTTCAATTTTTGCAATTTCTGTAACTGCTTCTAAATCTGCTTTTGGATCACTAAACTTTTCCTGAATAATATGGCTTCCCATATTAGAAGTCATAATAATTATTGAATTTTTAAAATCGGCAACTCTTCCTTTGTTGTCTGTTAATCTACCTTCGTCTAAAACTTGTAATAACACATTAAAAGTGTCTGGATGTGCTTTTTCTATTTCATCTAACAATATTACAGAATAAGGTCTTCTTCTTACTGCTTCTGTTAATTGACCTCCCTCATCATAACCTACGTAACCTGGAGGTGCACCTACTAATCTACTTACAGAATGACGTTCTTGGTATTCACTCATATCAATTCTAGTCATAGCATTTTCATCATCAAATAAATATTCAGCTAATGCCTTTGCTAATTCTGTTTTACCAACACCTGTTGTTCCTAAAAATAAGAAACTTCCAATAGGTTTTTTAGGATTTTGAAGGCCAGCTTTAGAACGTCTTACAGCATCAGAAATAGCTATAATTGCTTCTTCTTGCCCAACAACTCTTTTGTGTAATTGATGTTCTAATTTTAAAAGTTTTTCACGCTCAGATTGTATCATTTTTGTAACAGGTATTCCTGTCCATTTTGCTACAACTTCTGCAATATCATCTAATGTAACTTCTTCTTTAATTAAAGATTTTTCGTTTTGATTTTCTGATAATGTTTTTTGATATGCTTCTAACTCTTCTTGAGCAACTTTAATTTTACCATATCTAATTTCTGCTACTTTTCCATAATCTCCTTCACGTTCTGCTTTTTCAGCTTCAGCTTTATAATCTTCAATAGCTGCTTTAGTATTTTGAATGTTATCTACAACCTCTTTTTCAGATTTCCATTTTGCATTAATTTCATTGCGTTCTTCTTTTAAATTTGCTAAATCTGAGCGTAAAGATTTTAATTTAACTTCATCTTTTTCGCGTTTTATGGCTTCAATTTCAATCTCTAATTGCATCACCTTTCTATCTAAAACATCTAGTTCTTCTGGTTTAGAGTTGATTTCCATACGCAACTTAGATGCAGCTTCATCCATTAAATCTATGGCTTTATCTGGTAAAAATCGGTTGGTAATATATCTTTGAGATAATTCTACAGCACCAATTATAGCCTCATCTTTAATACGTACTTTATGGTGTGTTTCATACTTTTCTTTAATACCTCTTAAAATTGAAACTGCACTTTCTGTATCAGGTTCATTTACTTGAACTTTCTGAAATCTACGTTCTAAGGCTTTGTCTTTTTCAAAATATTTTTGATATTCATCTAGAGTAGTAGCTCCAATAGCTCTTAATTCACCTCTTGCTAAAGCTGGTTTTAAAATATTTGCAGCATCCATTGCACCTTGTCCACCTCCAGCACCAACTAGAGTGTGAATTTCATCAATAAATAATACAATGTCTCCATTTGCATTAGTAACTTCTTTAATTACTGCTTTTAAACGTTCCTCAAATTCTCCTTTGTACTTTGCACCAGCAATTAAAGCTCCCATATCTAAAGAAAAAATTAATTTATCTTTTAGGTTTTCTGGTACATCACCATCTACAATTCTGTGGGCTAAACCTTCTGCAATTGCAGTTTTACCTGTACCAGGTTCACCTACCAAAATTGGATTGTTTTTCGTTCTTCGAGATAAAATTTGAAGCAATCTTCTAATTTCTTCATCTCTACCAATAACAGGGTCTAGCTTGTTGTCTTGTGCAAGTTGATTTAAGTTTTTTGCATACTTATTTAATGAATTATAAGTTTCTTCTTGACTTTGAGAAGTTACACGTTCTCCTTTTCTTAATTCATCTATAGCTGCTTTTAAATGTTTTTCAGTAACACCTTGGTCTTTTAAAACTTGAGCAATATTACTTTTTGATTTAAAAATTGCCAATATTAAGTGCTCTATAGAAACATAGTCATCATTCATGTTTTTAGCAATGATTGATGCTTCATTTAAACTTTTACCTGCTTCTCTAGAAAGCATTAATTCTGCCCCAGAAACTTTAGGTAAACTCTCTAATTGTTTATCAACTACTTGTGTAACAACACCAATATTAATATTCAATTTTTTTAAAAGGAAAGGCAACACATTTTCATCAACTTGAAGTAAAGCTTTAAATATATGTTCGTTTTCTATTTGATTATGACCATAACTTTGCGCAGTTTGCTGCGCCATTTGTATGGTTTCTTGTGATTTTGTTGTATAGTTATTAAAATTCATTTTTTCTATTTTTTCAATTTTCAGAATGAATATAGCAACATTAATACCAAGATAAAATCAATTACAAAAACAGTCACTTTGTCTTAAAAACCTTGTTATTACTGACTTTTTGACTTATTAAAGTTTGTATATTTGTTCTAATAAAAATAACTAAAAATAGAAATGGGTATATTTAATAGCATGTTTGGAGGTAAAGAAGATAAAAATCCTAAAACTGAAAAAAAGACATATTTAAACTGGATTCCTTTAACCAATTTAAATCAATTAGAAGAAATAAAAGAAATTTCTAAAAGTGAAGCGGTTTTAATTTTTAAACATTCTACAAGATGTGGTATTAGTAGTATGCTAATTAAGCAATTCGAAAATTTGTTTACAGAAGAACATGAACCGCTAAAAGTGTATTATTTAGATTTATTACGCTACAGAAATATATCTGATGAAGTAGGGTATAGGTTTCAGGTAATGCATCAATCACCTCAATTATTAGTCATCAGAAACGAAAACTCTGTACATAATGCTTCTCATTATGACATTACATTAACAGATTTATCAAGATTTCTATAGTTAAACTTGCATTAAACCTTATTTAAGTCTTATTTTTGTATCTTAAATTTTTAAACTTTTGGCAGAAATAAACACTTCAGAAAAGACAGTAGGAAAAGAATTGTATGGTTATCAAAAAGATGCATTACAAGAAATCTTTCAAAGATTCGAAAATGCACCTAAAGATTATCACTTATTATATCAATTACCAACTGGAGGTGGAAAAACTGTAATTTTCTCTGAAATTGTAAGACGATACATAAAAACTTTTAAAAAGAAAGTTCTAGTTTTAACTCATAGAATAGAGTTAAGCAAGCAAACTTCTAAAATGTTAAAAGAGTTTGGTGTACGTAACAAAATTATAAACTCTACTGCAAAATTAGATGATCAGCATGATTTTGAATGTTTTGTAGCTATGGTTGAAACCTTGAAAAATAGGTTAAATGATGAAAAATTAGACATTTCAGATATTGGTTTGGTAATTGTAGATGAGGCACATTATAATTCATTTACTAAAATATTTAAATTTTTCGATGAAGCTTTTATTCTAGGAGTAACAGCAACACCTTTAAGCTCAAACATTAAATTACCAATGTATGAGAATTATCAAGAGTTGTTTGTTGGTGAATCAATTCAAGACTTAATTGATAGTGATTACTTAGCAAAAGCAAATATGTATTCTTATAATGTTGGTTTAACTTCTTTAGAAGTTGGGGCAAATGGAGATTATACTGTAAAATCATCTGAAGATTTATATACAAACACAGACATGCTTTCTAAGCTAGTTTCAGCTTATGAAGAAACAGCAAAAGGTAAAAAAACATTAATATTTAATAATGGTATTAATACGTCTATACAAGTATTTCATGCGTTTAAAAAGGCAGGCTATCCAATTGCACACTTAGACAATACAAATACTAAAAAAGAAAGAGAACTCATTTTAAGATGGTTCCATAAAACACCAAATGCTATTATTACCTCTGTAAGTATTTTAACAACAGGTTTTGATGAGCCCAGTATTGAAGCGATTATTTTAAATAGAGCAACAAAATCTCTTACGCTTTATTATCAAATGATTGGACGTGGTTCACGTATTTTCGGAAATAAAAACACGTTTGATGTTGTTGATCTTGGAAACAATTTCTACAGATTTGGACCTTGGGGAGCAGATTTAGACTGGCAAAAAATGTTTAGAGCTCCAGATTATTATTTAAATGCTATTTTATCAGATGAAGAAATAGAAAGCACTTTTAGATACGAATTACCTGCAGATGTTAAAAAAGAGTTTGCAAAATCTAAAGACACCTATTTTGATATGAAGGCTGTATATATAGATACTATTCGTTCAGGAGAATCATCTAAACGTGTTTTAGAAAAATCTATAGTACATCATGCAAAAATGTGTATCGAAAATAGCGAAGATGTTTTTGATGCTTTAATTCTAGCTAAAATGTTAGGGGAGGAAATAGATGATAGAATTAACAGGTATGCAAAATGTATTTCTAAAAGTACACACAACTTTGTTACTTGGTTAAAAGACGATTATAGGAAGAAATTAAACTCTTACCTTAGAGAAAACTTCGATGAAGACTTCGAAAAAATACATGGTTACCCACCTGAAGACTAGTATTTAAAAGAAAAACTAAAAGTGAAAATAATTTTCACTTTTTTTTTGTTTTTTATTTTGATATTAAAAAAATGTATATTTTTGATATAACTTATTCAAGTAAAAATGTTACGTTTTTTTGAGTTCGTAAATAAATCTTTATTGGAGAATGAGGTTTATAGTGTATTTTGGAAATGCAACGAAACAATTAAGTTATCTCCATTTACCTTCCTAGAAAATCTGCAACTTTATGCCAAGTTGCATGTTGTTTACATGAAAATTATTTTATGATATAATTCTTTTAACAAAGAATTCTAGATTCTAAACTATTCTTATTAGTTTAGAGGAAATAAATATTATAAGAAATTAAAATCATAAAGTGAACACTAAATACAAAGATTTAATCGAACAAACATTCGATTTTCCTCAAGAGGAATTTAAAACAGAAAACAACAAATTATTTTGGCATGGTATAAATTTAATGGAATTAGCAGAAAAGTATGGTGCTCCATTAAAGTTTACTTACTTACCAAAAATATCAGAAAACATTAATAAAGCCAAAGGCTGGTTTAACCAAAGCATAAAAAACCATAATTATAAAGGAAAGTATTTTTATAGTTATTGTACAAAAAGCTCGCATTTCAAGCACGTTTTGAATGAAGCTTTAAAGAATGATATTCATATAGAAACATCTTCTGCTTTTGATATAGATATTGTAAATAATCTTAAAAAAGAAGGAAAAATTAAAGATACTACTTATGTAATTTGTAATGGTTTTAAAAGAGATCAGTACATTAAAAACATTGGGGGGTTAATCAATTCTGGTCATAAAAACTGTATTCCAATTATAGATAATTTTGAAGAATTAAGCTTATTAACTAACGAAACCAAAGAAAAATTAAATGTAGGTATTAGAATTGCATCAGAAGAAGAACCAAAATTTGAGTTCTATACTTCCAGACTTGGAATTGGTTATAAAAATATTGTGCCATTTTATGAAAAAGAAATCGCACATAATGAACAGGTAGATTTAAAAATGTTGCATTTTTTCATCAATACAGGTATTAGAGATAATGCTTATTATTGGAACGAATTAATGAAATGTTTAAATGTGTACATCAACTTAAAAAGAGTGTGCCCAACTTTAGATAGTTTAAATATTGGAGGTGGTTTTCCTATAAAAAACTCATTAGCTTTCGATTATGATTATGCCTATATGATAGATGAAATCATTAATCAAATTAACGAAGCTTGTAAAGAAGCAAAAGTAGATGTACCTAACATTTTTACTGAATTTGGTAGCTTCACAGTTGGTGAATCTGGAGCAGCAATCTATGAAATTTTGTATCAGAAAAAACAAAATGATAGAGAGCGTTGGAATATGATAAATTCATCTTTCATAACAACATTACCAGATTCTTGGGCTATAAACAAACGTTTTATAATGTTGCCAATTAACAAATGGAACTATAAATACGAACGTGTTTTATTAGGTGGTTTAACTTGTGATAGTGATGATTATTACAACTCAGAACAACACATAAATGGTATTTACTTACCTGTTTACGAGAAAGATAAACCTTTGTATATTGGTTTTTTTAACACAGGCGCTTATCAAGAATCAATTGGTGGTTTTGGAGGTTTACAACATTGTTTAATTCCACATCCAAAACACTTAATTATCGATAGAAATGATAAAGGAGAATTATCAATTAAAATATTTAAAGAACAACAAAAAAGTAGCGAATTATTATCTATTCTTGGCTATTAACTTATTAAATTAAAATGAAAACAAATCAAACTTATGCAGGAATTCCACAAGAACTTGGAAACCTGTCTACATCAAAAATTGTAATTATTCCTGTTCCTTATGATGGAACAAGTACTTGGCAAAAAGGAGCAGACAAAGGGCCTAAAGCCTTTTTAGATGCATCAGAAAATATGGAACTTTATGATATTGAAACAGATTCTGAAGTATATAAAGAAGGTGTTTTTTTAGCTGATGCAATTACAGAAAACTCTTCTCCAGAAGCAGTTGTAGATGCTGTACATCAGGAAACTAAAAAATACATTAACAGAAATAAATTTGTAACTGTTTTTGGAGGTGAGCATTCAATTTCTATAGGAACAATTAGAGCTTTTAATGAATGTTTTGATAACTTAACTGTTTTACATATTGATGCTCATGCAGATTTGCGTAAAGAATATCAAGGTTCTAAATGCAACCATGCTTGTGCAGTTTATGAAGCAAATTCTACAACCAATTTAGTTCAAGTTGGTATTAGAAGTATGGATATTTCTGAAAAAAGAAATATGAATTTAGATAAAGTTTTCTTTGCACACGATATGGCTGTAAATGAAGATTGGATGGATGATGTAATAGATCAATTAACTTCTAATGTTTTTATTACGTTTGATTTAGATGCATTAGATCCTTCAATTTTTCCATCTACAGGAACACCAGAACCAGGTGGTTTGTTATATTATGAAACTTTAGAATTTTTAAAAGCAGTTTTCGATCAGAAAAATGTGGTTGGTTTTGATATGGTAGAACTTTGTCCTAATGAAACTGAAAAATCATCAGATTTTTTAGCAGCAAAATTATTTTACAAAATGCTGAGCTATAAATTTGCTTCTAATGATGATTCTTATGACACTACTGTAGATGAAGATGATAACAATCCATTTAGCAAATTGTCTAAATTTAAAAATGATGACGACGATTTTTAGTCTTTTAAAATGATAAAAAACATCGAAAACATAGAATTGCAGTATTTAACTATTGATGATTATCAAGCGTTAAAAGATGCAATGATTGAGATTTATTCTCACATGGAAAACACCTATTGGGAAGAAGCTCAAATAGAATCGTTGATAAAAAAATTTCCAGAAGGTCAAATAGTTATAAAAATTAATGGAGAATTAGCAGGTTGTGCATTATCTATTAAAGTAGATTATGACAAGTTTGATGACACTCATACATATGAAGACATCACAGGTAATTATACTTTTAGCACACATGATGAAGATGGAGATGTTTTATATGGAATAGATGTATTTATCAAAAAAGAATATAGAGGCTTACGTTTAGGAAGAAGGTTGTACGATTACAGAAAAGAACTTACAGAAAAACTAAATTTAAGAGGTATCGTTTTTGGAGGTAGAATACCAAATTATCACAAATTTGCTGATGAATTATCGCCAAAACAATATATAGAAAAAGTTAAACGCAAAGAGATACATGATCCTGTTTTAAACTTTCAAATCTCTAATGACTTTCATCCATCAAAAATATTAAAAGGCTATTTAGAGGGTGATGCAAATTCAGGTGAGTTTGCTGTACTTTTAGAATGGGATAACATTTATTATCAAAAAAAGTCTAAAAAAGCAGCTACAAAAAAAACCGTAGTTCGTTTGGGTTTAATTCAATGGCAAATGCGCTTGTATAAAAACCTTGAAGAACTTATGGAGCAAGCAGAGTTTTTTATTGATTCAGTTTCTGCATATAGATCAGATTTTGCACTTTTTCCTGAGTTTTTTAATGCGCCATTAATGGCAGAATTTAATCACTTACCAGAATCTCAAGCAATAAGAGAACTTGCAAAGTTTACACCAGAAGTTGTAAATCGATTTTCTGAATTAGCTATCTCATACAACATCAACATTATTACTGGTAGTATGCCAGAAATTAAAGATGATTTGCTATATAATGTAGGTTATATTTGTAAAAGGGATGGTACAACAGAACGTTATGAAAAATTACATGTTACACCTAATGAAGCAAGAGTTTGGGGATTACAAGGTGGTACAGAACTTAAAACTTTTGATACAGATTGTGGTAAAATAGGAGTACTAATATGTTACGATTCAGAATTTCCAGAATTAAGTAGATTATTGGCAGAAGAAGGTATGGATATTTTATTTATTCCTTTTTTAACTGATACACAAAATGGCTATTCTAGAGTTAGACATTGTGCACAGGCTAGAGCAATTGAAAACGAATGTTATGTAGCTATAGCTGGTAGTGTAGGGAATTTGCCAAAAGTAAATAATATGGATATTCAGTATGCACAATCTATGGTATTTACACCATGTGATTTTTCTTTTCCTGCAAATGGAATAAAAGCAGAAGCAACTACAAATACAGAAATGATTTTAATTGCTGATGTTGATTTAGATTTGCTAAAAGATTTGAATCAGTTTGGAAGTGTACGAAATTTAAAAGACAGAAGAACAGATATTTTTGAAGTAAAAAAACTTTCAAAAAAATAAAATAAAAATTATGAGTAAACCAATAACCAATTTTATAGAAAAATACTTTTTACATTTTAATGCAGCAGCTTTAGTTGATGCAGCTAAAGGGTATGAAGACCAACTTAACAAAGGAAACAAAATGTTAGTTTCTTTAGCAGGTGCAATGAGTACTGCAGAATTAGGGAAAATTTTTGCAGAAATGATTCGCCAAGATAAAGTACATATAATCTCATGTACAGGTGCAAACTTAGAAGAAGATATTATGAATTTAGTTGCACATTCTCATTATAAACGTGTTCCTAATTATAGAGATTTAACTGCTCAAGATGAATGGGATTTGTTAGAAAAAGGATTGAATAGAGTTACAGATACTTGTATTCCAGAAGAAGAAGCTTTTAGAAGAATTCAAGAACATATTGTAAAAATATGGAAAGAATCAGAAGCCAAAGGAGAACGTTATTTACCACATGAATATATGTACAAACTACTTTTATCTGGAGTTTTGGAGCAGTATTATGAAATAGATATCAAAGATTCTTGGATGTATGCAGCCGCAGAAAAAAACTTACCAATAATTTGTCCTGGTTGGGAAGACTCAACAATGGGAAATATTTTTGCATCTTATGTTATGAAAGGTGAGTTGAAAGCGAGTACTATGAAATCTGGAATAGAGTATATGACATTTTTAGCAGATTGGTATACAGATAATTCTAAAAATGGAATTGGATTTTTTCAAATAGGAGGTGGAATTGCAGGAGATTTCCCTATTTGTGTAGTACCAATGCTGTATCAAGATATGGAAAGAACAGATACACCTTTTTGGAGTTATTTTTGTCAAATTTCTGACTCAACCACAAGTTATGGTTCTTATTCAGGAGCTGTACCAAATGAAAAAATTACTTGGGGTAAGTTAGATATTGATACTCCAAAATTCATTATAGAAAGCGATGCAACAATTGTAGCACCACTTATTTTTGCTTACTTATTAGAAATGTAATTATTATGAAAAGAGTAATCGTAGAATACGCAAAACTAACAAAAGATATTTTAGATATGTTAATCGAAAAATATCCTGATGGATATGATTATCAAGATATTATATCCTTTAAAAATGCAAAAGGTGAAACTGTAAAAGCTATTGAAGTAAGAACAGAAGAAACCATTTATCTAGTTAAAATAAGTACTAAACTAGAAGAAGCAATGGAAGAGTATGCAGATGATGAAGAATTTTTCGATGATAATGATGATTTTGATGCAAATTTACCTGACGAAGATGAAGACTAAATAAATCCTTAATTTTTTTTATTAATTAACAATATTTTTTTTTAAAATAAAGGCAGTTTTTACTGCCTTTATTCTTTTCTTAAACTTCTAATAAAATAAACTATTATCTTCTTGGATGAAATGTATCTAAAACTTCTTTTAAGTAGCTGTTATCTAAATAAACATAAACTTCTGTTGTTGTAATACTTTCATGTCCTAACATTTGTTGAATAGCCCTTAAATCTGCACCATTTTTTAACAAATGAGTTGCAAAAGAATGGCGTAAAGTGTGTGGACTAATATTTTTATTCAAATTTATTTTTGTTGCTAAATCTTTTAAAATTGTAAAAATCATTTGTCTTGTTAAACCATTTCCACGTCTATTTAAAAATATTGTATCCTCAAATTCTTTTTTAGGTTTTAAAAGAGTTCTTATTTCTTTAATATATCTAGAAATTAATTTTTGGGCATTGTAATGTATAGGTACAAAGCGTTCTTTATTTCCTTTACCAGTAACTTTTATGAAGCCTTCTTCAAAAAATAAATCAGAAATTTTTAGTGTAATTAATTCACTAACTCGTAAACCACAACTATACATAGTTTCTAAAATTGTTCTATTTCTTTCACCTTGAGGATGACTTAAATCTATTGAATTTATAAGCGCATTAATTTCATCTTCAGACAAAGTATCTGGTAATTTTCTACCAATTTTTGGAGTCTCTATTAAATCTGTAGGGTTTGTTTCTCTATAATCTTCAAAAACCAAATAATCAAAAAAACTACGTAAACCAGAGGTTATTCTTGCTTGGCTTCTAGCATTTAAGGTTTTAGCAACTTCATAAATAAATTGTTGTATGGTTTCATTGTCAATAGAAATAGGAGAGAGGCTAATATTATTTTGTTCTAAAAATAGCAGTAATTTATTTAGATCTCTAGAGTAACTTTCAACTGTATTTTTAGATAAACCCTTTTCAATTTTTAAATACAATTGGTAATCTCTAATTGCGTTTTTCCATTTCATTTGCTAAAATTACAAATTTATAGTGATTAAGTTTATGACATCTAATTTTAAAATAGTTTAAATTTAGTATAAAGAAAAAAATGTATCAAATATTAAAAAAAACTTAAAAGGATGCTTAAATTCTATGATAGAATTATTTTTTTGTATGTTAGGCTATTATTAACTTAAAAAACAAAAACAATGAAAAAAATTATTTTAGTATTCGCTTTAATTTTAGGTATTTCTTCTGCAAATGCTCAGTTTACAGCTAGTGTTAATGCAGGGGCACCAGTTGGAGATATTGAAGAATTTAGTTCTTTTGCATTAAGTGCAGATGTATCTTATGCTTTTCCTACTAAAAAAGATATAAAGTTTGGAGTTTCTGCAGGGTTTATAAATTATTTTGGAAAAGATTATGATTTATTAGGAGTTGAAGTTCAGGGTGATTCAAATCAATTTTTACCAATTTCAGGTTTTACAACTGTAAGGCTTACTAATACTTTATCTTTAGGCACAAAATTAGGGTATGCTATAGGTTTAACAGATAATGATGCTGGTGGGTTTTATTATAAGCCAATGTTAGGTTTTATAGTTGGTAATAATACTAATCTATCTCTTTTTTATGAAGGTATAAGTAATGATATGTTTAACCCTAGTAACTTAGGTGTTGGAATAATTTTTGGAATATAATATAGCGTTTATTTAAAAAGTAAAAAAGGAAGCAATTATTTTGCTTCCTTTTTTTACTTTTAAATAAGTATTGTTATCATTTTATAGCTATTATTTCTATAAAAAAAACCACCTTAGAAAGGTGGTTTTAAATTGTTACATAGTGTTTATAAAGTTTTAGAGTAACTTCCATTTTTAGGTTGTAAATCTCCAGTAATTATTAATATTAAATCAATAACGTACCAAATTCCAAAACCTCCTAATGTTATCAACTTAAGAATACCCAATAAAGTATACCCTAAATAAAAACGATCTATTCCTAAACCTCCTAAAAATATAGAAAGTAATAAAGCTGCAGTTTGGCTTTTTCCTGAGCTTGCTACAGGTGTAAATGTATTTACATCAGATTTTTCAACAGTTTCGCCTTTAACAACTTCTACTGTTTTTGTTTTTTTCTTTACAGGAAAAGATGCTTGAACATTAAAAGAAAATGCTAAAAACGCAAATAAAAACGTGTAAATAGTTAGTGTTTTTTTCATTTGTACAATAATTTTGGTTAATATTGTTACAAGATAGATAAAAAAAATAATGAAAAATATTATTTATTTAATTATTTACTGTTTTTCTTTTTACTCAATAAATTCTCAAGAAACAAAACGTTTTGATTATGAGTTGCTTGGGGCTATTGTTTTAGAAGACAATCAACTTATATCCTATAAAATTCAATTTAATTTAAAATACAGTAATTATATAGAAGGATATTCTTATACAGATATGGATGGTGAAAATGAAACGAAATCTTATATAAGAGGATATTATAATGATAAAAACAATAATATTCAATTTAAAGAAAGTGATATTTTGTATACAAAATCTAAATTTTTACCAGAAGAATTTTGTTTTGTAAGTTTTAAAGGTAAGTTTAAAGGTAATACAAATAAAAAAAGTTTGGATGGTAAATTTATTGGTATTTACGATGATAAAGACACCTGTGCAACTGGAAAAATTAAATTAGTTAGCACAAATTTTGTCGAGAAAAAAGTAAAAAAAGTATACAAAAAGATAAAAAAAGTAAAAAAAGTAGATAGTATTGTTAAAGAAGAATTAAAGCCTGAAAATTACTTGAAAAAATTTAGTGAAACTAAAATTAAATCAGGTGAAAAAGTATCTGTTTTTGTTTACTCAAGTAATATAAAAGTTGATATTTGGGATTATGGAGTTCAAGATGGTGACATTATAACTATTTTACAGAATGATAAACCAGTATTAGAGAACTTTAAAGTAACTAAAAGTAAAAAACGAATTACTTTTGAATTAGATAGAAAAGAAAATATTTTTAAAATTATAACTGTAAATTCAGGTAAGTTAAAAACAAATACTACAAAACTAAAGCTTTACGACTTTAGAAGAGAGTATGAGGTGATTGCAAATTTAGATGAAGGGAAAGCAGCTATAATTAATATTGTAAAATTAGATGTACCAACTAAGAAAAAGAAATAAAAATTTATAATGAAATTAATAATCATTAATGGTCCTAACTTAAATTTATTAGGAAAACGTGAACCAGAAATTTATGGTTCAGAAACTTTTGAAGAATTTTTTAGTTCATTACAATTAAAGTTCAAAAACGTAGAACTTTTTTATTACCAAACCAATATAGAAGGAGAGCTTATTGATAAAATACAAGAAGTTGGCTTTGATTTTGATGGTATTATTTTAAACGCAGCTGCATATACACATACCTCTGTTGGTATTGGAGATGCTGTAAAAAGCATAAAAACACCTGTGGTTGAATTGCATATTTCTAATATACATGCTCGTGAAGAATTTAGACAAAAAAGTTACATAGCACCAGCAGCAAAAGGAGTAATTTTTGGTTTTGGTTTAAAAGGTTATGAACTAGCAATTCAAAGTTTTTTATAATTTTTTTTGATTAAGAATTTACAACTATAGCTCTAAAAGCATTTTAATATTTGCTCTTTTATAATGTACATCTTTTTCAACTGGTATTTCTTTAAAACCCATTTTTCTATATAAATGTATTGCAGTTTCTAAAGATCTGTGAGAGTACAAAGTAATACTTGGCCAACCTTTAGTTTTACCAAATTCAATACAATGCTCCACTAGTTTTTTACCAATATTTAACCCTTGGTATTCTGGATTAACAGCCATTTTACTCAATTCAAAATAAGTATTTTGATTGATTAGTGATACAACTCCTGCAATTTCTCCTTTATACTTTGCAAAAAAAATAAAACCTCCAGGATCTAGAATATATTTTTGAGGCTCACTTAATACTTTTTCATCATAAGGTTCTATGTAAAAATATTTTTTTAACCAAAAAGCGTTTAACTCATAAAAATGTTTTGAGTATTGCTTTTCAAAAGGGATAATTTGTAAATCAGTATCAATCAAAGCACGATTATTTAATTATTTTATTATCAATATAAAAAGATAAAAACAAGTATCTAGCAACTAATAACACTAAAAATGGCAAAATTACTAATGGTAATTGTTGAATTTTAAGAAACCATATAAATGGAATTACTAGAAGTAACAGTAATGAAAACCTAAAATAATTTTTCAACCATTTTTTAGGTTGTTTTGTTAACATTAAAAAAGATACAATAATATTTGGAGCAAAAGCCCATAAAACATTAAAGTTGTTTGGTGTTGTAGAATGATTTGTAAAAAACCATAAAAAACAAATTAATAGACCAATAAAACCTGTTGTGAATAACAATGTAAAATCTAAAAATCTTGCTCTTTTGTTATTTTTATAATCGTTAAAAGTAAAAAATAAACCTATTAAAGTAATAATGCTAAAAATTAAAAAAGGATTAAATACTGATATTTTTTGTTGTTTTTCCTTAAAATCTAGCAAAACTACCTCTCTTTTAACTAAACTCTCTAGCTGATTTTCTACAAAAATATTGCTACTTTTAAAAATTTGATATACGTAATCTGGTAAGTACATATATTGTTCAAAAGTTGCAGTTGCATCTAATTTAGAACCTAATGCTAAATTAATTCCAAAACTTCCCCAAGTATTCCAATAAATTTCTCTATCCATTAATTGTCTAAAAGACAATTTTTTATCTAATTTTGTGTTTGCAAATTGTAATTTATCTGCTAATATATATTTAGTAATATCTCTAAGTTTTGTTGCACAATTATTAAAATAAGGATCGTAAAAATAAGATGCATTTTCTGGTAATGCATTCTGTTCTAAATACATAAAAAAAGCTTGCTTTTCTTTTTGTGATAAATTTAAAACCTGTTGTTTTACCCAACGTTTTTGTTGTTTGTAACTATTTAAAAAATAATCAAAACGATACCTGCCTAATTGATATTTAAGTTTGCCTTTTGTGAAATTTGTATAGAAATTAGGTGCGTTAAAATCAAACATCCCATAGTTATAAATTAAGTCTAATTTTAAAATAGGATCTTTAATTCTTATGGCAGAATGTCCAAATGATTCATACAATTCTGTTCCTGGCCCAGCAGTTATAATACTAACTTCAGAATAAACAGAAAGTTGAACTTGTGCTAAAACACTGTTTGTAAGTGCTAAAAATAATACTAAAACAAGGTATTTGTTTTTCATATATAATTATCGTCTAAAAAAATTATAATCGAAAGTAACAGAAAAAATATTTGAATACAAAGCATTGCCAACACTACCTATATTTGTTAATGCATAGTCTATTTGAATGCCTTTGTAATTAAAACCAACACCAAAATTAGGTTGAGTAGTTAGAGATTTTGAATTATCGAATTCTCTAATATTTTGAAAATTGCCAACTCCTAATCTTAAAAAAACAAGTTTATCGTAATCTAATTGTAATCCAACAGCTGGATCTATACTTCCAAATTCTGACGAAAATATATCATTTGTTTGCTCAAAACGAACATTTAAATCCACTTCTGTAAGTAAATGGAAAAATCGTCCAATTCTAAAATCTTTAGCAACACCAAGTTGAAGTTTAGGTTTAGTAATTTCTGTAGTTTCTGGTAACTCTTGATTTTGACCTGGAATTGCACCACTAATTTTATCAAACTCATCTTCATTTATAGCCCAACTATTAAACGTAGTTGTAATGTCTCTAACCATTAAGCCAAACATCCAATTGTTTCTTTCAAACTGAATACCAGCATCAAAACCAAAACCCCAAGAAGAGGCAAAATCACCAATAATTCTTCTTACTATTTTTGCGTTTACTCCAAATTTTAAATCTTTAAAAATAAGGTTTCTAGCATAGGCAATATTAAAAGCATAGTCTGCTGCAGAAAAAAGACTTATTCTATTAAAATCTATATTTCCATCATTATCTATAAGCTCTGTAGTGTTTAAAATATCATCTACACCAAAACGAATTATTGAAAAACCAAAAGCACTTTCTTTATCTATAGGCATTGCAAACGCTGCATGATTATAGTTAGCTATACCTGCAAAATAAGATGCGTGCATTAAAGAGCCTTGGTAATCTTCTATGCCAACCAAACCAGCAGGGTTCCAGTATGTTGCGTTAACGTTATTGGTTTTGGCTACAACTGCTTTACTCATTCCTAATGCAGCAGCATCTACACCTATATTTAAAAATTCGTTAGAATAATTTCTAAATGCTTGCGCATTAAAAAGTAATGGAAATAGTAGCGTTAAAATTAAAAATTTGTATTTCACTAAATTTAAAATTACAGTTTACAAATATCATAAAACCTACTAAAATAACCGTTGTTTTTAACAGTTATTGTCTAGGGCATATCAATATCTATATTAACTTTTATAAATTTAGCAATTCTGTGTTCTAACCACCTGTTTTCTTTTGGAATAAATGAGGTCATAAAACCACAATGACCACCAAATTTTGTTTCTTCAAAGAAAAAATATTTTGAATTTTCTGCTTCTTTTTTAGGATAACATTCTGCTGATAAAAAAGTATCATCTTTAGCATTAATTAGTAATGTTGGCTTTTTTATTTTTGATAAAAAAGGTTTTGAACTTGCTTTTTCCCAATAATCTTCAGGACTTTCAAAACCAAAAACTGGGGCTGTATATAAATATTCTAAGTGTTTAAAACGTGTAGCTTTAAATAACTTATCTTTATCTAGTTTATATTCAGGAAATTTATGTGCTTTTTCTAAAACTTTATTTTTCATGGTTTTAAAAAACATTTCTATATAAAGTTTATTTTTTAGTTTATCCATTTCTTTTTCAGCAGTTGCAATATCAATAGGTACAGAACTTGCAATTCCACCTTTTACGACAGAAGAAAGCTTATCTGACTTTTCACCTAAATATTTAAGGGTTAAATTTCCTCCCAAACTAAAACCAACAATTATAATATTTTTATAAGTATAGTTTTCTAGCAAATAATTTATAACAAAATCAACATCTTCAGTTTTTCCACTATGGTATGTACTTAACAGTAAATTATCTTCTCCACTACAACCTCTTAAGTTAAAACAAACAGTGTCTAAGTGTCTGTTATTTAAATAATTACTTGTAGAAATCATGTATTTAGACTCTGAGCTACCTTCTAAACCATGAATTAGCACTACTAAAGTAGATGAATTGACAAATGAAAAATCTAGGTCTATAAAATCATTATCCCAAGTAGTAATTCTTTTTCTTTTGTAGCTAATTTTATCCTTCATAAATAGTGGTCTGTACATTGTATTAAAATGACCATTTCTAAAAGGAATTGTTGGTAGAAAGTTAGAGTTTAGTAAAGGCATATTTTATCTAATAAATATCAAAAAAAAAAATCAAAATTTACAAAACAAGTAAAATTGGTTTTATTACATTCGCAATTAAAATAAGAGTAATATATGAGTTTTTTTAGACATATACCTAACTTAATTACATTAGGAAATCTATTTTGTGGGACAATTGCAACAGTTTTTGCAGTAAATGGCGATTTTGAATATGCTGCAATTTTTGTTTTATTAGGTATTGGATTAGATTTTTTTGATGGTTTTTTTGCAAGGCTTTTAAATGTTTCTGGAGAGTTAGGTAAACAATTAGACTCTTTAGCAGATATGGTTACAAGTGGGGTAGTTCCTGGTGTAATTATGTTTAAATTAATACAAATTAATTTATTGACAGAAACCAATAGCGTAAGTGATAATTATTTTGGTATTTCTTTAATAGGTTTTATTATTACACTTGCTGCTTGTTACAGATTAGCAAATTTTAATATAGATACAAGACAAACAGATTCGTTTATAGGCTTGCCAACACCAGCTATGTGTTTAGTTGTAATATCATTACCACTTATAAAAGAATCTACAACTATTGATTTTGTTATAAATATTCTAAACAATAATTATTTTCTAATCATTTTAACTTGGATTTTAAGTTTTTTAATGAATTCAGAAATTCGTTTATTCTCTCTTAAAGTTAAAAATTTTTCTTTTTCTAAAAATTGGTTCTTGTACCTTTTTATTTTAATTTCTATTGTGTTAATTGTGTTATTTAACTTTTTAGCTATACCTTTAATAATTATATTGTACTTAATTACATCAATAATAAAAAACTTAACATCTTAACAAGTAATAAATGAAATCTGCAGTTCTCCCCCAAAACGAAGATGAAAGATTAAAAGTATTAGAAAAATATAAAATTTTAGATACTTTACCAGAAGAAGATTATGATGCTATAGCTAAAATTGCATCTGCAATTTGTGGCACTCCAATTGCTTTAATATCACTTATTGACAAAGATAGGCAATGGTTTAAATCTGCTCATGGTTTAAATGCAACTCAAACACCTAGAGAGCTAGCCTTTTGTGCACATAGCATTTTAAAGCCAGAAGAGTTAATGATTGTAAATGATGCCAGAAAAGATAATCGTTTTTTTGATAATCCTCTTACAACAGAAGACCCTAATGTAGTGTTTTATGCAGGTGCACCTTTAAACTCATCAGAAGGTTATCCTTTAGGAACACTTTGTGTAATTGATAATAAACCAAAAAACCTAAATCAAAATCAAAAAGATTCTTTAGCGCTTTTAGCAAAACAGGTAGTTAGCTTATTAGAACTAAGAAAAAAAAATAGTGAATTAAAAGCTGTTAACCAAGAAGTAATAAAGTTAAACGAGCAACTAAATAACTTTGCTTATAGATTAACTCATGATTTAAAATCACCTATAAATGGTGTTAATTTTCTTATTCAAGTTTTAAAAGAAGATCATATTAAACTATTTGAAAACACAGTTGCAGAGGATCAAGTAAATTTGATTGGAGATAGAATGGTTTACATGAGTAATTTAATTGATGAAATTTTAGAATACACAAAAGTAAATACAGAAAATATAGTATTTGAAGAGTTTAATCTAAAAACTATTTTAAAAAGTATTGTTAGCAATATTGATGTTCAAAGTAAAGTGGTATTGAACACTGATGATTTAGATATTGATATTGTAAGTTCAAAAATTGGATTTGTTCAAATATTTCAAAACTTATTATCAAATTCTATAAAATTTTGTGATAAACCAAAAGTAGAAATTGATGTTGATTTTAGTAAAGACAAAGAAAAATATCATATTATTTTTTGTGATAATGGTCCTGGAGTTGATGAAAAATACTGGAATAAAGTATTTGATATGTTTGAAACTTTAGAGAATACTCATAATCAAAATACAGGTATTGGTTTAGCAACTGTTAAAGCTATTGTAGAAAGATTGGGTGGAGAAATATCAATAGAAAATAGAATAGATAAAAAGAGTGGAGCTTGTTTTAAGTTTAGTGCTTTAATTAAAACAACAACTGCAAACCTTTAAAAGAAAATAAGTTCATATAAAAAATAGTATTCTATATTTTATATGAACTTAAAGTTTTTTAAGAGTTGAATGTTCTTTTCTTTTTTAGTTCAAAATCTTTACCAAGGTAAACTTTACGAACCATTTCATCTGCAGCTAATTCTTCTGGAGTACCTTCTTTTAAAATACTTCCATTGTACATTAAATACGTTTTATCTGTAATAGCTAAAGTTGCTTGTACATCATGATCTGTAATTAAAATACCAATATTTTTATTTTTTAATTGAGCAACAATACTTTGTATGTCTTCTACAGCAATTGGGTCTACACCTGCAAATGGCTCATCTAGTAAAATAAAATTTGGATCTGAGGCTAAACAACGTGCAATTTCTGTTCTACGTCTTTCACCTCCAGATAATAAATCTCCTCTATTTTTACGAACATGACCAATATTAAATTCTTCTATTAAAGATTCTAATTTTATCTTTTGTTCTTTTTTAGATAAGTTGGTAAATTGTAAAACAGACATTATGTTGTCTTCTACAGATAATTTTCTAAAAACAGAAGCTTCTTGAGCTAAATAACCAATTCCTTTTTGTGCTCTTTTATACATAGCATCATTGGTTATTTCTTCGTCATTCAAAAAAATTTTTCCATGGTTTGGTTTAATCATACCAACAATCATATAAAAAGAAGTTGTTTTTCCAGCTCCATTTGGGCCTAAAAGACCAATAATTTCACCTTGTTGTACTTCTAAAGAAATGCCTTTTACAACTTTTCTAGAACCATAAAGTTTTTGAATGTCTTCTGCTTTTAAAATCATTTACCAAATATAATAAAGTAAAAATAAGCTACTCTTAAATTAATTATAAATCCTGTTCGCTTTCTAAAGCATCCCAGAATTCTACAGCTCTTCTTAAGTGTGGTATAACTATTGTACCACCAACTAATGTTGCTATAGACATAGTTTCCATCATTTCTTGCTTGGTTACACCTCTTTTAAAAGCGGTATCTAAATGATATGCAATACAATCATCGCATCTTAAAACTGCAGAAGCAACTAAACCTAAAAGCTCTTTTGTTTTTGTTGATAATTGACCTTCTGCGTAAGCATTAGTATCTAAATTGTATATTCTTTTGATAACTTTATTATCAGTAGCTAAAATTTTCTCGTTCATTTTCTGACGATACTCATTAAATTCTTTAACTTTTGTTGGCATTCTTTTCTTGATTTTTAATAACTCTTGCTGAAACTCTTATACTTATTTCGTATAATATTAATATGGGTATTGCAACTATTACTTGACTTGCAACATCTGGTGGTGTAATAATTGCTGCTAAAATTAGTACAACTACTAATGCGTGTTTTCTATATTTTCTTAAAAATGCAGGAGTTATTAATCCTATTTTTGTTAAGAAATATATTAATACTGGTAATTCAAATAGCACAGAAACTCCTAATAGCATGTTGGTTACTAAGCCTATATGAGACTCAAGTGTAAAGCTGTTTTCAATAGCATCAGTAATTTGATAATTGTATAAAAATTGTATTGATATAGGTGCTATTACATAAAAACTAAATAATACACCAATAAAAAATAAAAATGAAGCTATAAAAATAAATCCTCTAGATTTTTTTATTTCTTTTGGAGTTAGTCCTGGAGAGATAAACCTCCATATTTCCCATAAAATATAAGGAAAACCAACAATAACTCCTAAAATTAATGAAGACCATATAGAGTTCATTAACTGAGAAGTTACCTTAATACTTTGTAGTTTTTTTTCTGCAAAATTAATACTACAAAAAGCACTATCCATACCAAATAAATTAAAAAAATCACAGAATAATTGATATGTGATAAAGTCTGGTTTTAAGTGTGCTAATAAAAAGTGATTGTAAACTTCTTTAGCAAATACAAAAAAAACTATAGCTAAAATAAATATAGCTGCAGCACTTCTAACCAAATGCCATCTTAGTTCCTCTAAATGTCCTAAAAAAGACATTTCTTTTTGTTTTGCAGTCATTAAAAAATACCCTCTTTAATTAAGTCATGCAAATGTACAACACCTGCGTAATTATTTTCATAATCAACAGCTAAAATTTGAGTAATACTATTATTTTCTAAAGCGTCAAGTGCTTCAATAGCCATAGCATCAACATCAATAGTTTTTGGGTTTTTACCCATAATATCTTTTGCAGTAAAATCTTCTATTTTTGTAGTTTTGCTTAGCATTCTTCGAATATCACCATCTGTTATAATGCCTACAATTTTTTTATCATTTACAACAGCTGTAACCCCTAATCTTTTTTCTGATATTTCTATAATAACTTTTGCAACTGAATCATTTTCAGAAACTTGAGGTAAAGCATTATTTTCTATCAAATCAGAAACACGAAGGTATAAGCGTTTTCCTAAAGCACCTCCTGGATGATATTTTGCAAAATCTTTACTTGTAAAACCTTTTAACTCTAATAGGCATACAGCAAGAGCATCTCCCATAACTAATTGAGCAGTTGTACTTGTTGTTGGAGCTAAGTTGTTTGGACAAGCTTCCTTTTCTACAAAAGTATTTAAAGTAAAGTCTGCATTTGTACCTAAAAAAGAATCAATATTACCTGTTATTGCAATAATTTTATTTCCATAATTTTTTATTAGAGGAACCAAAACTTTTATTTCTGGAGTATTTCCACTTTTAGAAATACAAATTACAATATCATCTTCTAAAACATTACCTAAATCACCATGAATTGCATCAGCTGCATGCATAAATACAGCAGGAGTACCTGTTGAATTAAATGTTGCTACAATTTTGGTTGCAATGTTGGCACTTTTTCCAATTCCAGTAACAATTACTCTTCCTTTTGAATTATGTATTGCTGTTACAGCATTTTCGAAGTTATCATTTACTAGTTCTGCCATGTGTAAAATGGCCTTACTTTCTGCTATAATTGTCTTTTTTGCGTTAGCAATAATTTTAGAAGTATCTTTCACACTTTATGTTTTTATCAGAATAAAAAAAAGTTATATCTTTAGGTATACGAAACAAGCAAATTTACTATAAAATTAGCTTTCGACAAATATAAGAATTCGTGATTTCTAATTTCATTTCAATCAAATAAATATTTATATGGATTTACATAGTCCTCTAAAAAAATTTTTTGGATTTAATAAGTTTAAAGGCTTACAAGAACAAGTAATAAAAAGTATTGTAGAAAACAACAACACTTTTGTAATAATGCCAACAGGTGGTGGTAAATCTTTATGCTATCAATTACCAGCTTTAATGAAAGAAGGAACTGCAATTGTAGTTTCTCCACTTATTGCACTTATGAAAAATCAAGTAGATGCAATTAGAGGTATTTCTGAAGATCATGGAGTTGCACATGTGTTAAATTCTTCTTTAAATAAAACTGAAGTTGCGCAAGTTAAATCAGACATAGCAAATGGTATTACAAAATTACTTTATGTTGCGCCAGAATCTTTAATTAAAGAAGAATATGTTACTTTTTTAAGAACTCAGAAAATTTCTTTTGTTGCTATTGATGAAGCGCATTGTATTTCTGAATGGGGTCATGACTTTAGGCCAGAATACAGAAATTTAAAACACATTATTAAAGCTATAGATAATGTGCCTGTTATTTGTTTAACAGCAACAGCAACAGAAAAGGTACAAGAAGATATTTTAAAAACTCTTGGAATTACAGATGCTAATAGATTTAAAGCCTCTTTTAATAGATCTAATTTATTTTATGAAGTGAGGCCCAAAACCAAAGAGGTAGAAAAAGATATTATACGTTTTGTAAAACAACGCGAAGGAAAATCTGGGATTATCTACTGCTTAAGTAGAAAAAAAGTTGAGGAAATTGCTCAAATTTTACAAGTAAATGGCATTAAAGCTGTTCCTTACCATGCAGGTTTAGATGCAAAAACAAGAGTAAAACATCAAGATATGTTTTTAATGGAAGATTGTGATGTAGTTGTTGCTACAATTGCTTTTGGAATGGGAATTGACAAGCCAGACGTACGTTATGTAATTCATCATGATATTCCAAAAAGTCTTGAAAGCTATTACCAAGAGACAGGTAGAGCAGGGAGAGATGATGGAGAAGGGTATTGTTTAGCTTTTTATGCCTATAAAGATATTGAAAAGCTAGAAAAGTTTATGGCTAGTAAACCAGTTGCAGAGCAAGAGATTGGGCATGCATTACTACAAGAAGTTGTTGGTTATGCAGAAACTTCTATGAACAGACGTAAATATTTATTGCATTATTTTGGAGAAGATTTTGATGAAGTAAATGGGGAAGGAGCAGATATGGATGATAATTCTAGAAACCCAAAGAAAAAACATGAAGCTAAAGAAAACGTCTCTATTTTATTGAATGTAATTAAAGATACACTTCAAAAATATAAATCTAAAGAAGTGATTAATACAATAGTTGGTAAAGAAAATGCTTTATTGACTTCTCATAAAACTCATTTACAACCATTTTTTGGAATTGGTAAACACAAACCTGCCTCTTACTGGATGGCTTTAATTCGCCAAGTTTTAGTAGTAAACTATATCAAAAAAGAAATAGAACAGTATGGTGTTATAAAATTAACTGAAGAAGGAGAAAACTATATAGAAAATCCTACTTCTTTTATGATGACAGAAGATCATGTGTATAGTGAAGAGAATGATAATGCTATAATTACTAATTCTAAATCTGCAGGTGGAGTTGCTGATGAAAAATTAGTAAAACTATTAAAAGATCTTAGAAAAAAAGTAGCTTCAAAGCAAGGTGTACCACCATTTGCTGTTTTTCAAGATCCATCTTTAGAGGATATGGCTTTAAAATACCCTGTTAATTTAGAAGAACTCTCTAAAGTTCATGGAGTTGGAGAAGGAAAGGCCAGGAAGTTTGGGAAAGATTTTGTAAAACTAATTGCAACTTATGTTGATGAAAATGATGTTTTAAGACCAGATGATTTAATTGTAAAAAGTACAGGTGTAAATTCTGGTTTAAAATTATATATCATTCAAAATACAGATAGAAAATTACCATTAGAAGACATTGCAAAATCTAAAGGGCTAGAAATAAACGAGTTGATTAAGGAGATGGAAAGAATTATATTTTCTGGAACCAAATTGGATATCAATTACGCCTTAGATGATTTGCTAGATGAAGATCAACAAGAAGAAATACACGAGTATTTTATGGATGCTGAAACAGATAAAATACAAGATGCTCTAGATGAGTTTGATGGTGATTATGATGAAGATGAACTGCGTTTAATGCGTATTAAGTTTATAAATGAAGTAGCAAACTAGCTGCTTCATTTATAAAGTAAAAACAGTAAGAAGTATTCCTAATAAGATGGCAATAAATTTTCTGAAGTTAAACTTATGATTCTCTGTACTTTCAAATAATATTATTGTTGAAATATGTAAAAATACGCCTATTATAAGTGCAGTAATTTCTGTATTATAAGTTGTAAAAAAAGGTAGATAATCTCCCATCAAAAGACCAACAGGACTCATTAACGCAAAGAAAAATATAAAACTAAAAACAATTTTTTTAGAGTAATTGGCATGAAGAAGAAATGTAGTTAATACAATTGCAATAGGTATTTTATGTACAAGAATTGCCCAAAGTAAATTAGCATCAGCATTAAGAATTGGTAATCCTTCAGAGAATGCATGTAAACATAAACTTACAAAAAGTAGGGTTGGAAATTTGTTACTATCAGTATGAATATGAATATGACCATGTTCTGCGCCCTTAGAAAAAGATTCTAATACAGATTGTAAAATAATACCTGCCAAAATAAAAAAACCTACTAAATTTCCACTAGAAGTTATAGTATAAACATCTGGTAACAAATGTAAAATAGTTACAGATAATAAATATGCTCCACTAAAAGCTAACAATAATCGAACACTATATTTATTTGGTTTTACAAACAAAACTAATATAGAGCCTAATAATACAGATAAAATTAATAAGATATAATTCATTTTGCTACAATAATTAATCTGTTAGAAGTTTCTGTATTAAATGTATTTAGAGAATAATCTCCAAAAGTATTGATAATTTTAAAACCTACTTTAGTAAAATAAGTTTCCATTTTTTTTAGATCTAAATATTTAACCTTTTCAGTAAAAGAATGATTTTTACCATCAGCAAAAAATGTTATATTTTTAAAAATAAAACCATTAGAAATTTCTCTTGTAATGTTAAAGGCAATTTTATCAACAACTTTCACTTCTTTCTTTACAAGATTATTTTTTACAAAATTTGCGTTTAAAAAGTCAAAAACAAAATAACCATCATGCTTTAGTCCGTTTTTAATATTTTTTAAAATTAAAATATCTTCATTATCATCTTCAAAATAACCAAAGCTGGTAAAGAGATTAAAAACAGCATCATATTTGTTATTAAAAAGTTTTCTCATATCATGCACTTTAAAGTGCAGAGTATCATTTTCATATTCTTTAGCAATTTTAATACTATTCTCAGCCAAATCTCCACCAGTTACTGTATATCCTAAAGAATTTAAAAAAACAGAATGACGTCCTTTACCACAAGGTAAATCTAAAATATGTGCTTTTTTAGATAATGATAAAAAGCTAGTTATATTTTTCATAAATAACTGAGCATCAGTATCATTTCTATCTTTATATAAAATATGATAATAAGGTGTGTTAAACCATTCTGTAAACCAATCTTTTGTTTCCATATAAAACCTAAGTCAGCAAAAGTAGTTAAATCTTACTTTAGAAAAAATGAAATTTATATTTTCTAAAATATCCTTTTTTTAAAATGTATTTTTGCACTCTAGATTTATGAGTATGAATAAAGATTTTAAAATGACAGCAACAACACTTTTTGGTTTGGAAGGTGTTTTGGCTGATGAACTTAAAAAATTAGGTGCACAAGATATAAAGGAAGCTGTAAGAAGTGTTTCTTTTAGAGGTGATAAAGGTTTTATGTATAAAGCAAATATAGCTTTACGAACTGCTGTACGTATATTAAAACCAATTAAAACCTGTAAAATTTATGATGAAGAAGATTTGTATGAAGCTATTCAAAAAATTAAATGGGAAAACCATTTAGATGCTGAGGGTACTTTTGCTATTGGTGCAGTTGTAAACTCAAAGAATTTTACATCTAATTCACACTATATTTCTTTAAAATCTAAAGATGCAATAGCAGATTATTTTAGACATAAATACCATAAAAGACCAAATGTAGATTTAAAATACCCAGATGTAAAAATTCATATTCATATTCAGAAAGACTGGTTAACTGTTTCTTTAGATTCTTCTGGAGATTCTCTGCATAAACGTGGATATAGAACTGCTACTAATATTGCACCTATTAATGAGGTTTTGGCTGCTGGTATGGTTTTATTATCTGGTTATACAGGTGATGAAAATTTTATAGACCCTATGTGTGGTTCTGGAACAATATTGATTGAAGCAGCAATGATTGCCAATAATATTCCTGCAAACATCAACAGAAAACTCTTTGCTTTTGAAAACTGGAAAGATTATGATGAGGATTTATATTTTACAATTCAAGATGCTTTGCTAAAGAAAATTCGTTCATCACATTTTAAAATTATGGGTTTTGATAAAGCACCATCTGCAGTTCAAAAAGCAAAAGCAAATGTTATTTCTGCAAATTTAGAAGAGTTTATTGGGGTTCATCATGTAAACTTTTTTAATTCGACTAAAGAAGTTTTTGGTAATACCACAATTTTATTTAATCCACCTTATGGAGAACGTTTAAATATTGATACACGAGAGTTTTACAAAAAAATAGGAGATACTTTAAAGCACAATTACCCAGGTTCTAAAGCTTGGTTAATTACTTCAGATACAGATGCTTTAAAATCTGTAGGTTTACGCACATCTAAAAGAATTGCTTTAAAAAATGGGGATTTGGATTGTAAGTTTGTAAAATACGAATTGTATGAAGGCTCTCGAAAAATAAAATCTAGAAAAGAAAGTTCTGAAGAAGAATAGTGCTAGTTTTTTAGAACTAATTTTATAAATTCTTTTGGTTTTTCTAACATTAAAAAATGCCCACAATTTTCTAGCCAAAAAAGTTGATTGTTAGGTATTTCTTTATGAATTAACTCTGCTATGAGTGGAACAGCTATTGGATCGTTTTTTGCCCAAATTATTTTTGTTGGAATTTCTGTTTGTTCTAGAGCACCTATCCATCTATGCCAAAAATAATAACGCTCATTTATGTAATTTGTTAGTTTATGAATAACTTTTTTGCCATTATTATATTCTAATTGTAGCCACATTTCTTTAAGTTCATCATCAGAAATTTTAGATTTATTAAAATATATATTTTTCATATTTTTCTTAAAAATTATAAAATTAGTAAGTTTAGCAACCCATTTACCAGTGAACTTATTTTTTAAAAGTTTTTGAATAACTCTTAATTTAGAATGCTCTATATGCATGGAACCATTGCATAAAATGAGTTCTTTTATATTTAAATTAATTTGATTTTTATTATGTCTTGCAAGAATTTCTGTAGCTATAGATGTTCCATAGTCGTGAGCAAGAATTGTTACATTTTTTAATTCTAGCTGCTTCCATAACTGTAAAGCAATATCTGCTTGTTCCACTAAAGAGTATGAAAAATCTAAGGGTTTATCAGAAAATCCAAAACCAAGATGATCATGAATAATTATTCTATACTTTTTAGAAAGTGCTGGTAAAACTTTATGATAATCGAAAGAAGAAGTAGGATAGCCATGAAGAATTACCAAATTTTCTTTTAAACCTTTATCCTCTTTTACAATTGATAATGTATCTATTGTAAAAACTTGTCTATTAAAAACTGAAACAAAATTACCTTGTCTTTTCCAATCAATACTATTCATTAATATAATTTGTTTCTAAATTAATGAAATTATATTTAAATAAAAATTAAGTTTTTAAAATATGGTCAACTAAATATTCAGGTTTTTCTAACATTGGATAATGCCCACAGTTATCAATAAAATGTAGTGTGCTATTTGATAGTTCTTTGGCTAAATATATAGCTTCAATTTCTTTAAATACAGTATCATTTTTACCAACAATAATTTTACAAGGTAAAGTGTTGTTTTCTATTGCTGTATACCATCTATTCCATAATAATTTACTTTCTGCACTATAATTTGCCAGAAAATCTATTACTTCTCTACCATTTTTATGATGAATTAAATCCCACCTTGCTTTTACTTCTTCTTTTTCAAAAATAGCTTCATTATAAAAAAACTCTTTCATTTTTTTTTCAAAAAAAGAATAAGTTGTAAACATTAAACGAATTCTATTTGAAAACTCCTGAAGTGACTCTATACCTTCTTGAGGAGAGTATTCTTCGTGAAAAGAAACAGTACTATTTAAAAATATAAGTTTATTTAAATTTATATTAGACAAATTTGTTTGCTGTCTTGTTAATATTTCTAGAGCAACTGCAGTTCCTAAATTATGACTTATAAGAGTAACATTTTTAAGTTCTAAAATTCGCCATAAATCTAATATTATATCAGCTTGATCTACCACACTATAATGAAAATCTGTAGGTTTATCAGAAAACCCAAAACCAACCAAATCAATTAAGACTACTCTATGTTTTTTAGAGAGTTCTGGCAATACTTTATAATAATCTATAGAAGATGTTGCATAACCATGCAATACAAAAAGAGTGTTATCGCTTTCTCCTTCATCAATAACAAAAAGATTTAAGTTACCAACAGCAACCATTTCACCCTTTTCAGACCATTCTTTAATATTCATAAATAAGGGTTTTAAAATACAGGTTTCTTTCTGTTTTGATATTCAAAGACTAGCTTTATCCAACTATTTGGTGTTTCTACAATAGAGTAATGTTTTACATTTTCTACCCAAGTTAACATTTTATTTTCTTCTTCTGTCGCTAAAGCAATTGCAATCTCTTTTACTGCAACTGGGTCTGTTTTTTTCCAAAAAATCTTAATTGGTATTTTAGATTCTTTTAAAGCATTGGTCCATCTATGCCAAAATGTATAGCGTTCATTTATAAAATTACTTAAAAAATGAATTTCCTTTTGTCCTTCAGAAGAATTCATTTGATTCCACATATCATTTATATTATAATCGTGTTCAATTTTATAATTTATATTTTCACTTTTAAATCTGCGTCTAATTTTTCGATAACCATGGCTCGTAAGTCTAGAAATATATTTACCAATTTTTTTATCTCTAAGTAAACTACCAATATTTTTTAAATGTAAGTGCTCTAAGCGCATACTACTGTTACACAAGTACATTTTATTAATCTTTAAAGGAATTAAGTTATGGTTTTTTCTTGCTAAAATTTCTTTAGCAATAGAAGTACCATAGTCATGAGCAAGTATAGACACACTCTTTAAACCTAGTTTATGGTATAATTGCAAAGCAATATCTGCTTGATCTATTAAAGAATATGTTAATGCATCTGGTTTGTCAGAAAAACCAAAACCTAAATGATCGTGTATAACAATTCTGTAGTAATGAGATAATTCTGGTATAATTCTGTAATAGTCGTAAGATGATGTTGGATAACCATGCAAAATAACCAAAGTGTCTGGCTTATCGCCTATGTCTATTACAAAAACACTTTTATCATTAATGGTAATAAATTTACCATTTTCTCTCCAGTTTTCAGCTGTCATATTTATGGGGGATTAAATATTTATTTCTAATGTAAAGATATTAAAATTTCTTTAATTTTGAATTTTCAACAATTAAATTTTTCTTAATATCAATTACGTAGACGTTATATTACCCATTCCTATTCAAAAAACTTTTACTTACAATGTAACAAGTGAGGAAGCTCAATTCTTAAGAAAAGGAATGCGAGTTGCTGTTTCTTTTGGAAACAAGAAGATGTATACTGCTTTGGTCTTTAAAATTCATACAAACAAACCAACTTTGTATGAAACTCTAGATATTGTTCAAATTTTAGATAATAAACCTATTGTAAATGAGTTTCAATTACAATTGTGGCAATGGATAGCAACATATTATATGTGTTCTTTAGGTGATGTTTATAGGGCTGCATTACCTTCTGCTTTTTTATTAGAGAGCGAAACTGTAGTGTATAAAAATGATGCTTTTATAAACGAAGAATTTTTAAGTGATGAAGAGTTTTTAATTTTTGAAGCTTTACAACATCAATCTCAATTAACATTACATCAAGTTTCTGATATTTTAGGTAAGAAAAAAATTATGCCTATTGTAAATGAATTGATAAAGAAATCTGCTATTTACATAAAGGAAAAAATTTATGAGCAGTACAAACCTAAACTAGTAAAATACGTTCGTTTACATAATAATTACAATTCTGATAACGCTTTAAACGTATTGTTAGAAGAATTATCTCGTGCTAAAAAACAAAGAGATGCAGTTTTAACATATTTTCAATTATCAACCAGTAAAAAACCAATTAAAGCTAAAGACTTAGAAACTAAAGCAAAAGTTTCTGCTAATATTTTAAAATCTTTGGTTGATAAAAATATCTTTGAATTCTTTGAAATACAAACAGATAGAATCAATTTTAAAGGAAATACTAACGATTTAAAAAGTTTAAACGAATTTCAACAAAAAGCATTATTAGATATTAAAGAAACCTTTAAAACCAAAGATGTTACGCTTTTGCATGGTATTACAAGTTCTGGTAAAACAGAAGTGTATACTAAACTAATTCAAGAAGTTTTAGATGCTGGTAAACAAGTACTTTTTTTACTGCCAGAAATAGCGTTGACGACACAAATTATTACACGTCTGCAGTTTTATTTTGGTGATCAAATTTCTGTGTTTCACTCTAAGTATTCTATGAACGAAAGAGTAGAAGTATGGAACAATGTTTTGGAAAACAAATCAAAAGCACAGATAATATTAGGAGCAAGATCATCTATATTTTTACCTTTTTCTAACTTAGGGTTAATTGTGGTAGATGAAGAACATGAAACTTCTTACAAACAATTTGAACCATCACCAAGATATAATGCAAGAGATTCTGCAATTGTATTATCTAAATTACATCAAGCAAAAATTTTATTAGGTTCTGCAACACCTTCTTTAGAAAGTTATTTTAATGCACAACAAAATAAGTATGGTTTTGTGGAGTTAAATAGACGTTATGGAAATGTGCAATTGCCAAAAATTGAATTGATTGATGTTAAAGAAAAGCACAAAAAAAAGGAAATGAAAGGTCATTTTTCTAACACATTGCTTAAGTTAATTCAAAATGCACTTGATGAGAAAGAACAAGTAATTTTATTTCAAAATAGAAGAGGATACTCACCAGTTGTAGAGTGTAAAACCTGTGGAATAGCTCCTCAATGCCCAAACTGTGATGTTTCTTTAACATATCATAAATACAGAAACGAATTAAAATGCCATTATTGTAGTTACCAAAGAGCAATGCCTAATAGTTGTGCTGCTTGTGGAAGCAACACTTTAGATACCAAAGGTTTTGGGACAGAACAAATAGAGTTAGAGTTAAAAGAATTATTTCCTGATTTTAAAATTGGTAGAATGGATTTAGATACCACTCGTGGTAAGTTCGGGTATCAAAAAATTATTGGTGCTTTTGAAGCGAAAGAAATAGATATTTTAGTTGGAACTCAAATGCTCTCAAAAGGTTTAGATTTTGAGAATGTTTCTCTAGTAGGCATTTTAAATGCTGATAGCATGCTAAATTTTCCAGATTTTAGAGCACATGAAAGAGCTTATGACATGATGGTTCAGGTTTCTGGTAGAGCAGGTAGAAGCAAAAAACAAGGTAATGTAGCTATACAAACCTACAATCCTTATCATAAAATATTACAACAAGTTTCTACTACAAATTATACAGAAATGTATAAAGAACAGCTGCAAGAACGTTGGCAATACAAATATCCTCCTTATTACAGACTCATAAAAATCACCTTAAAACATAGAGATTATAATAAAGTAGATTTAGGTGTAAATTGGCTATTTAAAGCCTTATACAATTCTTTTGGAGAACATGTTTTAGGCCCAACTGCACCTGCAGTTTCAAGAATTAGAAATCAGTACATAAAAAATGTGGTTATAAAAATTCCGCCAAAACAAAGTTTAGCAAATACAAAAAACCAAATTTCTAAAATTAGAAATACTTTTGAAGCTGTAAAAGATTTTAGACCAATTCGTTTTATTATTGATGTTGATGCATATTAAGCTTACCTTAAGTTTCTTCGACTAAATTTGTTTAATTGAACTTTAAGGTCTTTTGTATTCATTTCAAAAACCTGAATTTCTTTAGTCTGATTTTCTCTTCCCCAATTATAAAAAGTAGTCAATTTAAAATACGTAGGCTTGTATTGTTTGTTTCCTAAATATGTTAAATTTATAAGGTGATTATCTTCATTAAGTTCTTTAACTATCAACTCTTTTGAAAAATAACCTTCTTTTTTTTGAGCTAAAATTAGTTGAGGATTGTGTGATGCTAAATTCTTTAGTTTAAAAACTTCTAATTTAGGATTTACCAACTCTACAATAAACTCTGCTTCAGAAACATTCCATTCTAAAACCATTCTTACGTCACTAACAAGATTTTTAGTAGGATTATTTATTTGTATTTTTTTTCTATTGGTTTCGTAATCCAAATCGTAAACAGCCATTATTTCTGATGCTATAATAGCACTAATATCGTTATCGGTTATTTTAAAACCTTTTTGCAGGTAATAATTATACGTAAACCAAAATTGATCGTATTGTTTATTAGCCAAATATGCATTCGCTAAATCTCTAAAAGATTGTTTATCATTTGGTTTTATTAGTATAATCTTTTTGTAAATTTCTATAGCTTTAATGTTTTCGTTTAGAGCTTGGTAATTGTAAGCAATAGCTTTTAAATCTTCTATATTTTCTGTGTTTTTTTCAAAATCGGATAAAATTCTTAGTAAAATATTTTTATCTACTCTTTCTTCTTTAAAATAATTAAAAACAGCTAAATGAAAATTTGTATTATTTTTATCAGCTATATAATTGTTTTCATAAATTTCTAAAAGCGCTTCATCTTTATTGGTTTTATTATATTTATCTAAAAATGAGTAATTTACTTGAAGGTTTTTATATTTTTTTGCATCTTTTTGATAAAAATCTTCATCTCTAAAGTAATAATTATTATAGTTTATGTTTTTTACTTTTTTATAATCTATAGTTGTATTTACTTTTATAAACGGATTCTTTAAAATATCACTTATAACTACAATATCTTTTACTTCGTTTATAAAAATAGGATAAGGAATATCGAATTGAACATTATCAATATTCCAAATTGCAGGCCCATTTAACTCTTTACCTCTTAAATAAATAATTTCTTCACCATAAGAATTTGTTCTAACTAAAATATCAGGAATTAGTTCTGCAATAGCTCTAGTTAACGAAATAGCGTTTTTGTTTAAAGATTTACCTTCTATTTTTAAAGCTTTAAAATTAGAAGCATTTTCACCAAAAGTGGTTTCACCAAGTTTTACAACTTTATCTGGTGTAAGACCAGTAATATTAGATTTTAGTTTTAAATCTATATTTAAAGTAGAAGTAACATCTTCTATTAGAACACTAACCTCATCTAAACCAACATAACTATATATTAAAGTTTCTCCAGGTTTTGTTTTTATAGTATAAAAACCTTTTGCATCAGAAACTGTATAACGTAAAGTGTTTTCTACTAAAATAGTTACATTTTCTAGTGGTTTATTAGAGTGAGATATAAAACCTGAAATGGCTTTAAAATTTATATTTGAAGAGTTTTGAGATAAAAAATATGTAGGAATTACTAAAAATAATATAAGTAGTTTGTTTTTCATATAGGTTCTTAAAATAATAAATATATCAAAATTTGTTCCAAAAAGTATATTCATTTTTAAAAAATAAATTTTTTAGGCAACCTTTTTTAAAGTCTTGTAGTCTATATATTTGTAAGACACTAAAAACAAGATACAAGAGGCTTGAAAATTATTAAACTGCATAACCAACAAAAATTACTCATAAAAAAAGCGAGTAAAAATAATAGAGATGCTCAACAGCAATTGTTTGAGCAATATTCTCCTAAAATGTTAGGTATTTGTAGGCAGTATGTAAAAGATTTACATCATGCAGAAGATTTATTATTACAAGGTTTTTTAAAGGTTTTTACAAATTTACATAAATTCAAAAATGAAGGTAGTTTTGAAGGTTGGATAAGAAAAATTATGGTAAATACATGTATTTCTTATTTGCGTAAAAAAAATATTATTGATTTATCTGACGAAGATTATGTATTTAATGATGCTGCAACAGAAAATTTAGAGAATACATCAATAGAGGATATTCAAAAACTAATAGATCTATTACCAGAAGGTTACAAAATGGTATTTAATTTATATGCCATTGAAGGTTTTAAGCATTCAGAAATCGCAGAAAAATTAGGGATTACTGAAAGTACATCAAAATCGCAATTATTTAAAGCTCGTAAAAAATTGCAAGAAAATTATATAAAAATGAATACAATAGTTCATGAAAACAAATAATATAGACAAAAACATAAAAGAAAAGTTTTTAGATAGAACTTTTACTCCATCTGCTTCAGCTTGGGAACGTTTATCAAATCAATTAGATGAACAACCAAAACAGAAAAAATTTGGATGGTTTTTTTATATAGGTGCAGCTGCAAGCTTATTGTTATTAGTTTCAATAAGTGTGCAAATGTTTACTAATGATAAGGTAGAAGTTAATCCTTTAGAAGAAATTGTTACAACACCTATTGATACCACTGTAATTGATCAAAAAATTGATGAATTTATAAATGAAGTACCAGCAAAAGAAGCAATTGTGAAAAATGATATTGAACTTAAGGTTGCTAATAAGAAGTTACAGAATATGGTTGCTAAAAAAGAACAACAACCAATTAAAAAAATACAAGAAAAATCAACAAAAAAAGAACTTAAGTCTACAACAAAGCCAATAGAAACAATAGCTAAAATAGAAGAGCCTAAAATTGAACAAGAAAAAATAAAAGTAAAACCAAATAGATCAATTAAAGTAAATGCAGACGATTTATTATATGCTGTTACACACTCCTCTAAAGAAGTAAAAGAACATTATGCAAAACATAATATTACTAGAGATGAAATTTTAAAAACGATTAAAAGTGAGCTCAAAAAATCGAATTTAAAAGTAAATCCAAATAGTATTCTAGCAGAAGTAGAACGTTCTATAGATGATGATGACTTTCAAAATAATTTTTTAAAATCATTAAAAACTAAAGTGTCAGACATTGCATCTGCAATTGCAACAAGAAATGATTAAATAAAGATTACTTCTTACTAAAACTTAATAAAAATAAACAAATTTTAAACTCAACAAAATGAAAAGAATACTACTTGCACTGGTGTTGTTATGTACAACTATTGCTCAATCTCAAGAAAAAACATTCGAAAAAGAAGTTAGTAAAATATCTAAAAGAATAGAAATAATTACTAAACAACAAAAAGACTCTCTAAAAGCAAAGGTTCTAGACATTGATAAAAGATTAGAAAAAGGTGAAATTAAAAAACAAACCGCAGAAACATTAAAGAAAGAAATTGCAGAGTATCATGCAAGAAGAATAGAAAAACTGGTAGGAGAACAAGAAGCACTATTGCAACTTTTAGTTCAAGATAAAATTAACGGAAAAATTGCAAGCTCAGAAGAAAATATAACTAATGACGATGAAGACAATACCTTTACAATAGGCAATAAAGTATTTAAATTAAATATTTCTGAAGGCGATTTAGAAGAACGTAACAACAGAAGAAAACAAAGGTGGGAGAGTAGAAATAAGCATCAAAGAACAACAACTACACAGTTTATTTTTGCAATGGGAATAAATAATGTGTTGACTGACAATGACCTTTCTACTTTAGGTGACGAATACCAAACTTGGAGATCTCGTTTTTATGAATTAGGTTTTTCTTGGAAAACAAGACTTACAAGAGAACCATCACAATTTTATTTTAAGTATGGAGTCTCATTTTTATGGAATAACTTAAGGTTAGAAGGCAATAGAATTCATGTAAAAAACGGTGATGTAACAGAAATAGAAAACTTTAATGATAACCTATCAGAGAGTAGATTACGTCATGTACAAATGAATTTTCCAATGCATTTAGAATGGGATTTATCTAAAAATAGAGTATATAATGATGGAAGAGTTAGAGACAGAACAAATAATTCTGTTCGTTTTGGACTTGGTGGATTTTTTGGGTTTAAATTAGGTACAAGACAATATTTAGAATACTCAGACTCTAGAGATGTACATATAGAAGAAGTGCAATACAATAATTTTAATATGAATACTTTTAATTACGGTTTAAGTACATATTTGGGCTATAGATCAACTAGTTTTTACGTAAAATACGATTTAAATCCACTTTTTAAAGATACAGAAACACGTAATATCTCTTTAGGTATACGTTTAGACTTAAACTAAAACTCAATTTTATAAATTATTTTTATGCCATTACAATTAATGTAATGGCATTTTTACTAGTATTAATTTATTTACCAATATTATCTTTCCATTCTTTTCTTAAGTCTGATGATAAAATACTTGTTCCATCATGTTTCCAGCCTGGAGGTTTAAACAAATACTTCACTTTGTTAGAAAGTGATGTTTTAGCGTAAAAGAAATCTTTAAACATGTAATACCATTCTAAAAATGCTATTTTAATTGGATTGTAGGTTCCAATATTTTTTACCAAACCATAAATAGGTTTTTCCTTTTCCTGTTCAAAAGTTCCAAAAAATTTATCCCAAATAATTAAAATACCAGCATGGTTTCTATCTAAATATTGAGGATTCGTAGCATGATGGACTCTATGATGACTAGGCGTATTAAAAACAGCTTCAAACCATTTAGGCATTTTTTTTATCAACTCTGTGTGTATCCAATATTGATAAATCAAACTAATAGACATCTGTACTAGAACCATAACAGGGTGAAAGCCTATTAAAATTAATGGAATCCAAAAAATAAAAGTATATAAACTACCAGACCAAGTTTGCCTTAAAGCTGTACTTAAATTATATTTTTTTGATGAATGATGTACAACATGACTCGCCCAAAAAAATCTACTTTCATGGCTAATTCTATGAAACCAATAATAACAAAAGTCTTCTGCAAAAAAGAGTAATATCCAAGACCACCAAGCAAATGGAATAGTAAATAATTTAAAATGATAAAAGAAAAAGAAAACACTTAGCACTAGCAATTTTGTAAAAATTCCTATAAAAACGTTTCCCAAACCCATTAAAATTGATGTACCAGCATCTTTAAATTCATATTCTTCAAATTTAATTTTAATAGTTATTATAATTTCAAGTAAAACAGTTGCTACAAAAAAAGGAATAGCATAATGTATTAAATCAGGAATTTCAGGTATTTGCATGTCAGTATTTTAAAGCAGAACAATTATCGATTATAAATTTAGAAAAGATGCTATAAATATAAAAAAGTTACTATATTTGCACCCTTAAAAATAAACAATAAATTATTAATTATGAATCATTACGAAACTGTTTTCAT
>CAZMDC010000011.1:0-78350 GCA_964565055.1 uncultured Polaribacter sp. | reverse complement strand
AAAACAAGAAAGTATAATTGCTTCTGGAGTATCGTCTACAATAATTTCTACACCTGTAGCTGCTTCAAGAGCTCTAATGTTACGTCCTTCTCTACCAATAATCCTACCTTTTACATCATCAGACTCAAGATTAAATACTGAAACACAATTTTCTACTGCTTGCTCAACACCAACTCTTTGAATTGTACCTAATACAACCTTTCTTGCTTCTTGTTCTGCTGTTAATTTTGCTTCTTCTATAGAGGTTTGTACAAAAGCCATAGCTTCTGTTTTTGCTTCATCTTTTAAAGAAGATACTAGCTCTTTTTTTGCATCTTCTGCAGATAAACCAGAAATTTGTTCTAGCATATCTACATGACGTTTATGCATTTTTTCTATTTCATCTTCCTTTTTTTCTAAAAACTCTAATTTAAAGTCGTAGTCTTTTTCTTTTTGTTCTAAAGATTGATTAAGCCTTTTGTTTTTATCTTGTTCTGAAGCAACTTTAGATTCTCTATCTCTAATTCTTTTCTCTACATCTGAAATCTTTTTTTCTCTCGATAAAATTACTTTTTCATGTTCAGCTTTTAGCTCAATAAATTTTTCTTTTGCTTGTAAAATTTTATCTTTCTTAATTGATTCTGCATCAATTTTAGCTTCTTTTAAAATAGCAGCAGCTTCTTTTTTTGTACCGCTTAAAATTTTTTGACCTCTAGATTTCTCAATGTATTTAAATATTATAAAACCTAAAGCTATACCTACTAAAACTCCCATAATAATGGGAAGTATCATTCCTTCCATAATGTAAATTTATATATAAAAAAAGCCTACATTAGTTGGTTTTTTTTAAACTCCAATATGACATTTATAGGACTAACTAACTGTTCAAGAATCCACTTGAAACTAAAATAATTTAGTTGCTATGGCATGCTTTAGTAGTTAAGACTCATCCTTCATAATAGAATAGTGTTGAGTTTAATAAACAATTACTAACGTAGGCAGTGTGTTGTTAATGTATTTTAATGAACTTATTCTAAATGTGCACTAACCAATTGGGTAAGCGCATTTAACTTTTCTAATTCTTCTTTATTTGTGTCGTTTTTAGTTAAAGATAAAATTTCTAATTTTGAGGCAAACTGTAAAGCAGACATGGCTAAAACATCTTGTTTATCGCTTACTGCATAATTTTGCTCGTACTTAGAAATTAATTTGTTAATTGCATTTGCTGCTTTACGCATTGCTTCTTCTTCTTTTGTGTTGTTAACACTTAAAGGATAAGTTCTACCAGCAATTACAATATTAATCTTTAATTTATTCACAATGTAAAGAACTTTATTCTTGTAACTGAATAATACATTTATCTATTTCTTTGATTAATGAATTTATTTTCAGTTTTGTATCTTTTGTATTTGTACTACTGCCTTGGATAGTTTTTGCAACTTTAAGCAAATCAAATTCTTTTTTTTGTGTTGCTAACAATTGCTCTTTCTCTAAAACTTGATGTTGTAATGATGTATTATTTTGAAGCAGAATTTGATTTTCTTTCTTTAAAAACTCATAATTTGAAAGCAGGTTTTGCAACTTTTTTTCAAGTAAATGAATCGCTTCTAGTGTATTACCCATCTTTAACTTTAGAATATACTATCTCTACAAAGTTAGCATTCTGTTTTAAATTTTCCAACATTTAATTGCTTTTTTACTAATCAATTGATGTTTAGCTGTTTACGAAAAGAATCATTTTTACTATTTTTACCTAAAATTATTGCCTTTTGAAAAAAATTATAGTACTCACTTTTATATTATTTTATGTAATATCATTTGCACAAGAAAAATATCCACAAGATTATTTTAGCCCCCCTTTAAACATCCCTATTTTATTAGGTGGTTCTTTTGGCGAATTACGAAACAATCACTTTCATGCTGGTGTTGATATAAAAACACAAGGTAAAGAAGGTTTACCTGTTTTTGCAACTGCAGACGGTTTTGTTTCGAGAATAAAAGTACAACAGTTTGGTTATGGAAAAGCTATATACATTACACATCCAAATGGGTACACAACTGTTTATGGGCATTTGAGTAAGTTTAATGATGAAATTGATGCATATGTAAAAGCTGTACAATACAGAAAAGAAAGTTATGCAACAGGAAATTTATATTTTAAAGAACATCAATTTCCTGTTAAAAAAGGTGAAATTATAGCACTTTCTGGTGACACAGGTGGTTCTGGTGGACCTCATTTACATTATGAAATAAGAAATACAGCTACAGAAAATATTATCAATCCTTTATTATTTGGGTTAAAAGTTAAAGATACTAGAAACCCAACTTTTCAATCTTTAAAAGTTTATGCATTAACAGACGATGCACGTATTAATCAACAAAGAAAAAGTTTTCAGATTCCTATTAGAAAAAGTGAAAATGGCGATTACAAAGCCAGTAGAATTTCAGCAAGTGGTAAAATTGGTTTTAGCGTAAGTGTTTTTGATAGGTTTAATGGTGCCCCAAACAAAAACGGCATATTTAGTTTAACGCTTTTAGTTAATGGCAAACGAGTTTATTATCATGATGTTACTACATTTTCTTTTTCAGAAAGTAAATACATAAATCTCCATATAGATTATGCTCATTTTAAAAATTACAAGAGAAAACATCAAAAAACGTTTAAAGAACCTGCAAACAAATTATCTACTTATAAAGAGTTAGTTGATAATGGCTTTATAACTATTCAACCAAATTTTAATTATAATATAGAAATTATTGCAAAAGATTTTAAAGGCAATACAAGTAAAATAAAAATTCCTGTTGCTGGCAAAGAGAGTAATGCTATTTTCACAGAACAAAAAGACACCACAGCTTATCCTATTTACGCCAAAAAATTTAATAAATTTACTTTAGATGGTGTTACTGTAGCTTTTCCTAAAAACACATTTTATGAGGATGTTTATTTAGATTTTGAAGTAAAAGATGGAGTTGCTAAAATACATGATGCTTCTGTACCATTAGATAAAAATTTTACTTTAACGTTTGATGTTTCTAAGTATTCTCAAGAAGAACGTGAGCAACTTTATATAGCGAGTTTGGCTTACCCTAAATATCCTAGATATCAATATACTAGAAAAAGAGATAGTACATTTTTTACCACGAGCAAAACTTTAGGCAATTATACTTTAAAGGCAGATAATCAGAAACCTACAATAAAAGCACTTTATTTTAAAGATAAACAGTGGATTAGTAGTTTTAAAACACTTCAAGTTAAAATAAATGATATGGGTTCTGGTATAAAAAACTGGAGAGCAACCATTGATGGCGAATGGATTTTAATGCAATACAATCATAAAAAGAAAATATTAACCTATAATTTTTCTGATAAAAAATTGGTAGGTAGCAAACATATCTTTAAACTTGTAGTTTCAGACAATGTTGGAAATACGAATACACTTTCTACAACGTTTTTTAAAAAACAGATAAATTAATTTTTTGTGAAAAAAATATTCTTATTTCTATTTCTTATTCCTACTTTATTATCAGCACAAAAAACAACCATCTTAAAAGGTACTATAAAAAACTCTTTAAAAGAGCCTATAGAAAAGGTTTCTATTAAATTTGGTAACACAGGTACTGTTTCTGATGCTAATGGGAATTATCAATTAAGAATACCTTTAGATAAAGAGATAGTTATAGTCTTTAGTCATGTTTCTTATGTTTCAATCGTAAAGAAAATTACAGCTACTAGAAGAACTATAATTCGCTTTTCTCCTACTTTGTTAACAAATACAGAAAAGCTGAAAGAAATTATTGTAAAGGACAAAAGAAAAGAAGCTGCTGGTATTACAAAAATAGATATTAATAAAGCTAAAAATATTGTTGGTCCAAATGCTGGTGTAGAAAATGTATTAATGACTTTACCTGGTGTAAATAACAATAACGAACTTAGTACACAATACAATGTTAGAGGTGGTAATTTTGATGAAAACTTGGTTTATGTAAATGGAATTGAAGTTTATAGACCTTTTTTGATTAGATCTGGGCAACAAGAAGGGTTAAGTTTCATCAACACAAATATGGTGCAAAACATCGATTTTTCTGCAGGAGGTTTTCAAGCTAAATATGGAGATAAGCTTTCATCTGTACTAGACATCACTTATAGAAAACCTCAAGAAACTGCTACCACAATTGATGCGAGTTTATTAGGTGCAAGTATAACTTTCGAAGGTCAATTTTTGAATAATAAATTAAGTACCATAACTGGTGTTAGGTATAGAGATAATAGTCTTTTTGTAAATAGCAAACAGATTGAAACTAATTTTAGACCTCGTTTTACAGATGTACAAACATATTTATCTTACAAGTTTTCAGAAAATTTTGATATTAATTTTTTAGGTAATTTTTCTTTAAATAACTACAACTATCAACCTATATCTAGAAGAACTCGTTTTGGAACAGTTGCAAACCCTTTAGAGTTAATTGTGTTTTATAATGGGCAAGAGCAAGATAAATATTTAACTTTATTTGGTGCATTATCTTCTGATTACAAAGTGAATAAAGATTTTACATTAACAGCAACAGCCTCTAGATATAATACACAAGAAGAAGAACATTTTGATATTGAAGCACAATACAATTTAGGAGAAGTTGATGCTAATATTGGTTCTCAAGATTTTGGTGATGTTCAATTTTCACAAGGAATTGGATCTCAATTAAATCATGCTCGTAATGATTTAGATGCATTAATTACCAATATGCAACTTAGAGGTAAAATATCTAAAGGAAATAAAGAATGGAGTTTTGGTGTAAAATATCAAAAGGAAGATATTAAAGATAGAATTAGAGAATGGGAAATCATAGATTCTTTAGGCTTTTCTATTCGCCCTCCTTTTCATTCCTCAAACAATCAACCTTATGAACCTTTTGAAGGAGAAATTACTCCTTTTCAAACGATTAGAAAAGATAATCAAGTTGCAATAAATAGAGTTTCTGGTTTTTTACAATTCAATCAACGTGCTTTTTGGAACGATCATGAAATATTTTATAATGTTGGAGTTAGAGCACAATCTTGGAATCTTACAGGAAATGGAGTTAGTTCTAAAAATCAAGTCATCATAAGTCCAAGAGCTCAATTTGCTATAAAACCAGACTGGGAAAAAGACATGTTATTTCGAATTTCTGGTGGATTGTATGCACAACCTCCATCATACAGAGAACTAAGAGATTTTAATGGTGATGTAAATATTGATGTTAAAGCACAAAAATCGATTCATTTAGTTACAGGAATGGATTATAGTTTTATCCTTTGGAACAGACCTTTTAAGTTGACTACAGAAGCTTATTATAAAGATTTATCGGATGTAAATTCTTATACCATTGATAATGTAAGAATAAGGTATAGAGCAGATAATGTAACTACTGCTTATGCCTATGGTTTAGATGTTCGTTTAAATGGCGAGTTTGTTCCTGGAAGTGAAAGTTGGGTAAGTTTTGGGTATTTAAAAACCGAGGAAAATATAAATAATAGAGGTTTTATTGCAAGACCTTCTGATCAGCGAATAAAATTCGGAATATTATTTCAAGATTACGTACCAAATTTACCAGATTTAAAAGTCTATTTAAATTTAGTGTATAATTCTGGAGTTCCTGGAGGTTCTCCTTCGTATTCAGATCCTTATAATTTTCAAGAAAGGTTAAGAGATTACAGACGAGCAGATTTGGGGGTTTCGTATATATTTGTAGATGCTAATAAAAAGTTTTCTAATGGTTGGCTTTCTAACTTTAAAGAATTATCTGCTGGTTTAGAACTTTTTAACATGTTTGATATTCAGAATGCAATAACTAATACATGGGTTAGAGATGTATATTCTAAGACACAATTTGGAATTCCAAACTTTATGACTGGCAGAGTTTTAAACTTTAAAGTAGCTATAAAGTTCTAATTCTATTACAATACTTTTTTCTCTTCAACTAAAGCTCCAAATTCTTTTTTGTAAATTCTAACCACCAGTAAAAATAAACTGATTAATAATGGACCAAATATTAAGCCAATAAAACCAAATAATGGAACCCCAACAATTACACCAATTAGCGTTATTAAAGGGTGTACATTGTCTAATTTTCTAAGTAAATACAATCTGATTATATTATCTGTAGAACCTACTACAGCTAAACCATAAATTAAAATTCCCCAAGCTGCAAAATTATTGCCATAAGACATGGTTAAAATAAATACAGGTAAAATACCTATAAGTGTTCCTACAAAAGGAATCATAGAACCTACAGTTACTATAATAAACCAAAAAAACGGATCTTTAATACCAAAAATTAAAAAACCAATAAGTGCAATTATACCTTGTGCAATTGCAACTAAAGGAATGCCAATTGCATTAGAACGCACCATAGCTTGAGCTTCTGTTCCAATAATTTTTAAATTGTTATTACTTATAGGAATATATTCATATAAAGATTCTCTTAACCTACTCCTATTTGTTAACATATAATATAGCATAAAATACATTAAACCAATGGCTATAAATATATCAAAAGTACTACCTGCGAATGCTTCTAAGTTTTGAGAAATCCAAGTAGAAATTTCATTCGTGTTAATTCTTGAGCTTAAATCATAGCCATATTCACTTTCTATAACTTGAATTTTATCTTGCACAACTTTTGCAATTTCTTTTGAGTTATCTACAGCTTCCCCAATTTTATCACCCAACATAAAAATTACTATAGATACTGGTATAAGAATACAAACAATAGAAAGTAACATTAAAAAAAAAGCAGCTACATCTGGATTCCAGTTTTTTTTCACTAAAAAAACCATCCATTTTCTTAACAAAACGTAGATGGTTATAGCCCCTAAAATACCTGATAAATAAGGTGTTAATTCTCTAAATATTAAAATTGCAAAAAATAAAATTAGTAATAAAACAAATACCTGTCTTATTATTTTTGGTGCGATTACATTACTCATAGAAAACTATTTTTGTGCAATTTAAAAATATTCTAAATGGTTAATTGTAAAAAATGATTTTATTATTAACCCAAATACATTAAAACTAATCCTCTTCTCTATTTACAAGACCCATAGAAAAAGCTGGCAAACAAACTGCAATGTATTCACAAGCTTCATCAAAAGGATTTGAATACTGTACTCTTGTGCCTTTTTCTATTTTGATAGATTGACCAGCTTCTAAAACAACAATTTCATCTTCTATTATAAATTGCTTTTTGCCTTTTATAATATAAGTATATTCTTCAAAATCTGGAGTTTGAAAAGGTTCTGACCATTTTGGAGGAGCAATCATATGTGCAATGCTTAAACCAGATTGTTGGTTTGTTGCGTTCCCAAAATGTTCTTCAATTAATTTACCATCTGTTGTTGGTACAATAAACGGACTTTTTTGAATGGTATATTTTTTCATCAACTTTAATTTTAATTAATGAAACCAAATCATAAATAACTTTATTTTTGCCAAGTCAGGAATTTGCTCTAAAGAAACTTTTTGACTTATACTAAAATCTCTTAAACCTAATTCTTCTTTATCAATTGCTATTGTTGCATTTAACTCGTCTATAAATAAAGTTACAGATTGTAAGGTTGATTCTGGCCTTGCAACGTAATTTGCATTAATTTCTGAAAATGTTGAGTTTAAATTAATTCCAGATTTGGTTTTATATCTAGAATCATGAATTTCGATACTTTTTATAGTTGATGTTGAATCTAACTGTTCTTTTGGTACAATTGTTAATAAATGCTTTCCTCCTTTTTCATAAATTAAATAATTGTCATCATCTTGAAAGTAGTTATCACCTAAAGCACCTTCACTTAAGTTTTTAACAATAGAATCGTTTTTAAAAATATCATCTAATTCTGTAATTGTTGTAGCTGTATTTACTAAACCTACTCTCCCTTTTTCTATGGTAAATTTATTATTGTTACTACAGCTTGTTATAAAAAATGTTACACTTAATAGTATTAGAAAACTTCTTTTTATCATTGTATATTGGTTTGTTATGTATTATAAAACGTTAGTTTTATGAATTTCTTATTTAATTACTTTTTTTAATATTCCAAAAACAGCTCTAATAAAAGTTGCACTTGTAAGTACCTTTACTAAAGGGTCTTGTCTTGTACTTCTAGAACTTCTTTTCCTACTTTTTTCTTCTCTAACTCTTTCTTTAGCTAGCCTTTCTTTTTCTTTTTGTGCTTCAGCGTCTTCTAAAGCTTTTTGTTCAGCTTCATTAATTGCTTCTATTTTTTGATGTAGCATTTCGTAAGCACTTTCTCTATCTAAATTTTGATTGTATTTATGAATTAATCTAGAGTTTTTTATTACATCAGCAAGTTCATCATCCGTTAAAATATCCATTCTACTCATAGGTGCTCTCAACATTGTTCTTGCTAAAGGAGTTGGAATTCCTTTTTCGTTTAAAACAGATACAAAAGCCTCTCCAATACCCAGTTGTGTTAAAACATCTTTGGTATCATAATACTCAGAAGTTGGATAATTTTCTGCAGCTAATTTAATTGCTTTTCTGTCTTTTGCAGTAAATGCTCTTAATGCATGCTGTACTTTTAAACCTAGTTGTGCTAATATATCTTCTGGAACATCTTTAGGATTTTGAGTTACAAAGTAAAGTCCAATACCTTTAGAACGTATTAATTTTACAATACTTTCTATTTGATTTAAAAGAGCTTTAGATGCTTCATCAAATACCAAATGAGCTTCATCTATAAATATAATGAGCTCTGGTCTTCCAGAATCTCCTTGTTCTGGAAAAGTTTCATACACTTCTGCTAACAATTGTAACATAAATGTTGAAAACAATTTAGGTTTATCTTGAATATCTGTTAGTCTTAAAACAGATATTACACCTCTCCCATTTTCATCAATTCTTGTTAAATCTTCTACTTCAAAAGATTTTTCTCCAAAAAATAAATCTCCTCCTTGTTGTTCTATTTCTATAATTTTACGCAAAATAGCACCTGTAGATGATGTTGAAATTCTTCCATATTCTGCCTGAATTTCTTCTTTACCTTCTTGTGTAATAAATTGTAAAACCTTCTTAAAATCTTTTATATCTAAAAGAGGTAGTTTATTATCATCACAATATTTAAATATAATTGCAATAATACCTGCTTGGGTTTCTGAAACATCTAATATTCTAGATAGTAAAACAGGCCCAAATTCAGAAACTGTAGCTCTCATTTTAGTTCCATCTTGTTCAGAAATACTTAAAACTTCAATTGGGAACTTTTTAGCTTCAAAAGGAAACCCAATTTTTTGATGACGTTCGTCTATTTTTGGATGTCCAGGACTTGCTTTTGCTAAACCAGAAAGATCACCTTTAATATCCATTAACAAAACAGGAATACCTTTTTCTGATAGATTTTCGGCTAAAACCTGGAGCGTTTTTGTTTTACCTGTACCAGTTGCACCAGCAATTAAGCCATGTCTATTTAATGTTTTTAAAGGTACTTTTACAATTGCATTGGTAATAGTTTCCTCACCTAACATTGCAGCACCCAGCTCAATAAAATCGCCTTTAGTACTATAGCCTTCTTTTATGTATTCAAAAAACGCTTCTTTTTGACTCATTAAAATAAATTTTGATAAAAATAAGTAAAGTTTGATAGTAAGAAAATAAAAAAGCAGTTTTGTTGAAAGAGATTTTTAGTTTTTAGCTTTTACTTTCTATTTCATTTATTTTCTGGATATACTCTTTGGCATTTGTATTATTAGAATTTAATTCTAAAGATTTTTTATAATTTATAATAGCATTTTTATAATCTTTATTTCTAAAATATGCTTCACCTAAACTATCATATGCATTAAAATTATTTGAAAATTCTGAAACTAACAATTTAAATATTTCTATAGCTTCATTGTTTTTCTCATCTTTTAGTAATTGATAACCTAAATTATTTAAATCTGTTGCGTTTGTATAATACAAATTGTCTTTACTAATGAGTTTTTTATATTCTATAATTGATTCTTTTGTGTTAGTGAGTAAATCTTTTTCTAAAAGAGCAACTAAATTCACTTTTGGATATTTTATTAATTCTTCTTCTATACTATAATAAAGGTTAACCCAATCATTAAAAGCTTTTTCTGAAGTATTATTTACTATTAAAATTAATCCATAATTACTATCAGGACAGATTAAAATTACACTTTGAACACCACCAGAAGTTCCAGTTTTAGTATAATAAAAACCTTCTTCTTCTGCCTCTCCAACTTCCCAAAGATATCCTAGTTGATCTCCATCATTATTATTAAATATTTTTTTGGTAGACTCTTCTATTAGTGAATCATTATTATCTAGTTGAAATTTCATAAACTTAGATAAATCTGGTAAAGTTGTTACTATACCTGCTGTTCCACCAAGCAAAGAGTTTCTTTCTAAAGGCATAAGTGTATCACCTTTATAACTGTTTGCAATATGATTTCTAATTTTAGAATAGTCATTTAAATAGGTATTTTTCATGTTTAACCTTGTAAAAAACTTATTTAATAATGATTCATATGACTCATCATAAACTTGTTCTAATATATAAGCCAATAATTCTGGCCCAACTGAATTGTATTCATAAAAGTCACCTGGTTTTTTGTCTAACTTGCTAGATTTTAATTCTTGTAAAAAATCATCGATATTATAGTCATAGGCTTCATCATTTTTTTCATAATAACCACTTCTAACTTTTTTGTTAAACTCTTGTAATCCTTTAGGATTTTTGGTTTCAAAACCAAGTGTATGAGTCAATAAATTTTTTATTACTATTGGTGTTCCTTTGTATTCTAAGTTTGAATAATCGCCTTTTAAATACTTTCTTATATCATCATTTAGTGTAATTTTATTTTCTAAAACTGCTTTTGCTACCAGAGATCCTAAAAAAACTTTTGAAATAGAAGCAATTTCAAACAATGTGCTATCATTTGGAGTATTACCAACATTTTTATCTATTTCTCCATAATAATTCTGATAATAATTATCATTTTTATAAACAGACAATGCAATTGTATTTATATTGTTTTTATGAAGGGTTTCTTTAGCATATTTATCAATTAAGTTGATAACTTTTTTAAATTCTGGCTTTCTATTTTCGTTTGAGTTTTGGCAACTTAAGATGATTAAAGTTGTTAAAGCAACTATTATTTTTTTCATATTATAAATTAAATTTTATCGTTTTTAGACTCTAACCAATCCACCAAAGTATTTATACCTACAGCATTATTTTCGGCAAAAAGTTTTGCAGCTTTAGTAATATTACCTTCCTGTAAATAATTTATTATTTGTTTATGCTGATCAATAGAAACTTCTACTCTATTTTTCATATTCATGTAAGCATATTCATAACGTTTAGACTGTTTATGTAACATATGGATGATATCTAATAACTTTCCGTTTTTACAGTTTGCTATCAATAAATTATGCCATTGTTCATCTAGTTCAATAATAGATTCTGGAGTTGTTGCAGCTAACATTTTATTGTTTAATTGAATTAATTTTTGGATGTTTTTTTCTGAAGGTATTCCAGATAATTCTAAAGCATAAGATTCTAACTTAGCCCTAAGAGGATAAATTTCTTTCACTTCTTGTACAGAAAATCCTGATAGACGAAACCCTTTACCAGGTTCTGATTTTACAATATTTTCCCATTCTAATTTCTGTAAAGCTTCTCTTAAAGGTGTTCTGCTAATATTTAACTGTTTAGCCAAATGCATTTCCCTTAAAGGTTCATTTGGTTTAATTTCTCCCTTAAGTATTAATTCCCAAATTGTGTCTATAATTTGAGTTTTGAGTGAGTGTCTTTCAATCATAATATTGCATATTGTATACAATATGCAATATTATGAATTATAATCAAGTAAAAAAATTAGTTTACAAATAATTGTTAAGAATATTAATCAATCCAATTTTTAAAATCTTTTACACGCTCTCTACTTACAATAATTTCTTGTTCGTTGTAAGAATGTAAAATCAATTTTAAACGAGAGTTTGAGTATGCTACAATATCTTTTATAGCATTAATATGAACAATAAAAGTTCTATTTACTCTAAAAAACTGCTCAGGATCAAGTTGTTCTTGCCAATTCTCTAATGAATTATCCAATAAGTAATTTCTATTTTCTGAAGTATGAATATAGGTGGCTTTATTTTCACTATAAAAACATTCAATTTCATTTATATGAACAATTTTAATGTGCTGTCCAACTTTTATAGACAATCGTTTTTTAAATTTACGATCTACAGGATTTACCAACAATTTTCGAATATCATCTAAGTTTACTTGCACATCAGATTGCGAAGGTTGTTGCTCTTTAAATTGATGCACAGCAGCAGCTAATTCATCATCATCTATTGGTTTTAGTAAATAATCTATACTATTTAATTTAAAAGCTTTAAGAGCATATTCATCATAAGCAGTTGTAAAAATTATGGCCGATTTTACTTCAATTTCTTCAAAAATTTCAAAAGACAAACCATCAGACAATTGGATATCTAAAAATATTAAATCTGGATGTTCATTATTTTGTAACCAATTTAAAGATTCTTCTACAGAATGTAACATTTGTTGTACTTTAATATCTAAAGCTCCTAACATCCTATTTAACCTTCTTGCAGCAGGTTTTTCGTCTTCAATAATTATAACATTCATATTATTTACTTGTTAATTTTTTTGCATTTTTATTGATAAAATAAGCGCCTAAAAAAGCAGTTAGAAAAGTTGCAATTGCAACTGCCCACCAGAAATCTTGCATATTTTTCACAAAACGTGTACCTACTTCTGACCAAAAAGCACAATAAAGCCCAACTACAGACCAAGCCATAAAATAGTAATGAGCATAGATCCAGTTTTTTGATTTTTTTAATACAGGATACATTCCTCCTACAATAGTTATTAAGCTAATAATTGCAAAAAAATGAAAAATACTAAACCCATTAAAGTTTGAAATAAAAAAAGAACTTATATTTAGTAATAACATATTTATAACATAAATATAGCCTATATTTTTATGAAACTTAGTGCCTTTTGTATTAAAAACTACTATTAAACCTGTAATCATTGCAATAACAGAAAACACCAAATGAAAGTAACCTAAAGTAGAAAACATTATTTTAATTTCTTCTATTCAACTTATTACTCATTTCGTCTTCTTTATCCATCATTTCTCTAATTTTTCTTTCTTCCCAATCTTTTCCAAATCCTATGGACTTAAACCCAAAAACTCCTAGCCAATGAAAAATTATTCCTATACCCCAAAAAATCCAAGTAGAAATTGTACCAAAATTCTGGATTGCGTCTAAAAACGAGTCTCCACTAGACATTAAGCCATAAATAATTACACCACTTATAAATATATTTATAATGATATATACAGTAAAATGAACATAAAATCCTTTAATATCTTTTACTCTTTTTTTTGCTCTTATATAGTTTTGTTGTTGTGTAAAATCTTGTTCCATTTTATTTATATTTTTTAATTATTTCTTCTCTTTTTCTATTTTCCCATTCTTTTCCAAAGCCTAAGATATTAAACCCAAAAACTCCTAACCAATGAAAAAATAGAGCGATAATCATACCTCCCAAAGCAAACCAAAAAAAATGAAATTCGGGTACAAATTTTAAATTTACAAACACAATTAATGGGAATGAAAATAGATGCACAAATAAATGAACATAAAAACCTTTTATTTCTTGAGCTTCTTTTTTGGCTTTTAAATAACTTTTCTCTTGGATATATTCGTCATCAACAGGCTTCTTTTCTAAATTGATTTTATTATGCTTTGAGTCAAAAATTTTTTGATTTTCCCAATTTTGTTTTGCTCCAAGATTAGAAAAAGTAAAAACAGATACCCAATGTACTATTAGTCCTAAAAACCAAGCTATTATTGCATACCAATACCACTCGAATTGAGGAACTGTTTGTAGATTAATAAATATAATAAAAGGTAATATCAAAAAAGTAGCAAATAGATGTGTGTAAAAACCTTTAATATCTTTTATTTTTTTTTCTGCCAAAAAGTTTAAAATATCTTCCATTTTTAATTATTGATTTTTATTCATAAATTCTTGAATCTTTTTTTCTTCCCATCGTTTTCCAAAACCTAATAAATTAAACCCAAAAACATTAAGCCAATGAAAAAACAAACCCATACCCCAGCCTAAAAGAGAAAACCAAAACCAATGAAATTCAGGAACATATGTTAGGTTTATATAAATAATAATAGGAATTATTATACAATAAATAAACAAATGCGTGTAAAACCCTTTCATTTCTTTTACAGCTTTTTGAGCTTTTAAAAAACGTTGTTGATTATTAATAGTTGAATTCATTTTAAAACTTATTATTCTGTTCGTCTAAATATTGTTGAATCTTTCTTTCTTCCCAATCTTTGTTTAAAAACAAACGAATTCCGAAAGTATTTAATGCTTGAAAAAATATTCCTATTCCCCAAAATAACCATATTTTATAATTATGATAATTAAAAAAAGCCTCATTAAAAGTATCTCCATCATTAATATCACCTGCAATAAAAATTGCACTTAAGAAACAGTTAACAATAAGGTAAACAGCTAAATGCTTGTAAAACTTACTTATTTTCTCAACTCGTTTTCGAGCTAAAATATATTTTTTTTCTTCTGATATTTTGTGTTCCATTATCGTAGTCTTTTATTTTGATTTTCTTTATCCATTAATTCTTTAATTTTTCTGTCTTCCCAATTTCTTCCTAAGAAAATATTGTAGTTATTTACTTCTAAAAAATGAAAAACTAAACCTATTCCCCAACCAAATATTGGAAACCAAAACCAGTAAAAACCTGGTGAAAATTTTAAATTGATGAATATTAAAAATGGAATTACTAAACAGTAAGAAACTAAATTTTGATAAAATTCTTTTAATTTTTCTACTCTTTCTACTGCCTTAACATATTTGCTATTTTCTAAATCGTTAGTGTACATAATATTGTTCATTTTATATAAGAGTGGTAAACTCACTCTAAATGTTGTGTTATTGTTTTCTATTTTTACAGGTTTATTTGTAATTAAACCATACCTATCTGCAATATTCTGCAAACCTACTTTGGTGCTTTTCCCAATAGCTTCTTTTGGGTTGACATTGTTTTCTATAATTAAATGATTGTTTTCTTCGTAAATAGCTATTGTTAATGGTCTAGTTGATGAAACTACGTTGTGTTTTACTGCATTTTCTAATAATAATTGTAAAGAAAGTGGCACCATTTTAAGTTCACTATCTGATACTGAATCTGGAATGTTAAATTGTATAGCATCTTCAAATCGCATAGATAATAATTGCATATAAATTTTTGCGAAATTTAATTCTTCAGAAATAGGTACTAAGTCTTTATTTCTTTGCTCTAAAACATATCTATATACTTTAGATAATTTAGTTGTAAATTTTTCTGCCTGATTTGGGTTTTCACCAATTAAACTTGTTAACACATTTAAACTATTAAATAAAAAATGTGGATCTAGTTGATTTTTTAAAGATTCAAATTTTGCAGTTTCTGTTTTAGCTACTATTTGTTGCTTTGTACTTTCTTGTTTTACAGAGTTTTTCCAAGCAATCATAAAACTTCTAGCGTGTAAAAAAGCAGAAACTCCAAATGAAATTACAATATAAAATGTATGAATTAAAAGAAAATCTTGACTAAAAAATTGTTCTGGATTGTTATTTGAAATTAAAATATAACTAACATAATTTATTAGCAAAACTATAGGTATAGTATACAAAACTGTAGAAATAATTCCTACCCAAACTCTTGTATTTGTTTCTGTAACCCAAGACCATTTTTTGCTTAAAAAATCATTAATTATACCTTGAGCAAAACCTAAACCAAATGAATACATAGCAGATATAAGGAACGTGTAACTTATGTCTATTAAAGAAAAGTTTTGATTAAGTAAAGTAAATAAGACAGTAAAAATTAATGTTATTTTTAAACTTATTATGATACCTTCTTTAACATCGCTACTTAATAATCTACTTTTTGTATTCATAATTTTAACTGCTATTTTCTAAAATTTGATATTTAAAGATACATTTTTATCAGCAACTACAAACTTTGCATCATTATAATTTGGAGGACCAAAACTCATATTATTGTTAGAAGCACCATAATCTTCTAAAGGCATACCATTTGCTGCAAAATCCATTCTATCATTATTATTTTTATCATGGTAACAAGTAATTGCATATTCGCCTGGTAAAATATTTTCGAAAACTACAGTTGTTTTTCCATTTTTAATTGTAGACTCTTTTCCCATGATTGGTTTTTTCATAAAGTTATCTTTATTATATAAAGCATACCCTACCTTACCTTTGTCTGAAGTAATGTTTTCAATTGTTACTGTTATTGTTTTTGTTTGAGCTGTTATTGTTGTTGATAAAAATAAAGCTGCTGTTACTAAAAGTGTTACTAAAATTTTCATAATACTATTGTTTATTGATTAATTATGGTACAAAGATGCACTGCAAATCAAGTTTTTAAAAACAAAGTATACTGAACTGTAATTTTTTAAAGCTGAATTGTATTTCTTTATGCTTAGAGTATTTTAAATAAAGAAAAGTGTATAATTACTATTATTTATAGAGAATTTCTTGAGATAATCATCCAAAGAAAAATCCAACTAAAAAAAGTAAAAAACAAGATAATAGTTTAAAAGTAAATATTTACTCCAATAGCAGAACTAAAAGCATCACTCAAAGAAAACTCACTAGAAGTAATAGCATACCATAAGTAAGATTCTACAGTACCTAGTTCATAATACATATCTATTCCTTTAAAAATTTTATCATTTTTAAAATCTTTATGCACTTTAAACCCTCCAAAAATGGTTAAGTGTATTGCATTAGAAATATAGTACCCCTTAGGAAATTGACCTGGTAAAGAAGTAAAAGTATTATTACCAGCATCGTAAGTAATTGCCAAACCTGCAATTGGTGATATTGAGAAAGAATTACGCAATTCTTTTGTAAAAATTGGAAATGTATTTTTTATAGTAATTAAATGATTAGATTCAGCTTCTGTTATAGATCTAGGTGCATAACCATAGAGCAACTCAGCATACCAAACATCATCAAATATTTCGTAACCAGCACCAACTGAAAATAAACCAATGTTTCCTGCTAGTTGTACAGAAGCATAATCTGGGACATACCAAGATTTTTTATTTTTTAATTCTAATTCTTGTGCAATTGAATTTATAGAAATAAACAATACACATATAGTGATAAAGAGCTCTTTTATTTTCAAAATACTTATAGTTCTATTAATTCAACTGTAAATGTGTCGTTTTCTACAGCTACAATGCCATATGCCATTTCCTTTAAAGATGGAACTGTAAAATAACTTACAGCACCTTGATTGTACTTGTAACTGTGTGTATGACCATGAAGTGATAAAGGCACATTATATTGCGTCATTAAACCTTCGTATCTTTCTTTAAGTTCAGTTGTAAATTGATCTCCAAAAGGAGGAATATGAGCAAAGACAAAAACGTTATCAAATGAAGTGTTGTTTTGTAATTCTGTTTCTAACCAAGCAAAATCTGGTGTTTTTTTACTTTCCCAAACAATATCATCAAACAAAATAAATTTGTTGTTAGCAAATTCAAACGTATAATTGTAATCACCAAACATTCTTGAATAAATTAAATTTCCATTTGAGTTATAATCGTGATTTCCAATTACTGTTAAGTAAGGTTTTTCTAGGTTTGAAATTATATTATAAAAAATTTCATACTCTTTAAGTAATGCTTGCTCAGTAATATCACCACCAAAAACTACAAATAAAATTTCATCATTTTTATTAATATCTTCTACAACAGCTCTTAGCTCATCGTAAAAATAATGTGAGTCTGAAAGGAATGCGAATTTAAAATTACTCGAAGTGTTAACTACATTTTCTAAAAGTTCTAGGTTTTTAGCAGTAGTATTTTTTTGCTCTTCTTCAACACCTGCTTCATAAACAGTATATTCAAAAATATTGTCACAAGAAAAGAAGAAAAAAACTAAGAGGAGTAATGTAATTTTTATGTTTTTCATGTTGACTAATGAAAGGTTTAATTTTTTGCAAAAATACTCTTAACTCATCACTTTTAAAGTAATTCTATTATAAATATTTAAATAAAAACATAAGAATAATCTATACTCTTTTTATGAGCGCTTTGGAAAATAAGCCTATCTGCATTTTAGAAAAAATAGTAACTTCTTCAACAAACGTTGTTTCTTCGTCTAAAAATTTTAATATTTTATTTGTTTTATTTTTTTGAAACAACTTTGCAAAAATTGAAGCTCCTAAATGATTTTTTTCAGAAAGTATATCTAATAATAATAAATCATAAAGCCAATACTTATCAATTTTATGAAACTTTTTTAAAGGTTTATTTTGCTTAACATACGAAACTAATTCAGCAGTTTTTTTTGTAGTATTTTTAAACGTAAAACCTGTACTTGCTTTGCTCCAACCACCTGCAGTACCAATATGTATTATATTTTTTGAGTTATTTTTCCAAAATTTAAAACTCGTCATTGGTATTGAGCCTTGTTCTTTTGCTGTAATTTCGTAATCGTTAATATTCTTATCAGCTAAATATTTCTCAATTTCTCTTTTATATTCATCATAAGCTAACAAATCTTGAGAAAACAAGGTGTATTCAAATAAAGCTTCATTTTTAGCATAAGGTAGCACATACATAAAACGCGTGTTTCCTTTTTGAGCAACAGAAAAATCCATAAAAGTTGCAGTAGAATCGTCAAAAACATCTGTTTTTGTTTTTATAAAAAAGCCTACAAAATGCTGTTGTAAATATGGATATTTTAACTGATTTTGATATTCTTTCGAGAATAAAATACTATTAAAAACTGTTTTAGATATAAATGTTTCTTCTTTAGTTATAACTTCTGCAGTTTCTTCTAGTTGTGTTATATTTTCTACAACAGTCTTTTTAAAATTTATATTGGATTGTTTTTCTAAATGATTCCAGATTTTATCATAAAAATCTTTGCTCAGTATCATTTTATATTGGTAAGGAGTAATATTTTTTTTAGCAGAATACAAATCACTTTTAAAAATAATACTTTGCCATGATTTATGAACAACATCTTGCCATTCATCATCATTGTTTTGCCAATAACACCAAGTTCTATCGTTAGAAGATTTTTTTTCTTTATCTAAAATTAAGATTGATTTATCATCAAAATAAGAATCCATACTCATTCTGTAAGCCATCATTAAACCAGATGCACCACCACCAACAATTATAAAATCGTAATTTGTTTTGGATGATTTCAATTAGAAATGAGTTAAAATTTAAGGTAAGTAAAACTAGTTATTTTTTATATTGCTGAAAGTATTTTAAAGGAACAAACAACATTCCAAAACATTGGCTATCTTCTTTTCCCATGTTTTTATGGTGAATTTTATGTGCTTTCCTTAATCCTTTTAAATACCAATTATTTGTATTTTTAAACCATTTAAAACGTTGGTGAATTAAAACATCGTGTACTAAAAAATAAGCTATTCCATAGCACAAAATACCCAAACCTATAAAAAACAAATAGGTATGTTCAGTATACGTACCAAAATAAAAAAGAGACATGCTAGGTATTGCAAAAACAACAAAAAAAGCATCATTTTTTTCGAAACCATCATACTTTGGTTGGTGATGATCTTCATGCAAATACCAACCAAAACCATGCATTACATACTTATGTGTACACCAAGTTACACCTTCCATCAATAAAAAAACACCTAAGGTAATTAATGCGAATTCCATTAAATAATATTCAATTTATATTTTACGTAACTTCTTGCTAAAAGATTTATTTTCATAGGATTAGAAATTCTAATTCTTGTATCCATTATTTTAGTTGAAGGTACTTTATTTAATTTTTTTAGTAATTTTCTGTAGTATCTGTATGCTGTATACACACCAAATTTAGCTTCTACAGGTAGTTTTAAAATTCCATTATGATATGCATATTCAAAATCTGCTTCAATTTCATCGATAATTAATTGTTTTGATGCTGCATCTAGTTGTCCTAAATCAATATTTGGAAAATAAGATCTATTTAAAGTTTCAAAATCGTCTTTTAAATCTCTTAAAAAATTCACTTTTTGAAAAGCTGAACCCAAACGCATTGCAGCATCTTTAAGTTCATTGTATTTTGCTTCATCACCATTTACAAAAACTTTTAAACACATTAAGCCAACTACATCTGCAGAACCGTAAATGTATTCATCATATTCTTCTTTTGTTTCGTATTCAGTTTTATATAAATCTGCTTTCATACTTTTTAAGAAAGACTGTACCATTTCTTCTGGTATTTTATATTTCTTAATTGTATGTTGAAATGAATTTAAAATAGGGTTTAAACTTATACCTTGTTTTTTTGAAAGTTGATAATCATTCTCAAAATGACTCATCAATTCCTCTTTATCATAATCGTGAAAAGTATCTACAATTTCATCTGCGAAGCGAACAAAGCCGTAAATATTATAGATATCTGCTCTAATTTTAGGAGACAACATATTTACAGCCAAAGAAAAAGAAGTACTGTAACTTTTTGTAACTAACTTGCTACAGTCATTAGAAACACTATCAAATAATTCTTTCATACTATTGTTGATTTTTTTTAATTAAATCTGATGCTATTTTACCAGAAATTAAAGCTGGTGGTACTCCAGGACCAGGAACAGTTAATTGCCCTGTAAAGTACAAATTGTTTACTTTACCACTTTTAATTTTTGGTCTTAAAAAAGCAGTTTGAAATAACGTATTTGCCATACCATATGCATTGCCTTTGTAAGAATTGTATTCCTCTTCAAAATCTTTTACACAAAAAGATTTTTTAAATATAACATTTTTTCTGACTTCTTGATTTGTTAATTTCTCAAATCTATTAATAATTTTATTAAAATAAGTTTCTCTTAATTCCTCTGTATCTTCAATTCCTGGAGCTAATGGTATTAAAAAGAAACCAGCTTCCTTACCTTCAGGTGCAGATGTTTTATCTGTCATAGAAGTAAAATTTGCATAAAATAAAGGAGCTGTTGGCCATTTAGGATTGTCATAAATTTCTTCTGCATGTTGATCGAAATCTGTATCGAAAAACAAAGTATGATGACTTGCATTCTCTATTTTCTTATCAAAACCTACGTAAAATAATAAAGATGATGGTGCAAAGGTTTTCTTACTCCAATATTTCTCTGAATATTGCCTCAAATTTTCATCTAATAGTGTTTCTGTATGATGATAATCAGCTCCACTTAAAACTAAATTTGTTTTGATTTCTTCTCTATTTACAACTAAACCTGTTACAGAATTATTTGCATCTGTTACAATTTTTTCAACATTAGCATCTACCTGAAAATGAACCCCTAAAGATGTAGCTAAAGAAACCATACCTTCAATAACTTTATACATCCCTCCTCTTGGATGCCAAGTTCCTAAACCAAAATCGGCATAATTCATAAAGTTATAGAAAGCTGGAGTATTGCTAGGCTTTGCCCCTAAAAATAATACAGGAAACTCTAAAATTTGAATTAATTTTTGGTTTTTAATATTCTTTCGAACTTGTTTTCTAATTGTAGAAAAAAATTGCGTAACTCTTGCTATAGTTGTTGTATTAACAAGCTCTAATGGAGATACTCCAGGTTTATAAACTAAATCTTTAATTGCTGTATCATAATTTGCTTTAGCAGAATCTAAAAAAGATTTTAAATGCTTTGAGCTTCCTTTTTCTTCTTTTTCAAACAAATCATAAATTTCACTTAATTTATCAGAAATTTTTATAGAATCATTTTCGCCAAAATAAACTTCGTAACCTGGACTTAGTTTGTCTAATGTATAATAATCTGAAGGTTTTTTTCCAAAATCTGCAAAAAAGCGTTCAAATACATCTGGCATCCAATACCAAGAAGGTCCTAGATCAAAGGTAAAACCAACTTTTTTATATTGCCTAGCTCTACCACCAAGTGTGTTGTTTTTTTCTAAAACAGTAACAGTATATCCTTCTTTTGCTAAATAACATGAAGCTGCTAAAGAAGAAAAGCCAGAACCAATTATATATATATTTTTACTCATTAGGTTGATTTGTTTAACAAATATATTTATTTATTAAACATTTTATTTATTGTTTTAAAATTTTATAACACTTTTAACAAATCTGGAATAGAATCATATAGTTTAATGTTCTCTGGGAATTCAAGATGATTTATTTTACTAACTTTTCTACCTGTAGCAATAAAATTATTTTTAGTATTTAACATTACTTCAGAGATTTCTTTAAAATAATCCTCAATTTTATCATCATAAGGTTGAATAGTTAATGAAGTTATAAAGCAAATTTCTCTATTACCTTCTAAAAAATAATTAAGATTGTTTAAAGGTAAACTTTGACCTAAATATATGGTATGAAAACCTCTTAAAACTAATTCGTAATTTAAATATAACAAACCTAGTTCATGAATTTCATTTTCAGGTAAAAATAATACATAAGTTTTGTTAGTATTATTGATACTATATTGTAATTTTTCTGTGTTAAGCTGAATTTTTTGAGAAATTAAATTAGAGATAAAATGTTCATGAGCTGGTAATAATGTTTCTGTTTGCCAAAGTAAACCTATATGCTCTAAAAAGGGAATAAATACATCTTTAAATATTTCTCTAAAGGTTTTTTTATGTAACAATTTGTAATAAGTATTATTAAACAATATTTTATCAAATTGAAACATAGCAACTTTAAATGAGTTAATTGCCTCATCATTTGCAGCAACACTAAAGGCCAATTCTCTAGATTTTGATATGATATCATCATCTGACATGGCTGCAATTTTAGAAATTTTAAAGCTGTTTTTGTTTAATAGTGCTATGTTTAAAAGCTTCGTTAAATTTTCTTGTGAGTAATACCTTATATTTGTTTCAGTTCTTTTTGGTTGTAATAAATTATACCTTTTTTCCCAAATTCTAATGGTATGCGCTTTTATACCTGAAATATTTTCAAGGTCTTTAATCGTAAAATCCTGTTTAATATTGTTCAATTTTCACCATTTTAAGTTAAACAAATCTACAAAAAAAAGTCGATACGAATATATTTTTGTGAAAAATGTAACATAATCAATCTTAAAGCTACTTATATATAACTAACTAAAATTTTAAAGTGCAGAAGAATTTAGAAACTAAATTTTTATTAGACTTTGAAGCAAACCAAAATATAGCACACAAAATTTGTAGAATATATACTACAAACCAAGAAGCTCATAATGATTTGTTTCAAGAAATAACAATACAGCTCTGGAAAAACTATGAGAAGTTTAGAGGTGACTCTAAGTTTACAACATGGATGTATAGAGTTGCTTTAAATACTGCAATCTCTTTATACAGAAAATCAACTAGAAGAGTTAAAACTCAAGATATTTCTGATTTTGAGTACAAAATTAAATCTAGTGATTACGATGATACAGAAGAGTTACAATTAAAAGCACTATATAAAGCCATTCACCAGTTGAATGATATTGATAAAGCACTTATTTTTTTATATCTAGAAGACAAACCTTACAAAGAAATATCTGAAACATTAGGGATAACTTCTGTAAATGCTAGAGTAAAAATGAATAGAGCAAAAGAAAAATTAAAGAACATACTAAACCCATAAGTTATGGATGTATTAGATAAATATAAAAAAGCTTGGGGTAATCAACCTGAAGAATCAAGCAAGTTAAGTAGTAAAGAAATTTACAACTTAGCACATTCAAAATCATCATCTATTGTAAAATGGATTTTTATTATTGGTATTTTAGAGTTTTTAATTTTAAACTCTTTGTACTTTTTTGTTGATATGGATGAAGCTTACAAAGAATATGAAAAACTTGGTTTAGCTAATTTTTTGTTTTACATAGAAGTTGCTGTTTACCCAGTAATTATATATTTTTTGGTGAAATTTTATTTAAATTATAAAAGAATTTCAACAATTGATTCTACCAAAATTTTAATGAAGAAAATTCTTAAAACAAGAAAAACGGTTAGAAATTATGTCTTCTTTAATTTAGGTTATATTGCTTTAATAACAATAGTTGTAATTATTGCTTCTATTGGTAATAATACAAAATTTGACGCTTTAAGTAACAAACAACTATTATTAACAGTTTTCTTAACTATTACTTTTATGTGTATCTTTTTAGGTATTATTTGGTTATTTTACCAATTAATTTATGGAATATTATTAAAGAAACTAAACAAAAATTATAAAGAGTTAATTAAGTTAGATAAATCATAAAAATATATTTCTAAAAATTCACCAATTCTTTTAGTAAAATATCATGCATTTCATCTGTGTAATTTAAATGTGTAACAATACGTATTTTACCTTCACCCATTGGTGTTAATAAAATATTCTTTTCTTTCATTTTGTTGATGAAATTGTCATCTCCAATTTTTTTATCTACATAGAATATTAAAATGTTAGTTTCTACAGGTTCAATTTTGGTGATGTAGTTGCATTTACTTAAAACTGTTGCAATCTCCTTTGCTTTTCTATGGTCTTCTGCCAATCTTTCTACATGATTGTCTAAGGCATAATTTGCAGAAGCAGCTAAAAAACCAACTTGTCTCATTCCACCTCCTAATAATTTACGAATTCTTAAAGCTTTTTCTATAAATGATTTCGAACCAATTAACATTGAACCAACAGGAGCTCCAAGGCCTTTAGAGAAACATATCGAAATAGAATCGAATAATTCTCCATATTGTTTTGGTGTTTCATTTTTTGCAACTAAAGCATTAAATAAACGTGCTCCATCTAAATGAAAGCCTAAGTTATTTTTTTTAGCAACAGTATGTATTTTTTTAATTTCTTCAAAATCCCAACAAGCTCCACCTCCTTTATTTGTAGTATTTTCCAAACAAATTAACTTTGTAAGTGGTAAATAAATTTGAGGTTTTACTGCTGCAACATCTTCTATTTGACTTGCTGTAAACATACCTCTATTACCATCAATCAACTTGCAAGTAACCCCAGAATTAAAAGCTACTCCTCCACTTTCATAATTATAAATATGAGCATATTTGTCACAGATTACTAAATCTCCTGGCTGTGTATGCAGTTTAATTGCAGTCTGATTTGCCATAGTTCCAGAAGGAAAAAATAAAGCAGCTTCCATATCAAACATTTTGGCTACTTTTTCTTGTAAAGCATTTACTGTTGGATCCATTTGAAAAACATCATCACCAACATTTGCATTCATCATAGCTTCCAACATTCCTTTCGTTGGCTTTGTTACTGTATCTGATATTAAATCTATTGTCATTCTTAATTTCTGATTTTAATTTAGTTTCCAATTGGTGAACCGTCTGGAATTTTTGGTGCTGAAGTTCTTTTAAATGCTATTGGGTTTTTCAAAAATTTATCAATCATATTTACCATAGATGAATCGTATATTTTCTGGATTCCATCGGATTTTTTCTTTTCAATGATTTCTTTAATTTCATTCAACTTAAAAAGAGCGATTGCATTTACTTGTTTGTATTGATTTTTATAAGCAGCAACATACATTAACTCTTCTAAAAACTGAATATTTATCACATTTTGTAACTCTTGATGATATGTATCTTTATGATTGATTTTAATGGTATTCATGATTACAATATCAAGCAACTCATCAAAACCTAATTGTGAATCGTCTAAACTTTTATGTGCTACAAGTCTAGACATTCTTTGCGGATTTAGCAACAAACTTAACGTCATTTCAGAAGCTGTTTCAACAGCAGAAAACCCATCAAAAGCAACACCTAATTTACTTTTGAATGATTCTCTTGTTCTTCCATAGCCCATAGCTCTTGGTGGAAAAAGTGCTAATTTTTCTTTAGGAATTGCAATTTCATCAACAGAAATAGTTTTAATTACTGCTGCTAAAGCTTTACGTTCTGTTTTTCCAGAAACACGTTCAACAACTTTTCCATTTCCTCCTTTTACAGCATAAGAGTAGTTTAAACCTCCAATTAATTTTGTTGTGGCTTCTGTTTGAAAACGATGAAAGAAATATAAAGGAACAAATACGTCTTCTAAAACAGAATAAGGCTGACCTGTTTTAATATTATCTGTAGAAAAGTTTGTAATCGCATTTTTTCTTACTTCTAAAAGATTTATCAATTCATCATAAATAGTTTCTCCATTATCCCATAAGTGTGCAGTTGCACTTGCACTACTTTGTGGTCTTGCATCAGAATCTGATAAGTATTTTAATCCGTTTGCATAAGCATCTTCTAAAATTTTATTTAAAGCCTCTTTTTCATTTACTCCTTTAGGAAAATCTTGGTAAGAATAAGCAACTGTTGTTTTATCCCAAGCTCCAATTTTATCATCATAGGCATTCGAAAAATCGATTTTACCATTTTTTATTGAAAATTTTGGATGAGGATAATCCATCACAGAAGTCCTACCATTTGTACTAGCAGAAAAATTGTGTGAGAACCCTAGTGTGTGCCCAATTTCATGAGCAGATAATTGTCTAATTCTTGCAATTGCCATTTGTAATGCAAAATCATCATCAACTGTATTGTTCTTGTAAGGAGCTTGCAAAGCCTGAGCAATTAAGAAATCTTGACGAATTCGTAAGCTTCCTAAACTTACATGTCCTTTAATAATTTCTCCTGTTCTTGGATCAGAGATATTTGCTCCATAACTCCAGCCTCTAGTAGATCTATGCACCCATTGTACAACATTGTAACGAACATCTAACATATCTGCACCTTCAGGTAACATTTTAAATTGAAATGCATTCTTATAACCAGCAGCTTCAAAAGCTTGATTCCACCAACGACCTCCATCTAACAATGCACTTCTTACAGGTTCAGGAGTTCCTCTATCTAAATAATAAATAATAGGTTCTTTTGCTTCTGATATAACTGCATTTGGATTTTTCTTCTCTAATCTGTGTCTATAGATAAATCGTTTTGTAATAGACTCATTTACAGGTGTTGAATAATCTAAATAACTCATTTGATAAGATCCAGATCTTGGATCAAATACTCTTGGTGTATAATTATTGTCTGGTAATTCTACAAAAGAATGATGTTGATGCACAGTTACAGCACTTGCATCTGGAGTTACACTCATTATATTATAACCTTTTGGAGTTCCTTTAAAAGTCAACATTACATCAAACTCTACATTTTTAGGAAATGCTTTAGTTCTATCCATATGAAAAGCACTTCTACTTTTATCTAAACTATAATTTCCTTGATTATTTCTTGCTAAAGTTCTGGCAACACCATGTGCATCTCTCATAAAAAATGAAGTTGCATCAACTAAAAATACATTCTTCTTAGTTTCTACAATTTCAAAACCATGTAATACAGATTTAGCAAAAGCTTCTTTTACCGAGTTTTTTTCTTCAGCATTATCAGTAATTGCTCTGTAATCTTGATTAGGTTGCACCAACAAGATTTTATTGGCCATTTTTTTAAAATGAACAACTACTCCTCCTCCTAATTGTCCTCTATCTAAACCAATATCATTAGAACCTACACCTTCCGAAAGTGAACGTACATATAAAAAATCTTTATTTAAGTTTTCGATTTCTAAAAAGATTTTGTCTTTAGTTGAATCATAATAAAAAGTAAAATAACCTTCGTGTTTTGTAATGCCTTCTTTTAAATTTTTACCAGATTTTTCAATAAAAAATTGAGAAAAACCAATTGAACTCGTGAACAAAAAAAGTAAAATAAATAGTAATTTTTTCATATGGATTGTATTTTGCATAAAACTATAAAATAAGAATCATTTTATAAACAATAAGTCTTAAAATTTCATTTATTTTTGTGATGCTTATGATTACACAAGACCAACTTAAAGATATTGCTACAAGAATTGAAAAGTTAAAATCTTATTTAGAGATTGATAAAAAACTGATTGAAATAGCAAATGAAGAAGAAAAAACTGCAAATCCTGATTTTTGGAACGATCCAAAAGCTGCAGAAAATGTAATGAAAGAATTGCGTTTTAAGAAAAACTGGGTTTCAGATTATAACAAAATCATTCAGCTTAATGAAGATTTAAATGTGTTTTATGATTTTTACAAAGAAGGCGAAGCAGAAGAAAAAGACGTAGAAAATCAGTTTGAAAAAACAATGACTTTATTGGAAGATATTGAATTTAAAAATATGCTTTCTGAAGAAGGTGATTCTTTATCTGCAGTTATACAAATTACGGCTGGAGCTGGAGGTACAGAAAGTTGTGATTGGGCAGAAATGTTGTTTAGAATGTACACAATGTGGGCAGAAAAACAGGGTTTTAAGCTAAAAACACTCAATTATCAAGCAGGTGATGCTGCTGGAATAAAAACAGTTACTGTTGAAGTTAATGGCGATTATGCTTTTGGCTGGTTGAAAGGAGAAAATGGTGTACACAGATTGGTGCGTATTTCTCCTTTTGATTCGAATGCAAAACGTCATACAAGTTTTGCTTCTGTTTATGTGTATCCTGTTGCAGATGATTCTATAGAAATAGATATTAATCCTGCAGATATAGAAATTACCACTGCAAGATCTAGTGGAGCTGGAGGACAAAATGTGAATAAAGTTGAAACTAAGGTACAATTAACGCATAAACCAAGTGGAATTCAAATTTCATGTTCTAACTCACGTTCTCAGCATGATAATAGAGCTACAGCAATGCAAATGTTAAAGTCGCAATTGTATGAAATAGAGTTGCAAAAACAACAAGCAGCTAGAGATGATATTGAAGCTAACAAAATGAAAAATGAATGGGGAAGTCAAATACGTAATTATGTTATGCACCCTTATAAATTAGTTAAAGATGTTAGAACTGCTCACGAAACTGGTAATGTTGATGCTGTTATGGATGGTAATATCAATTCATTTTTAAAAGCATATTTAATGTTAAATGGACAGAAAGACAATTAATAAAAAAAGCACTTTATATAATGATAAAAATATATCACAATCCACGTTGTAGAAAATCTAGAGAAGGTTTACAAATTTTAGAAAACTCTGGTAAAGATTTTGAAATTGTAAAATATTTAGACAATATACCTTCTAAGAAAGAACTATTAGATATCATCAAATCATTAAACATAACTCCTTTAGAATTAGTAAGAACTAATGAAAAAATTTGGAAAGAAAACTATAAAGGAAAAAAATTAACTGATGATGCAATTATTACTGCAATGTTAGCCAACCCTAAGCTTATTGAAAGGCCTATTGTTATAAATAAAGACAAGGCTGTGGTTGGCAGACCACCATCAACTATTTTAGAAATTATCTAAATAAGCACCCTTTAAGTTGTTTAACTTTTTTTTAACTGCTTTAAACGATTAGAAAATAAACCTTTGTAATCTAATCTAAAAAAAGAAGTTTTGACTAAAAAAATAATTTTACTGTTTAGTTTATTTTTTACTGGTTTTGCTTTAAATGCACAACAAGATAATACTAACGAAATACGTATTTCTGGTAAAGTAATAGATGCTACTTCAAAAATGGCATTAGAATACGCAACCATTGTAATTAAAAACACAGAAACTAATAAAATTTCTGGTGGAATTACAGATATTGAAGGTAAATTTGATATTGCAACTCCTAAAGGCACTTATGAAATAAGTGTTGAGTTTATTTCTTTTAAGTCAAAAAAATACCCTGCTAAAAAAATTACATCAGACTTAAATCTAGGTACTATTGAACTTTCTGAAGATTTAAAAGCCTTAGATGAAGTGGTAATTGTTGCAGAAAAAACTACAGTAGATATTCGTTTGGATAAAAAAGTATTTAATATAGGTAAAGATTTATCTATAAGAGGTGGTAATGCAAGTGATGTTTTAGGAAATGTACCTTCTGTTCAAGTAGATGTAGAAGGTAATGTAAGTTTAAGGGGTAATGAAAATGTAACCATTTTAATTGATGGTAGACCAAGTGCTCTAGTAGGTTTAAATGGTGCTGAAGCATTAAGACAAATTCCTGCTGAAGCAATAGAAAAAGTAGAAGTTATTACTTCACCATCTGCAAGATATGATGCAGAAGGTACTGCTGGTATTTTAAATATCATCTTAAGAAAAAATAAATTAACAGGTTTTAATGGTTCTTTACAATTAGATTTAGGTTATCCTGCAAGAGTAGGAACAGCTTTTAACGCAAATTGGAGAACAAAAAAATGGAATCTATTTACAAATACCGGGTTTAGATATAATGAAACACCAGGAAATTCTTTAAGTGAATCAGATTTTTTAACGTCTACTGCACAAAACGCAAGAGTTGTAGAGCAAAGAAAATTTGACAGATTAGGTAGATCTATATTTACAAGTTTTGGAGCAGAATATTATTTAACTGAAAATTCTAGTATTATTGGTAATATTGTTTTCAATGGTGGAAATGATGATGATGTAAATACAAATGATATTGATAGATTTGCTGCAAATGGTAGCATAAACGAAGCTACATTTAGAACAGAAAGTGAAGGCGAAGATGAAGAAAGAATCCAGTACACTTTAGATTATGTAAATAACTTTGATAATGAAGGAAAAAGATTATCTATCAATTTACAATACTCAACAGAAGTAGAAGACATTCTAAATAATATTACAGAAGTAGATACACAAGCAAACCTTCTTAATGATTTAGAGCAAGTACTAGAAGATCAAGATGAAAATAGAGCATTATTGCAAATAGATTATGTAAATCCTGTAGGTGAAGATATTCAGTATGAAGCTGGTTATAGAGGTAATTATAGAGATATTTTTAATAGCTTTTTCTTAGCAGAAAGACAAAACTTTCCTGATGGACCTTTGGTTCCTGATGCAGGGTTAAATAATTCTTTTAATTATGAAGAATTTGTAAATGCAGCTTACTTTCAATATGGTCAAAAATTCAACAACATTTCATTATTAGCAGGTTTACGTTACGAATACACTTCAATAGAAATTGTTCAGCAAACATCTACAACAACAGATGAAAGAAGTTATGGCAACTTATTTCCTACACTAAATCTTGGCTATGAATTTAAAGACGGAGAAAATATAACCTTAGGATATAATAGAAGAATTAGAAGACCAAGAGGAAGAAACTTAAACCCTTTTCCAAGCAGATCTAGTGAAGCAAATATTTACACTGGTAATGTTGATTTAAATCCTGTAATTACAGATGCAATTGATTTTGGTTATTTAAAAAGATGGAGTAAATTCACATTAAGTTCATCAATATATTATAATATTAGTAATGATAACTGGGAGAGAATTCAAGAAGATACAGGAGAAATAACAGATAATGGAGACCCTATAACAAGAAGGTTTCCAATTAATCTATCAACAGAAGAAAGACTAGGTTTTGAATTTACTTTAAATTACAGACCATTCAAGGCTTGGAATATCAATAGCGATTTTAACTTGTTTAGAGTTACAAGTGATGGAGATTATACCAACCCAAATACTAATTTAACACAGAGCTTTGATTTTGAAAACACTTCATATTTTATCAGAATAAATCAAAAAATAACTCTACCAGGCAAAACTGATTTACAGATAAATACCAACTATAGAGGTCCATCACAAAACGCTCAAACAGAAAGTCAGGGTGTGTTTAGTATGAATATTGCAGCTAGTAAAGACTTATTTAATGAAAAAGCTTCATTAAGTGTAAATTTTAGTGATGTTTTTAATAGTAGAATTAGTAGAAGAACTACAAATATTCCAGGATTCTTAGATCAATACTCAGAATTTCAATGGAGAGAACCACAGTTTAGAGTAAGTTTAGTATATAGATTTAATCAACAAAAAAAGAAATTTACTACAGAAAGAGAAGATAATGGTGGAGAAGATTTTGAAGGATAAAAAATACTTTGTAAGACAAATCAAACTCGTTCAAATATTGAACGAGTTTTTTTATAAGCTAGTTTTTGTAAAAGACTTACAATACATTCCTTTCTTCTATTTTACTATTTATATCAAACTAAAAACGTACAATAAATACAAAATCAACACGTAAAATAAAAATTATATTAAGTTTTTGAATTAAAACTTAATTAATAAAAAGTATAAAAATTTATTGATTTTAGAAAACAAAAAACTCGTTCAATATTTGAACGAGTTTATGTAAAATATTATATTAAATAGAACTACTTTCCTTCAGCAGCTTTTTTAGCTTCTCTTTTCAATTTCATATTTTCCCAAATAGTTCCTCCAATCCAATAAGGAACAACAAATGTTAATAAGAAAATTAACAACCAGAAACCAGCTGTAAAAATAAACATGAATAAAACTAAACCTGAAAATTCTGAAAAATCTAACATTATTGGTATTTATAAAATTAATCTTTGCAAAAATAATAGATTTTTTTAAAATTACATAATTAATACTAATGTTTTTAAAATGATTTCAGAGATAATAGTTTACTTTATATTGTTTGATATTTTGTAAATTTGTGCATACTTTATATTAAAATTTTATTTACTAATGAGCGAATACAGAGTTGAAAAAGACACAATGGGTAATGTAAATGTACCTGCAGATAAATATTGGGGAGCACAAACAGAACGTTCTCGAAATAATTTTAAAATTGGTGCACCAGCTTCTATGCCTTTAGAAGTAGTTTACGGTTTTGCATATCTTAAAAAAGCTGCTGCTTATACTAATTGTGAACTAGGAGTGTTAACAAAAGAGAAAAGAAATTTAATTGCACAAGTATGTGATGAAATTTTAGAAGGTAAACATGATAATCAATTTCCATTAGTAATTTGGCAAACAGGTTCTGGAACTCAATCTAATATGAATGTAAATGAGGTAATTGCAAACAGAGCTCACGAAATAGCTGGCAAAAAAATTGGTGAAGGTGATAAAACTATTCAACCAAATGATGATGTGAATAAATCACAATCTTCAAACGATACTTTTCCTACAGGTATGCACATTGCTGCTTACAAAAAGATTGTAGAAAACACAATTCCTGGTTTAGAACAACTAAGAGATACTTTAAAAACAAAAGCAGAAGCTTTTCAAGACGTTGTAAAAATTGGTAGAACTCATTTAATGGATGCTACCCCACTTACCTTGGGTCAAGAATTTTCTGGATATGTTGCACAATTAAACTTTGGTATTAAAGCTTTAAAAAACACCTTAGAACACTTAAGTCAGTTAGCTTTAGGAGGTACTGCAGTAGGTACAGGTTTAAATACACCTAAAGGATATGATATTTTAGTGGCAAAATATATTGCTGAATTTACAGAGCTACCATTTATTACAGCAGAAAACAAGTTCGAAGCTTTAGCAGCACATGATGCTTTAGTAGAAACTCATGGCGCTTTAAAACAAATTGCGGTTTCTTTAAATAAAATTGGAAATGATATTCGTTTATTAGCTTCAGGTCCAAGATCTGGAATTGGAGAACTAATAATTCCTGCAAACGAACCAGGTTCATCTATTATGCCTGGTAAAGTAAACCCAACTCAGTGCGAAGCTTTAACCATGGTTTGTGCACAAGTTATGGGTAATGATGTTGCTGTAACAATTGGTGGCACACAAGGACATTATGAATTGAATGTTTTTAAACCAATGATGGCAGCAAACGTGTTACAATCTGCTCAATTAATTGGTGATGCTTGTGTTTCTTTTGATGAAAATTGTGCTGCTGGTATTGAGCCAAATCATAAAAGAATTAAAGAGTTAGTTAATAATTCATTAATGTTGGTTACTGCTTTAAACACCAAAATAGGATACTATAAAGCTGCAGAAATTGCAAATACTGCTCATGAAAATGGTACAACTTTAAAAGAAGAAGCAGTTCGTTTAGGCTATGTAACTCCAGAAGAATATGATGCTTGGGTAAAACCAGAAAATATGACTGGAAGTTTACAATAAATAATTTTTTAAAAAAACACATAAGCTGTAATGTAAATTACAGCTTTTTTTTACAAAAAACATGAAAGAACACACAGAATATATGAGTGAAGCTGTAAAAGCAGCTCTAAAAGGAATGAGTAATAATGAAGGAGGTCCATTTGGTTGTATTATAGTAAAAGATGGAGAAATTGTAGGCAGGGGAAATAATAAGGTAACATCCACAAACGACCCTACAGCTCATGCAGAAGTAACAGCAATTAGAGATGCTTGTAAAAACTTAGAATCTTTTCAATTAGAAGGCTGTGTAATTTACACTTCTTGCGAACCTTGCCCAATGTGTTTAGGCGCAATTTATTGGGCTAGACCAGATAAAGTATTTTATGGAAGTAATCAAAAAGATGCTGCTGCTATTGGTTTTGATGATGAGTTTATTTATAAAGAAATTCCATTACCTTATGAAAAAAGAAGTATTCCTTTTGAACAAGTTGGTAGAGAAATTGCCTTAGAACCTTTCCAAAAATGGAGTGAAAAGCAAGATAAAATTGAGTATTAAAAGTTTTTATAAAATAATAAAAATTACAATAAATAATTTATAGCTATCAAAACAATAAAAGGACTTTTTTAAAAGTCCTTTTATTGTTTAATCAATTTTAAAGTAAGTTTATTAAAACGAATAAACAGTAATATTGATGCAGTTGTAAGACCTGCTAATAAACCTAACCAAATACCAAAACTACCATACATTTCCTCTTTTCCTAAATAATAAGAAACAGGAAAACCAACACACCAATAAGAAATAAAAGTTAAAATCGTAGGAACTTTTACATCTTGTAAACCTCTTAAAGCACCAAGTACAACCACTTGAATACTATCAGATATTTGAAAAAATGCAGCAGCCAATAATAACTTAGAAGCTATTTCTATAACCTCCATATTATCTTTATAATTAGTAACATCATTTAAATCCATATAAATATTTGGTAAACTTTTATGGAAAATAAAAAATACAATCGCAAAAAATAACGCAAATAAAGTACCTAACAAAAATAAGGAAAAGGCAACTCTACGTAATTCTTTAAAATTTTGTAATCCTTTTTGATTTCCAACTCTAATCATAGAAGCTACACTTAACCCCATAGCAACCATAAAAGTCATAGAAGATAAGTTTAATGCTATTTGATTTGCAGCTTGAGGATTTTTACCTAATAAACCACTCAACCAAATAGCTGCTGTAAAAATGGCAACTTCAAAAAACATTTGCATAGCACTTAATGAACCAAGATTTATTATTCTTTTTATCATTAAAGTGTCTAAAACAAAGAATTTAATATTTTTTACGATTTGTGCTGATCTTTTTCTGTAACGCAATAAACTCCATAAATAAATTACCATAATTACTCTTGATATCAAAGTACCATAAGCTGCTCCAACTATACCCATTTCTGGAAAACCTAACTTTCCAAAGATTAACAAATAATTTAAAACAACATTTACAATATTGGCTAATAATGTTGCGTACATTGGGTATTTAGTCATAGACATACCATCACTAAACTGTTTTATCGCTTGAAAAATAATCAATGGAATTAAAGAAAAGGCCACTAAATCTAAGTACGGAATTGCCAAAGCAACCACTTCTTCTGGTTGCTGCATTAAAAACATCAAGGGTTTTGAGAAAAAAACTAATAAAAACAGAAGTATACCTAATGTTGTGCATAAAAATAATCCGTTTTTATAAGCTGCTCTTGCTTGTTGTAAATTATTAGAAGAATCTGCCTCTGCAATTAAAGGAGTAATTGCAGTTGAAAAGCCAATACCAATAGACATTGCAATAAACATAAAACTGTTCCCTAAAGAAACAGCAGCCAATTCAGCTGTACCCAATTGACCAACCATTATATTGTCTATAAATGCCACAAATGTGTGTCCTAGCATACCTAAAATTACAGGTGCTGCTAGTTTCCAATTGTATTTAAATTCTGATGTATATTGCTTAAGGTACACTTGAAATATATAATTTTTAATTGATGCGAAGATACAGATTACACCTACATAATTTTAAGGATAACTTCACAGTTTTTAAATAACTTTATCAGTTTAATTTATTACTTTTGAAAATATATAAGATAATAAAATGGCACAAATAACATTAGGAGGAAATCCAATAAACACAATAGGTAGCTTACCAAAAGTTGGTGAAAAAGCTTTAGATTTTAAATTAAAAAACACTGATTTATCTCACAAAACACTTTCAGATTACGAAGGAAAAAACTTAATTCTTAATATTTTTCCAAGTGTAGATACTGGTGTTTGTGCAAAATCTGTTAGAGAATTTAATGAAAAAGCTGCAAGCTTGGAGAATACAGTTGTATTATGTATTTCTAAAGATTTACCTTTTGCTCAGGCACGCTTTTGTGGTGCAGAGGGTATTGATAATGTAGAAATGTTATCTGACTTTGAAACAGGATCTTTTGGTAAAGATTATCAAGTAACTATTGCAGATAGTGCTTTTGAAAACTTACATTCTAGAGCAATTGTTGTTATAGACAAAAACGGTAAAATAACACACACAGAGCAAGTTCCTGAAGTTGGTGAAGAACCAAACTACGAAGCAGCTTTAAAAGCGATCTAAAAATGAAAAATCCTAAAGATGGTTTTTTAAAAGGACGAATTAGAAGTTTAAAATTTGCTTTTAAAGGGTTATGGATTTTAGTAACTACAGAAGACTCTATTAAAGCACAACTTTTTTTTGCGCTTGTAGCAACTATTTTAGGTTTTTATTTTGATATTTCTGCAATGGAATGGGCTGTGCAGTTTCTTGCTATAGGATTAGTTTTAGTTGCTGAAGCAGCCAATTCAGCCATAGAAGAAGTAGCAGATTTTATTCATCCAGAATTTCATGTAAAAATAGGTCTAATAAAAGATATTGCTGCTGGTGCACCTACATTTGCTGCTTTAATTTCGTTAGTGATTGCTGCAATTATATATGTACCTAAAATTGCTTTATTATTTTAAGCAAATATGTATATTTACCCTTTAAAAATTTTAATTTTTAATGAGTAAAATAAAATCAACCAGTAAAAAATCAGCAACGTCTACTAAAGAAAAAGTAGCTTTTTTTTCATTCCTTAAGAATAGACAAACTCAAAATATTTTTGGAATATTTTTGGTGTTGTTTGCTATATTTTTAGGTATTGGTTTTATATCATTTTTTTTCAATTGGCAAGATGATCAAAGTACCCTTCTGCACTTTACAGATAAAAGTATTAAAAGTTCTAACCTTTTAGGTAAAATTGGTGCTAACTTAAGTCATTTTTTTATTTATAATGGTTTTGGTATAGCAGCTTTTTTTATTGTGTATCAAATTCTTATTACAGGTACTTATATTTTAATTAAAAAAAGATTTTCAAAAGTTATAATTTCTTGGAATTGGGGCTTGCTTACTATGCTTTGGATTTCTGTTAGTTTGGGTTTTTTGAATGAAAAATATGCGCTTTTATCTGGTGTAATTGGATTTGAAATTAATAAATACTTACAAACTTTTCTTGGTAAAACTGGTTTAGCAATCTGTTTGTTATTCCTTTTCTTTACCTACATTATTATTCGTTATAAAGTAACTATAGATTCTTTTATTGATAAAATAAAAATTCAAAGAGAAGAAAGAAAGCAAAAAATTTTAGAAGATGAAAAGTCTACAGATAAATTAGAAACTACTACTCCAACCAAACAAAATAGTATTACTGAAGAAAAATCAATGAAATCTGAATTTGAATTGTCTTTAGAAAATTTAAAGCCAACCATTTCAAAACACTCTGATGTAAAAAATGATAAAAAAGAAATTTCTTTAAAAGTAGATGCAACATCAGAGTTAAAAGTAGAAGAAACTGTAGATGATAAAAATGATGTAGCAATTGATGTTGAAATTTCTGAGGAAGAAGAACATTCAACTGAAAATTTATCAGATAAAATACTGAAAGATTTTGGTGAGTTCGACCCTACATTAGAGTTATCTAAATTCCGTTTTCCAACCTTCAACTTATTAAAACAGTATAATGAAAGTATTTCAATAGATCCAGAAGAATTAGAGGCTAACAAAAATAAAATTGTAGAAACATTAAAAAACTACAAAATTGGTATTGCAGAAATAAAGGCCACTGTTGGGCCAACAATTACTTTGTATGAAATTGTACCAGAAGCAGGAATTCGTATTTCTAAAATAAAGAATTTAGAGGATGATATTGCATTATCTTTATCTGCACTTGGAATTAGAATTATAGCTCCAATACCAGGTAAAGGAACTATTGGAATAGAGGTTCCAAACAAAAAATCAACTATAGTTTCAATGCATTCTGCAATTTCTTCTAAAAGATTTCAAGAATCTCAAATGGAGCTTCCTATAGCTTTAGGAAAAACCATTTCTAATGAAACTTTTGTAGTAGATTTAGCCAAAATGCCTCACTTATTAATGGCAGGTGCAACAGGACAAGGAAAATCTGTAGGATTAAATGCTGTATTAACATCTTTACTTTACAAGAAACATCCAGCAGAAGTTAAGTTTGTTTTAGTAGATCCTAAAAAAGTAGAACTTACATTATTCAATAAAATTGAGCGTCATTATTTAGCCAAATTACCAGATTCTGAAGAGGCTATAATTACAGATACCACAAAAGTGGTACATACATTAAACTCTTTATGTATTGAAATGGACAATCGTTACGATTTACTAAAATCGGCTATGGTTCGTAATATTAAAGAATACAATCATAAATTTAAGAAACGTAAATTAAATCCTAATGATGGTCATCAATTTTTACCATATATTGTATTAGTTATTGATGAATTTGCAGATTTAATTATGACAGCTGGTAAAGAAGTAGAAACTCCTATTGCACGTTTAGCGCAATTGGCTAGAGCTATTGGAATTCACCTAATTGTAGCTACTCAAAGACCTTCTGTAAACGTAATTACAGGTATCATTAAAGCAAATTTCCCTGCAAGAATTGCATTTAGAGTAACCTCTAAAATAGATTCAAGAACCATTTTAGATGCAGGTGGAGCAGATCAATTAATTGGTAGAGGAGATTTATTGTATACCAATGGAAATTCTATAACCAGAATTCAATGTGCGTTTGTAGATACTCCAGAAGTAGAAAAAATAACAGATTTTATAGGTTCCCAAAAAGCTTATTCAGAAGCACATATATTACCAGAATATGTAGATGATGAAAATGGCACAAGTATTGATATTGATATTGATATAGAAGATAGAGACAAATTGTTTAAAGAAGCAGCAGAAATTATTGTTACAGCACAACAAGGCTCTGCATCTTTACTACAAAGAAAATTAAAACTAGGTTACAACAGAGCTGGTAGATTAATAGATCAATTAGAGGCTGCAGGTATTGTAGGTGGTTTTGAAGGTAGTAAAGCAAGGCAAGTGTTAGTTCCAGATTTTATGGCTTTAGAACAATTATTAGAAAACGAAAAAAAACAATAACTTCTTGTAAATTTGCAAGTAGATAATTAAAAAACATGAACAAATTAGTAATATTATTTTTTAGCTTATTTATAACAAGCATTACCTTTTCTCAAAACTCTTTAGAAGCAAAAGCTTTGTTAGATGAGGTTTCATCAAAAATGAGTGCATATAACAACATGTATCTAGGTTTTAGCCAAACATTAAGTAACGAAGAAGCTGGTATTAATGAAGGTGATGAGCCACCAATAAGAGGAGAAATCAATTTAAAAAAAGAAAAATATAGCTTAAACTATCTTGGAAATCAATTTATTTTTGATGGTAGCAAATTATATGTTATTAATAATGAAGAGAAAGAAGTTTCAATAACTGATGGTGATTTAGATGCAGATGATGGTTTTATTTACCCTTCTAAACTATTAACTTTCTATAAAGAAGGATATAATTTTGAAATGGGTAAATTAATGAACATAAAAGGAAGAAAAATTCAATTTGTAACACTAAATCCTATTGACAGTAATTCAGATATCATAAAAGTTGAACTTGGCATAGATGCAAAAACAAAACACATTTATAAATTAATTCAAACAGGTTCTAATGGTGCTAAAACTAGTTTTACTATTACATCATTTAAAAGTAACCAACCATTATCAGACAGCTTTTTTAGCTTTGATAAACAAAAGTATTTAAACCAAAAATACACAATTGATTAATTATTTCAATTAACAGAAAATTAGTAGCATCTTATCTTTTAAGATGCTATTTTTGCTTTTTATGAAAATTTTAGATAAATACATTTTAAAAAGCTTTCTACTGCCTTTTATAGCTACATTTCTAATTGTACTATTTGTACTGGTTATGCAAGCTTTATGGCAAGCTTTCGAAAATATTGCTGGTAAAGGTATCAGTATAATTTTCATCTTAAAATTTTTATACTACACAACTTTAATGATAATTCCACAAGCACTTCCAATTGGTGTGTTGTTATCATCTATTATGGCTTTAGGAAATTTAGGCGAAAACTATGAGTTTGCAGCAGCAAAATCTGCTGGAATTTCTTTACAAAGAATGGTAAGACCAATTGCTATTTTAGCAATTGCTTTAAGTGGAATTAATTTTTTATTTCTAAATAATATTTTTCCTTACGCTAATTTAAAACAGCGTAATTTATATATAAATATAAAAAAGAAGAAGCCAGCTTTAGCACTAGTTCCTGGTAGTTTTAATTCAGATTTACCTGGTTATCAAATTAAATTTGAAGAAAAATATGGTGAAGAAGAAAACCTTCTTAAAGATGTTTTAATTTACGATTTAACAAGCAACAGAGGAAATCAAAAAGTAATTACAGCAGAAAGAGGTAAAATAATTACTGAAGAAGGTAGTAGATACATGACTTTTATTTTATACGATGGTAATTATTACGAAGAACATGTAAAATCTGCAAAAACTACTTTAAAAAGAAAAAAAATGGCAGGTTCTAGTGCCACATTTAATGAATATGAATTTAATATAGATATTGGTGATACTTTAGATGAAGGTCAATTAGACTCAATAAATTCAGCAACAATACCTATGATGCTTTCTTTAGAGCAAATAAAAGATACTATACCTAAATTAAAAGGCAATTATGATGAAGTGCTAAACTTAAGAGCTAAAAATATTTATATAAGTTCAGATGCAAAAAAATTATATAAATATTCAGATTCTTTAAAAAAGAATAATTTAGATAGCATAACCATTAATAATTTTGAGTTGCAAGATAAAATTACCATTTTAAACTCTGCACTTACAAAATCTAACAGACTAGTAAGTAATTTAAAAACTAATACAGAAACTATAAAATGGAATAGAAAAATACTTAACTATTATGATACTGAATATTATAATAGAGTGGCCTTCTCACTTTCTTGTATTATATTATTTTTTATAGGAGCTCCATTAGGTTCAATTATAAGAAAAGGAGGTTTTGGTTTGCCAATGGTTTTAGCAATTGGTGTTTATGTTTTGTATTTCTTTGCAAATACATTTGGTAAAAATTTAGCAGAAGAAAGTTCTATAACAGCTGTTTTAGGTTCTTGGGTATCTGCAATAATAATGATTCCTATTGCTATTTTGTTAACCAATAGAGCAACAAAAGACAAGGGTATATTTAATATAAATGCCTTTTTACAGCCACTAACTAATATATTTAAAAAAATATTACCTAAAAAAGGTACAAAAATATGACAACAAACATCTTACAAAAAGACTCACAATTAAACACCATAGAAGAAGCTATAAATGATATTAGAAATGGTAAAGTTATTATTGTAGTTGATGATGAAAATAGAGAAAACGAAGGTGATTTTTTAGCTGCTGCAGAAAAAATTACACCAGAAATGGTAAACTTTATGGCTACTCATGGTAGAGGTTTAATTTGCACACCACTAACAGAAAAACGCTGTAAAGAGTTAGAACTAGGAATGATGGTTAACAACAACACAGACCCTATGGAAACAGCATTTACAGTTTCTGTAGATTTAAGAGGTAAAGGTGTAACAACAGGAATTTCTGCATCAGATAGAGCATTAACCATAAATGCTTTAATAGATAAAGAAACAAAACCTTTTGATTTAGCAAGACCAGGTCATATTTTTCCATTAAAAGCTAAAGAAGGTGGTGTTTTAAGAAGAACTGGTCATACTGAAGCTGCTATAGATTTTGCAAGATTAGCTGGTTTACAACCTGCAGGAGTTATTGTAGAAATTATGAACGAAGATGGTACTATGGCTCGTTTACCACAGTTACTAAAAGTGGCTAAAAAATTTGACATTAAAATTGTTTCTATTGAAGATTTAGTGGCTTATAGAATGGAACATGATTCTCTTATAGAAAAGAAAGAAGATTTTGAAATTGAAACGCGTTTTGGCAAATTTAGATTAAGAGCTTATCAACAAACCACTAACGACCAAATACATATTGCCTTAACTAAAGGTTCTTGGACTAATGAAGATGGAGTTTTAACAAGAATAAATTCAACATTAGTAAATAATGATATTTTAGGTACATTAACCAATAATGCAGATAAAAAATTAGACCAAATGTTTCAGGTTGTTAATGATGAAGGTAAAGGTGCTATATTGTTTATCAATCAACAAAATCAATCTAAAAACTTGTTGAGTAGGCTTCATATTTTAAAAGAAAATCAAAAAAATGGAGAATTAAAAGCTCCTGCAATTGCAATGGATCAGAGAGATTTTGGAATTGGAGCTCAAATTTTACACGATTTAAACATCAGCAAATTAAAGCTATTAACCAACAATCAACAATCTAAAAGAGTGGGTATGATTGGTTATGGTTTAGAAATAGTAGATTATGTTACATATTAGTAAAAGCAACCTCTCTCCCACTTTCTAATTCAAAAGGTTTTGTATTTGCTGTAAAACACCTTGCAGAATACTCTCCTTTTAGTAAAATAGTGTTGTCTAAAACTTCTAACCAACTTCCTTCTCGTAAACCTAATACTGGGGTTTCATTAAAAACATGAAACTCTTTTATCCTGGTTTCACGAGTTTCTCCCATATGTTTAGAGCCTTGAACTGGATCTAAATAATGTGCGTTAATATTAAATGGAATACAACCCATTGTTGTAAAACTTGGTGGATAAACAATTGGCATATCATTTGTATTCATCATAGAAATACCACAAATATTGCTTCCTGCACTTGTGCCTAAATAAGGTGTTCCATTTTCTAAAGCTTCTTTTAAAGTTGATAAAACACCTTGTTTGTATAATTGATTTACCAATTCAAACGTATTACCACCACCTGTAAAAATAGCTTCAGCATTTTTTAAAGCCTCTTTTAGATTATCAGATTCATGAATTCCTTTTACATCGATATCAATTTTATCAAAAGCATTCTTTGCTTTTTTTGTATAATCGTCATAAGAAATACCTCCAGGTCTAGCATAAGGTATAAATAAAATTGATTTTACATTAGCAAAAAAAGCCTGTAATGTAGGCAGTAAATATTCTAAATAATCACTTCCATGAATTGTAGAAGTGCTTGCGATTATCATTTTCTTCATACTTCAAAAATAAAGTTTTTTTAATAAGTGTAAATCTTAAAAACATCATAAAAACAGAAATGTAGAAAGTAGTTAACAAAAGTTTATAAAAGTATTAATAGAGTTTTAAGAAGACCAGCGCTTTTCTTTGTTGGCATGAGAAATCAACTATTAATCTTGTTAGTTTTATTTTTTACATCAATCACATATTGTCAAAAAAATAGAACGTTAATTAGTGGAGTAATAACTCAACAAGATACATTAATGTATAATGTACATATTATTAATAAAAATTCTAATCAAGGAAGCACAACTAACGATTTTGGTATTTTTGAAATTGCTGTAAAAATTAATGATACTCTAGAATTTACTCACGTTTCTTCTAATAAAAAGATGGTTATAATTACCTCAGAAATTATAGAAAAAAACAAAATTTTTATAAAATTGAATTCAAAAACCTATCAATTAGAAGGGTTTACATTAGAAAGACCTACTGGTATTTTTTATGTTGATAAGAAAAAGATTCCTCCACCAACAGTAAATGCAATAACACTAGGATTACCTTATGCAAAAACAAAAGCGAATAAAAACGACGCTACTTTTAGTTTTAGGTCTGGAGGAATTTTAAGTTTAGATAATTTAATAAATACTATAAATGGAAATAACAGAAGAAAAAAAGCCTTACAAAAGTTAACCTATGAAGATAGAATGCTAAAAAAAATAAGGACGCATTATACTGATGATTTTTTTATAAGAGACTTAAGTATTGAAAAAAAAGAAATAAATAATTTTTTAAATTACTGCATTAAAGACAATATCATTAACCTTTTTAATAAAAAAAATATGATTAAATTACTTGCAGTTTTAATGAAAGAAAGCGTAAATTTTGTTCAAATAGAAAAAACCAAGTTAAATACAAGAGAAAAAAAATGAAGTTTTTAACATAAGTTTACAAATTATACGTAAATTATATACCTATAAAATATTTACTTTGTATACAATTTATATTTTTTTATGATAAAAAAACTACTTCTTTTACTTCCCTTTTTATTTGTGTTTGTTAACCTACAAGCCCAAGAAAAAAAACAAATTATTACTGGTAAAGTAATAGATTCTGTTGGTGTTATAAAAAATGCCAATGTTATTAATGTAAACACAAGCCAAGGTACTTTTTCTAGTGATAAAGGTTTGTTTAGAATATTTGTAGCTAAAGGAGATACTTTGCGTTTCTCTTCTGTACAACATATAACCAAAAAAGTTATAGTTACAGAAAAAATATTTAATAAGAAAAAGTTAGAAGTTCAACTAATATCAAATATTTACAATTTAACATCTTTTGAACTAAAAAGACATAATTTAACTGGTAGGTTAGGTATTGACACCAAAGACGTTCCAAAAAACGAAAAAGATTCATTATTAAGAAACGTTATGGATTTTTCTAATGTAGATTTTTCTGAAAAAGATTTTACAATAGATGAAATTACAAAAGCCAAACCACCAATGGTAAATACAATGCAAGGAGCAATACCAATGGCTGGAGCTGGTGCATCAGTAGTTATGCCATTTAAAGGTTCAGAACGTTTATGGGCTTTAAGAAAAAAATTAGCTCAAAAAAAAGCCTTTCCTTATAAAATATTATCAGAACTTGGTGAAAAGTTCTTTTTTGATGAATTAAAAATTCCAATAGAAAAATATTTTCATTTTTTAGAGTACTGTAATCCTTTAGGTATAGAAGATATGCATAAAGAAAACAGAATGCTAGAATTAATTAAAATTTTAAGAACAGAAAGTGTTTCTTACTTAAAAATCATAAAAAATGAGTAATTTGGCTCAATAATTGATTTTTATCAAAATATGATATCAAAAAAGCACCTATTAATTCTTTTTATAATTCCTCTTTTATCATTTTCTACGCATAAATATTATTTAAGCTTAACTCAAATTAATTATAAAAAAGAGGCCAAAGCAATTCAAATAATAACAAATGTTTTTATGGATGATATTGAACTCGCTTTAAACAAAGATTATAATATCGACTTACAATTAACTACAAAAAAAGAGTTAAAAAACAACGATGTTTACTTTGAAAAATATTTAAAAAATAAACTGCAATTTAAAGTCGATGATGTAAAAAAAAACTTTAATTATATTGGAAAAGAATATGATGGAGATCTTGTTTTATTTTACCTAGAAATAGAAAATATTGAAGAATTAAATTCAATAGAAGTATCCAATAAAATACTCTTAGAATATTTTGATACACAACAAAATTTAATAAAAACCAAAGTAAATAAAAAGCATAAAAGTATTATGCTTACTAAAGATAAAACTGTTACAACACTAAACTTTAAATAATAACTATTAATAAAAAACCTATCATTCATGAAAAAAATTGGATTTTTACTTTTATCCTTTGTTTTTGCAGCCAGTTCTTATGGCCAAATTACCAAACAAGGGCACACAAATCAAAATAAATTTAAACAACTAAAGCAAGAATTACCAACTCCGAATTTAGAAAGAACAGCTTCTGGAAAACCTGGTACAGCCTATACCCAACAGAAGGTAGATTATAAAATGGATATTGTTTTAGACGATGCTAACACAAAAATTACGGGTTCAGAAACCATTACATATCATAATAACTCTAAAGACGATTTAGAATATTTATGGGTACAATTAGACCAAAATATGAGAGCTGCAGATTCTAAAACTCCAGATATCTCTCCAAATTCAATTCCAAAAAAACTAAGTAAAACTGGCTTTGAAAGAAGTTTTCCAGAAGAGCAATTTGATGGTGGTTTTAATATTATGAGTGTTACAAATGATGATGGTAGCAATTTATCGTACACTATCAATCAAACCATGATGCGTATCAACTTAACAGAACCATTAGCTTCTGGAGATACATTTGAGTTTAACATTTCTTGGTGGTATAATATCAATAATCATAGAACTGATGGTGGAAGATCTGGTTACGAGCACTTTGAAGAAAATAATAACAACAACTACGTAATTGCACAATTTTACCCAAGAATGTGTGTATATGATAATGTTGAAGGATGGCAAAACGATCAATTTTGGGGACGTAGTGAATTCGCATTAGAATTTGGAGATTTTGAAGTAAACATTACTGTTCCAGAAGACCATATGTTAGGAGCTACAGGTGTTTTACAAAATAGAGAAGATGTTTTTTCTGAAAAAGAATTGAAAAGATTTGAAAAAGCTAGAAAAACTTTTGATAATCCAGTAGTTATTAGAACACAAAAAGAAGCTGAAAAAATTGAAAAATCAAAAGCAACAGGAACAAAAACTTGGAAGTTTATTGCAGAAAACGTGCGTGATTACGCTTTTGCAACATCTAGAAAATTTATTTTTGATGCAATGGCTGTTGATATTAATGGTAAAACAGTAATGGCAGAATCTTTATATTCTAAAGAAGCAAATCCTTTATATGGAGATCACTCAACAAGAGCAGTTGCACAAACATTAAAAACGTATTCTAAATATACTTTTGATTATCCTTACCATAAAGCAATTTCTGTTGATGGACAAATGGGAATGGAATATCCACAAATTTGTTTCAATCCTGGTAGACCAGATTTACCAGATGGAGGCTATTCTGATAGAATGAAATATAGAATGATAAAAGTTACTGTACACGAAGTTGGTCATAACTTTTTTCCTATGATTGTAAATTCTGATGAAAGACAATGGACTTGGATGGATGAAGGATTAAATTCTTACTTAGAAATGTTGGCAGAATGGGATTACGATCCTAATTTTCCAATAACAAGAGGTCTACCTAAAAACATTGTAAGATATATGAGTGGAGATCAATCTAGAATTGCACCAATTATGTCTAAAGGAGATAATGTGTACAGCTTTGGTAACAATGCTTATGGTAAACCAGCAACAGCATTACACATTTTAAGAAACACAATTATGGGTAAAGAATTGTTTGACCATGCATTTAAAACATATTCTCAAAGATGGATGTTTAAACACCCTTCTCCAGCAGATTTCTTTAGAACTATGGAAGACGCTTCTGGTGTAGATTTAGATTGGTTTTGGAGAGGTTGGTTCTACACAACAGACGTAACAGATATTGGTGTAAAAGAAGTAAAAAAGTTCTCAACAAAAACTATGGGTGATACTGTAGAGTTTGTAGAAGATTCTTCAAATGGTTTAGGTTTTACTCAAAATCAAGATAAATATCACTACGAAATTACTTATGAAAAACCAGGAGGCTTGGTAATGCCAATTATTGTAGAATTTACCTATAAAGATGGTTCTAAGGAAAGAAAAACGTATCCTGCACAAATTTGGAGGTATAATGATAAAGAAGTAACTAAAGTATTTTCTTCAACAAAACAAATAGAAAGTATTTTAATAGATCCAGATTTAGAAACTGCAGATGTAGATACTTCTAACAACTCATTTCCAAGAGAAAACAACTCTAAATTTGATAAATTTAAAAACAAAGTGAAAGGTTAAACTTCATTAAAATTCTAATTAATGGCAATATGTAAACATATTGCCATTTTTTTTTAATAAAGGTTTGTTAAAATTTTTAACATTTAACCTTTATTAATTTACTTATCACTAATTTTATAGCTACAAATTCAAATCAATACAAATGAAAAAAATTTCTTTATTCGTATTTTCTTTCTTTTTAATTGCTTCAACAGCATTTGCACAACAAGCGCAACAAGAAAAAAAGAAAACACAATTAGGGCACACAGATGAAAACAAGTTTAGACAACTAAAAGATGTTTTAGCAACACCAAACGATCAACATACTGCTTCTGGTGCTCCTGGTCATCAATATTTTCAACAAAAAGTAGATTATGTTATGGACATTCGTTTAGACGAAGCCAATAATAAAATTTATGGTGATGAAACAATTACTTACCACAACAATTCTAAAGATGTTTTAGAATACTTATGGGTGCAATTAGATCAAAACATGAGAGCAGATGACTCTAAAACTCCTTTAGCACAGTCTAACTCTGCTACCCCTTTTATAACTCCAGAAAATTTTAAATCATCTTATATGGGTGAAGGTAAAGGTTTTGGTTATAAAATAGAAAAAGTTGAATATGATGGTAAACCATTATCTCACTTTATTAACAGAACTATGATGCGTATTAATTTACCAAAATCATTAGCTCCTGGTGAAACTTTTGAATTTCGTATAAAATGGAATTACAAAATTAACGACATTAATAAAGATGGTGGACGTTCTGGTTTAGAGTCTTTTGAAGATGGTAATAACAATTACACAATAGCTCAATTTTTTCCAAGATTAGCTGTTTACAACAATGTAGAAGGATGGCAAAACATGCAGTTTTGGGGTCGTTCTGAATTTGCATTAGAGTTTGGTGATTATGAAGTAAACTTAACTGTACCTGCAGATCATATTGTAGAGGCTACAGGATCTTTACAAAATGAAAAAGATGTTTTAACTAAAACACAACGCAAACGTTTTGAACAAGCAAGAAAAAGTTTTGATAACCCTGTTATTATTGTAACTCAAGAAGAGGCTGAAAAAAATGAAAAAGGACGTGCTACTGGTACAAAAACTTGGAAGTTTAAAGCTGAAAAAGTAAGAGATTTTGCTTTTGCAACATCAAGAAAATATATTTGGGATGCAATGGCTGTAAACATTAATGGTAAAACAGTAATGGCTACATCTTTATATCCTAAAGAAGGTAATCCTTTATGGGAAGAGCACTCTACAAGAGCTGTTGCAACTACTTTAATTGAATACTCTAAATTAACTTTCGATTATCCTTATCCTAAAGCTGTTTCTGTACATTCAGAAAGACAAGGTATGGAGTATCCAATGATTTGTTTCAATTTTGGGCGTCCAAATCCTGATGGGTCTTATTCAGATAGAACTAAAAAAGGAATGATTGGTGTAATTGTACACGAAGTTGGGCATAACTTTTTCCCAATGATTGTAAATTCTGATGAAAGACAATGGACATGGATGGATGAAGGCTTAAACTCATTTGTAGAAATTTTAGCAGAAGATGTTTATGATGCAGAATTATTTGCTACAAACCCAGCAAAAAATATTACAAGATATATGGGTGGAGATCAGTCTAACATCTCTCCTATTATGTCTCAAGGTGATTACGTAAAACAATTTGGACCAAATGCATATTCTAAGCCAGCAGCTGGTTTATACATGTTGCGTAAAACAATTATGGGCCCTGAATTATTTGACAAAGCATTTAGAACATATTCTCAAAGATGGATGTTTAAACATCCAACTCCAGAAGATTTCTTTAGATCTATGGAAGATGCTTCTGGTATGGATTTAGATTGGTTTTGGAGAGGTTGGTTTTATACAACAGATGTTACAGATATAGGTATTAAAGAAGTTACACCTTTATATTTAACTGATAAGCCAAATGAAAGAGTAGCTAAGCTTAAAGAGCAGTACAAGCAATATTTTGATAGTATGGGTGATTTAGTTTACATTACTGATAAAAAAGAGGATGCAAACCCTAAGGCTATGGATAAATATGCAAATGGTAAAGAAGTACCATCATATATTTATTCTGTAGAATTTGAAAAGCCAGGAGGTTTAGTAATGCCATTAATTGTGGAATTAACATATGCTGATGGTACAACTAAAAAAGAAACATTCCCAGCTCAAATTTGGATGAAAGACGATAATACTGTAAGAAGAGTATTCTCTTCTACACAAGAAATTAAAAGTATTAAAGTAGATCCAGATATGGAAACTGCAGACGTTGATACTTCTAACAATAGCTGGCCAAAACCAGAAGCTGACAAGTTTGATCAGTTTAAAAACAAAACAAAAGGATAGTAAATATCTATTTACACAAAAAAAACCTCGCAATTTGCGAGGTTTTTTTTGCTAAACTTTATATTATAAAATAAATCTAACAAATAAGTTTGCAGAAAAAATATGATTACTTTTTTTTAAATATAAAAAGCCTTGTGGAAATCCATAAGGCTTTTTATATTTTAAAGTAATACTTGCTTATAGAGAAGCAGAATACTCAACTAGGTCAACTAATTTTGTAGAATATCCCATTTCATTATCATACCAAGCAACAACTTTTACAAAGTTATCATTTAAAGCAATACCTGCTTCTGCATCAAAAATTGATGTTCTGGTATCTCCAACAAAATCTTGAGAAACAACTAAATCTTCTGTGTAACCAACAACGCCTTTCATATCTTCGCTTTCAGAAGCTGCTTTCATTGCTGCTTTAACTTCATCATAAGTTGCAGACTTTTCTAAACGCACAGTTAAATCTACCACAGAAACATCCATAGTTGGAACTCTAAAAGCCATACCTGTTAGCTTTCCATTTAATTCTGGAATTACTTTACCTACAGCTTTTGCAGCTCCTGTAGAAGAAGGTATAATATTATGAATTGCTGCTCTACCACCTCTCCAATCTTTTGCAGAAGGACCATCAACTGTATTTTGAGTTGCAGTTGTTGCATGAACAGTAGTCATTAAGCCTTCTACAATTCCAAAATTGTCATTCAATACTTTAGCTAAAGGTGCTAAACAGTTTGTTGTACAAGATGCATTAGAGATAATAGTATCTGTAGCTTTTAACTCTTTATTATTTACACCCATTACAAACATTGGTGCATCTGATGAAGGTGCAGAAATTACTACTTTTTTAGCTCCACCAATAATGTGTTTATTGGCTGTTTCTAAAGTTTTAAAGATTCCTGTACATTCCATTACGTAATCTACATCTACATCATCCCATTTTAAATCTTCTGGATTTCTTTCTGCAGTTATTCTAATTTCATTTCCGTTAACAACTAACTTTCCATCTTTAACCTCTACAGTTCCTTTGAACTCTCCATGAACTGAATCGTACTTTAACATATATGCTAAATAATCTACTTCTAATAAATCATTTATAGCAACAACCTGAACATTATCTCTTAAAACAGTTTGTCTAAAGGCTAGTCTTCCTATTCTTCCAAATCCGTTAATTCCTACTTTTATCATTTTATTCATTTTTTTTATTATGTAGACATGATGTCTGACACTCTCATTAATTCTTTATTGATTTTAGATTGCCCTTTAATGGCTTTATCTAATGGTGTTAATGCAATTTTATCGTTTAAAAGCCCTACCATTAAACCTGATTTTTCTTCCAGCAAACTTTCTACAGCTTTTACACCCATTCTACTGGCTAAAACTCTATCGAAACAAGAAGGAGAACCTCCTCTTTGCATATGACCTAAAACAGATACTCTAACTTCATATTCTGGTAAGTTTTCATCAACATAATCTTTTAATTCAAAAACATTTTTACCTGTTTTATCTCCTTCTGCAACAACCACAATACTAGATGATTTACCAGATTCTTTACTTCTTTTTAAAGATTCTAGTAAACGCTCTAAACCTAAGTTTTCTTCAGGAATTAAAATTTCTTCAGCTCCTGCTCCAACTCCTGCATTTAATGCAATATGCCCTACATCTCTACCCATTACTTCAATAAAAAACAGTCGATTATGAGATGAAGCTGTATCTCTAATTTTATCTATAACATCTACAACTGTGTTTAATGCTGTATCATATCCTAAAGTATGTGATGTACCAGTAATATCATTATCTATTGTACCTGGTATGCCCATTACTGGAAAACCAAATTCTTCATTAAATATTAAAGCTCCTGTAAAGGTACCATCTCCACCAATTGTAACTAAAGCATCAATATTTGCTGACTTAAGGGCATTATAAGCTTTTAGCCTACCTTCTTTAGTCATAAACTCTTTAGATCTAGCAGATTTTAGAAACGTACCTCCTTTGTTAATAATCCCTTTTACACTTCTTGCATCTAAAGACACAAAATCACCTTCAATCATACCTTGGTAACCTCTGTAAATTCCTGCACATTCAATTTTATAATATGCACAAGTTCTTACTACAGACCTAATTGCTGCATTCATTCCTGGAGAATCTCCTCCAGAAGTCATTACCCCTATTTTCTTAATTTTGCTCATATTTTACTGTAAAAATAATTCATTTAAATGATACTAAATAAAAAAGTTACGAAATCGTTTTAGCCATAAAACGCTGATTTCAATAAAGAAAATCAAGCTTTTTTATTAAAAAAATGCTTTTTAAAAACAAAACTTGCAAAATTTAATTTCCTTCGAAATTTATAAGTTTTTTTTGTTTAGTAGCTGTAGTGTCTTTTTTAAATGGTTTCTTTTTTTTGACTTTAGCGTTTTTTTTAATACCTATTTTACTCAACAAACCTGATAATGTATTAAAGTTAACTTGATAAGATAAACCAGCACCTTGAGTATACCCTTCTTCTTGTTGCGAATATTGTATTTCGTTTTGACGATTAAAAATTACGCCTCTAAAATTACCTTCTTTATTTAATAATACTTCTACTTTCACTTCTCCAACTACACTAGATTGTGTTTGCGCACCAACTGGCACACCTACTTTTCCATTTATAATTACACGATTACTAACTTGCGTACTTACAGAAACATCAACTTGATTATCTATGTTTAAACGATCTATATTATTTCCTGTATCTCCTTGTTGATAGTCTAACCCTAACTGAAACTTGCTATCTGGATTATTTAAAATACTTGAAAAAGCAGTTGCAATTGCACTTGAAGCAGTACCTGTTAAGGTGTTATTTACATCAAAACTAACCCTATCTGGATTTCTAAACGAACCTAATGCTAGTAATGATATAAATTGAGTAGTTTTTTCATTGATATTATTATCATTTAAAACAAACTCTAACTCACTTGCAATAGTTGGATCTACGTTTGTTAATTGAATATCTAATTCTTGTTTAGAATCAAATAAACCACCTGTTATTCTTGTAACTAAATCTATTTCTTCTTTTCTGTTAGAATTAAAGTTTTGCAATAAAACTCCTGGATTTGCTTTGGCTTTATAAATTGCTGTAACATCTAAATCTGCTTCATAAGGGTTACCATTCCAAGAAACAGTTCCACCTTTTTGAATTACAAAAGGCTTGTTTATAATTCCTCCATACTTAAAATCATATACTCCTGTATCTATAGTATAATCTCCAAACATATCAAACTTACCTCTTGTATTTATCATTATTTGTAAGTTTCCAGAACCTCTACCTGTTAATTGACTTCCATTTACTTCATCTATTACAACTTGTGCTTCTGCATCTTTAGTTACTTCTAAGTTTATGTTTAAAGACAAGCCTTTAATAGCCTCTTGAGCTAGTTTTTTTTGTCTTTCTTCTGTATCCATTTTATCGGTTTTAAAATGAATAAGCTGATAGCTATCTACAGTTTCAATATCTTTTAACGGTACAACAAATTTAGTATTAGGGTTTGTTTGTGCATTTACAGTAATATCTAATTGATCTGTTAAACCTGTTATTGAAGCAGAACCATCTATAAAACCTGTTCCATAATACAAGGCTTCTTCTGTATTTTTTGTGTCTAAAACAAGCAGGTTCTCAGTAATAATTTCTAAATCTAAAAACCATTGATCGAAATTTTGATGTGTAATATTACCCAGCAACCTACCATTGGTTTTATATTTAGTATCTAAAAGTTGTATGTTTTCTAAAATAAAAGATTGCTCTGAAAGTGAAATTGTAGATTGCCCTTCAAAATCCAAATCAACATTTAAATAAGGAAATTTTAAACCTGCGTTTTTTAAACGTAAAGTACCATCCATTTCTGGATTTCTTAAAAAACCTCTTAAATTAAAATCACCTGACACAATGCCTCTTAAAGAGGAAATAACTTCTTTACCTAATGGACTAAATGCTTCTAAATTGTAATCTTCTAAAAATACTTGTAAATCTATTAATGGTCTTTTATTTGAAAAATCTAAAGACCCAGTTGCTGCAATACTTTTTACTTTTTCGTTTTTTATAGATAAATCTACATTAAATTTATCGTAAGCATTATCTCCAACAACATTAATTGCCAACTCACCTTGTTTAAAATCATTTACTTCAAAATCTTTAATAACTAGTAAAGCTTCTGGTTTGTATTGATTATCTTTTTGAACAAAATCTACGTTTCCTGTTACACTGCCTTTTAAAGCTAGACTATCTATTTCTGGCAGAAAACTTTGTAGTTTTACTTTGGTTAATTCTGCTAAAAGTGTTTTTTCTGTATTACCAATAATACTTCCTGTAAATCCAATTATTTGTTTTCCTGATGTTAATTTAAAGGTGTTAAAGTTGAATTCATCATTCTTTAAATCAAATACAATTTTGTCTGTATTTTTTTCATCAGGATTTATTTTCCAAGCTGTATTTTTAAATACGAATGTAGATTTCTCAAAACCTAAAACTGATTTTTTATCTTGATTAATTGTATAATAAAAATCTAAATTAAAATTCTCTTTATCTTGTAATCCTCCATTAAATTCTGATTTAAAAAACAGCGTATCATTTTGAGTTCTATTCAATAAGTTTAACTTAGAAATATTGTAGTATTTAGTATTGAATTCAGAGGCTGTTAAATGTGAATTATAAAGCGGATTTTGATTATCTGTTCTTAATAAAACATCTTTTAATTCATTACCATAAGCATCTATTCTTGGTGATGAGAATGTAAGTTTTAGTTGATCTTTATTAGACTCTATTTTACCTTTAATTTTAGTATTATCATCTATAGCTATTTCAGGAAAAAAAACGGTAACAATTTGATTGTAAATTGTAAAATTAAAGTCTAAAAATTGATTAGGTGCAACATTATAGGGTTCATAATTGGTATAAATACTTCCTAAAGCATTTTGTGCCACCTTTGGTACTTCTGAAAACGTAAATTTACCAGACAAATACCCATTAGCAATATCTTCTGATGTAACATCTATTCTCTTAATACTGTCTTTTATAGACGAATACACGTTAAACTCTTTAAAGCTAAATTCTTTTTTTTGATTGGTATAAAAAACATCTTTAAAAACTGCTACTCCAACAATATCATCTAAAGTATTTCCTTCTACATCTAAAGTTATATTGCCTTTTAGTAAGGCTGTACTATCTCTAATAAATAAATTAGTTTTTTTAAGGTTTAGAAAATCAATATTAGATTTAAAATCGAATTTATTTATGGTTGATGATAAATCTGCAAGTCCTGTAAATTGCATTTTAAAATTTTTGTCATCAATTTTTAAATCTCCATCAAATTTATTGTTTTGGTATTGGCCATTTGCAACAATATTATTATAAATGTAATTTTTAAACTCAAATTGAGAAACAGTTCCATCAAATTTAGTGTCGATGTTTGTCAACTTAAAACCACTTCCATTAACATCTCCTTTTAAAGATAAAATTCCAAAAAGCGGATCGTTAAAAAACTCGCCAATATTAAATTCTTCAAGAGCTATTGTACCATCATAAATTGCGTAGTCTATATTATCTATGTTTGTAAGTTGTAAATCTGTAATTGCGCCTCCAATTTCTGAATTCACAGTTACAGAAGCCTTCATTTGATCTGGGGTTACTCGCAATTTACCTTGCAAAGTAAACCAACCCAACTTATTAAATTCAGAAGGCACATTTTTACCTAAAACATTTGGTAATATTTTTTTTAACTCAGTGTATGTGGCTTTTAAGTTGTTTAAATCGCCTTCAAAAACAAAGCCTCTTTCTGTATTTACAGCATTTACGAAACTTAAATCTCCATCTATTTTTAATCCTCTTTTAGAGGTGAGCAATAGTTTATTTACATCAAAATTATTTAAGTATCCATCTAATTTTCCTTTAAAATCTAATACATCTAAACTTTCTAATTCATTATAAAATTTTTTAATGTCTTGTATGGCTACTTTACTATTCTTAAAATTGGCATTTATTTTTACCTTATTTACAAAATCTGCTAAATCTTCTCTTTTGTAGTAAAAATCAATATCTCCACTAATGGCTGTATTTTTAGTTTCTAATTTCGTATGCTTAAAATGCATTGCAGTTTTAGAATAAGAAAAGTTTGTGGTGAGGTTTGTGACTTTTACATCGAATTTATCTTTAAAATATAATCCTCTTATGTTTGCAGAAAAATCTGGACCAACAATACTTAAATCTTGTAAATTACCACCAGCGTTATTTACAAAGTAAACCAAAGAGTCTTGCTTATTTGCATCTATTAACTTAAAATCTAGATTATCTACATAAACATTTTTACTTTTTAAAATAAAAGGGTTTAGAGAATCTTTTTCTTTACCATCATCAAAAGAATCAATAAAAATAGCCATATTATCATCTTCTTCTCCTTTATAAGTTTTCATGTGATAATATGCATCCTCTAAATAAATAGGTCCTAAATTAACTTCATTATTTAGAATTTTACGAGCATTAAAAACTGATGTTGTAAGTTTATCAACAAAAATTAACGTGTCTTTATGATGATCTCTTATTTCTATTCCTCTAAACTTTACACTTCCTAAAAATGAGAAATCTACTTTGTTTATATTTAGGTTGGTACTAAAATCTTTATTGATTTTGTTTGTAAAATAGCTACCTAACTTTGTTTGAACTGGAGATATAGAAAGCAAAACACTTAACAATAACAAAAAGAGCACAAAGTACCCTAAGAATTTGAGAAGTTTTTTGCTTGTATTTTTAATGATAATTAGGTTTTAAAAAACAATATTATTTGTAAGTGTTAAAATGTCAAAAAGATGTGCTTTATTACAAAGAACGTGCAAATTTAACAAAGAATTAAATTTCTATTCTTAAAAAATAAAGCATCCTTAAAATTATACTTAATTTTGCAGTAATTTAAGTATTTCTTTATGAAAAAGCCAATTTATATATTAGCCATAGAATCTTCTTGCGATGATACAAGTGCTGCAGTTACCTGTAACTCAAAAGTACTTAGCAATGTTGTTGCAAATCAAGAAATTCATGCAAAATATGGAGGCGTAGTTCCTGAATTAGCATCTAGAGCTCATCAACAAAATATAGTGCCAGTTGTTCAACAAGCTTTAGAACAAGCTAGTATTACTAAAGAAGATTTAACTGCAATTGCGTTTACAAAAGGACCTGGTTTAATGGGTTCTTTGCTTGTTGGAACCTCTTTCGCAAAATCATTAGCACTAGGTTTAGAAATTCCACTTTTAGCAATAAACCATATGAAAGCTCATATTTTAGCACATTTTATTGATGATGAAACTAATAAAAAACCATCTTTTCCATTTATTTGCTTAACCATAAGTGGTGGTCATACGCAAATTGTAAAAGTAAATGACCATTTTGATATGGAGATTTTAGGAGAAACTATTGATGATGCTGTTGGAGAAGCTTTTGATAAATCTGCAAAGATTCTTGGGCTTCCTTATCCTGGAGGACCATTAATTGATAAATATGCACAATTAGGAAACCCAAAAGCTTATAAATTTACAAAACCAAAAGTTGGCGATTTAGATTTTAGCTTTAGTGGTTTAAAAACGGGTATTTTATATTTTATTCAGAAAGAAGAGCGCAAAAACCCAAATTTTATTAAAGAGAATTTACATGATATTTGCGCATCTATACAGTTTACCATTGTTGAAATTTTAATGGATAAACTAAAAAATGCTGTAAAAGAAACAGGCATAAAACAAATAGCCATTGCTGGTGGAGTTTCTGCAAACTCTGCAATTAGAAATCGATTGGTTTTAGCAGAAAAACATTGGGGTTGGTCTACTTACATCCCAAAATTTGAATTCACTACAGATAATGCAGCTATGATTGCTATTACTGGGTATTTAAAATATTTAAAAACTGACTACGATAATATGTCAACTACAGCAAAAGCACGTTTAAAAGTAATCGATTAACTTTTATGAAAAATATATTTAATAGGTTTTTATTTAATGTAAAATACTTTCTCTTTTGGCTTTTGTATTTTGTTTTTGCGCGCATCTTTTTCTTGCTATATTATATTGATAAAACACAAGAACTTTCTGTTAAAACAACTTTACAAACCTTTACTAAAGGTATACAGTTAGATCTTTCTTTTGCAGCTTATTTGGTTGTTTTTCCCTTTTTATTAATTATAGTTTCAATTATAATCTCTCCAAAAAGTATTAGAAAAGTTATTAAAATCTATACTCAAATATTAATAGTAACTCTAACTTTATTAATGTTAATTGATGCTGGTTTATATGAAGCTTGGGGTTTACGTTTAGATGCATCTTTATTAGATTATTTAAACACACCAACTTTAATGATTTCCTCTACTTCTAACTTTCAATTAGTTTCAGGAATTATTGGTTGGGTTTTAATTTCATTTCTTTTTATTCGTATTTACAAAAACATTCATCAAAAAAATAAAGAAAGAATTCAGTTTGGAAAATGGTTAGAAATACCCGTATTTATAGTAGTTCTAGCTGCTTTAATTATACCAATAAGAGGAGGCTTACAAACCATACCTGTTAACCAAAGTAATGTGTATTTTTCTAATAATATGTTTGCAAATCATGCAGCTATTAATTTTATGTGGAATTTTTCAAACACAATTAGTCATAAAACTGATAAGGGAAATCCTTACAAAAAATTTGATGAGCAAACTACTCAAGAAATAATTCAAAATAGAAAAAAGGAACTTTTAACATCAAATAAAGACAGTATTTTAATCAATAAAAAACCAAATGTTATTCTCATTATTTGGGAAAGTTTGTCTGCAAAAATTGTTGGCTCTTTAGGAGGTGAACCAAATGTTACTCCTAATCTAAATCAACTTTCTAAAGAAGGAGTTTTGTTTACCAACTTTTATGCAAATGGAGATAGAACTGACAAGGGAATACCAGCAATTTTAAGTGGATATTACCCTCAACCCACAAAAAAAATTATGAGAATGCCTAATAAAACTAGGAGTTTACCAATGTTACCCAAAGAAATGGCTAAGTTAGGGTATACAACTTCTTTTTATTATGGAGGCGATTTTAATTTCGGAAACATGAATACGTATTTAAGGAGTGCAGGAATCTCAAATTTTATTGATGGTAATGATTTTGACAGCAAAGATTGGAGTTCTAAATGGGGTGCATTTGATGATGTGTTTATGAAACGTTTTGCAGATGATTTATCAACAAAACAAGAAGAACCTTTTTTTAAGATAGCATTAACTCTTTCTAGTCATGAACCATTTGAGATTAGAGGAGAATACCTTTTTGGCAAAGACACAGAAGATAATTTATATAGAAGCTCTCACTATTATACAGATAAAGTTATTGGTGATTTTATCACATTTGCTAAAAAGCAAGATTGGTATAATAATACTTTAATTGTAATAATGGCAGATCATGGAAACCGTTTGCCAATTCACGAAGGTGAATACAATTCTCCTAAAAAATTTAAAATACCTATGCTTTGGCTAGGTGGAGCTGTAAATACTACTATTAAAGAAATAAATAGTATTGCTACTCAAGTAGACTTTTCTTACACTCTTTTAGATTTATTAAATGGAGATAACAGTAAATTTGTTTTTGGAAAAAGTTTGCTTAACAATTCTCAAAATCAATTTGCATATTATACCTACAATAAAGGTTTTGGTATACTAGATAAAAAAGGTGCTTTTGTGTACGATTATGTTTTACAAAAACCAGTTCTTAATGTTGGAAACACCAATAAACTAGACTCTTTAGGTAAAGCGCTTACCCAAAATTCCTATAGAGACTTACTAGAAAGAAAGTAATTACTTTTTATTTAAGTACTCTTCTATATCAGCAATATGATGTTGTAATGCTTTTGTAGAAATTTGTATTTCTTTAATTAAAAATGCTAAAGAAATTATTAACAGAATTAATCCAAAACCAAAGATCCAAGCTGCAATTAATTGTAAATTAAAAACATAGTTAACACACAAAACAAAAGACTAGTAATTCCAAAGATTTGCATCCACTTGGTTAGATATAATCTTAATTTTAAATTTTTAATTTGTCTTAAAATAGAGTCATCTTTCTCTTTTAAATATTTATCGTGTAAACTCCTTATTACAGCTGCATAAGCTAAAAACCTATTGGTATAAGCTAGCATAATCAATGAAATTGCAGAAAATAGTAAAGCAGGAGTTGTAAGTGTAAATTCTTCGATCATAAAAAAATTAATAGCATTCAAATTTAAGTGGAATGCATTAAAAAAAGACCTATTTTACATATATTTTTGAGGTAGACTATAATTTATGATTCAAAAAGTAAGAAAATTTGGTTTTTTAACAAAAGGATTTATTTATGCTACAATTGGTGTTTTAACCTTTTTAGCAGCATTTAATTTAGGTGGTAAAATAGCCAATAAAAACAGTGTTATTAGCTTTTTAGAACAACAACTATTTGGTAAAATTCTTTTATTTATTTTAGGTATAGGGATGTTATCTTATGCTATTTGGCGCTTTTATAAATCGTTTATTGTTTTAAAAGAAAAGAATACAAAAAATAAATTTGTCTATTCAATTGATTACTTTTTTAGAGGTTTAATTTACGCTTCCTTTTCTTTATCAATACTTTACCAAGTATTTAACCTTAAGTTAAACAGGGTTTCTAAAGAAACTGTAGTTTCTAAAATTATAGACATAGAAAACGGAATTTATATACTGTATAGCATTGCACTTATCGTACTTATTTCTGGCATAAACCAGTTTTATATTGCTTTTAGTAAAAATTATTTAAAAAACATCAAAAAAACAAACAACATAGAATCTTTTGATTTTTTAAAAAAATCTGGTGGTTTGGGAATTGTATCAAGAGGAGTTTCTTTTTTAATTTTCTCTTGGTTTATTTTTAAAGCATCATCAAATAGCAATCCAAATCAAGTAAAAGGTACACAAGAAATGTTTAGTTATTTACAAAGTTTAACTTTAGGAAACTTTTTAATGGCTGTAATGGCTATAGGTTTTATCTCTTATGGTATTTTTCAGTACTTTTATGCAAGATATAGTTCTAAATAACTTTTGTAAGTAAGCTTATTTTATGAAAAAAATTTTCTTTTGCATTTACCTCACGAGTTTTATAGCTTTTTGCCAAACCAAACCAGAAAACTTTGTGTATTTAACTGATATTGAGCCTACAATTCAAAGCGAACTTCGTTATTTATCTAATAATAATTTTATAGGAAAACCAATACAAGGTTATGTAAATAATTGTGTTATAGTCACTAATAAAACAGCATTGGCTTTACAGAAAGTACAACAAGAACTTTTAAGTAAAGGACTCTCTTTAAAAGTTTTTGATGCTTACAGACCACAAAAAGCTGTTAATCACTTTGTAAAATGGGCTAAAGTGATGAATGACACATTGATGAAAAAAGAATATTATCCTGATGTTCCAAAATCTGAATTATTTAAAAGAGGCTATATTGCTTCAAAATCAGGTCATACAAGAGGTAGCACAGTAGATTTAACTATTATCGATGTAAAAACCAATAAAGAATTAGATATGGGAAGTCCTTATGATTTTTTTGGAGTTGCATCACATCCATTTTATAAAAATATTTCCAAAACTCAAATAAAAAACAGAATGCTTTTGAGAGAGGTTATGTTAAAACATCAATTTAAGCCATATGAAAACGAATGGTGGCATTTTACCCTAAAAAATGAACCTTACCCAAATTCGTATTTCGATTTTAATATAGAATAGTAATTTTAACAATTCATAAACGACTTCAATAAAAATCGGCATTATATTTGTACTTAATTGCTATAAATACAAGATCATGAAACTTTACATTAAACAATTATTTTTAAGTACTTTACTTTTTTCTTCTTCAGTATTTTTTGCGCAGTTAGACACAAAAAAAGGAACTAAAGAAAAAGGAAAAACAAAGGCAATTGTTTTAAATAATGCTAAAGTAGTTATTAAGCCAAAATCAATAGAATTAGATGGCACAAAAGGTTTTGAACAAGCTTTTGAAATAGAAAAAGAGAAGCTTAAAAAACAACAAAAAGAAAATAACTTAAACCAAAAAGAAATACTTACAAAAGCAAAATTAAACGAACAACGGTTTTTAAAATCTTTTAAAAAAATTAATGGTCAATATATTATTCCTAAAATAGATCAAGATTTGGGTAGTTTTAGAACTAATTCTAAAAGTGTTAATATTATTTGTAGAGATTACCAATATCCAGATGGAGATAGAGTTACCATTATTGTTAACGATATTCCTGTAATTTACAATTTAACGCTAACATCAAACTACCAAAAATTTAATATTCCACTTAATGTTGGTATTAATAAAATTGTTATCGAAGCTTTAAATCAAGGTTCTTCTGGTCCAAACACAGCAGCATTTAAAGTTTTTAATGATGCAGGTATGCTTATATCATCCAATGAATGGAATTTAGCAACAGGAGCTAAAGCTACTTTATTAATAGCAAAAGACAAATAAAAGTCTCCGAAAACGTTTGCGCTAAATTTAAAAAATCAAGTTTTTTTATTCTTTATAAAACCTTTATTTTTGTAATGTAGTTGCACACGTTTATTGTGTAATAAAAAACTAACAATAATTTTAAGAATGAAAAAAATCACCAAAGAAACCTATTTAGATTGGTACAAAGACATGCTATTTTGGCGAAAGTTCGAAGACAAACTTGCTTCGGTTTACATTCAACAAAAAGTAAGAGGATTCTTACATTTATACAATGGTCAAGAAGCCATACTAGCAGGTGCTTTACATGCTATGGATTTATCTAAAGATAAAATGATAACTGCATACAGAAACCATGTGCAACCCATTGGTATGGGTGAAGATCCTAAAAAAGTGATGGCAGAATTATATGGTAAAGCAACTGGTACTTCAAAAGGTATGGGTGGCTCAATGCACATTTTTTCTAAAGAGTTTGGTTTTTATGGTGGTCATGGAATTGTAGGTGGTCAAATACCTTTAGGAGCTGGAATTGCTTTTGCAGATAAATATAAAGGTAGTGATGGCGTTACTTTAACATGTTTTGGTGATGGTGCTGCAAGACAAGGTTCTTTGCATGAAGCTTTTAACCTGGCAATGTTATGGAAGTTACCTGTAATTTTTATTTGTGAAAATAATGGTTACGCAATGGGTACATCTGTAGAAAGAACTGCAAATCATTCAGATATTTGGAAATTAGGTTTAGGTTACGAAATGCCATGTGGACCAGTAGATGCCATGAATCCTGTTAAAGTTGCAGAAGCAATAGATGAAGCTTTAGATAGAGCAAGACGTGGAGATGGACCAACATTTTTAGAAATGAAAACCTATAGATACAGAGGTCATTCAATGTCTGATGCTCAACACTATAGAACTAAAGATGAGGTTGAAGAGTATAAAAAAATAGATCCTATCACACAGGTAAAGGACATCATCTTAGAAAAAGAATATGCAACAGAAGATGAAATTGCTGCAATAGATAAAGAAGTGAAAAGTATGGTAAAAGAATGTGAAAAATTCGCAGACGAGTCTCCATACCCAGAAACTCAGCAATTATACGATATGGTTTATGAACAAGAAGATTATCCTTTTATAAGTTAAAATATGGCTACAGTTGTAAATATGCCGCGTTTAAGTGATACCATGGAAGAAGGTGTTGTGGCAAAATGGTTAAAAAGTGTTGGAGATAAAATTGAAGAAGGTGATATTTTAGCTGAAATTGAAACAGATAAAGCTACAATGGAGTTTGAATCTTTTCATGAAGGTACACTTTTACACATTGGTATTCAAGAAGGAGAAACTTCTCCTGTTGATAAACTTTTAGCTATTATTGGTGAAGAAGGTGAAGATATTTCTGAACTTTTAAGTGACAATAGTAATGAAAAAGAGACCGAAGAAAAATCTGAAAATGAGGATTCAGAAGAAGAAAATGATGAAGATGATAATTCAAAATCTGATAATGATGAAACTGATGTTCCTGAAGGTGTAGAAGTTATTTCGATGCCACGTTTAAGTGATACCATGACAGATGGTACAGTAGCTACTTGGCTTAAGAAAGTTGGAGATAATGTGGAAGAAGGTGACATTTTAGCTGAAATTGAAACAGATAAAGCTACAATGGAGTTTGAATCTTTTTACGAAGGTAACTTATTACACATTGGTGTTAATGAAGGTGAAACTGCTCCTGTAGACAGTTTATTAGCTATAATTGGTCCAGAAGGTACAGATGTAACTGCTCTTGTTAAAAGTGGAGGAAATATTTCATCAAAAAAAGAAAACTCTTCAGCTAAGAAAGAAGAGAAAAAAGAAACAAAAAAAGAAGACACATCTTCTAAAACATCAGAAAAATCAGAAAACAATACTACTACAAATGCAAATGGTGGTCGTATTTTTGCTTCTCCATTAGCTAAAAAAATAGCATCAGATAAAGATATTAATCTTGCTGACGTAAAAGGTTCTGGAGAAAATGGTAGAATCATCAAAAAAGATGTAGAAAACTATACTCCTTCAACTTCATTAAAAGTAGAAACTTCAGCACCAGCTGCTGCAAATGAAGCTAAAAGTTTTGTAGTTTCTGGTGAAGAGCAATCTGAAGAAGTAAAAAATTCTCAAATGCGTAAAGCAATTGCAAAATCTTTAGGGAACTCTAAATTTTCTGCACCAGACTTTAGCTTGAATATAGAAGTTGATATGGAAAATGCCATGGCTTCTAGAAAAACAATTAATGCAATTCCAGATACTAAAGTATCTTTTAATGATATGGTTGTAAAAGCTTGTGCTATGGCTTTACAAAAACACCCTCAAGTAAATACTTCTTGGTCTGATGATAATACTATTTATCATAGACACATACATGTTGGTGTTGCTGTTGCTGTTGATGATGGTTTACTTGTTCCTGTAATTAAACATACTAATGAATTAAGTTTAACTCAAATTGGTTCTGCTGTAAAAGATTTAGCTGGTAAAGCAAGGAATAAAAAAATTGCTCCTGCAGAAATGCAAGGCAGTACGTTTACAGTTTCTAATTTAGGTATGTTTGGTATAGATAATTTTACATCTATCATCAATCAACCAAACTCAGCAATTTTATCTGTTGGTACAATTGTAGAAAAACCTGTTGTTAAAAACGGACAAATTGTTGTGGGTAATACTATGAAATTGACATTAACTTGTGATCACAGAACTGTTGATGGTGCTGTTGGTGCTCAGTTTTTACAAACATTAAAAACATTTATTGAAAACCCAGTTACAATGTTAGCGTAGTTTTCTTTAAAAATTTTAATAAAAAAAATCCTAAACATAATGTTTAGGATTTTTTTTATTAAACTAAATTAAGTTCATTATTAAACTTTAAAATTTTCTGATATAATTTTCTTTATTTTTTTATTTAAATATTTTAAAGAATTATAACTCGTATGTTCTAGAACAATAACCACCAAATCATCTTCTAAATAATTAGTTAAAGCTGTACTAAAACCATTCCATTTTCCATAATGGTAAATGTTTTTATCATTATTTCTATCCATTCTAAAACCAAAACCATAAGGAACTTTTCTACCAAATACAGTTTCTCCTTTAGCATACATTTGCATTAAAGATTCTTGAGATAGTATTTTTCCTGTATTTAATGCATACGTCCATTTAAACAAATCTTCTGCAGTAGAATATACATTTTTATCTCCTACAATTGCATCATTAACAGTACTCCCAATCTTTAAATGTCTCCATCCTCTGTATAAACGATATCCATTTAATTGATTTTTTCTTACAGTATCATTCTGATAACTATACACATAAGAGTTTTTCATATCTAAAGGATCAAAAATATTTTTTTTGAGGTATTGATTAAAAGGAAGTCCTGAAACTTTTTCTATAATCGACGCCAAAACAAAATAACCCGTATTTGAATAATCGAAATTACGACCAGGTTTAAAAAATCGTTGAGCTTTAGAGAGTGGCAAAACGTTCATTAAATCAGTATTTGTTGGTGCTTTATTCTCTTTCCATTCGTGTTCTGCTACCCAAAAATACTTTGGTAAGCCAGATGTATGATTTAATAAATTCTTGATTGTAATATTTTTATATGGAAATTCTGGAAAATAAATATTTACAGTATCTGTGAGTTTAATTTTACCTTTTTCTTTTAATTGCATAATTGCAGCTGCAGTAAACTGCTTACTAACTGATGCTAATTGAAATACAGACTCTTCTTTTAAAGGTTCTTTCTTTCTAAAATCGGCAAAGCCTACTTGATTTTGGTAAACTATTTTTTTATTTTTTGCAACTAAAACAGACCCATGAAAATCATGTCTTTTGTTAATTCGTTTTAATAAAGAATCTAACTTATGATTAACTTTTTTGGTGGTTTCTTGAGGAAAATATTCAACTGTTATAGGAAGTTTTGTTTTTGTAATATTACTTAATTCTTTTTTTACTTCATTTTTAACTTCGTCTTCATTTTTTTGAAATGGAGAACTAAAAAAAGTAAAAAAGACAACACTACAGACTGATAAAAATAGAATTGATATTTTTTTAAAGGGAATTTTCACAATTACAAATTTAACTAATATTACTCCAAATTTTAGAAGATTTACTCATTTTAACAAAAGCTATTTTTATTGGTGAGTTTTCATCTTTGCTTAAATTAGGATCTTCTTGTAAAACATCAATTGCAGTATTTCTTGCAGTAACTAATATTTTTGAATCTTTAACAACATCAGCAATTTTTAAATTTAAAACGCCACTTTGCTGTGTGCCCATAATATTTCCTGGTCCACGTAATTTTAAATCTACTTCCGCAATTTTAAAACCATCTGTAGTGTCTACCATAGTTTTTAATCTGGTTTTTGCTTCTGCAGAAAGTTTAAAACTAGAGAGCAAAATACAATAACTTTGGTCTGCTCCTCTACCAACTCTTCCTCTTAATTGATGCAATTGACTTAATCCAAATCGTTCTGAACTCTCAATAATCATAACACTTGCATTTGGCACATTTACACCTACTTCAATTACAGTTGTTGCAACCATAATTTGAGTTTCACCTTTAACAAAACGCTGCATTTCATACTCTTTATCTGCAGGTTTCATTTTCCCATGTACTATACTTATTTGGTATTTAGGTGATGGAAATTCACGAGAAACACTTTCATAACCATCCATTAAATCTTTATAATCCATTGCTTCAGACTCCTGAATTAATGGGTATACAATATATACTTGCCTACCTTTTGCTATTTCATCTTTCATAAATTTAAAAACCGACAAGCGATTGCTATCAAATCTATGAACAGTTTTTACTTCTTTTCTTCCTGGAGGCAATTCATCAATTACAGAAATATCTAAATCACCATAAACAGACATTGCTAAAGTTCTTGGAATTGGTGTTGCAGTCATTACTAAAATATGAGGTGGTAACGTATTTTTTGCCCATAATTTAGCTCTTTGTTTTACACCAAATCTATGTTGTTCATCAATAATGGCAATTCCTAAATTCTTAAAAATCACCTTATCTTCTAACAATGCGTGTGTACCAACTAAAATATGTAAAGTTCCATCTTCTAAACTTTGATGAATTTCTCTTCTTCTTTTTGTTTTTACAGATCCTGTTAAAATAGCTACAGAAATATCCATACCTTCTAATAATTCTGAAACTGCAGTAAAATGCTGGTTTGCTAAAATTTCTGTAGGTGCCATAATTGTGGCCTGATAACCATTATCTATGGCTAAGAGCATTGTTAAAATTGCAACTATTGTTTTACCAGAACCAACATCACCTTGCAATAAACGATTCATATGTGCTCCAGAACCAACATCTTTTCGAATTTCTTTTAAAACTCTTTTTTGAGCATTGGTTAAATCGAAAGGTAATTTATGATTGTAAAATTCGTTAAAAATAGCTCCTACATTTTCAAATACGAAACCTTTAATTTTTGTTTTATTAATTAGTTTTTTTCGCACCAATTGCAATTGTATAAAAAACAATTCTTCGAATTTTAAACGAGATTGCGCTTTTGCTAAATTTTCTTGACTTTTAGGAAAATGCACATTCAATAATGCATCTCGTTTGTGCATCAACTTAAAATCAATTATTATTTCTTGAGATAATGTTTCTTGAATTTTATCATAAAACTGCTGTAATAAATTCTGAATATAATTGCGCATCAACTTATTTGATACGCCTGAATTTGTTAGTTTTTCTGTAGACGGATAAATAGGTTGCATTTTAGTTTGCAACTTTTTTTTGTATTCAGACACCAATTCCATTTCTGGATGTGGAATACTAAAAGATCCATTATAATGGTTTAGCTTACCATAAACTACATAGGGTTCATTAATTTTTAAAGAATCTTTTATCCATTTTTGACCTTTAAACCAAACCAATTCCATAGAACCAGTAGCGTCTTGAAAGGTTGCCACTAACCTACTACCTCTTTTTTGTGCTACTGATTTTACTTGAGTTATTTTACCAACAATTTGTACCTCTGAAGAGTTTGGTTGCAATTCTTTAATTTGATAAAATTGAGTTTTATCAATATATCTAAAAGGAAAAAAATTAAGTAAATCGTTACAAGTTTTTATACCCAATTCAGTATAAATCAAAGTTGCTCTTTGTACACTTATACCTTTTATGTATGTTATTGGATAGTCTAAATTCAATGTAAAAAATTATGAATCACGAAAATAGTAAATTCAGAAGATATTTAATGGGCTAATCTTTTGCAATTACCAAGAAAAAAAGAGCTGACATACGTCAGCTCTTTGGAGTCAATAGTTTTAAATTAATACCCCTAAAAATTATCTAAACTATTGATTTTTTATAAATATAGATTATCTAAATATAATTTTAGATGTTCCATAATTAATTTCTTTACTTGCTACTTTTAATAACATAATTCCAGCTTTCACTTTAAAGTTATAATCTAACTCATTTTTACCTGTTGTTAATGTTACAGTCTCTCTATAAATAGTTTTACCAGTAATGTCTGTTAAAGTTACAATAGCTTCAGTTTCCACTTTACTAAACAAAAGTAAATTTACATTTCCTTTAGATGGATTTGGATAGGTCATGAATTCGTTTTCAAACGTTTCTATTTTACCTACAACTTGTTCATCTACAGCTGTTTTAGTAAATTTTACATCAGAAATTTCTAAATCTAATTTAGTGGTATTTGCTTGTACAGGTAAAAAAGTAAAGGTTAACATTGTTAAATCTTCTGCAGTTAAATTTTCTTGAGATGCACTTGACGTAAACACATCAAATGGAACGTAATACGTTTGCTCTTCTTCTGATAAATCAACCATTACTTTGTATTGAGCTGTCCATTCTTCGATTGATGATTTAAGTAAACCTAACTCCATTAATCCAGAACCTTTAGCTGTAAATGCTACATAATTATACTCAGAATAATCTGCAGAAATAGTTCCTGGCAACAATGATTTATATACTGTTAAATAATCATAATCACTTGTTGCTTGCAACTCCACATTTCTATTAATAGTATATTCATCATCTTGATATTCTCTGTCGAAATCATTCCAAACAAAGTAGTTTTTAATTTCTGTATATCTAGAATCATAATCTAACCCCCAATTACCATCTGCATGATAAAATGCATCTTCAACTTCATTTTCTACTTTAATTAAAGCATCATATTCATAACCATCTGCAATATCTAATCGAAGACTTTGTTGTATTTCTGTAGATAGAGAGTTAATTCTATTTTTTACGTTATTTGCAGTTTCAGAATATAATTCTACCATTGAAACTTCTGCTGTATTACCTTCTTCTGTACTTCTTAATTCTACAATTAATTCACCTTTTTCTCTATAAATTTTAGAAGCATATGTTTCTGGAAATTTCTGAATTTCTGTTTGCTGAACTGGTATAAAAGATTTTAAGTTCTTTAAAATAGCTACCACTAATTTTTTGGTATCTTCTGGGTTTGTAGACCAAACTTGAAAGTTGTAAACGTCATTAAACTTTGTATAATCGTTTACATACCAATTTGATTGTATGGTGTAGTAACTATCATTATTATTTTTAGCTGTTGCAAAAGAAATTGCATATTCTACAACATCATTTCTTTGTTTTAGTCCTTGCATTAAGAAATTATAACCTTCAATTTCAATTTTTTGAACATTTAAAATTTCTGCACCTCTTAATCTATCACATGAAGCCTTAGTATGATTGTAAATCTTGTCTGATGTTTTAATACCTAAAACAACACCTTTTGTTTCTCCATTTAAAGAAAAATCTACTGATAATACTTCATCTGCAACTGTATAATCTAAAATATCTGTTGGTGAAGTAATATTTGCTTCATTACCAGCAAACATTTCTGTTGGAAACATATCTAACATCGTCTGTCCTTTACCTTGATAAGCTTGTTTTGCTTGTAAAACAGATTTATTATAGACGTTAGAATTGTCTTTTACAAATACAGTTGGTACTGAGTTTTTCTTTCTACCTACATAAATTTTAGAAATAGCATCACCTAAAGACTCAGATTCAACTCCACCTCCATTTCCTCCAGTAGTTCCTCCTGTAGGCACAATCCAAGCAAAATCTTGTTCTAAATTATCTTGACCAGCTGTTAAAGTTATATAACTTTTACTTGGTGAACTTAAGCCATCTGCATCAAAAGTTTGCACTAAATCTGATGGAGTTTTACCAGCTGGAATTCCAGTTGTTACAGTATTAATATCAACTGTAATTGTGTATCCTCCTGCAGATAAATTAGTGAAACTATAATTACCATTAGCATCTGTTGTTGTAGTTAAATCATCTGCTGTATTTCCTGGTGTTCCTGGATCTAAAGTTACTGTTGCTCCTTGTAACCCTGGTTCTCCAGCATCCAAAATTCCATCACCATCTGTATCGTACCAAACAGTATCTCCTATACTACCTAGGGCATTATATCCAAAATCTTGATCTAAATCGTTTTGACCTGAAGTTAAAGTTACAGCACTTGTATTGGCTGTTCCTGTTCCATCATTATCATAAGTTTGTGATAAATCTGCTATTGTTACTCCTACTGGTAAACCTCCTGTAATAGTACTTGTATCTGCAGTTATTGTATAATTTCCTGATGTTAAACTCTCAAATAAATAGTTCCCATTTGCATCTGTTACATCTGTTAAATCATCTGCTGTGTTTCCTGGAGTTCCTGGGTCTAAAGTAACAGTTGCTCCTTGTAATCCAGTTTCTGATACATCTTTTACTCCATTGTTATTTGTGTCATACCAAATTGTATCTCCTATACTGCCTAAATTCTTAAAAATACCAAAATTAACATTAGCCTCTAATACAGTTCCTACAGATACTGATATCTTTCCATTAACTGTACCATCATTTCCTGCTGAAGTTCCTTGATTTTCTCCTGTATTTATCCAATTTGCTGGCAGGTTTGATGTTGAGCTTCCTGTAGATGTTGTATGTAAAACAACAGTATAATTGCTATTTGCTTGTAAATTTAAAAACTCGTAAGTACCATCGCTATTAATAGGCTTTGTAGCAATTATAGAATTAGAACTATTTAATAAACTTGCGTATAATTGAGTTCCTGAAGGTGATGAAATTCCTGCACCATCAACTGTATTATCATTTAGTTTATCTAAATCATTAAAAACGTTACCTTTTAAACCTGGTACTAAAGGGTTTGTAGGATTATCATCATAAGTATTATCTGAAAGACCATAGAATTTTACATCTGCATTTCCATTATTATCAATTCTAAAACCATAAATTGGTTGATTAGTATTAAATAACTCAACATCAATTACTGAAAAATATTGAGGTTGATTTGCATTTCTACCTAAAGAACCATATCCTATATTCCAGTCGTATTTTTTATTACCATCACTAGATTGTGCACCATCTGTAAAACCAAATCTAAGTTCTCTAGCTGATGTTATTACGTTACCATTTATATCTAGAGGTACAATATTAAAATTTGTATTTCCATTTCTTTCACTAACTACTAAGTTATCGTCATTAGTTAATGCTTTTGCCCAATAAATATCAAAATCTGCACCTGCAGGAATATTAGAAGAACCATCGTAAAATAAATAGTTTAAAGCATTTCTACTAACTACCATATTTTGCATTGCTGCTTCCCAAGCAGGAACTCCATTAGAGGTTAAGGTTTCATTTCCTTCGTTATAAACACCTACTCCTGTTGCTGCATTTGTAAAGTTATTATTTGTAACATAAGCCCCACTTGCATTAAAGAAACTTAAATTTTTTATTGTTCCTCCATCGTTAATTTTTGAGTAATTCATTAAGACAGGCAAATTAGTTTGTCTTGAAGCTGGAGCATTAGATGAACCATAACCATTTGTTTGGGTTATAGTATTTCCATTAAAAACAAACTGGACTTCTGTTATTTTTTTATTATCAGTTCCTAATTTAACATTATATAATGTTTGTGCTGAAATAAATTTAGGGGATAGAAAAATAAAAAGGCTAAATAAAAGTAATTTTGTTTTCATACTTATAATTCTAAAGATAAATACTATTTGTGTTTAAAACACTTTAAAGTGTTTTGATTAAATTGATTTTAAAAAATGTAATAGTTTAAAACAAATGTAGCTAAGAAAAAATCACACAGGTGAGTTTTTAGTTAAGCTGCAAATATTTAAAGTTAATAGACTAAAAAAAATCTTTGAGATGAATTGCCATAGAAAGAGAATCTATAACTATACTTCTAATAAATAGAAACAGAGGGATGTAGTTAGGGTAAACTAAAAATTAGTTTTATTCGCTTAAAAATACAATCATCAGCTAGATCAGTAAAGGCTAATAACTCTGTATGTATTAATAATTATACTTTAGGGACGTCAAAAATAATAAAAATATTCTTAAAATAACTTTTTTTCTACCTAAAATATTAGTTTTGAGAGAATTATTTTATAAATCTAAAAATATAGATTTATAAAACGTTATCTAAATCTTTGTATTTACTTGCAATTTTAACAATTTCGAATAATTGAAAAAGAAAAGTATATTTTTTTTATTTCACGTACATTTGTACCTGATTTAAAAATTAATGATGAGGTTACATAGAAACTTAACTTTTGCTGTAATAGACAGTATTAGAGATATATTTAACGAAGGCGTTTACGCAGATAAAGCTGTAGAAAAAGCTCTAAAGAGAGATAAAAGATGGGGAGCTAGAGATAGAAAATTTGTTGCAGAAACCATTTACGATATTGTTCGTTGGAACAGACTTTACGCAGAAATTGCTGAAGTTAAAGTACCTTATGATAGAGATAATATTTGGCGTCTATTTTCTGTTTGGTGTATTTTAAGAGGTATTGACTTACCAGATTGGAATCAAATTGGTGATGTACCAGAAAGAAGAATTAAAGGACGTTTTGCTGACTTATCTAAAATTAGAAAATTTAGAGAATCTATTCCAGATTGGATGGATGAATTATGTGTTACTGAATTAGGTGAAGAAGTTTGGACTAAAGAAATTGCTGCTTTAAACGAACAAGCCAAAGTTATTTTAAGAACTAATACTTTAAACATAACTAAAGAGTTACTTCAGAAGAAACTGCGTTCAGAAAATGTAATTACAGAGTTTGTCCCAAATCATCCAGATGCTCTGGTTTTACCAGAAAGAGCAAATGTCTTTAAAACAGAAGCTTTTCATAATGGTTTTTTTGAAGTTCAAGATGCTTCATCACAATTAGTTGCTGCATATTTAGATGTTAAACCAGGCATGAAAGTTGTTGATACTTGTGCAGGTGCAGGTGGTAAAACATTACATTTAGCTGCGTTAATGCAAAACAAAGGGCAAGTTATTGCTATGGATATTTACGAAAGTAAACTACGTAAATTAAAAGTTAGAGCTAAAAGAAACAAAGCACACAATATAGATATGCGAGTTATTGACTCTACAAAACCAATAAAAAAATTACATGGCAAAGCAGATCGTGTTTTAATTGACGCTCCATGTTCTGGTTTGGGAGTAATTCGTAGAAACCCAGATTCTAAATGGAAATTACAACCAGAATTTTTAGTTAATATTAAAAAAGTTCAGCAAGAAATTTTACAAAGTTATTCTAAAATGGTAAAACCAGGAGGAAAAATGGTATATGCTACTTGTTCAATATTGCCTTCTGAAAATCAAAACCAAGTTGATGAATTCTTAACATCAGAATCAGGAAAAGATTTTACTTTTGTAAGCGATAGTAAAGTTTTTGCACATAAATCTGGTTTCGATGGTTTTTACATGGCTTTATTAGAAAGAAAAAACAAATAAGAAATTATACAAATTGCTAAAAAAGAAATTGTTTAAATCTACTTAAGAAAACAATTTTATGTATAAAAAAATTACCCAAATTCTTTTTTTCTTCTGTCTATCAATAATATATGGTCAAGAAAATTATTATAATGATGTTAATTTAAACCTTACAGGCGTAACTTTAAAAGAAGAATTAGCCACAAAAATAATTAGTACCCATACACAGTTTTTGTTTTATGATCAAGTTTGGGATGCTTCTAAAGCAACAGATGTAAATCCAGAAAACCCTCAAGAAGTATTATTGATTTACGGTTTTGAAAATGGTACAGATAGTAATGTTACGAATGATAGAACTCGAGGAAAAAATAATAATGGTGGAAGTCCTGGAAACTGGAACAGAGAACACGTTTACAGCCAATCTCTAGGAACTCCAGCTCTATCTGACTCAGGTCCAGGTTCTGATGCACATCATTTAAGACCTGCAGATGCTCAAAGAAATTCTTCTAGAAACAATAGAAAATTTACAACTGGTTCTGGAAATTCTGGTATTCAACCAAATGGAGGTTGGTATCCAGGAGATGAATGGAAAGGAGATGTGGCCAGAATGATGATGTACATGTATGTTAGATATGATGAAAGATGTTTAATGACAAACATTGGATTTGGAGAAAATTCTGAAACTCCAGATGATATGATTGATTTATTTTTACAATGGAATGTAGAAGACCCTGTTTCTGATTTTGAAAGGCAAAGAAATACGTATCATGAAAATACTAGCAATCAAAACGCCCAAGGAAACAGAAATCCGTTTATAGATAACCCAATTTTAGCCACTAGAATCTGGGGTGGCCCAGAAGCAGAAGACACTTGGGGCATTTATACAAGCACAGATACTGCATCACCAACAGAACCAACAAATTTGGTTGCTTCAAATATTACAACTTTTTCGGTTGATTTATCTTGGGATGCATCAACAGATAATGTAGAAGTTACAAGTTATGATATTTTTGTGAATGGCAATTTGGTGAAAAATACCACAAATACTAGTACTACTATTTCTAGTTTAAACTCTAATACTACTTTTTCTTTTGAAGTATTAGCTAAAGATATTGCCAATAATTTATCAGCAAAAAGTACAGCTTTAGCTGCAACAACTCTTGAAGATATTACAGCCCCATCAATTCCAGAAAATATAATTATTAGTAATGAAACAGGTGTTTCTTTTAAGGTTTCTTGGGATAAAGCTTCAGATAATACAGCAGTTACAGGTTATGATGTTTTTTTAGACAACAATTACAATGCATCAACTTCAGATACTACTTACACAATTTCTGGCTTAACATTATCTACAACATACACTGTTCAAGTCTTAGCTAAAGATGAAGTAGACAATAAATCTGCCTTAAGTATTGCTGTAGATGCAACTACAACAGATGGTTCTACAACTACTGCAAACGAATTATTCTTTTCAGAATATATAGAAGGATCATCAAATATAAAAGCACTTGAGTTGGTAAACCTAACTGATACTGAAATAGACTTAAGTAATTATAGCATTGCCAGACAATCTAATGGAGGTTTAAATGGTGCAGAATGGGAGTGGGAACTACAACTTGAAGGTACAATTGCTTCACAAGATGTTTTTGCTATTGCCAATGAAGCTGCAGGAGAATCTAGCTCGAGCTCAGATCCTAATGTAGCAATTGCTGGTCAGTTTGTGATTGATAATGCTGATTATATTCGTATTCATGATGGAGATACCAATTTTGGAGCACCAATAAATTTTAATGGAAATGATCCTGTAGGTTTATTTAAAAACGGAGTTTTAATTGATATTATTGGAACCTATAATGGAGGCTCAGCAAACTTTGCTAAAGACAAAACTTTAAGAAGAAAAACTGGCGTTTCTCAACCAAATACAGCTTTTGATATTGATAATGAATGGGATGTGTATCCAAAAAACACAGTTGATGATTTTGGTATACACAGTGCCATTGTGCTTTCTACAGATAACTTTGAACTTGATACAATACGTTTTTATCCAAACCCTGCAGAAAATTCAATTCAGATTAGCAATAAAAGCTCTAAAACTATAAATGAAATTATAATTTATACGCTTTTAGGAAAAAAAGTAATGTCCATTCAAAATCCAGAAAGTAGTATTAATATTTCTGTGTTGTCTAAAGGAATGTACTTACTTACTTATAAAACAGAAAATCAGACTAAAACTTTAAAATTCATTAAAAAGTAATGAAAAATAGATTATTATTAATTTTAATTCTTGTAAGTTTTTGGGGTTGCTATGCCCAATTAACACCTCCAACAGAACTTCAATCATATTATAATGGGATTGATTTTTCAAGTACTGAAACAGCGTTATTTAATGATTTATCAACAATAACAATATCAAAACATACCAATATATTATCTTATTCAGAAAGACATAACTATTTATATGATGCAGATGAAGATTTAAACAACTCATCAAACGTCTATTTAATGTATAATTCAGAAAGTAGAGATAAAAGAGAATATTTATCTGGCAATAATTCATATTCACCACAAACTTTTAACACAGAGCATGTTTACCCTCAATCTTTAATAGGTAATACAGCTAGAGGAGATTTGCATCATTTAAGATCTTGTGATACAAATATTAATAGTTCTAGAGGTAATAACCCTTTTTCAGATGGTTCTGGTTCGTATAAAAATAATGGAAGCTCTTGGTTTCCTGGAGATGAATGGAAAGGTGATGTTGCTAGAATGGTTATGTATTTAAACTTAAGATATAATGAATCTTTTAGTGATGTTGGTTCTTTAAACTTATTTTTAAAATGGAATAAAGAAGACCCTGTTTCTAACTTCGAGTTACAACGAAATGAAAAAATATATGAAGTTCAAGGCAATAGAAACCCTTTTATAGACAATCCATATTTAGCTACTTTAATTTGGGGAGGTGATAATGCAGAAAATAGATGGAGTACTTTAAATGTTTCTGATAAAAATTTACTAGAAAAAGTTTCAATTTACCCAAATCCTTCTATAAATCAATCAGTTACAATTGCAATTCCTAGTCAAGTAAATCTAACTGCGTTAACAGTTTATTCTGTTATTGGAGCTAAAGTATATGAAGCAAATAGTACTATTTTGAATAACAATAAGATAAAAATTGACAATTTAAAAAGCGGAATTTATCTATTAAAAATTTCATCTATAAATAAAAGTATTTCCAAAAAAATCATCATTAAATAAGTTGTTAATAACCCATTTGAAAAACTCGCATTATTTGCGAGTTTTTTTATGCTTAAAATTAATGGAAAGAATTAAATTTGCATTGTACAACAACACGTAAACATCAATCTAAAATGATTCATTTCTTTGGAAACAAAAACAGCAAAGTTTTCGCTGTGCAAACAACAAAAGAATTAACTTCAGAAACTACTGCTAAATTAACTTGGTTATTTGGTAACGAACCTAAAATACAAGCGTCTTCAATCGACGCTTTTTTTATTGGGCCAAGAGCTGCAATGATAACTCCTTGGAGTACAAATGCTGTAGAAATTACTCAAAATATGGGTGTTTCTGATATTATTAGAATTGAAGAATTTACGGCTTGCACCAAAGATTTCTCTGATTTTGATCCAATGATTTCAGAAAAATTTAATAGCTTACAACAAGATTCTTTTACTATAAATATTCAGCCAGAAGCCATTTTAGAAATAGAAGATATTGCTGCATATAACCAAAAAGAAGGGCTGTCTTTAAGTGATGAAGAAGTTGAATATTTAGAAGGTGTTGCAAATAAAATTGGAAGAAAATTAACAGATTCTGAAGTTTTTGGTTTTAGCCAAGTAAACTCAGAACACT
>CAZMDC010000010.1:0-86274 GCA_964565055.1 uncultured Polaribacter sp. | reverse complement strand
TATCTACCATATCAATATTTTTAGATTTTTTTAATGAATAACAAAATTAAACAATATTTTAAAAACTAGTCTCTTTTAAAACTTTTTTATGAATATTTTATTCAATTGGTTTCTTTTTTACGAATATCACAATCATTGAAATCCAACCAATTATAAAAAATAACCCACCCAAAGGTGTTATAAACCATATAGACTTTGCTGAGATACTTGTAAGTTGTATACAATATATTGAACCAGAAAAGAGAAGAATACCTATAAAGAAAAGTAAACTAACAGTATTTTTTTGTTTGATAGAAAAATGATGAAAAGAATTGACAAAAAGCAAAACAATTGCATGATACATTTGATAGCGAACAGCAGTTTCAAAACTCAATAATTGTTCTGGTGTTAAACTTTCTTTTAAAGAATGTGCTCCAAAAGCACCTAAAATTACTGCTGTTAGTCCAAAAAAACAGGTGATAATTAAGTTTTTAAACATTTTTATAGATTTTTGTTTAATTTTAAACAATTATAGTATCTTCGTTCATCAACAAAAATACAGCATTATTTTATGAAAAACATATTGATTATTGGCGCAGGAAAATCTACTTCATCTTTAATTAAATACCTATTAAATAAATCAGTTAAAGAAAATTTATTTTTAACTATTGGAGATATTTCTATACAAAACGCTGAAAAATTAATTGATAATCATAAAAATGCAAAATGTATTGTTTTAGATGTATTTAATGAAGAGCAACGTAAAACTGAGATAGAAAAAAGCGATCTTGTTATTTCTATGTTACCTGCTCGCTTACACATTGAAGTTGCTAAAGATTGTATTACTTTTAAAAAACATATGGTAACAGCTTCTTATGTTTCTAAAGAAATGCAAGATTTAGATAAAGAAGTAAAAGAAAACAATTTAGTATTTATGAATGAAATTGGTTTAGACCCTGGTTTAGATCATATGAGTGCAATGCGAATTATAGATGAAATTAGAGATCATGGAGGTAAAATGTTACTTTTTGAATCTTTTTGTGGTGGTTTAGTTGCTCCAGAAAGTGACACTAATTTGTGGAACTATAAGTTTACTTGGAACCCAAGAAATGTTGTTTTAGCTGGTAAAGGTGGAGCTGCAATGTTTATACAAGAAGGTACATACAAATACATTCCTTATCATAAGTTATTTAGAAGAACAGAATTTTTAAGTATCGAAAATAAAAAATATGAAGCTTATGCCAATAGAGATTCTTTAAAATATAGAAGTGTTTATGGTTTAGAAGATATCCCTACAATGTATAGAGGAACTATTAGAAAAGTAGGTTTTTCTAGAGCTTGGAATATTTTTGTACAGTTAGGCATGACAGATGATTCTTATACTATTGAAGATTCTGAAAACATGAGCTATCGTGATTTTGTAAATCTATTTTTAGCCTACTCTCCTTCAGATTCTGTAGAGTTAAAATTACGCTCTTACTTAAAAATAGATCAAGATGATATTATGTGGGAAAAGCTTGTTGAGTTAGATGTATTTAATCCAAATAAAAAAATAGGTTTATCAAAAGCAACTCCAGCACAAATGCTTCAAAAAATATTAGAAGATTCTTGGACATTAAAAGAAGATGATAAAGATATGATTGTTATGCAGCACTTATTTGGCTACGAAATAGAAGGCTCAAAACGCCAAATAGAAAGCAGCTTAGTAGTTGAAGGAGAAAACCAAACATACACAGCTATGGCTAAAACAGTAGGTTTACCATTGGCAATTGCAGCTTTAAAAATTTTAAAAGGTGAAATTAAAACACCTGGAGTTCAAATACCAATTTCTAAAGAAGTTTACGAACCAATTTTAAAAGAGTTAGAGAATTATGGAATTACATTTAAAGAAAAACAAGTTCCTTATCTTGGGTATAATCCAAATCATGTAACTGGATAATTAAATAACGCTAGATAAAAAACTCTACATTTTCAAATAAAAATCTTTTGTTAAAGCAATGTAATCCTCTGTGTATTGATGCCTTTCTTTTTCTATAATTAAATGTGCTTTGTTTACTTGTTGCTCTTTAAAAGTAAACTCAAGCAAGCTTCTTTTAATTTCTGATGATTGATTTCCTTGTACATTGCAAATTCTAGAAATATACAATTGATGAGATTTTGCTAAATTGATAAAACTAGCTTCTTCCTTAAAAGGAATTATGGTCGCAAATCTTCCATCTTTAGAAAGTATTTTTGAAACACCTTCAATTAAATCATTAAAAGAAAGTGCACTTGTAAATCGTGCTTCATTTCTATCTAAATTTTCAGTTTCAAAATCATCTGTATAAAAAGGCGGATTAGAAACAATTAAATCATACGTTTCTTCTTCTTCATATATTTCGTTAGCAAAATTTTGAAAATCTGTATGATAACAAAAAAGACGATCTCCCCAATCTGAATTCTCAAAATTTTCAACAGTTTGCTCGTAAGCTTTATCATTTTTTTCAACTGCATCTATAGTGTTTGCAAAAGAACGCTGTGCAAGCATTAAAGCAATAACACCTGTTCCAGAACCAATATCTAAAATAGTATCAAAAGAATCTTCTAAAGCACACCATGCACCTAACAAAACTGCATCTGTACCAATTTTCATTGCTACTTTATTTTGATTGAGAGAAAACTCTTTAAATTTAAATATTGAATCCATTTTACAAAATTAACAATATTTATCTCTAATTAACTTTGTTTTTATAGTGATTACACTATTTTTGTAGCAAATATTAAACTTATTTTACAATGAAAAAGTTATTTCTCTTACTACTTATTACTTTTACATTTAGTTGTACACTTGACAATACTGAAACTGAAGAAGTAATAAATACAGAAGTTTTAGATAAAACTGTTAGAGTAGAAGTAAATACTTTGCAAGAAAACGATGCAGTCTATATTTCTTATTACGATTATATAACTGATACTTACATTTTTGACCAATACTTTTTTGATTATGATTCATCAGGTAATGCAAATCCTATTGTAATTACTTTAAATGATTATGATTTTAGATATGTAACAGGAGAAGTTTATAGAAATAACTCTATACCTTCTCAACTTTCTTTAAAAGTTTTTGTTGATGATGAAATAGTTGTTGATGAAAGTGAAACTGGAGATGGAAGTGCGTTTGTTAACATCAAATTTAATTATGATATAGCCAAACAGGAAAATATCTAGTTTTAACAAACAAAAAAAGAGAATAAAATTCTTTTAAACTATTTAAAGTACTATTATTGAAGTAGTAAGAAATTTAATAATATTTCTTTCTAAAGATACAACTCTATCAAACCTTCTGGTGTTTCAACTTGTATTTGCTGATTAGGTCTGTCTACTTTTTTTATAAAATCATCAATCATAGGGATAAAAATTTCTTTTCCATCTCTATCAATTTCAAAAAGTGGTTGTGCTGCTTTATCGTTTATATGAACAATAGTACCAACATCACCAAAATTAGCATCTACAACAGTAAAGCCAATTACTTCATGAAAGTAAAATTTATCACCAGAAAGTTTTGGCAATAAATCTAAAGGTAAATAAATACCACACTTTAAAATTGAATCTGCTTCTTCATCAGAGTAAATATCTTCAAACTGAACTCGCAATTGATTTCCTTTGTGTAGTGAACTTTTTTCAATAAAAAATGGAACCAGATTACTGCCAAATTCGACATAAACTGATTCCATATTTTTGTACAACTCAGGCTCATCTGTATCTAATTTGATAACAACTTCACCCTTGAAACTATATTTTGTAACGATTTTGCCTAAATAAAAACAATCTTCTTTACGCATTCTCGTATAAATCTATAATTTATTCTGCTGCTTTTTCTTGAGCCTCATCAATTGTTTCTGGAGCTGCTTCTTCTGATGCTTCAGTTTCTGCTACTTCTTCTACAACTGGTTTTGCTGCTTCAATTCTTGCTTCGTTCACTGCTTTTTCAGCAGCTAAAGCTTTAGCTTTTGCTTCTGCTTCAGATTTAGATAAACCTTCAGCTTTAGCAGAAATTTTGCTTTCTTTTTCCTCTAACCAAGCTTTGAATTTTTCTTCAGCTTGCTCTTCAGTTAAAGCTCCTTTTCTTACTCCACCAACTAAATGATTTTTTAGCATAGCTCCTTTGTAAGATAAAATTGCTTTTGCAGTATCAGTTGGTTGTGCACCATTTTGCAACCATTTTACAGCACCATCAACATCTAAGTTAACTTCTGCTGGGTTAACGTTAGGATTGTACGTACCTATTTTTTCTAGGTAACGTCCATCTCTTTTTGCACGTGAATCTGCAGCAACAATCCAATAGAAAGGCTTGCCTTTTTTACCATGTCTTTGTAATCTAATTTTTACAGGCATAATTTATTAATTTTTTAAGGTTCTCGACCTTGGTTATTAAAAATCTTACTATCTCGTAGTAAGCGAGCGCAAATTTACGATATTCTTTTTAATATAAACTAATAAAATTTATTATAATATATTCATTATCAGCATTCATAAAAATTATCTAAAATAGTATTTGAGTTAAAAATCATTTGTTTTGAACAAAATAGCAACGTAAACCTTAATTATATTTGTATCAGATGTTAAACAATAGGCATCTTAAAATAAATTATTGAGATTTAAAATGAAACTGACATTATGAAGTATACAGAAAAAATTTCAAACAAATTAAACGAATTATTAGAAAAAAACTACGATGCTGAAAAAGGCTATATAAATTCAGCAGAAAATGTGGACAATACAAGATTAAAAATTTTCTTTAAAAATCGAGCTTCAGAAAGAAGTCAATTTGCAAAAGAATTAAGAACAGAAATTTTGTCTTATGGGCAAATTCCAGAAGATGCTGGTTCTTTTCAAGGAACAATGCACAGAAATTGGATGTCTTTAAAATCATTATTTAGTGGTAATGACGAGGAAGCAATTTTAGAGGAAGCTATAAGAGGAGAAAAAGCAAGTTTAGAAGAATATGAAGACATTTTAAAGTATGACGAATTTGCGCCATCAACAAAAAAAATGTTAGAAGAGCAACATCAAAGGATTCAAGCCTCAATTAACTCGTTAATGGTGGAAGAAGAATTAGCATAATTATTAATATAAATTATTTGAACGTAATTTATTTGAAAAAGTCAATCCTTAATTGGATTGACTTTTTTGTTGTTAATAAAACATAATATGATAAATAATGATTACTTAACACAGTAGTTTAGTTAATGGCATATTTTTATAAGTTAAATTATTTTAGAATGAAAAACCCCAATAGGCCCAATAACTCAGATTTTGAAAATTTTAATTTCCTGACACAATTAAAGATATTACAAATATCTTTTGATAATAATGAGATATTAGAAATAGATGTAAAAAAGAATGGTTACATATACTTACCTCCTAATAAAGAGAATTATATCTATGAAATTATTTCTGGTGCTGTAAAATTAGGTGGTTATTCTGATGATGGAGAAAGTTTTGTTTACGAAGTTTTACCTTCTAATGAATTCTTTGGTAATTTAAAATACCTTAATAATCAATTTCACGAATACGCCAAAGCAATTGTAGACTGCAAAATTAGAGTGTATGATTTAGATTTTTTTAAAACAATGGTAACTAATAACCCAACAATTTCTAATTGGTTTATATCTTACCTTGTAAAAAGATGGTGTTCTGCAGAATTAAAATTGAAAAACATTAAAGAAAAACAAATCGAAGAGAGAGTAGATTATCTTAATAAACATTATAATGTTGAAGTTATTGATGCCAAAAACAACGCTCATATTCTTTTTGATTTATTAACAAAAAAAGACATGGGCGACCTTATTGGGGTCACCCGTCAAACTGTCTCTTCTATATTGCATAAAGAAAAAAAATTAATCTTTTAAAATTCCAGGGTATAAAACACCATCTACTGCACTAAACTGTAAGTCAAGTAATTTCGCTATAATAGGAGCCACATCTTCTAAACCCATTTTAAAAATAATTTTACCATTAGAAACACCTGCTCCCCAAGCTACAAAACCAGTTTCTATTTGATGAAAGTCTGGAAAATAACCATGTGTACCTCCATTTCTCTTTGATAAAATTTCACCAGAATTAGAACTAGACATTGCCACACCTGGAATAGGATTTAAAGCTAAAAAAGCATTAGGGTCTGCTCCAATATTTATTAACTCTTCTTTTTCTACAATCCTAAAAAGCTTTTTTATAGAATTTGGAAGACTCTCTAACTTCTCTCTAACTTTAGCTAAGGTTTTTTTATCATTTTTATCTTTTAAATGTAAAAAAGCAGAAGCGCCTTGTGTATGGAAAGTAGCTTTCCAGTTTCCTCTATTCTCTTTTGCTTCCATTAAATTTTCTTCTACTAGCCAAATATTTGGGTTTAAAGCAGAATGAATATCAACAAAACCATGATCTCCTGTAATTATAAAAGTAGTTTTCTCTAGAATATTAGCTTGTTCTGCAGCTTCTAAAATTTTACCAATTGCACGATCTACAGCTGCAATTGCAGTATGAACTTTTTGACCATTTCTGCCTTGTTCATGTTGAAAATGATCTGTTGCTATTAAATGAATTGTCATTAAATTAGGTTTATATTTTCCTAAAATATAAGCTGCCATTTCACCTGTTCTATCTTCTCTATTTAAATAATCTCCATTAAAAGTTTTTAAATTTACTTTACCTAAAACTTCAGTTTCCATTTCTTCTAAAAGACCTCTAGGTGTCTGGTTATCTCTCATTGGTTGTATTCTACCATAACTTTTATCTAAAGTCCAAACTTCTGGAATATTATAATCTACAGCAGCTCCAACTGAAACAGGCCAAATTAAACTTGCACTTTTTTTATTAGATTTTCTAACGGCATCCCAAAGTGTTTCTGTTTGTATTAAATTACTTTCCCAATACCATCTTCCTGTTTGTCCTTTATCTTCAAACGGACTATTATAGTAAATTCCGTGAGTTGCAGGGAAAGCTCCTGTGATAAGTGTTGTATGTGAAGGATATGTAACAGAAGGATAAATACCTCTAACACCATCTGAACTTATCCCTTTTTTAGCCATCATTTTTAAATTAGGAGCTGGCCATTTCATTTCTTGGTAAAAGTTAGGTCGAAAACCATCTACAGAAATTAAAATAACATGTTCTGACTTGGCTTTTTCTTGACCTATTACACACTGAAGTGTTAAAAATGAAATTACTATTATTAATTGTATTTTTTTCATGTCTTATATTTTATTATTTAATTTTAAATATTGCTGTTACTGGCAAATGATCGCTAATTTCTCTCATCTTATTAGGATTAAAAACTTTAGGAATTTTTGCAGAATTTTCTTTGTACTCTTTAAACATATTTGTGTTTATTAAGATATAATCTAATCTACGTTTAGGATCTTTAGAATTGTGCGTCATGATGTTTTTTGGCAAAGGATCGATAAATCTTTCTTTCTTCACTTTTTCATTTAAAAACATATTTATTTCTTCACTGTTTTGTACACTATTAAAATCTCCAAGAACCATAATATTTTTATTTTTATCCTCTTTTAAAAAACGCTTAAACTGTTGTTTTAAAAAGTTAACCTGCCCTTTTCTCATGGATATATTTCTCTCTCCTCTACCAGCTTTTAAATGAACACCTGTAAGAAGAAAATTATAATTTTTACTTGGATACACTTCTATAGACCACATTCTAGTATTTAAATTATTTTGTGTTTGCGCTAATCCGTTTTCATCTTTATAATTTAAAACAGGCGTTGTTACATTACCATAACCATATATTACACCCAAAGGCACTTTGCTCATTACAACTACATTCATATACCAACCATGACTTGGTATATCTGCAAAGTATTTATATCCTAAGTTTTGCAATTTAGTTGCTGCAATATTTTTTAAAAAGCTAGCACTTTCAAACTCTTGAAGCACAACAACATCTGCATTTATCTTAGTTAAAGCATCCGCTAGATAAGCTACTTTATTCCTCATTAAAGAGTCTGGGTTATTCTCTCTTTTAGAATCTATGTAAGGGTTATCGAAAGCATCCACAAAATGCTCTACATTCCATGTTAAAACTTTAAAACTTTTTTTATTTATAAACTTATAATCAACAGGTAAAACGGCTCCGGTTTTATTTGCTAGATAATTTTCTTTAGCAAAAGAATTATCTGTATTGATAAGATTTTTAGATTGAGAACAACCAATAATCATTAATAAGGTTACAACTATATATATACTATATTTCATAAATTACATTTTGTTAAAAAAAGGCCTGATAAAAATTTACCAAGCCTTAAAAACTAAATCAACACTATTTTAATTAAAAGAATATCTAACACCTAATTGTAATCTCCATGGAGTTCCATTAATTGGCTCTGTACCAGCACCAGTTTGTACGCTATAAGTATAACTTTTGGTATTTTGATCGAAACCAGTAATATTCATAAAATTTCTTCTTCTACTAAAGTTATTTGTTCTTCCCCATTCTTTGTTAAGTAAGTTCATAAAATTGAAAACATCTGCAGAAAACTCTAAAGCACTTTTAGAACCATTAAATTCAATTTTTTTCTGAAGACGAAGATCTACAGTTGCTCTAAATGGGTTTTTACCACCATTTCTTTCTGCAAAACCACCAAAACTTTCTCTTAAATACTCTTTAAAACCATCTGTAGTTTCTGGATCGTTTAAAATTTCGTTGTAATCATCTACAATATTTTGTGGTGTACTTGGATCTGCTGGATCGTAGATATATGCAATATCATTGCTCAAGTTAAAATCTCCGTTTGCACTTTTGTTTCCTGAAGTATGTAAAGAATATCTAGATCCGCCAGTACCAACAACAGTAGCACCTAAGGTAAAACCTTTCCAAGTTGGTGTTGCTCCGTTTACAACAAGTTTAGTATCAAAATGATTATCAGAATACCCATAATTTAAATCTCTAGGGTCTCCTGTTACTGGTAAAAAAGTAGATGTATTTGCAACACAACAGTTGTAAGAAGAATTATCTTTAGAACTATTTACGGTAAAACTTGCGTTTAAATAACCGTCTTCACCAATTTTTGCAGAACCTTCTACAACTAAAGCTAAATTATCTAAAATTCCATCAGAATTTAAAACCAACGTTCTTCCAACTAAATCAGAAGCTCTTGACTCTGTCCAATCTGCTCTTCCATTTGAAGGAATTGTATTTGCAGGCACAAAAACCTCTCTTCCTTCTGGTGTTACAAAATAAGGCTCTGAAACTAAATTAGCTTCTTGATAAACATAATTGTTCTTAGTATGACTAAAAATTGCGTTTACACCTAAACTATATTTATCTCCGAAAAAGTGTGTGTAATTTACGTTTGCCTTATATATTGTTGGAATTTCGAAATCTGGACTTACAGCATTTATTGTAGAAAATGGTGTAACACCTGCTGGTACACCAGGAACTGTACTTGGATCGTTTCTGTAACCAGGAAAATTTGGAGAAGGAACATCTGCACCTGTAACATCAACTGCACCAATTAATGTTCCGCTATTTTGTATATTATTTACTTGCGCATAGTAATGTGGCTGAGAAGTAAAAATACCTCCACCAAGTTTTAAAATATCTGTGTCTTTTCCTTTAATATTCCATATTAATTGAAACCTTGGTTGAATATTATCAAAATCTTCTGGCTTTACATCTGTACGAATTCCTAATTCTTGAAAAACTAATGGGTTAAATTCAGCTGAATTAACAAATGCTGTTGCATCGTATCTAACTCCTGCAGAAAAATTTAAATTAGGATTGATATCAAATTCCACTTGTCCGAAAACTGATAAATCTAAAACGGTTTGCTTTACCAAAGTAGAACCTTGTAACGGAACTTCTCTTGCAAATCTTGACGGATTTAAGTTGTCGAAATCGTCTAAAGAATCGAAGAAAAAACGACCATTTTGTTCATTTGACAACTGTGTTTCTAATGCAGTTATCATATTATCTGTACCAAAAGTAAAATTAAACTTTCCTTTAGTTAAATATGTTGTATTAGATATTTGTATTTGATTTTCTAAATTAGTTTCTGGTGTATAACGTTGTCCACCTAATTGTACACTTCTATTACTAGTCTTTCCATTTGGCAAAACTGACTCTACTTGTACTATTGCCCTTGGTATGTTTTGAGAAGGCAATTCAGAATTTGGACTAAATATACGTTCTGCACGTTGATATTGCACTTTAAATTCGTTAGTTACGCTTGGTGTAAAAACAGAACGTAAAGACAAAAACATACTATTTTCTTTTGACACAAAATTAGAAAATGATTCTGCTATTTCGATATTAGAATTATCACTTACACTAAAAGGATTGTCCCATTTATTATACAAATTTCTAAATGTTAATCTATGTTTATCATTTATTTGCCAATCAAGTCTAAAGAAAAGGTTATTCGCCTCTGTTACTCTATCAAATTGACCAATTTGCTGTGAATTACTTACACCATATTTATCTCTACCAATCTGTAAAAATCTGTTTAAATTACCTTCAGATATTCCTAATCTATTCGCATCGTCGTCACTTTCTATATTGGCGATAAATTGAGGATCACCAGCATCTTGTCTTTCGTATACTAAGAAAAAATGTAATTTATCTTCAATTATTGGTCCTCCAATACTTAAACCAGATTGCGAATTGTAAAAATCTGCATTTCTCTTTTGACCTTGTATTGTATATTGGCTTTGTAAATCATCTGCCCTGTGGTAAAAAAATGCACTTCCTTCAAAATTGTTTGTACCAGATTTAGTAACCGAAGTAATAGAACCACCACCTTGTCTACCTTGCGTAACGTCATAATCGTTTGTAGAAACTTCGAACTCTCTAATTGCTTCTTGAGAAATTGTATAAGGTCCACGACCAATTTCACCTGCTGTTAGAGTATTTCTAAAGTTCACACCATCAATAGTAACATTTGTAGATGTTCTTCTTTGTCCACCAAGATTTATACTTCCACCACCTTGTAAAGGAGACAGACTTGTTAATCTTGTAAAATTTCTTCCTTCGGATGGTAAATTTTTAATTTGACCTGCACCAATTTTTGTTGAAGCTCCTACTTGTTGTATTCTTTTTACAATACTATTTGTAGAAATTACAATTTCACTTAAAGATGTAGAAGATTCTTGTAAAATAAAATCTAAAGAAATTGCATCGTTAAGATTTAACATAAACCCTTTTTTTACAGCATCTTGAAATCCTAAAAATTTAGCAGTTACACTATAAGGACCACCTAAAGGCAATTGCTGTATTTTGTAATTACCGGTTTCATTAGTTGTTGTACCAGAAGTAAAACCAGTAGCAGTATTTTTCACAATAATAGTTGCACCCATTAAAGGCAAACCTCCTGCATCTATAATTTTACCTTTAACAGTCGCATTTGTAGCCTGACCATAGGTTTGATTACTGTTTAAAAACAACATACCAAAAGCAAATAATGCTACAATGATTATTCTTGTTTTCATAATTGATAGTTTCATAATTTAAATAAAAGTTAGGTTTTTAATTAACCTCAAAACTATAATTGAAAACTACGTAACCCATGTTAAATATTAACATTGATATAGAATTAATATTAACTTAAAATAGAATTAATATTAAAAAATGAGACAATAATTGTTATATTTAAGTAATAAATAATTAACTTTTAATGTTGATAAAAGAGAGGTTAGTTACTACAAAAATCAATAACAAATATCTAAATTTACAATCCTTTTTAAATTAATATATTCATCTTACTAAAAGCAATTTATGTACTTAATTTTTGATACTGAAACTACAGGTTTACCAAAAAGCTGGAATGCCCCAATTACAGATACAGATAATTGGCCTAGATGTATACAAATTGCTTGGCAATTGCATGATGCAATGGGTAATCTTATAGAACATAATGATTTTTTAATTCAACCAGATGGATTTAACATTCCTTATGATGCTGAAAGAATTCATGGTATTTCTTCTGAACTTGCAGAAAAAGATGGAATATCTTTAGAAGAAGGTTTAAAACTATTTAATGAAGTTTTACAAAAAACCAAGTATGTAGTTGGGCAAAATGTAGAATTCGATTTAAATATTATGGGATGTGAGTTTCATAGATTAGCTACTACAACAAACCTTAATACATTACCAGTTTTAGATACTTGTACAGAAAAAACAGCTTTGCTTTGTCAAATTCCTGGAGGTAGAGGAGGTAAATTTAAATTGCCAACATTAACAGAATTACACAAGCATTTATTTGGAATCGATTTTGCAGAAGCGCACAATGCAACTGCAGATGTTGAAGCTACTACTCGTTGTTTTTTAGAGTTAATTCGTATTCGAGAATTCACCAAAGAAGAATTAGATGTTGATGCAGATTATTTTAAGAATTTCTCTGAAGAAAATCCAAAACCTATTCAACTTATTGGATTAAAACACATCAATCTAAAAAAAGAGAGTGATGCCATTCGAAAAAAGTTAGAAAAACTAAAAGATACAAGCGATACAATATCTACATCTGAAGGTTTAGCTGAATTAAAAGATGTGCAATTTGCGCATTTACACAATCATACACAATTTTCAGTATTACAATCTACCATGCAAATTGGTAATATTGTTGCAGCAGCAGCTAAAGACAACATGCCTGCTGTTGCTATGACAGATACTGCTAACATGATGGCTTCGTTCCATTTTGTAAGTGCTGTTTTAAATCACAATAAAAGTGCAGAAAAACCAATAAAACCAATTATTGGATGTGAGTTTAATATTTGTGAAGACCATAAAAATAAATCACAAAAAGACAATGGTTATCAAGTTGTTTTATTGGCAAAAAATAAAAACGGATATCACAATTTAGCAAAAATGTCTTCTATCGCTTTTGTTGACGGATTCTATTATGTTCCTAGAATTGATAAAGAAGTTGTTCAAAAATACAAAGACGATATTATTGTTTTAACTGGAAATTTGTATGGTGAAGTTCCAAGTAAAATACTAAACTTAGGAGAACACCAAGCTGAAGAAGCCCTACTTTGGTGGAAAGCGCAGTTTCAAGATGACTTGTATATTGAGTTGATGCGTCATAACCAACAAGATGAAGACATTGTAAACGAAACTTTACTTAAGTTTTCTAAAAAACACGATGTAAAAGTAGTTGCTACAAACAATACTTTTTATTTAGAAAAGAAAGATGCAAATGCACACGACATTTTACTGTGTGTTAAAGATGGTGAAAAACAAGCAACACCAAAAGGAAAAGGACGTGGCTATAGGTATGGTTTACCTAATGAAGAATACTATTTTAAGTCTACTGATGAAATGAAAACGCTTTTTGCAGATTTGCCAGAAGCCATTAGTAATATTCAAGAAGTTGTAGATAAAATAGAAATTTTCACCTTAGCAAGAGACGTTTTATTACCTGCTTTTGATATTCCTGATGAATTTAAAGATGCTAAAGATGATGAAGATGGAGGAAAACGTGGTGAGAACAACTTCCTTAGACATTTAACTTACGAGGGTGCTAAAAAACGCTATGGAGAAATTACAGAATCCATAAAAGAACGTTTGGATTTTGAACTTTCAGTTATTGAAAAAACAGGATATCCTGGGTATTTTTTAATTGTTGAAGATTTTATTCGAGAAGCAAGAAAAATGGATGTTGCAGTAGGTCCAGGTCGTGGATCTGCTGCAGGCTCTGTAGTTGCTTATTGTTTATGGATTACCAATATAGACCCTATTCAATACGATTTACTTTTTGAGCGTTTCTTAAATCCTGAACGTGTTTCCATGCCAGATATCGATATCGACTTTGATGATGAAGGTCGTGGACGAGTTATGGATTATGTTATCGATAAATATGGTGCAAATCAAGTTGCACAAATTATCACTTATGGAACTATGGCTGCAAAATCTTCTATTAGAGATACTGCCAGAGTTTTAGATTTACCATTGTTTGAAGCAGATAGAATTGCAAAGTTAATTCCAGGGATTAAACTAAAAAATATTTTTGGTGATGATCCAAAGAGTAAAGGTAAGGTTGCAGGTTTAAGAGCAGAAGAGAAGCAATTAGTTGAAGAGTTAGTAAACATGTCTCATGGAAATGATTTAACATCAGAAACCATAAACAAGGCAACAATTTTAGAGGGTTCTGTAAGAAATACTGGAATCCATGCGTGTGGAGTTATTATTACACCTGGAGATATTACCAATTACGTTCCTGTTGCTTTGGCAAAGGATTCAGACATGTACGTTACTCAATTTGATAACTCTGTTGTAGAATCTGCTGGATTGTTAAAAATGGACTTTTTAGGGTTAAAAACACTTACCTTAATTAAAGACACAGTTAAAATTGTAAAAGCAAGACATGGTGTTGAGTTAGACCCTGAAACTTTTCCTTTAGATGATGAAAAAACCTATGAATTGTTTCAAAGAGGAGAAACTGTAGGTATCTTTCAATATGAATCTCCAGGAATGCAAAAACACATGCGTTCTTTAAAACCAACTGTTTTTGGAGATTTAATAGCCATGAATGCTTTGTATAGACCTGGACCAATGGAGTATATTCCAAGTTTTATCAACAGAAAACATGGTACAGAAGATATTGAATACGATTTACCAGCAATGGAAGAGTATTTGGCAGAAACCTATGGAATTACAGTTTACCAAGAGCAAGTAATGTTACTCTCGCAAAAATTAGCAGATTTTACCAAAGGTGAAGCAGATGTTTTACGAAAAGCCATGGGTAAAAAGCAAGCTGCAGTTTTGGCAAAAATGAAACCAAAATTTATAGAGCAAGCTTCTGCAAATGGACATGATGCTCATAAATTAGAGAAAATATGGAAAGATTGGGAAGCCTTTGCCAGTTATGCTTTTAACAAATCTCACTCTACTTGTTATGCATGGATTGCTTATCAAACTGCCTATTTAAAAGCACATTACCCTGCAGAATATATGGCTTCTGTACTATCTAACAACATGAATGATATTAAAGCTGTTTCCTTTTTTATGGAAGAGTGTAAACGAATGGGATTAGAAGTTTTAGGGCCAGATTTAAATGAATCTTTTTTAAAGTTTTCTGTAAATGCAGATGGTGCTGTTCGTTTTGGAATGGCTGCAGTGAAAGGAGTTGGTGCTGGAGCTGTAAGAGCTATAATAAATGAACGCAAAGAAAATGGAAATTATACATCTATTTTTGATTTAGCAAAACGTGTAGATTTAAGAGCTGCCAATAAAAAGTCTTTTGATAGTTTAGTAAAAGCAGGTGCTTTTGATTCTTTTTCAGATACTCATAGAGCGCAATATTTTGCTGTAGATGAAAAAGGAATTACGTTTTTAGAACGTGCCATGAAGTTTGGTAGTAAATATCAAGAAAACGAAAATTCATCTCAAGTTTCTTTGTTTGGAGAAGCTTCTACTATTCAATTTCCTGAACCTGAAATCCCTGAATGTGAAACTTGGGGAACTATGGAACTATTATCGCAAGAAAAAGAAGTAATTGGCATGTATATTTCTGCACATCCTTTAGATGATTTTAAAAATGAAATGATTTTTTGCAATGCAAGACTAAAAGATTTTAAAGGCGATTTAAAGAAAATTGTTGGTAACAACTTATCGTTTGCAGGTATTATTACAGAGGTACAACATAGAGTTTCTAAAGCTGGTAAAGGTTGGGCTTCATTTTTTATTGAAGATTATGGAGACAGCCATGAATTTCGAGTTTTTGGAGAAGATTATTTAAAATTTAAACACTTCTTTGTACCTAATTCTTTTTTGTTTGTTCGTGCTACAATTCAAGCTGGTTGGACTAATAAAGATGGAGTTGAAGGTGAACCAAGAATAAAATTTACAGAATTTAAACTACTGCATGACATTATGGATACTTTGTGTAAAAAAATAACCATAAAAATGCCTTTAGAAGATGTAAACGAAGAAAATATTTTAAACTTAGAAAGTATTTTAAGAAATGTAAATGGTACACAAAGTTTACACTTTACCATTTGGGATGCCAAAGAAAAAATTGAGTTGAGTTTACCTAGTAGAAATACAAAAATTAAAGTTTCTAATGAATTATTAGCCACTTTAGAAAAACAGCAAATACATTTTAAATTGAATTAAGATGAAAAAAATATTTTTTATACCTATACTTATTTTTTCAGTTTCTTGCGCTTCACAATTAAAAATTAAAGATTTTGATCCTAATTTATACAGTGAAAACTTCAAAGAACCAGATTCGATTTTTATAGTTAAACCCAAAAGAGTTGAAACAGCCTACAAAGGTTTTAAGTACCCTTACATTCATATTAATGGATATAAAGGTTATTCAATTACAGCCTCAGAGACTTTAAATGACGATAATTTTAAAAATTTGAATGAGTTGAAACTTTATCATACCTATTCTTCTTTTTACACAAGAAAGATGATGTATGAAAATTTTGGAAATTGGAATAAATATTTTTTCATAAAAGGAGAAAGAGCTCCATTTTTAATATGGGAAAATGTACAATTATTCAAAGAAGACAAAAAGCTGTATACAGTTATTGCAGGTGGCTATGAATGTACAACATGTAAGGGTGATACAAATAGAATATATTCATCTATTTTTCTTTTAGATGAAAATGACAACGATTTCCTAACAAATCAAAAAAGCGATAGTACTTTAAAGGTTATCGATTTATTTTCTAAAGGAATTAGAAACTTATCAAACAGTAATGAGTTTTATAGAAAGTTTTGGGGACTAGCTTTAAAAAAGAAAATTAAGCAGTAACTTCTCTAAAAAGCGTTTCTAAGTTTTTAATTTCTGATTTTAATTCCAGTATTTTTAAGTTATTTTCTTGGGCAAAATCAAAAATTTTAGAACGCATATCATCTTTAGATGAAAAAGACAAATGCCATTGGTTATCTAGTCTTTTTTCAACCGAAAGTAGGTCTGGTAAATTTTGAAATAAGTTTTCATCAACTAGATTTTCAAAAGTAACTGCTATGATTTGTTGACTACTATTTTTTAAATTAGATAGTTTTTCATCAACCAAAATTTCACCTTTTTTTATGATAATTACTCTATCACAAACTGCTTCTACTTCTTGCATAATATGCGTAGAAAAAAGCACTGTTTTATTTTTACCAAGCTCTTTTATCAACCCGCGAATTTCTATCAATTGGTTTGGATCTAAACCTGTAGTAGGTTCGTCTAAAATTAAAACGGATGGATTGTGCAAAATAGCAGCTGCCAAACCAACTCTTTGTTGATACCCTTTAGAAAGTTGATGTATTTTTTTATGTGCTTCTGCTGTTAAGCCCACTTTTAAAATGCAGTTTTCTACTTCACTTTTATCAACTTTAAAAATATTGGCTTGAAATTGCAAGTACTCTTTTACATACATATCCGTATATAAAGGATTGTGTTCTGGTAAATAACCTATACTTTTTTGAACTTCTAAAGTATTTATTAAAACATTTAATTCGTTTACATAAACTTCTCCAGAATCAGGTTTTATGTAACCTGTTAAAATTTTCATCATGGTTGATTTTCCTGCTCCATTTGGACCCAAAAAGCCAATAATTTCTCCTTTTTTAGCATCAAAAGAAACCAAGTCTAATGCTTTTTGTTGATTATAATTTTTAGAAACTGATGAAACTGCTATAGACATGTAATAAATTTAATTTTTACTTTATTTAAAATAAGAAATTTATCATTAAAAATTTCTCTAAAATCACCTTTGTTTACAACGAATTTAATTCTTTTTTAGTTTGTAGAGATACTATTATTCAAACGAATTGTTCGAATATTTTTCATACGCTGCCAAGCATCTCTATGCCTTTGTTTGTACAACCAAAGTGTGCCTAAATCTAATAAAAAATAGAATAAACTTATTCCACTTGGCGGATTTGCACTTGGTAGAAACTCAAATACATTCCAAGCAATTGGTGGCCAAAACCAACATTTATATGTAGTTCCTATAAGCTCTAAAACCACTACAGAAACATACATAGTTAAATAAAATAAACGCTCTTTTGGTTTATTTTTTAGTATGATTAAAGTTGCAGCTGTCATTACAAAACCGAAAACATCATTCTTAAAAATGAGAAATAAGGTTGCATAAATAATTATGGAAATCGTTAAAAATTTTTCTATTGATTTACCAATAGTTTTTATAGCTGCAGCTTTAGAAAAACAAAGTACTGCTATATACACAAATGCATGACCAAAAGGTATGTAATGTGGTATATTTTCTAAACGATAAGTGTACATACCTAAAAGTATTGAGAATAAATATTCACCAAAAAAGCCAATTAAAACTGCATTAATCATTTGTTCTTTTAGCCTTTTATTAACTTTAAAAAAAGTAATAAAAAATACGATTAGCATTAAACCATTTGCATAAAGCTGCGCATTCTCAGTAATAGTTACCATGTAAAAACTATCTAAAAACAAGCCAACAACAAAAAAGAGATATAACAACCCTAAAGTTCTATAGGTGGTATATAATGGAGATTTTGATGCTAATACACTCATGTTGCTAAAATAAAAAAATGGCCCACAAAGTGAGCCATTTTATACTTAAATATTTTAATTGTATTACAGTTGATAACGTACTCTAAAACTAATGAATCTTGGTAAAATAAATCTCTCATTTAAAGTAAAAGCAACAACACTTTGGTTTACAGAAGCTTCTGAACCTGTTGCTAATAAGTTATTACCTACAACCTCATATTCCCATTTTGCATCTCTATCTTTTCTATACGCTAATTTTGCATTCCAAATGCTAAAAGTATTGGTAGTTACTCCATTTTGTCTTTGTTCAGTAAATGAAAAATCTGAAGTTAAGGTTACAGAATTCCAAATATAAGCGTCAAAATCTATAGAAGGTCTATGATTAACTGATTTAAAAACATCTCGCCTTGAAGTATTTTCTTGGTTTGAAAAAGACACATTATATCGCAAAGAAACGTTTGGTGCTTTTCTAAAATTAGTTCCTACTCTAGCATTAAAACCATAACTGTTGTTAATATTTGTATTGTCTACATTATTAATAAACTGATAACTTTTAGAATAATTGTAATTACCACCTAAACCTGTTTGTATTTTACCAAATCTTTTTCCAGCAAATAATCTAGCTGTAAAGCTTTCATTATCTAAAGGAGAATTTATTGATGTACTACTAGATACTAGAGAACCAGGTTGAAAATTAATATTATTGTTTACTTGATCTATTGTCTTAATATAGTTAATAGAAGAAAACACATTACTGTTATTAAATAAATTAAAGCTGTTGTAATTTAAGCTAACATTATGGAAACTTGCATTAATCAATTCTGGGTTCCCTGCAAAGAAAGAATCATAACTATTAGCAACTATACCTCTTGCAATTCTTGCAACGTCTGTAAAGTTAACTTGTTGTCTATAGCTAAAACGTAAACTTTCACTTTGTTTAAATTGAGCAATTGTTTCAAATTCAGGCAAAAATTGGAAAAACTTATCTTCAAAAGTTTCTAAACCATATTGTGTATTGTTTGAGTTGTAAGAGTGTAAAGTAAACCCAGGAGTAAAAGTAAAAATACCTGATTTTAAACGATATCTTACCCCTGCATAAATGTCGGTGAAATTATATTGGGTATCATTCGTAGTTTGCGGGTCATTAACACCTGCAATTGTAGGATTTGGATTAAACTCAGTGCCATTATCTAAAATTTGAAAAAAACGAGAATCAAAATTTTGAGAACTAAGTATAGTACCTGCAACAAAGTTTAAGTTGCTTTTTTTATTTAAGATATAGTAATAATCTAACTTAGCATCTAACTGATTTGTTTTTACTCTTCTATCTTGCTCTAGTGTATAAAACATCTGGCTACCATCTAACCCTAAGGCATCTGCTGGACCATCAAATCCATCATTATCTATATCGTTGTTATTTGTAGGATCATTTTCTAAAGAAGCAACATAAAAAGGATCTTCATCTTGTAATAAATGTTTAACCTCTAAAGCAAAAATACTTTTTTCACTTGCAGTATAAAAATAACTTAAATCTTGATTAATGCTGTAAGGCGTTGCATTTTCATTTTGTAAAACATCACTTAACACTCTAGAGTCAACGTCTGTAGTACTAAATTCATTTGAAAAACGACCAGAAAGATTGTAATTTAACTGATTATCTATGTTCTTTTTATAAACAGTACTAAAACGAAAGACACCTGTATTACTTGTTTGCTCTGTTCTAGTATCTCTAAATTCATCTGGAATATTAGGGTCTACATAATCAATTTCATTAATGTTTCTTTGTCCATTACTGTTACCAGACCAAATTAAGAAGCCACTTAAGTCTAATTTAGGGTTAGGCGAATAACTAAAGTTTAATGCTGTTAATTGTGTTTCAATTTTATTTGCATTTCTGGCTCCAGCATTTAAAAACCCAATTCCAGCATTAGAAATATTAATATTTGTTCCATTTGATGGACTTTGACTTCGAAAGTTACCTCCAAAACTTCTGGCATCTCTTCTACTAATTACAACATCTCCAATATTATTTACATCACCTATAATGTTAATAGTATACTTTGGGGTATAATAAAATAGTTTTGGTTGAAATAAGTACAATGTTTCATCTTGAGATTGACCTCCCCCAGCTGAAATATCTCCAAACCAAAAGTTCTTTTTACCTTCTTTTAATTTAATATTGATAGCTACTCTATCTTGATTGTTTTGTACACCACTTAATTGGCTTACGTTTGAGTAATTTCTTAAAACCTGAATTTTATCAACTGCATTAGAAGGTATATTTTCTGTAGCTAATTTAGTGTCTCCACTAAAAAACTCTTTACCATCAACCATAATTTTTTCTACGGCTTTTCCTTCTACTTCTATTTGCCCAGCATCATTAATTTCTACACCAGGTAGTTTTTCTAAAACGTCTTTAAGTTTCCTTTCAGAACCATTTTTAAAAGAATCTGCATTATAAATAATAGTATCTCCTTTTATAGTTACTGGCATTTTAGAAACAATATTTATACCCTCTAACATATTGTCTTCATACATGGTATAGTTTTTAGACATGTTAACTTCTTTAGTAGTAACAAACTCACTAATTTCTTTAAAACCTACATAACTAATTTTAATATTATAAACAGTATTTTTTGCTAAGTCTAGTTTAAAAACACCTTTAGCATCTGTAAAACCATATGATGCAATTCTATTTGCAACTGTATCTAAAGCAATAACATTAGCCATTTCTAAAGGCTCTCCTATAGAATCTTTTACGACACCAGAGTAATTTATTTGGGCAGTAGAAACCCAAGACACCATAAATATGGCAAATAGTAGTATTTTTTTCATGTGTAAATTTGTTTAATTAGATGGTTTTTTTAATTGATTTTTGAGATTAAAATTTTCGTCCACCTCTTCTATTTTGAAAACGTTCTTTTAATTCTTCTGTTTTTTCTTGTATAATTTCGTTATATTTTTCTCTTGTTACTTCTTTACCTTTACTAGGTTTGTCTATACTAACAGATTCTGATGGATTGATAACAATTTCTGTACACAACATTGTAGTTCTTCCTGTATTTAACTCTAAAATTAAACCTGGTAAACCCCAGTAAGATTCAGGGCCAGAACTCACAGGTATTTGTGGTGTATACCAAGCAGTAACATTTAACATTTTTACGTCTTCTGTTTTGGTAGAATCTTTAGCATTATTTCTTCCTCTTCCAAAAATACTACCAAAGTCTATGTTTTTATCTTCAATAGTCATTGTAGCTTTATAGGCTGTATACTGCCCTATTTTTCTGCTTTCTGTACCTAACTCCCATTTTGGTTGCTCCATAGGCTCAACAATTAAAAAGCGTTTGCTAAATTGCTCAACGTCTTCAATCATTTGGCGTTCTTTTAAATTCTTGTAAATAGAACCTTGTCCATTACTTTTACCCCATCTTGGACCAGAACTTCCAGGAGCATCTAGTGTTACTTCTTCTTTAAAAGAAGATTCGTTTTTATTAAAGTTTAATGTGTACGTTTTTTCTAAGAAGTTTTTCATACGAGCCATCATTTGCTTTTTTTGTTGCTCGCTCATTTTATTTCCAAACCTACTCATATCCATTGTAGTTTTAGACATGTAAGTTGCTACTCCTTCAAATTCTTTTTGTGCAAAAGTTGCAACTGTAACGAATGCCAAAAAGAGTGTTAATAATGATTTCATTTTTATTTTTTTAAATTTTATTCAAAAGTACTTGTATAATATATCCTAAGACTTAAAAAAAACTTAAAAGTTTAAAACCATTGGGAAAAGTTTAACATATCTATCCTCCCATTTTTATATTGATTCCGTTTCCTAAATCTATTCCTTTTCTGCTTTTCATTTTCTCCATCATCTCATCAGATTTTTGCTTCTGAATTTTATTAAATTTTTTCTTTGAAACTACTTTCCCTTTTTCTGGCTCTTCTATAACAACTTCTTTTTCTGGATTTAAAACAATTTCTGTACAAACAATTGTTGTAGTACCATCATTAATTTCTAAGATTAAACCTGGTAAACCTTGGTAATCTTTTGGACCATTACTAATTGGTATTTGAGTGGTATACCAAGCAGTAGTTGTAACCATTTTTTTTGTCTTGGTTTCTTTAGATTCGCCATTAATCATACTTACTTTAACATTTTCAACTTCTTTTGTAAACGTTGCTTTATAACAAGTATACATTCCAATATTTTTGGTTTCAGATGATAGTTGCCAATCGTATTTTTCTAATTTATCTTTTACTAAAAATGGTTTTCCCATTATTGCAGTTTTATTGGCAAACCTGTTTTCTTTAATATTTTTATAATAAATATCTGTACTTCCAGAGCCCCCAAAAGACATCATTACAACTCCAGTTCTATTTGCTTGTGGATTTGGATTATCTAATTTTACATCCTCTTTATAAATAGAAGTAGTTTTATCAAACTCGAGGAAAAAAGTTTTTTGATTCATTTTTTGCATCCTCTGCTTTAGTTCTTCTTGCATTTTATCAGACATTCCATTTTGATCTTTACCAAAACTAATACCAGATTTTCTACTGGTTTTGTACATAGCTTTTCCTGTAAAATTTTGTGCTGAAATAGTAGTTATAAATAGTATAACTAGTGTTGTTAAAATAGCTTTCATAAGTGTTAGTTTTGGTATTTGTTATGTATTTTTATTAATCCTTTAATTCCTTTTTTTAAGTTTTTTATTAAATTATCAATATCTTTTGTTTTTCCTTCTACAGAAAATTTTCCAGATATTTTGACTTTATTATGTGTTGCTTTTTTTTTATTGATACCAAAAGACAATTTAATAATCTCATCATCAGCATTAGAATCAAAGATAGTTTTTATTTCTGCCCAATTAATTTTTTCCAATTCTTTAACATCATCAACATTAAAAGAAAGAGACGTAACTTTCGTATTTGTTTTGGTATTAACGTCTTCTTTTATTTCAATATTTTTTTGTTGACTTACTAATGTTAGTGTAAAAAACAAAAGTAAAAGTGTTGCTATTTTTTTCATTATATATAAATTTTTAATTAGTGTTTTACAAAGATGTATAAACCAAATGTATATTAGAGTTAACGAACGTTAACGAGTGTTAAGCAGCTATTTTTACAAAAAATACTACCTATATTTGGTATATGGAAAACAGAAAATACACTTGGCTTTTCTATTTAATTGCTACCACAATTATTGCTACAATTGGGGTTCAGTTCTATTGGAACTTTAAAAACTACGAAGAAAATAAACAACGTGTTTCTAACGAAATTCAGTTAAGTTTAGATAATGCTGTGGAAATTTATTATGCTTCTTTAGCTAAAAAAGATTTTTTAACAATATTAAAACCAGGAGAAGATAAAATTGATATTAAATTTTCTACTGAAGGTTCTTTTGATTCTGTAATTAAAAGTATAAGAAAAGAGCAAAAAAAAGGAATTAAGCCAAAGTTTACCATTAATAATATTAAAATAACTTCAGATGATAATCTTTCTCAGCAACAGTTAGATTCTATGATGAATGGTATGAAAGAATTTGCGGCTGAAATTAATAATGATGAGCTTTCTAATAAAAAAACCAAAGCTGATACCTCTTTACTTTTTACACAATTTACAGACCAAAAAAATGGATTTTCTGTAGATAAAAATGGAAAAAAGACTAAGATTCAATATTTTAAAGGAAAAAAATCTGCTGATAGTTTAAAGTTGATAAAAAACTTAAAGCCAATGTTTATTTCTTTTTTCGACAATTCTTTAAACTATAAAAAATTAGATTCTTTAATTGAAACACAATTGCATCAAAAAGGTATTGATATTAAAACCAGTTTTCATCATATAAAAAACGATACACTTTTTCATCAAACAAAAGATTCAGTTTTAAAGGCAAAAACTTTTATAGCAACTTCTAAATCAACTTATGTAAAAGAAGATCAACGTTTTGAGCTTTTATATAACAACCCCAATTTAGAAGCTTTACAAAGAAGCTTTGGAGGTATTGCTATCTCATTAATATTATCGCTCTTAATTATTTCTTGTTTATTTTATTTGCTAAAAATCATAAAACAGCAAAAAGCATTAGCCAATATAAAAAACGATTTAATTAGTAACATAACTCACGAATTTAAAACCCCAATAGCAACAGTAGCTACAGCTTTAGAAGCTATTGAAAATTTTAATGTGATTGATGATAAAGAAAAAACGCAAAAATATGTAAACCTTTCTGCTGTTCAGTTAAAGAAACTTCATCAAATGGTAGAAAAATTATTAGAAACTGCCACTTTAGATAGTGAGCAATTAATGCTAAAAAAAGAAACTATTAATGTTGTTGAAATGACAGAAAGAATAGTAAATAAACACAGATTGTTAGCCAATACTAAACAGCTAATTTTTTCTGCCAACATTACTCCTATTTATTGTAAAATAGACGCTTTTCATTTTGAAAATGTAATTTCTAATATTATAGACAATGCCATAAAATACGGAGGAAATACTGTAGAAATTAACATAAACACTATACTAAATATAACAGAAATTACAATTGCAGACAATGGAAATGGTATAGAGAAACAGCAACAAGAAAAAATATTCGATAAATTTTACAGAGTTCCAAAAGGAAATACTCATGATGTTAAAGGCTTTGGAATTGGCCTTTATTATTGTAAAAAAATCATAGAAAAACATAATGGTACAATTGCCTTAAAATCAACAAAAAAACAAACCATTTTTAAAATTACAATGCCAAATGAATAATATAAAAGTAGTGTTAGCAGAAGATGAAGCTAGTTTAGGCATGATTGTAAAAGAAAGTTTAGAAACTAGAAACTTTACCGTTTTTCATGCAGAAAATGGCGAAGAAGCTTTAGAATTTTATCACACAAAACAACCAGATATTTTAGTTTTAGATGTAATGATGCCAAGAAAAGACGGTTTTACGTTAGCTAAAGAAGTAAGAGAAATAGACAAGAAAACACCTATTATATTTTTAACAGCAAAATCACAAACCAGTGATGTTTTAGAAGGGTTTAATACTGGTGGAAATGATTATTTAAAAAAACCATTTTCTATGGAAGAGCTTATAATAAGAATTAAAGCTTTACTCAATAGAATAGAGTTAAAGACCAATGTAGAAAAAATAACTCTAGGAAATTATAAATTTAATCTTACCAAACAAACTTTGGAGTTTGCAACCGAAATTGTACAACTTACACATAGAGAAGCTCAATTATTATATTATTTATTTGATAAAAAAAACGAAATTTTAGACAGAAGTTTTATTCTGAATAAATTATGGGGAAATGATGATTTTTTTAACGCAAGAAGTATGGATGTTTTTATAAGTAAACTTCGTAAAAAACTTAAAAAAGATAGTAATATTAAAATATTAAATATTAGAGGTTTTGGTTATAAATTAATTTGTTAAACCTGTTTACTCTATTATTTTCATTACCTTTATCCTCCTTTTTTAACAAATATATTTAAATAGTATGCACGTTGCAATTGCAGGAAATATAGGCGCTGGTAAAACCACGCTAACCAAACTTTTAGCCAAACATTACAAATGGAAACCTCACTTTGAAGCTGTAGATGAAAATCCTTATTTAGATGATTTTTATGCAGAAATGGAACGTTGGTCTTTTAATTTACAAGTGTTTTTTTTAAACAGTAGATTTAGACAAATACTAGAACTGAGAGAAAGTGGTAAAAACATCATTCAAGACAGAACCATTTATGAAGATGCTCATATTTTTGCACCTAATTTACATGCAATGGGCTTAATGACAAATAGAGATTATAGTAATTATAGTTCTTTATTTGAGTTGATGGAAAACTTGGTTTCGCCTCCAGACTTATTAATTTACTTAAGGGCAGACATTTCTACTTTGGTTGGTCAAATACATAAAAGAGGTAGAGATTATGAGAACTCAATTAGTATAGATTACTTAAGCAGGCTAAACGAACGTTATGAGGCTTGGATATCTACTTATACAAAAGGTAAATTATTGGTGATAGATGTAGATCATTTAGATTTTGTGAAAAATCAAGAAGATTTAGGCTATATTATTGACAGAATAGACTCACAAATTAATGGCTTGTTTTAAAAAAACAAATAATATAAAAGCAAAGAGACCGTTAAAAACGGTCTCTTTTTTTGTGAAATAAATCACTCATGATAGATAGTCCCCCAACTTTCTATCAAGTCTTTATTGAAAATTAATTCAACACTTGATATCTTTATTAAATATTTTATAAAAACATAAATAACTGTTTTTCAAAAACTTACGATTTACACTTTTAAAATATATTTATATGCTCAGCAAATATAACTTATAATATATTAGAAATCAAATATTTATTAGATTCCATGGAGAATTTTTTTTGATTTTTTATTTTTTTAAAAAAAAAGCGTAAAAAATGTAACATTTATTTAAAGTGTTACGTATAACTAATTGAGGATATCAAAACCTCTATAAAAGTTATTAAAAATTAGATGAGACAACTTAAAATTACAAAGCAGGTAACCAATAGAGAAACTGCATCATTAGACAAATATTTACAAGAAATTGGAAAAGTAGATTTAATTACTGCTGATGAAGAAGTAGAATTAGCTCAACTTATAAAAGCTGGAGATCAAAGAGCATTAGAAAAGCTTACCAAAGCGAATTTACGTTTCGTGGTTTCTGTAGCAAAACAATACCAAAACCAAGGGTTAACTTTACCAGATTTAATTAACGAAGGTAACTTAGGTTTAATAAAGGCAGCAAAACGTTTTGATGAAACTAGAGGTTTTAAATTTATCTCTTATGCTGTTTGGTGGATTCGTCAATCTATTTTACAAGCCTTAGCAGAACAATCTAGAATTGTACGTTTACCTTTAAATAAAATTGGTTCTATTAACAAAATCAATAAAATGTATGCTTTCTTAGAGCAAGAAAATGAGCGCCCACCAAGTGCTGAAGAAATTGCTAAGAAATTAGACATGACTGTAAATGATGTTAAAGAATCTATGAAAAACTCTGGACGCCATGTATCTATGGATGCTCCTTTAATAGAAGGTGAAGATTCTAACTTATATGATGTATTAAATTCTGGAGAATCTCCTAACCCAGATAGAACATTATTACACGAGTCTTTACGTATTGAAATTGACAGAGCTTTAGAAACTTTAACGCCTAGAGAAGCAGATGTTGTAAAATTATATTTTGGCTTAGGTGAACACCAACCAATGACTTTAGAAGAGATTGGAGAAACATTCGATTTAACAAGAGAACGTGTTCGTCAAATTAAAGAAAAAGCGATTCGTAGATTAAAACATACATCTAGATCTAAGATTTTAATGACTTATTTAGGATAGTTTCAAAATCTATATAATGTTCAATAAAACAATATAAAATTTAAAAAAAAGGGTAGTGATTAAAAACACTACCCTTTTTGTTGTAATAAAATAATGATTTTGATTTAAATTGCTCTAAAAAAATCAGCTATTTATCTTAATAAACCCTTCTCTGTTCTTATAACGTAACTACATAACCTATAATAACAGCTTGTTATTCCTCTAAAACACTTAAACTAAGTTTTTGACAAATTGCAGTAAACACCTCCCAAAAACTATGGTTATTTAGAAATTATTTTTTTTGTTAAACTCTAAGACGAAAAGAAATTATTCTTTATAAAATGATATATTTGAAATTCTAAAAATTAATATAGTTTTTAATGAAGTTACACTGTGTAAGGCTTCTTATTTTTTTTGTTTTTTCATTACAAAGTAATGCTCAAGAAACATTACCTATATATCAAGATTACCTGTCAGATAATGTGTATTTAGTTCATCCTTCTGCTGCAGGAATTGGTAACTCAAGTAAATTGCGTTTAACAGCAAGACAACAATGGGCAGGTATACCCAATGCACCTTCTTTACAAACTTTAAGTTTCCATACAAAATTCGACGATTATTCTAACGCAGGTTATGGTCTTATTTTGTTTAATGATAAAAATGGATTTCATTCTCAGAAAGGAGTTCAAGCTAGTTATGCCTATCATTTACCAATGAATACTGGTAAACTATTTAATCAATTGTCTTTTGGTTTAGCATTTACATTTGTGCAAAATCAGTCAGATCAAAGAACTTTTACTGGTGATGCTGCTGTTTCTGCAATTGTAGAAAGTACGAGTTACTATAATGCAGATTTTGGAGTGGCTTATCATTTAGGTGGGTTTTCTTCTTATTTTACTGTTAAAAACTTATTGTTAACTGCAAAAAATAATTTAAATGTTCAAGAACCTTTAGATTTAAGAAATTATATTTTTTCTGCTGGATATTACTTTGGTGAAGATTTATTCGTACAGTTTGAGCCATCAATTATGTTGCAGTTTAGAGAAGGTACAGGTCAAAGAATTGCAGATTTTAATTTAAAAGCTTATAAAACTTTTTCTCAAACTCAATTCTGGGCAGCACTTTCCTATAGAAGAGGTTTTGATGCTAATGCTATTGAAAATGCTCAATTTATATCTCCAATAGTTGGTATTAATTATAAAAACTTTTTATTTTCTTATACCTATACAAATCAAATGAATGAAACAGTTTTAACCAATTCTGGTTTTCATCAAGTTTCTGTTGGAATAAATTTATGGACCAAAGAACCAAGAGCTGCTGCTTGCCCTAATATAAATGCTGCTTTTGGCGGTTTTTAAAACATTTTTTCATCAACTTTAATATTAGTTTTTACACCTAATATTTGCGATAAAACCTTTTTGTTTTTATTGATATAAAATTGATGCATTCCTTTTTCAGTACTTTTATTCTCTAAATTAAACTTACCTAAAATGGCTTTTGTTTGCTTAGCAACTGCCTGACCAGAATCTATAATTTGCACTTCGTTTCCAACAATCTCTCGAATTTTTGGTATTAAATATGGGTAATGTGTACAGCCTAAGACCAAACAATCTATTTGTTCTTTTAAGAAAGGTTTAATATAAGAGTTGAGTAAAGTAGTCATTTCTGCAGAATCTATTTTCCCTTGCTCAATTAACTCAACTAAACCTGTGCCAATGGTTTCTTTGATAATTATTTTTTGGTCTATTGTACTTGATGTTTTTTCAAAAAGACTACTGTTTAAAGTGCCTTTTGTTGCTAAAATACCAATTCTATTAGTTTTGGTTTTTAAAGCTGCAGGCTTAATAGCAGGTTCTATTCCTATAAAAGGTACTGAATAATTTTCTCTTAAAAAATCTATTGCGTTTGTTGTAGCTGTATTACATGCAACCACTATAAGTTTACAATTATTTTGTAATAATAGTTCTGTATTTTTAGTAGCTAAAGCTATAATTTCTTCTTTACTTTTATCACCATAAGGTGCATTTTTACTATCAGACAAGTATAGTGTATTCTCAAAAGGTAAGAGATTTATAATTTCTTTCCATATGGATGTTCCTCCAATACCTGAATCAAAAACACCAATAGGAAAATTTGTAGCAATCATAATAGTTTAAAAATAAAATATACCTAAACTTAGTTCTAAATAAAAAGTAAAAGTAATTATAATAGCTATTTTTATGTAGTTTAAAAGCTATGATTTTTTAAATTAGACTTTAAATAATTTACTTTAAATAAAAAGCTATCCTATAAAAATGAATTTTATTTAAATTCGAAGGTAATTATACACTTATTTAAAACGTAATAAAAAATTAACTATTGGAAAAACTATGAACAATAAATTTAAATTTTATCTAACAATTATAATTTTACAAATTGCAACCTTAGGTTTTGGGCAATCGAATAGTGAAAAAAATTCTGAAATAACTTATTTTCTAAACACAATAGAGCAAAGTGATTTTTCAGGAACAATATTAGTTGCTCAAAATGATAAAATATTAATAAAACGAGCTTATGGTCTTGCAAGTATTGAGTTTGATGTGGAGAATACTACCGAAACAAAATTCAATATTGCTTCTATTACTAAAATGTTTACAGCTGTTGCAACATTACAATTATATGAAAAAGGGAAAATAGAACTGCATACTCCTATAAGCAAATATTTACCCAATTACCCTAACAAGTTAGTAAGAGATTCTGTTACAGTACATCAATTATTAACACATACTTCAGGTCTTAACAACTTTTATGTAGCAGATCTAGATAAAATAAAAAATTTAGAGTACAAAAAAACATCAGATTTTATACCACTTTTTGTTAATGATACACTTTTATCAAAACCAGGAACTCAATATAATTATAGTGCTTCAGGTTTTGTAATTCTTGGATTAATAATTGAAAAAGTAAGCAAAAAAAGTTATTACAATTATTTAAAAGATCATATTTTAAAACCTACTAAAATGCACAACACAACTGAGTTAGAAATTGATTCAATTGTAAAAAATAAAGCAAGTGGCTACACAACAATGTTTGGAGAGAATAAAACTTTAAAAAAGAACGACTATTACTTAACAAAGGCATCTCCAGGTGGATTTTATTACTCAACAGTACAAGATTTATTTAATTTCTCTAAAGCACTTAGAAACAATAAGCTTTTAGAAAAGAAAACTACAGAATTAATGCTTACACCAAAAACTAAAGGGTATAATACTTTTATAGGATATGGAATAGATATTGATGAAAGGTATAACCAAACAATTGTTGGACATAGTGGAGGCTGGTATGGAGTTCATTGTGAATTAATGGATTTCAGAAATGATAATTATACAGTTATAATTCTTTCTAATATAGACGATGGAGGTGAAAAAGGAGCTTCAAAAGTTGCAGCTTTTTTTAAAAAGTTAATTGCAAATAAAACATTAGATGAATAAAAATATGCCAGAAAATATTTAATGAAATTAATTGCTATTAAAATTCTCTATAAGACAATTTTATGTTTTAATTTTAAAACAAACAACAGTTAAAATAAAAATTTCAGAAGTAAAAAACTTTATATAATTTGCTCCTAGTTCTAGTTTTACTTTAAAATTTTCACATATTTCTATTCAGTTTTAATTTGCTAAATTGGTTACTACTTAATTAAACGATAATGAAAACAACAGTTAAAATTTTTTTTTTACTTTTCTTCATCACTTTGTGTGAAAAATCTTTTTCTCAAAAAATTATTGAAAATTATGAGCCAGCAAAAAATGATAGTTTGAAAGTTGGAGTAGGAAAAAATGATTATTTACCCTTTATTCAAAAAGGATATTCTCTAATGCTTCCAGAAGATAAAAATATAAAAGGGGTGCTTATTTTTCTAGAAGACTCTAAGTATGATAAAAAAAACAGAAGCTCAAAACAACTATATAATCTAGCTACACAACAAAGTTTTGCAGTTCTTTCTGTTTCTACCGAAATTCCTTTAGACTTTTATTTTTCTAAATCATCTATGATTTCTACTCATAACCAAATTCAAAAAGTTTTTGATAAATATAACTTACCAAACAACAATATTTTCTTTTTAGGAGCAAGTTTAGTTGGTCATAGAGCAATGCGATTTATTAAATTTACAAAAGAAAACAACTTTAAATTTCAACTTAATATAAAAGGTATTGTAATTTGTAACTTCACTATGGATTTTACAAGAAAATGGCACCAACACGAACGTGATATAAAGCTCAACAGAATTGATCTTTGGGAGTCTAAATTTATAAATTATCTTTTGGAAACAAACCTAAAAGGTACACCAAAAACAAATCTAAAAAATTATAATAATTTTTCTACGTATAGCTATTTTAATAACGAAAATGAAAATATTAAAATTTACAAAAATTATGGAGTTTTGGCTTATATAGAACCTGCAATAAAGTACAAATTTACAAAACAACTCAAAACTCTATATGAAAACAATTCAACAGATATGGTTAGTTTTTTAGCTGAGTTAAAATTATTAGGAAATGATAATGTTGAATTAATTGTTATACAACCTAAGGACAATTCATCAATAAATAAGAATACCCAATCAACTTGGGATGCAATTAATAAAAATGAACTTATGAATTGGATTCAAAAACAAACAAACTAAAAAAAATTAAGAAAAATTAGAAACCTGTTCTTCAACCTTTTCCCATTCTTCTAATAATGAATCTACTTTTGCTTTTTTAGCTTTGTATTTTTCAAAAAAGTTTGGTCTTGATGAAACCTCGTCGTAATTTTTAGCCAATTCTAAATCTAACTTTTCGATTTCTTTTTCTAAATCTGCTATTTCAGTTTCAATATTAGAAAGCCTATTGTTTAATTTTTTTAACTCTTTTTCTTGTTCTCTAGATAGTTGATGTGCCTCTTTTTTAGAAGAATCTTTTTCAACTTTTACAACTGTTTTCTTTTCAGCTTCACGTAAGCTTTCCATTTTGTGTTGCTCTAAGAAATAATCAATATCACCTAAGTATTCTTTAATTTCTTTGTCTTTAAAACCATAGACTGTAGTTGTTAGGCCTTGTAAGAATTCTCTATCATGAGAAACTACAATTAACGTTCCTTCAAAATTATTTAAAGCTTCTTTTAATACTGTTTTAGAGGCAATGTCTAAATGGTTTGTTGGCTCATCCATGATTAAAACATTAAATGGCTGTAGCAACAATTTACACAAAGCCAACCTGTTTCTTTCTCCTCCAGAAAGCACTTTTGCTTTTTTGTCTACAGCATCACCACCAAACAAAAAAGACCCCAACATATCTCTAACACGCATTCTATTAGTATCTGTTGCTGCATCTTCCATAATTTCCAAAACTGTTTTTTCTGGTGGTAAATGTTCAGATTGATTTTGAGCAAAATAGCCAACCTCTACATTATGTCCTAATTTTAAATGCCCTTCAAAAGGAATTTCACCCACCATCATTTTAGCTAAAGTTGATTTTCCTTGTCCATTTTGACCAACAAAAGCAATTTTACTATTTCTTTCAATCAATAAATCTACCCCTTCCAAAACATGTTTATCTCCATAACTTTTAGACAAATCTTCTGCTTCTACAATAATTTTACCAGGTTCTTTAGAAATGGCAAAACGCACATTCATGGCTTGGTTATCATCTTGATCTACTTCAATCAACTCAACTTTATCCAACTGTTTCATTAAAGATTGAGCCATTGAAGCTTTACTAGCTTTGGCTTTAAACTTATCAATCAACTGTTGTTTTTGTTTGATTTCTTTCTCTTGATTTTTCTGCGCTTGTAACTGCTTTTCTTTAATTTCTCCTCTTAACTCTAAGAATTGAGAGTATGGTTTTTTGTAGTCGTAAATTTGGCCTAGAGAAATTTCTATAGTTCTATTGGTTACGTTATCTAAAAACATTTTATCGTGAGAAACCAATACAATTGCACCTGCGTAAGATTTTAAGAAGTTTTCTAACCAAATAATAGACTCTATATCTAAGTGGTTTGTTGGCTCATCTAACAAAAGAATATCATTGTTTTGTAATAACAATTTTGCTAGTTCAATTCTCATTCTCCATCCTCCAGAAAATGTATCTGTAAGTTTATCAAAATCTTCTCTTTGAAAACCTAAACCTTGCAGAATTTTTTCTGTATCTCCTTGATAATTATAACCTCCTAAGAGTTCATAACGTTCTTGTTTATCTGTTAAATCTTGAATCAACTCTGTATATGAATCACTTTCATAATCGGTTCTTGTAGTTAGTTGATTATTGATTTCTTCTAGCTCAGTTTCAATTTTCTTAATTTCTTCAAACGCCTGATATGCTTCTTCTAAAATTGTACGACCTTCTACAAAATCGATATCTTGTCTTAAAAAACCAATTTGCACATCTTTGTCAAAAGCCATAGTACCTCCACTACTTTCAATATCTTTAGAAAGCACTTTTAGTAAAGTTGATTTTCCTGCGCCATTTTTACCAATTAAACCTATTCTATCTCCTTTATTTAACTTAAAAGTAATGCCCGAAAAAAGATCAGTTCCCATAAAAGAAACTGTTAAATTATGTACGTTTAACATGAAATGTGATAATTGTTACTAAAATAGCTTGATAAAAAATTTACCTTTGCAAAAGTAGATAAATTTTAAGGTTATGATGTTTAAAAAGGGAACAAAATTGTTTAGTATAGTTAACGGAAAATGTCCTAAATGCCATGAAGGAAAATTCTTTAAGCATGGTATAACTTTTAACCCATCTAAAATTACCAAAATTCATGATAATTGTGCTGTTTGCAATTTAAAGTACATGCTAGAGCCTTCTTTTTTTTATGGTGCTATGTACATTAATTATGGAATTACAGTAGCTATTTCTGTTATTGTTTTTTTAATTGCTAAACTTGGCTTACAATTAACGCTTTTAAACTCGTTCTTTTGCGTTTTAGGAGTATTGGTAATTACAGCTCCTTTAAACTTAAGATTGTCTCGAATTCTATGGATAAATATGTTTGTGAGTTATGACAAGGAAGCTGGAAAATAGCTTTTTTTACTAAATGATTTTTTTTATTCAAATCTTTTAATATCAATTTCTGGGTCTAATGCTTTGCCTTTTTCCAAATAATTAAATAATTCTTTAGCAACTGTTGGTGCAATCATAACTCCTCTTGTACCCAAACCATTTAAAACGGCTAAACTTGTAAAAGCAGGTTGCACACCAACTAAAGGTCTTCTATCTTTTACTGTTGGTCTTACTCCTGCAGATTGAGAAACAATTTTATAAGGTACGTTTAACACCTTATCTAATTTAGCAACCAACTCTTCTCTACCTTCTTTTGATGGTATTGAGGTTTTATCTTTATGATTAAAAGTTGCACCCACTTTATACAAATCGTTACCTAATGGAACTACAAATAAAGTTGATTTTAACTGAAAATCGATATTTAAATTTGGAGCATGTATGGTAAGCAACTCACCTTTCACTTCATTTAATGGTAGGTAATTAAAGAAAATGTTTTTATGCAACCCAAAACCCTCACAAAAGACAATTCTTTTGGTTTCAAATCCTTTATATGTTAGATAATTTTTTTTGAATTTTATTTTTTGATATTCGAAATTTTCGAAATGTATTTTTCCTTCTTTTTCTAAGTAAGACCTATAAGTTGCGACTAATTTTTTAGTATCTATTCTACCTGTTTGTTTTACATTTCCAAAACCAAAATAGGCTTTAATTTCTTTTCTTTTTTGATGATCTAATTTCGAATCTAAAAAAGGAGCTAACTTAGGATTATCTATGGCTGCAAACCAGTTGTTTTGATCTTCTATTGATTTAAATACTTTTTTGGTTACAAACTTGGTATCAAAAGTGGTGTTGAGTTTTTGTTCTAGTTTTTCATAAAAAGGCATTGCTGTATTAAGCTGACTTTGTGCATTCCAAACTGGAGAAAAACGTTTTAAAATAACAGGATTATAAATTCCGCCAGCAACAAGAGAGGATATTTGTGAACTATCTTCAAAAACAATAAAGCTTTTGTTTGCAGCTGATAACTCTTCTGCAAATGCCAAACCTGCTAATCCTAAACCTACTATAATATAATCTACTTTCACTCTGTAAAAATAGTTAAGTTTTACTACAAAAAATAGTTTTCTAAATGTTTATAAATGGGTTTAGCCCTGATTGTAGCAATTGTTTGAGCTCTTTTTGAGAAACGAAAAAAAGCGAGTGCGAAAAGCAGGAAATAGCTACAAAAAAAAACGCTTACTTGCGCAAACGTTTTTAATTGAGTTATTTTTAGAGTGAAATTAATAATTCCACATATCTATTTCCTTATTTCTAATACTTTCTTTTATTTTATTTGCTTCTAACAACTGGAATAAAGCATTACCTCTAACATAATCTTCTATAGCTCTGTTTCCATAAATGTTTTCTTCTCTTACAATAACTGAGTTAAATCTTCTTGCATTTAATAAATGATCGTAAGAAATTGGTTGAGACGCATTCATTGGATTAAATACTTTTGAATCGTGTAAAACTTCTCTTGCATCTGGAAAAAAGATCCAGAATAATTCGTAAAGTTTTTCGTCTTCTATGTCTTGTACTCCTAATGTTTGCACATCTTTACCCATTGGTGCCATAGCTAAAAGACGGTATTTCATTTCTCCTTGACGTTTGTCAAAATACCACATTCCTTTTAACATATAGCCTGCAACGTCTTCGGTTTGAATTCTAAAAGTATCTACATAACCATTTTCATCTCTTATATTAACTAAACGTGTTTCTATTTCGTCTTGTGTAATTTTAGAAGTAAAAAAAGAGTCTGTATACGCTTCTTTTATTTTACCTTGTCTAACCCCTTTTATTAAAGCATCAAACAAAGATCTTCTGTCTGAAGAAATGTTTGTAGTATCTATTGGAAAATAATATGGTAAATTTATTTTCTGATTTAAATCTACAAATTCCCAAACTACTCTAGACCACATAATATCTCTATCATCTACATAACCATAAGGAATTGGGCCATCATTATCTGCAGCTAATCTTTCTTGGCTTTTCTTTCCAATATCTGATGCAGATTTGGCATTTAGTATGTTTGCTTGTGCATTTACCAAATTTGTAGTGAAACAAAAAAGAAATATTATTATACAATTTCTTACCATAATTTATTTTTTTACTAGTTAGTCAGCTCTATATTAACTGGCAATACTTGTTTTAGATCGTAACCATTTGCTGTTGCTTTAATATCATAGATATTTATAATATCACCTCTTCTTGCTTTAGATAATACTTTTTTTGCAGCAGCACTAAGTGTTGTACCATTTACAATAATGGTTAGTTCACCTGGTACTTTAATTTTAAAACTTTTAACTTTAATATCTAAATCGAATTCAAAGTCTGGTAAACCTGCGTCTATTGGAGCATTTGCTAAACCTGATTTTGGCATTCTTACAGTTCCATATTGCTCACGAACAGAACCCATAGCTGCTGGAATATCTTTAATTCTAAATGTTGCTTTAGAGTTAACGGTTTTTCCACTACTTAATTTTGCGCTTACGTTAATAGTTGCAATATTACCAGAACCTGGTCTTATGCTATACCTACCTTTACTACCAGATAAAGAACCACCAGAAGCAGAAACTTTTAAATTGTTATCACCAACTCCAGGTAGTGATACAGATATTGGGTTGTCTAAACCTCTATAAACTACATTCATTTTATCTGCAGAAACTACTGCTGAACTTGGTTCTGGAATTACTGAGTATTTACTTTCAAAGTTTACAGGAACTTCTTCTCCATTTTCTGTAAAAAATATAGTTCCTTTTATTGTTTTTTCTCCAACATTACCTGCAGGCATATCTAATATTACTTGCCCATCTTTTACAGTTTTAGTAACATCTGCACCGTTTAAAATTACTTTATTTGGCACTAATGTAGCATCATATCTTCCTAACACAACTTGCCCAGTTACTTTTTCACCAGCAAAATAAGCTGTCTTATCTAAACTTACAATTCCTTGATAGTTGCTTAATGATAAAGATTCTTCTAATTTACCACCTAACAAATCTGTTACAATGTCTGCTTCTGTATTTCTAATATCAGCTTGCATTTGTGTAAAGTTTGTTAATGAAGCTACCATTGGAAAACCTTCATATCTTGCTTTTAAAAACGGAACTTCTTTTTCAGTTTCAGAATCAATTACTGGTTCAGTACTAAATCTTTTGTTTAAAACTGGTACAAACTTGCTGTTTTCTCCTAAAACATTTACCACGTTTTTTCTGTAATTGTTTATTTTATCTAAAAACTCTTGACCTTCTGCTGTATAAGTATCTCCTTTAAAGAAATAATTATCTAACCAATCTGTTTTATCCATGGTTTCATAATCATCTTTGTCTTCGATTTCAGATAACATATTGGTTTTTAAATCTGCTAAATACGAATAAAAATCATCTGAATAATTTTTAATTTTATCTGCTTGTTCTTTTAAAGGACCAAATTTTTCTTTTTGTTCTGATGCTTTTACTGCTAAATTTGCATAAGCATCATTAATATTAGCTATTGTAGATTTATTATTTTCTACAAGCTTTTCGTTCATAAAACCAAAAGCTGATAATACTTCTTTACTCATATTCATTGCTAACATTGCAATAAATACTAAGTACATTAGGTTAATCATCTTCTGTCTTGCCGACATTTTTCCTCCTGCCATATCTTAATTAGTTTGTTTTAAGTTATACAATTAATTGTACTAATTATTTGCTTGACATTGCAGATAACATATTACCATAAACTCCGTTTAAAGAAGATAGGTTTTTAGCTAAAGATTCCATTTGTTCTTTTAATCTTTCTGTATTTTCAACAACAGCTGTGTTTAATTCTGCTTGTTTACTTGTATTTTCTACTTGTACTTTATACAGGTTATTTAAAGATTCCATTTGAACAGCTGCCATAGACATTTGCTCATTATATTTATTTGTAGATGAAATTGATTCTGAAGCAGATGATAAACCTTCTGCTGCACCTTGAAAATTTTTCATACTATTACCTAAACTTTCCATTAATTCAGCATCTATTTTTGCTTCGCTTAAAAGATTGTCTAGTTTTTGAGACAACATACCTTCTGTGCTTACTTTATCTTCTACAGTAACTCCATCTTCTCCTAACTCTGGATATATTTTAGACCAATCGAATTCATCTTCTGGAGTATCAAAAGCAGAAACCGCAAATACACCTGCTTCAACTAATAAACCGATAGTTAACATTACACCACCTGTTAAAGGACCTATAGAAATATGTTGAATTTTAAATAACGCTCCAATAATTACAACTGCTGCTCCCATTCCATAGATGAAATTCATTGTTTTTTTATACGTTCTTGACTGTGCCATGTTTTTATAATATTTATTTTAAAATTTATTTATTTGTTGTGCCTATAAAGTTTTGTACGGTTCTAAAACCAATGTAACTTCTTGCAGTATCTGCGTACTCATAATCTCTAGAACCTACTTCTAGGTAATAAGCTACATCTTTCCAAGAACCACCTCTTACAATTTTACGTTGATTTTTTCTATCCTCTACATTAGGGTTCATTGTTGAAGCCATGTAGTAAGATGATAAGTTATAAGCTGTATTTGTCCATTCAGATACGTTACCAGCCATATTATACAAACCATAATCATTTGCATTATAAGATTCTGCTTCTACAGTATATAATGCACCATCTACTGCATAATTACCTCTTACTGGTTTAAAGTTTGCTAAAAAACAACCTCTATCGCTTGTTAAACTTCCAGTTCCCCAAGGGTATGTTGCAAACTCTAGCCCTCCTCTTGCTGCATATTCCCATTCAGCTTCTGTTGGCAATCTAAAGTCTGGTACTTGAGTTGTATTTTTTTTACTGTTTAAATAATCGTTTTTCTTTTTTGTTCTCCAGTTACAAAAAGCATTTGCTTGCCCCCAAGAAACTCCAACTACTGGATAATCTCCATAAGATTGATGGTAAAAATAATCTTGATGCATTGGATCGTTATAAGAATAGTTAAAATCTTTAACCCAAACAGTAGTGTCTGGATAAATATTTAACACCTCTGTTTGTACAAAATCTTTACGATCTCCTCCTTTTCTAGCTGCATTATCTCTATCAAACCAAGAATATTTGTATTTTAAATATTTTGTATTAAAAGTTCTAATTCCATCTACTGCTTCATCTTTACTGATATATAAAGAGTCCATTACCTCCACATAATCTACATCTGGATATTCTTGTGTATTCCAAATTAAATCTTCTTCCCAGTTTAAAGGTTGTATGGTATCAAACTGATAGTAGTTTTCATACATGTATTTTTGGTATGGTGTTGCGTTGCTTGTAGTATCTTTAAATTTGTATAATTGAATTCCTGTAGTTCTATTATTTCCTGCTGGATTTGGAGTAGCTCCTAATGCTGCAAACTCTGCTTGGTAGGCTAATCTTGTTCTTACAACTGAATCTCTTACCCAAGTTACAAATTCTTTATATTCATTATTTGTAATTTCTGTTTCATCCATAAAATATGGTCTTACAGTAACTGTTTTGGTTGGTGCATTCATTGTACCTACAATGTCTTCATCTTGCTTACCCATTGTAAAAGAACCTCCAGGAATTAAAACCATACCATAAGGTTTTTCTGAAAACCATTTCTTTTTAGATTTTACACCTACTAATTCTCCTCTATCATTAGAACCACAACTGTAAAAAACGGTTATTAAAAGTGCAAATATTGCTGCTTTCTTCATATTTTATTTTTGTCTTTACTAAAAGTTCGTAAACCTATTATTTTTTTTGCTAAAATACAATGTTGAAAGAGCATTTTAACGCATTGTTTTTCGATTAAATTATTAAATTACATCATTTTTTTCATAGCCTTATACCATCTTTCTGGTATTACTTGCTTTGTAGCTTCTGTGTAATCTTTAAATGTACATGGTATTAACGCATGTCTTTTGTATTTATTATCTGATAAAATATTTATCTCAATCCACCAACGACCTGTTTTATTGCTTTTGTAAAAAACTAGAGGATCATCATCTTCTAACAAAACTGTAAATTTTTGGTAGTTTTCTTTACCTGAAAAAGGATAATCTTTTACTCTAAAATTAACACCTTCAATAAAATACCAAACCATTTGTGCTATTAAATTTGCTGTTTGGTGATTATGATCTAATTTAGAATTGTATTCGTAAATTCCGAATGAAGATACTTTATCACTTAAGCCTGCATATCTTGATAATGCACATATTTCTTCACCATAAAAACCATTGGGAGATGCATTATTATTAGCAGGAGCTTCGCTTTGTCTTACAGCACCAATATCAATAGAAACAATGTCTGCATTTCTAAACGCAGGTTCTATATTTTCTAGTTCTTTGGCAACACCTAATCTGTAAGCATCAAAAAACAAACTGTCTAATAACTGAATAGATTCTTGCGAATTAAAATACGTTTGATACCCCACATTACAGTAATTGAATAAATTATTAGGCTCTTGCATAATAATTTTACTTAAATACGATTGTGAAGTTAATTCGTCATCTACATTTCCTAAATCAAAACGACTGTCTACTGTGGTTATATTTACAGTTTGCTCTAAACTATCATAAGCTCTGTAATTTACATAAGTAATATCTTGACCACCACCAATTATAATTGGGATGATATTTTTTTTAAGTAAACTGGTAATAATATTTGATACTGCAAAATAAGTATCTGAAACTTCTGCTCCTTTTTTAACATTACCTAAATCAGCAATTTCTGTATGCCAATCACCAGGAAATAATTCATAAATTTTTCTTCGGATGAAGTGTAAATCATCTCCACAACCAAAATTATTTTCAGAATTTCTATCTTCTTGAACGCCTAATATGGCTATTTGAACATTATCTAAGTTTGGAAAACTATCTTGATTAGTATGTATTTGAATTTTATTACCTAAACATAAAGGTGAGTGCAATAACAAGTGTGCTAGTGCATTATCATTTACGGGGGTTAAAAAATCTTGATTCATTAATTTTTATTGTGTATGCAAGATACCAAATGATTATTTCTTTTTGGTTGTTTTTTTAGTAGTTGTTTTCTTTTTTGCAGCTGCTTTTTTCTTGGTTGCTTTTTTCTTAGGCGTTTTTGCCTCAATCATTTTTACAGCCTCTTCTTTAGATAGGTTTTCAATATCTGTAGTTTTTGGTAACTCAATTTTTATCTTACCTTTTAACACATTATATCTACCCCATCTTGCTTTTTCCACACGAATGCCAACATCTTCCCAATTATGAATAACCTTGTCTATTTCTTTCTGCTTTTTTGCTTCAATTAGCTCAACAATATCATCATCAGAAAGATTATCAAAGTCGTACTTTTTATTTACGTTGATAAACATACCACTCCATTTTAAAAACGGCCCAAAACGCCCAACCCCTTTTTGTACTGGTAATTCCTCATAGTGATAAATTGGAGCATCTGCTTTTTGTTTAGCAACAATCAGTTCTTCTGCTCTTTCTAAATCTACAGACATTGGGTCTTCGCCTTTATCTAAAGAAACAAACATTTTGCCAAAGCGAATGTAAGGTCCAAATCGTCCATTAGATACAATTACTTCTTCACCTTCGTAAGTTCCTAAAGTTTTTGGTAATAAAAATAACTCTAAAGCTTCTTCTAAAGTTATTGTTCCTAAATTTTGGTCTTTATTTAAACTTGCAAACTCTTTTTCTTCATCTTCTGGTGCACCAATTTGTGCTATTGGTCCGAATTTTCCTAAACGAACTAAAACTGTTTTACCAGATTTTGGATGTTTACCTAAAATACGCTCACCAGATTCTCTTTCTGCATTTTCTTTTACATCTTCTACATTATCATGAAATTTGGTGTAGAAATCTTTAATCATTTCTATCCAGTTTTCATCACCCTCAGAAATATCATCAAAAGAATTTTCAACTTTGGCAGTAAAACCAAAATCTAAAATATTCGAGAAATTTGCTACTAAAAAATCGTTTACAATATTTCCTATATCTGTAGGAACTAACTTGTTTTTGTCTGAACCTGTTTTTTCTGTTAGCATTTCACTTTTTACAGATCCATTAGCTAAAATCATTTGTTCATATTCTCTTTCTACACCTTCATTTTGACCTTTTTCTATATAACCTCTTCTTTGTACTGTAGAAATTGTTGGAGCATAAGTTGATGGACGACCAATACCTAATTCTTCTAATTGCTTCACTAAAGACGCTTCTGAAAAACGATAAGGTGGACTCGTAAAACGTTGTGTAGCATTAATAAATGTATAACTTAAGCTTTCATTCACTTTTAAGTTAGGTAACATTCCTGCTTGTTCTTCCTCATCATCATCTTTACCTTCCAAATACACTTTTAAAAAACCTTCAAACTTAATCATCTCTCCATTTGCAGTAAAGATTTTTGCGTTTTCTGAATTCTCTATTTTGATATTGGTACGTTCTAACTGAGCATCACTCATTTGTGAAGCTAATGTTCTTTTCCATATCAAATCATACAATCTTGTTTGATCGTATTCAATATCAACAGAATGCATTTTCATATTCGTAGGTCTAATTGCTTCATGGGCTTCTTGAGCTCCTTTAGCTTTCGACTTAAAAACACGTTGTTTGCTGTACTCTTTTCCGTAATAATTTACAATTTCTTCTTCAGCTTCGTTTCTTGCATCAACAGATAAATTTACACTATCTGTTCTCATATAGGTAATTAAACCAGCTTCATACAAACGTTGTGCAACTTGCATGGTTCTACCAACTGCAAAGCCTAATTTACGTGAAGCTTCTTGTTGTAATGTTGATGTTGTAAAAGGTGCTGCTGGCGATTTTTTTGCGGGCTTTTTTGTTAAATCAGCGATTGAAAAATCAGCTTTTGCACAAGATTTTAAGAAACTTTCTGCAGCTTTTTTAGATTCGAAATTTTTAGGAATTGATGCTTTAAAAGTCTTCCCTTCATCGTTAGAAAACTCAGCAACAACTTTAAAATGTGTTTCAGCTTTAAAATCTTGAATGCTTCTTTCTCTTTCTACAATTAAACGAACAGCTACAGATTGTACTCTACCTGCAGACAAACCTCCCTTTACTTTACGCCATAAAACTGGTGATAATTCGTAACCAACAAGCCTATCTAAAACTCTACGTGCTTGTTGCGCATTTACCATATTATAATCTATATCTCTAGGATTATCAACGGCTTTTAAAATGGCTTTTTTGGTGATTTCATGAAAAACAATTCGTTTGGTATTGGCATCTTTTAAATCAAGTTGCTCTTTTAAATGCCAAGCAATAGCTTCTCCTTCTCTATCTTCATCACTTGCTAACCAAACTGTTTCAGCTTTTTTTGCTAAAGATTTCAGCTTTTTAACTACTGGTTTTTTATCGTCTGAAACAATATATTTTGGACTAAAATCTCCTTCAACATCTATTCCTAATTCTTTAGAAGGTAAGTCTGCAATATGTCCATAACTAGATTCTACTTGATAATCTTTACCAAGAAATTTTTCAATTGTTTTTGCTTTTGCTGGTGACTCTACAATCACTAAATTCTTTGCCATATATCTCTCATTTATCACTCAAAACCCATAAAATTAGGGTTATTATCAAGTGCAAAAGTAATTCCTTTTTTTTTAAAAAAAATTTTTTCGTTAATTTACCTTAATAATTAACAGGAAATCAGTAATATTTTTTCTGCCAATTTGTCATAAAAACAGAATTTTGGTTGTATCTTTGCCCACCTTCTAATTATAAATAGAGCAATGCAAGAAGTAGAGAAAATTATCGATGAAAAAATACAAGGAAAAGCGCTTGTAACAGAACATAAAAAAGAAAACACTAAAAAATTATTCATAGAAAGCTATGGCTGCCAAATGAATATGAACGACAGTGAAATTGTTGCTGCAATTCTAGATAAACAAGGTTACAACACCACTCAAATTTTAGAAGAAGCAGATTTAGTATTAGTAAATACGTGTTCTATTCGTGAAAAAGCAGAAACTACAGTTCGAAAAAGATTACAGAAATACAATAGAGTAAAACAGCAATCGAACAACAAAATGAAAGTTGGTGTTTTAGGTTGTATGGCTGAACGCTTAAAAGAGAAGTTTTTAGAAGAAGAAAAAATTGTAGATCTTGTTGTTGGGCCAGATGCTTATAAAGATTTACCTAATCTTCTAGAAGAAGTTTACGAAGGTAGAGATGCTGTAAATGTTATTTTATCAAAAGAAGAAACTTATGGAGATATTTCTCCTGTGCGTTTAAACTCAAATGGAGTTTCTGCTTTTGTATCTATTACAAGAGGTTGTGATAATATGTGTACCTTTTGTGTAGTACCATTTACAAGAGGAAGAGAAAGAAGTAGAGATCCTAAAAGTATTCTAGAGGAAATTCAATCTATGGTTGATAAAGGTTTTAAAGAAATTACTCTTTTAGGTCAAAATGTAGATAGTTTTTTATGGTATGGAGGAGGCTTAAAGAAAGATTTTAAAAAAGCTTCTGAAATGGCTCAAGCAACTGCAGTTGATTTTGCACAATTATTAGATATGTGTGCAACTCATTTTCCAAAAACACGTTTTCGTTTTTCTACCTCAAATCCTCAAGACATGAGTTTAGACGTAATTCATGTAATGGCAAAACACAGAAATATTTGCAAATACATTCATTTACCTGTACAAAGTGGTTCTAATGACATGTTAAAAGCGATGAACAGACAACATACTCGTGAAGAATACATGGATTTGGTTGATAATATTTTTAAAATCATACCAGAAATGGCTTTAAGTCAAGATATGATTGTTGGTTTTTGTGGAGAAACTGAGCAAGATCATCAAGATACTTTAGACTTAATGGAATATGTAAAATATGACTTCGGATTTATGTTTGCCTATTCTGAAAGACCTGGAACTTTAGCTGGTAAAAAAATGGAAGATGATGTGCCAGAAGCAGTTAAAAAAAGAAGGTTAACAGAAGTAATTGATTTGCAACAAAAACACGCTTTATATAGAACACAACAACATTTAGGTAAAGTAGAAGAAGTTTTAATTGAAGGAACCTCTAAGAAAAATCCTAATGAATGGAAAGGAAGAAACACACAAAATACCGTAATTGTTTTTCCTAAAGAACATTATAAATTAGGAGATTTTGTAAACGTTAAAGTAGAAGATTGTACCTCAGCAACCTTAAAAGGAACTGCAGTTGGTTATTCTGATAATAATTAATTTTTAGAAAAGTAAAGCAAGAGACAAGAATAAAGAAAACTCTTTTCTCTTTATTCTTTTTAATCTATTCTAAAGAAAAACTATGGAAAACTTACAAGCATTAAAACAACGTTTTGGAATTATTGGAAACGATATTCAACTTAACAGAGCTTTAGAAAAAGCAGTAAGAGTTGCACCTACAGATATTTCTGTTTTGGTTACAGGAGAAAGTGGTGTGGGTAAAGAAAGTATTCCAAAAATTATACACTCATTATCTCATAGAAAACATGCAAAATATATTGCTGTAAACTGTGGTGCAATTCCAGAAGGAACCATAGATAGTGAGTTATTTGGCCATGAAAAAGGAGCTTTTACAGGAGCTACACAAGACAGAAAAGGATATTTTGAAGTTGCAGATGGAGGAACAATTTTCTTAGATGAAGTTGGTGAATTACCACTAACCACTCAAGTTCGTTTATTACGTGTATTAGAAAATGGTGAATTCATAAAAGTAGGTTCATCAAAAGTTTTAAAAACCAATGTTAGAATTGTAGCTGCTACAAATATTCATATGCAATCTGCTATCGAAAAAGAGAAATTTCGAGAAGATTTATACTACAGACTAAGCACTGTAGAAATTCATTTACCTCCACTTAGAGAACGAAATGAAGATATTCATTTACTATTTAGAAAATTTGCTGCAGATTTTGCTCAAAAATACAGAATGCCTTCTATTAGATTAGATGAAAATGCAGTAAATATTTTGCTAAACTATCGTTTTCCTGGAAACATTCGACAATTGAAAAATTTAGCAGAACAAATTTCTGTAATTGAAGAAGAAAGAATAGTTTCACCTTCAAAATTACAACAATATTTACCCAATAATAAAGGTAATTTACCAGCAGTAGTTGGTGGTAAAAAAGAAAACGACTTCTCTACAGAACGCGATATTATGTACAAGATTTTATTTGATATGCGTAATGACATCAACGATTTAAAAAAATTGACTTTAGATTTGATGAAAAATGGGAATGTTGATGAAGTTCACGAAGAAAATCACAGACTTTTAGAAAAAATATACAATAATAAAGATTTAGAAGATTTAGATATTGAAGTTTTAAACATTCCACAAAACTCTTCTAAAGAAAAAGATTATGAATTTATTGAGACAATAGAGGAAGATGAATCTTTATCTTTACAAGATAAAGAAATAGAAATGATTAAAAAATCTTTAGAGAAAAACAATAATAAACGTAAGTTAGCAGCAAAAGAACTAGGTATTTCTGAGCGAACTTTATACAGAAAAATTAAACAATACGATTTATAATGAATTGGAAAAAACACATTTTACTATTAAGTGTATTTTTTACACTACTAAGCTGTGGCAACTACTCGTTTACAGGAGGTAATACTGGTGACGCAAAAACCATACAGATCGATTTTTTCCCAAATCAAGCACCTTTAGTAGAACCTGTTTTAACACAACGTTTTACAAACGAATTACAAGATTTATTTACACGTCAAACTAACTTAACCCTAACCAATTCTAATGGTGATTTATATTTTAGTGGCGAAATAACAGGCTACAGAATAACCCCTATGAGTGGTACTTCAAATCAAACTGCAGCACAAAATAGATTAACAGTAACTGTAAATGTACGTTTTGAAAATAAGTTAATAGAAAAAGATAGCTTCGAAAAAACTTTTTCTTTTTATTCAGATTTTGATGCAAACGCTCAACTTACAGGAAGTGTTTTAGAAAACGCTTTAGACGAAATTTTAGAACGTATTATACAAGATATTTTTAATGCTTCTGTTGCAAAATGGTAAAAAACAAAAATTTTGAATACATCTACTTTTTTAGCTATTCTAAATAACGATAACAATTTTGATGAAGCAGCTGCAAGCAGCTTACAATCTGTTATAACAGTATTTCCTTATTTTCAAGCAGCACGTGCTTTGTATTTAAAAGAACTTAAGCAACAAGATAGTTTTAAATATAATAAAGCACTTAAAATAACTGCAGCTTACACTAGAGATAGAGCTATTCTTTTTGATTATATCACTTCAAAAAAGTTTAGTAATTACACAAAACCAGTACCAACAAAAGAAAACAAAAATCTTAAAGTTGATAAAACTAAAACTGTTAAAACTAGCAATTCAAAAAATGCAGAAGACAACTTAGTTGATGAGTTAGCCATTGGTAAACCACTATCGTTTACAAAGGCCGAAAATCATTCATTTAACCAATGGTTACAGTTGGGCAGTATAAAAACACCTACTGTAAGAGCTTTAAAACCCTTACAAGAAGAAGTAGAGAAAGAGAAAATTATTGAGAAATTCATACAGAATAACCCAAAAATAGAGCCAATAGCCAAAGATAAAAACGTGGCTGTTTCTGTAGCAAAAAACACTCAAGATGCAGCTTTAATGACCGAAACTTTAGCTAAAGTGTACTTAGAGCAAAAAAAATATGAAAACGCAATACAAGCATATAGAATTTTAATTTTGAAATATCCAGAAAAAAGTGGTTTCTTTGCAGACCAAATTAAAAAAATACAAAAATTACAAAAAAATAAATCATGAGTTATACAGCTTTTATCATATTAATTTTAATTGTAGCAGTAGCTTTAATATTAATAGTAATGGTTCAAAACCCAAAAGGAGGAGGATTATCTTCTTCATTTGGTGGTGGTGGAGCACAATCTTTAGGTGGCGTACAAAATACCAACAACTTTTTAGACAGAACAACTTGGACGTTAGCCATTGCAATGTTTGCATTAATATTGTTATCAAATGTTGCCATACCAAGAGCTGGTGCTAATGATGTAAACCTAAATAATACTTTAGATGGTATAGAAACTTCTGCTCCAGTAGAAAACACTTTACCTTCTGCAAATGATAGTATCAACTAGATATTTCTTTTAAAAATTTAAAATGCCAACGTAAATGACACGTTGGCATTTTTTTTTGCTCCATTTTTAACTAATAAAATGTTTCAAAGCAAAATTGTCAGTTTTTTATTGATGGCATAATTTCTGACTATTTATTAACTGAAAATAATAATTTAATTAATCAAAATTTATAAAACATGAGTTTAAACATTAAACCTTTAGCAGACAGAGTTCTTGTAGAACCTGCACCAGCAGAAACAAAAACAGCTTCTGGATTAATTATTCCAGATAATGCAAAAGAAAAGCCACAGAAAGGAACTGTAGTAGCAATTGGTAATGGTAAAGTTGATGAGCCTTTAACTGTAAAAGTAGGTGACACTGTTTTATATGGTAAATATGGTGGAACTGATTTAAAGTTAGAAGGTAAAGATTATTTAATGATGCGTGAATCTGATATTCTAGCAATTATTTAAAATAACTATTAGCTATTAGCTCTTGGCTTTTAGCAAAAAAAATTAAAGTATAACTAAGCCAATAGCGAAAAGCTATAGGCAAAAGCTAAAAAATAAAACAATGGCAAAAGATATTAAATTTGATATTGAAGCAAGAGATGGTTTAAAACGTGGAGTTGATGCATTAGCAAATGCAGTAAAAGTAACTTTAGGACCAAAAGGAAGAAACGTAATTATTTCTAAATCTTTTGGTGCACCAACTGTAACAAAAGATGGTGTTTCTGTAGCAAAAGAAGTAGAATTAGAAAATGAGCTAGAAAATATGGGAGCTCAAATGGTAAAAGAAGTTGCTTCTAAAACCAACGATTTAGCTGGTGATGGAACAACAACTGCTACAGTTTTAGCCCAAGCAATTGTAAAAGAAGGTTTAAAAAACGTTGCTGCTGGTGCAAATCCAATGGATTTAAAACGTGGAATTGACAAAGCTGTAGAAGCAATTGTTGCAGATTTAGAAAAACAAACTCAAAAAGTAGGTAATTCTTCTGATAAAATTCAGCAGGTAGCTTCAATTTCTGCAAATAACGACTCAGTAATTGGCGATTTAATTGCAACTGCTTTTGATAAAGTTGGTAAAGAAGGTGTAATTACTGTAGAAGAAGCAAAAGGAACAGATACTTATGTAGATGTTGTTGAAGGTATGCAATTTGATAGAGGATATTTATCTCCTTATTTTGTTACTGATGCAGACAAAATGATTGCTGATTTAGAAAATCCTTATGTTTTATTATTCGATAAAAAGATATCTAACTTACAAGAAATTTTACCAATTTTAGAACCAGTTTCTCAATCTGGTAGACCTTTATTAATTATTGCTGAAGATGTAGATGGACAAGCATTAGCTACTTTAGTAGTAAATAAATTAAGAGGAGGATTAAAAATTGCTGCTGTAAAAGCTCCAGGATTTGGAGATAGAAGAAAAGCAATGTTAGAAGATATTGCAATTTTAACTGGTGGAACAGTAATTTCTGAAGAAAGAGGATTCTCTTTAGAAAATGCTACTTTAGATTTATTAGGTACTGCAGAAGGAATCACCATTGATAAAGACAACACTACCATTGTAAATGGTTCTGGAGATGCAGAAGCTATTAAAGCAAGAGTAAATCAAATCAAAGCGCAAATAGAAACGACTACTTCTGATTATGATAAAGAAAAACTACAAGAACGCTTAGCTAAATTAGCTGGAGGTGTTGCAGTTTTATATGTAGGCGCTGCTTCTGAAGTAGAGATGAAAGAAAAGAAAGACAGAGTTGATGATGCTTTACATGCAACTAGAGCTGCTGTAGAAGAAGGCATTGTTGCTGGTGGTGGAGTTGCTTTAGTAAGAGCTAAAAAAGTTTTAGAAAAACTAGCAACAGATAATTTAGATGAAACTACAGGTGTACAAATTGTAAACAAAGCTATAGAGTCTCCTTTAAGAACAATTGTAGAAAATGCTGGTGGTGAAGGTTCTGTTGTTATCAATAAAGTTTTAGAAGGCAAAAAGAACTTTGGTTATGATGCAAAAACTGAAACTTATGTAGATATGTTAGAGGCTGGTATTATAGATCCTAAAAAAGTAACTAGAGTCGCATTAGAAAATGCTGCTTCTGTTGCTGGTATGATTTTAACTACTGAGTGCGCTTTAATTGATATTAAAGAAGATGCACCTGCAGGTGGTGGAATGCCTCCAATGGGTGGTGGAATGCCAGGAATGATGTAGTACACAGCGTGTTCAGGCAATTATTTTACTCTTATGTAAAATAGTGAAATAATAAAAAATCCGTTAGAAAATTCTAACGGATTTTTTTTGGTTTTACTTTTAGATTAAACTAATTGAAGTATCATAAAAACAGCCATTATTATCATTATAGAATTCTCTATAAATGTAGCTTTTGTCATTGGTAAATTTAATACTGAGCCTAAACAAGCACACTTAATAGTCTGTTTACTTAACAAAGATTTTGTTACACCAATTGTTGTAATCCCTAAAATAAACAAGGTTACTATTAATGCTGCTACAATTTGAAATCGCATTAAAAAGAAAATACCTAAAGTCAATTCAATAAAAGGATATACAAAACCATATTTAGGAATTGTTTTTGCAAAAGGATCATACATTTTAAAACTCATAGCAAAACCTTTTACATCTAACAGTTTAAAAAAACTAAAAACCACATAGAATAACCCCATAAAAGTCAGCATAAATTCAGAGGTATTCCAAGGATTGCTATGCATTAAAACAGCTGCTGTAGTTATAAAACCGAATATCAAGAACAAAGGAAACAATTGTTGTACTTCTGATTTTTTTTCTTCCTCAAAAGCTACGTCAGGAATTTCTTTCTGTGTTGCTTTTTTTTCTGAAATGGTAAATTTTTCTGACAGTGATTCCTGTAGTTTTTCTAAAGAAATAGAATTATCCATTTCTACAGTTGCTTCTTCTCTATTAAGATTTACAATCACATTTTTTACGGCTTCTATTCCTCCTATTGATTTTTCAACAGAACTTTTACACCCTTTACAGGTCATTCCAGAAACGCTGTAAATATGTATCATTTTAATTATTTTTTTTCTGTTTTTTCATTTCTCCTTCATGATCTAATACAATTTCATCATCTCTATATTTACAACAAGGATGTACAGAATTATACGCTTCTAATTTTGCTTCTAGTTTTTTATCATCTTTTAATAAAATATCATGCCCAACAGCTAAAATATTTTTTTGAACTGCTGCAACATCTGTTTTACGCTCGTCCATAATTAAATTTAATTGATGAGTTTTTGTGCTCCAAATAGCAAACTTTACCCCTTTGGTTTTTAAAGCTGCAGTTTCTATTCTTTTTTTACACATACCACAAATACCATCAACTTTCATTACTACTTTGGCATTTTTATCTTTTTTTGTTTCTTGAGATTGCATTGTGAATGCAACTAAAAAAATACTGATAGTTAAAATTATATTTTTCATTGTTTTTATTTTTATAATTATTATTGTTTTACTTTATTTTAAATCGTAATCCTGCATAAATTGAACGTCCAAAAATAGGTGCATACACGATTGTTGTATCAAAATTTGCACCAAAAGGATCATCACTTGCTAAAATAGGATTTTCTTGTCTTACATTAGTCAGGTTTTCTCCTCCAACATAAATCTCAAATTTACTAGAAAATACTCTAGTTATTTGCGAGTTTAAAAGCTGATAAGGCTCTGCTTTCTCTGGCAATTGATATTGAGCAGGTTTTGTGCTTGTATTAGGCAAACGTTGCTCACCAATATTATTAAAAGTAACATCAAACCTCCATTGAGACTCGTTCACAGACAATGGTGTTTCATAAGATAAGTTTGCAAAAAATCTATCTTGAGGCTGAATTGGCTTTTGCAAGTTTCCACTTTTATAATCTGTAGTGATATCAAAATATTTGTAAGCTGTTCTTAAATTAAGGTTTTTAGCTAGCTCATAATTTACTTCTACTTGAAAGCTATTTGCTATACTGCTACCTTCTAAATCGTAGAAAGAAACTGCTTGAGGATTTTCCCAATCTACAATCACTTGGTTTTGGAAATTGGTCTGATAGAAATCGAAAGTAATATCTCCTTTCTGATTGAAAGCATTGAACTTTTGCAGGTATGAAACTCCGTAATTCCATGCAATTTCAGGATTTAATCCGTAAATATTCCCTCCAACATCATCTATATTAATTTGTCTGGAACTTGCAAATAATTGCTGATTTTCAGCAAAAATATTTGCACTTCTTTTTCCTCTTCCAACAGAAGCTCTAAATACTCCTTTTTCCCAAGGAACATATCGTAAATGTAATCTTGGCGTTATAAAAGTTCCTAATAAGTTGTGGGTATCAATTCTTACACCACCTGTTAAGCTAAAGTTATCTAGATTATCATATGCATATTCGAAAAAAGCACCAAATGAATTTTCATTTCTATCAAAAATTGAGGTGTTTACCAATTCATCATATTTATCATAAGTAAAACTTAACCCTGTTTTAAACTTGTTTCTAGTATCACCTATAATCGAGTTAAAAATTAAATTAGAATACACACTTTCATGTTGAATATCGTACACATTTAAACCAAAATAAGAATCTTGTTGATGATTACTGTACGCCATTTGAAAACCTATGCTTTGAAAAGGCAACTCTGGAAAAACATAACCTAACTTTAGAGAAGTATCAAAACGTTTGGTATCTATTTCACTTCCCCAATTATTGGTTGTTCCTCTATCTGTATTTGGATCAAAGTTTAATTCTCCTGTTTGTTTTTCATCATTTAAAAAACGAACATTTATAAAACTTACCCAACCTTTTTTAGCATCTGTAAATTGCCATCTGTTCATTACATTTATTTGATTTGATAAGGGCATGTCTAAGAAATTATCATCATTATTATCAAATTTTTGACCTCTATAATTTCCATGCACATACAAACCTGTACTCCATTTATCAGAAACTTTTTTGTTAAAATGAGTATTCAATTCAAAACGCCCCATTTGAGAACCATAGGCATTTAAGAAAAAGGAGTTATCTGTTAAAGGTTTCACAAGTTCTGCATTAATTTGCCCAGAAATACTCTCAAAACCATTAACTACAGAGCCTGCTCCTTTGGTTATTTGTATGCTTTCTACCCAAGTTCCAGGCGTAAATGTGAGCCCAAAAACCTGACTAGCACCTCTTACAGAAGGAATGTTTTCTTGAGTTAATAATAAATAAGGACTCGTTAATCCCAACATTTGAATTTGCTTTGTACCAGTTAAAGCATCAGAAAAACTCAAATCTATAGAAGGATTGGTTTCAAAACTTTCTGCTAAATTACAGCAAGCTGCTTTTAACAATTCTTCTGAGTTAACCGTAAACATATTTACAGTTGCAAAAGAATTTTTTTTGAACTGCATTTCGTTTACTATTTATGGTAATTTCTTCGAGCTCACTTTCTGGCTTTAAGAAATAATGAACTGGCTCTAAACTATTTATAGTTAGCGTATCTGTTTTATAACCTAAATAACTAACTACTAGTTTTTTGTATTCTTTTTTATAATCTATGGTAAACCAACCTTTACTGTTGGTTATTGCACTCACGTTGGTGTTTAACCAAAATACGGTTGCACCTTCTACTCCTAAATTATCTTTTGGATTGTTTCTGTCCATAATCATTCCTTTAAAAGTTGTCTGCGAAAAGATGATTATTGGCATAAATAGCAACAAACTATTTAATATATTTTTTTTCATTATTATTCTATTTTATTTGAAGTTAGGGCTTTATGATTCAAAAAAAGAATCGTAAAACTTAATATTTAAACTGTAATTACAGCATAAACAAATGTTTAGAAACTCAATGACAAGTGTCATTAAAAATCTTACTCAAATAAAAAATCAAATTAAAAATGATTGGTATAAGACCTGATAATTTTTAGGAATATCAGGTGGAGAAAAGTCTTTATAAAAAGTAGTTTTAGATTCGTTAACTAAAAACAAATCTTGATATGAAACCACAAAGGATGCTAAAAATTGCTGATTTTCAAAAGTAATTTGCTCAACTTTTTGAACTTGTAATTCATCTTGACCTTCAACTTTATGAACTTCGTCTTTGCAACAATTTTTCTTTTTTGCAAGCACTTGTTTGTCCATTTGCATTCCACAACCATCAGATTCTCCTAAAATAGAAACATCCATTAAAAAATCTCCACAATAATGTGTATCAACCGTAAAAGAAAAGGTTGAAAACAACACTAAAAAAGAGAGTGTTATGGTTACTATTTTTAAAGAAAATTGTTTCATTTTATAGCTGCAAATTTACAAAAAGATATTTTAACTTTGTGTTAAATATTATTTGTAAGTTTTTATCAAAAATTACGATAAAATAGTACACAGAATTTTTAGAAAATAAATTATGAATATAGCAGCAATTCAGGAAAAAATAGATGTAATTATTGCATCAAACGCAACAAAAGAAGAAAAATTACAACACATTTGTGATTATTTAGAAAATGAAATTTCTTATTATGATTGGGTTGGTTTTTATTTTAAAAATGGCGACAAAAACGAACTAAAATTAGCACAATATACAGGTGAAGAAACTGAGCATACCATTATACCTTTTGGAAAAGGAATTTGTGGCCAAGTTGCAGTGAGTAACGAAAACTTTGTAGTGCAAGATGTTTCTGAACAAGACAACTACATTTCTTGTGGTTGGAAAGTAAAATCTGAAATTGTAATTCCAATTTTTGTTGATGGCGAAAATATTGGTCAAATAGATATTGATTCTCATACTGCAAATACATTTACAGAAAAAGACGAAGAAATCTTAGAATATATCTGTAAAAAAGTAGCCAATATTTTATAAAATTTGATTTTAAAATTTATTTCATAAATTGGGGGTTTAAAATTAATTTATAAATCATTTATTCCCCCAAATAATGAATAATAAAGAAATAAATACTTCCTACGCTAAATCTAGCGAAAAACTAAACTTAGAAGAAGAAACTTTTTACGATCAATTTGTGTATTGGTTTCGAGATTTTTTAGATAACTCAGAGTAAAAACTATTTTTGTTAATTACTCCTAAATTTTGTTACTATCTTTTTATTGTGATTGGCTCAATGATTATGTAGTTTTGCATGCTTAACAATACAACAAATCATGAGCGCTTCAAAAACAATTAAATCTGCATTAATTTCTGTATTTCACAAAGATGGCTTAGCACCAATTGTACAAAAATTAAACGAATTAAATGTAACTATTTACTCTACAGGAGGAACAGAAAAATTTATTAAAGAATTAGGTATTGATGTAGTACCTGTAGAAGATGTAACTTCTTACCCATCTATTTTAGGTGGAAGAGTAAAAACATTACATCCTAAAGTTTTTGGCGGTATTTTAAACAGACAAGATCATGAAGGTGATGTAGCAGAAATGCAAGAATACAACATTCCTCAAATAGATTTGGTAATTGTTGATTTGTATCCGTTTGAAAAAACAGTGGCTTCTGGAGCACCTGAACAAGATATTGTTGAGAAAATCGATATTGGAGGTATTTCATTAATTAGAGCATCAGCTAAAAACTTTAAAGATACTTTTACAGTTTCTTCAATGGAGCAATATGATGAATTTTTAGAAATATTATCTGCAAATAATGGAGAAACAACCATAGCACAAAGAAAGAAATTTGCAGCCAAATCTTTTAATATTTCTTCTCATTATGATACTGCTATCTTTAATTATTTTAATGAAGATGAAGTAGTTTACAAAGCAAGTGAAACTACAGCTAAAGTTTTACGTTATGGAGAGAATCCTCATCAAAAAGGATATTTCTTTGGAGATTTAGATGCTATGTTCGATAAATTACATGGAAAAGAATTAAGCTACAACAACCTTTTAGATGTTGATGCTGCTGTGAATTTAATGAACGAATTTACAGGAGAAGACCCAACTTTTGCAGTTTTAAAACACAACAATGCTTGTGGTTTTGCACAAAGAAGCACTATAAAACAAGCCTATGTTGATGCTTTAGCTGGCGACCCAGTTTCTGCTTTTGGAGGCGTTTTAATTGCTAACAAAGAAATTGATAAAGAAACTGCAACAGAAATTCATAAACTTTTTTGCGAAGTTGTTATTGCTCCAAGCTATTCAGATGAAGCTTTATCAATCTTAAAAGGGAAGAAAAATAGAGTTATTTTAATTCAAAAAACAACAGAATTACCAGTTCAAAATGTAAGAACTGCCTTAAATGGTTTGTTAGTTCAAGATAAAGATGCAAAAACAGATGCGTTAGCAGATTTAACGTATGCTACAAAAACAAAACCATCAGAAAACGAATTAAAAGATTTGTTATTTGCATCAAAAATTTGCAAACACACAAAATCTAACACAATTGTTTTTACTAAAAACAATCAGCTTTTAGCAAGTGGAACAGGACAAACAAGTAGAGTTGATGCCTTAAGACAAGCTATCGAAAAAGCAACAAGTTTTGGTTTTGATTTAAAAGGAGCAGTTATGGCAAGTGATGCTTTTTTCCCATTTCCAGATTGTGTGGAAATTGCTGGCAAAGCAGGAATTACAAGTGTAATTCAGCCAGGAGGTTCTATAAAAGATCAATTAAGTATAGATTATTGCAATGCCAATAACATCTCTATGGTTATGACAGGAACAAGACATTTTAAACATTAATTATTTTAACTGTTTTAAAAGATTAATTTTAGTAAATTTGTAAGATTACACACTTCAAAACAATAGAAAATTTTTATGGGTTTTTTTGATTTTATGACAGAAGACATTGCGATTGATTTAGGAACCGCAAATACTTTGATAATTCACAATGGAAAAGTAGTTATAGACAGCCCTTCTATTGTAGCAAGAGATAGAGTTAGTGGTAAAATCATAGCAATTGGCCAAGAAGCCAATTTAATGCAAGGTAAAACACACGAAAACATAAAAACTATTCGTCCTTTAAAAGACGGTGTAATTGCAGATTTTCAGGCATCAGAAGAAATGATAAAGGAGTTTGTAAAGCAAATTCCTTCTATTAAAAAGAAGTTATTTCCACCTGCTTTACGAATGGTTATTTGTATTCCTTCTGGAATTACAGAAGTTGAAAAACGAGCTGTACGTGATTCTGCAAAACACATGAATGCCAAAGAAATTTACTTAATTTACGAACCAATGGCTGCTGCAATTGGTGTTGGTATAGATATTATGGAGCCAAAAGGAAACATGATTATTGATATTGGTGGGGGTACAACAGAAATTGCAGTTATTGCTTTAGGTGGTATAGTTTGCGATCAATCTGTAAAAGTTGCTGGTGATTTATTTACAAGTGATATTATGTATTACATGCGTACACAACACAACTTACATGTAGGTGAAACTACTGCAGAAAAAATTAAAATAACTATTGGTGCTGCTACAGAAGATTTAGATACTCCTCCTGATGAAATGTTAGTACAAGGTAGAGATTTATTAAGTGGTAAACCAAAACAAGTCCAAGTATCATTTAGAGAAATTGCTAAGGCATTAGACAAATCTATTTTAAGAATAGAAGATGCTGTTATGGAAACGTTATCAAAAACACCTCCAGAATTAGCTGCAGACATATACAACACAGGTATTTATTTAGCAGGTGGTGGCTCTATGTTAAGGGGCCTAGACAAACGTTTATCTCGTAAAACAGACTTACCTGTTTATGTTACAGAAGACCCTTTAAGAGCAGTTGTTCGTGGAACAGGTATCGCTTTAAAAGAATTAAATAAATATAAAAATGTGTTAATGAATTAGCATTATTAAGTTTTAACAATGCAACAAATTATTTACTTTTTTCAGAAATTCAAGTATTTCCTGTTTTTCTTGTTGTTAGAATTTATAGCGCTATTTCTAATATTTAATAATCTTAATTTTCATAAAAGTAAATTTGTTAATTCTGCGAACGCCATAACTGGTGGTCTTTATTCTCAAACTTCTAATATATCTGAATATTTTAGTTTAAAATCAGAAAACAAGCTATTAGCAGAGGAGAATACCAAACTAAAAAACTTTATTGCTAAAACAAATAAAATTGAATTTTCTTCAGATTCAACAGTAGCAGATTCATTAAAGTATAAACAGAAATATACATTTACCACAGCCAAAATAATAAATAACAACTATTCTAAATCCTTTAATTTTTTAACAATAAACAAAGGCACAAATGAAGGAATAAACAAAGAAATGGCTGTAATAAACAGTAAAGGAATTATTGGAATTACAGATAATTCTTCTAGAAACTACACAAGAGTTCAGTCTATTTTAAATAAAAATAGTAAAATTAATGCGAGGCTAAAAAATAGCTTTTATTTTGGATCTTTAACTTGGAATGGGAAAAATTACAACATTGTGCAACTATCTGATATTCCAAGACAAGCACCTCTTGAGATTGGTGACACTATTGAAACAGGAGGAAAATCAACAATTTTTCCAGAAGGCATTCTTATAGGCACTATCTCTAAAATAAATAAAGGAAACACAGCTGATAACAAAGTAGATGTAAAGCTGTTTAATGACATGAGTAACTTAGGCTATGTTCATGTTGTTAAAAACCTTGAAAAGGAAGAAATAAAAAAGCTAGAAACAGATGAATAAGTCAATTAAAACCTTTCCATTATTCCTGGCATTACTTTTTTTACAGGTTTTTGTTTTAAATAACATATTGTTTTTAGGTTACATAAATCCTTACATATACATAGCATTCGTATTCTTATATCCTTTAAAAGAAAATAGATTTGCTTTTTTATTATATAGTTTTTTATTAGGTCTTTTTATAGATATTTTTTCTGATTCTGGAGGCATACATGCATTTTCGACCTTATTTATTGCTTACCTTAGGTTATTTTTTATTAGACTTTATTTTAGAAAAGTAGTCGCAGATTATCCTTTTTTTAGTTTAAAATCAGAATCCTTTGGTAAAGTTTTTAATTACACAGTAACTTTAACTTTAATTCATCACTTTATCTATTTTTCTTTTGCTAATTTTAGTTTAGAAAATTTTAAAAATGTAATTTTAAACACACTATTTTCTAGTATTTTTACGTTAGTACTGTACTTTTTAGGAACATATATATTTAGTAAAACAGAATAATGCAGAAAAGTTTTTTACTTTATTTTTTAATCACCATAACTGGTGTTATTTTTATTGGAAGATTATTTCAGTTGCAAATAATTAAGAGTGAAAATTACGATCCTATACATAATGCTGCTGTAAAAATAGCCTATGATTATCCAGAACGTGGTTATGTTTATGATAGAAATGGGAAACTTTTGGTTGCCAATCAACTTTCTTATGATGTTATGATTCAGCCAAATCAAGTAAAACCTTTAGATACATTAGAGTTTTGTAAACTTTTAAAAATTGATAAAAAAGACTTTTTAAGAAGATTTCAAAAAGCCGAAAACTATGCATCTTACTTACCTTCGGTTTTTTTAAAACAATTGGCCAAAGAAGATTTTGCTTTTCTACAAGAAAAACTACATAAATTTAGTGGCTTTTTTATACAAAAAAGAATTATTAGAGACTATCCAATACCTGTAGCAGCAAATGTTTTAGGTTATATTGGTGAAGTAAACGAACAAAAAGCTAGAGAAAATAATTATTACCAACAAGGAGAACTTGAAGGTAAAGATGGTATAGAAAGACAATATGAAGATGTTTTAAGAGGTAGAAAAGGGAAAAAATATTTTCATAGAAATAGATTTAACAAAGTTACAGGCTCTTATAAAAACGGAGAAAAAGACACCTTGCCAGAAAATGGTAAAGACCTTATGCTAACCCTAGATATCGATTTACAAGCTTATGGTCAAAAATTAATGAAAGGAAAACGAGGGGGCATTGTTGCTATAGAACCTTCATCAGGAGAAATTTTAGCATTAATTACTGCGCCTTCTTATGATCCAAATATGTTAGTGGGTAGAAAACGATCTCCGAATTCTTATAAACTTTTTAAATTAGATAGTATTTCAAAACCAACTTTTGATAGAGGTTTACTTGCTGCATATCCTCCAGGGTCTCCTTTTAAGATGATGAACGCTCTAATTGGTTTACAAGAAAACGTAATTAATACACAAACAGCTTTTAGATGTTTTGAAGGGTATAGATATGGAAATAGACCTAATGAATTTATGGGTTGTCATTGCGGAATTTACAACAGCCCAATACAATTAAAAACAGCAATAGCAAGATCATGTAACAGCTACTTTTCTAATACTTATAAAAGAATTGTAGAAAAAGACAAAAATCCTTCAGAAGGTTTAGATAATTGGAATAGACATATTAGTAGTTTTGGGTTAGGAGATTATTTAGGTTATGATCTTCCTGCTGGTGTGCCAGGGTTAATTCCTGATGGTAAATATTATGATAGTAGATATAAATATACTTGGAATGCATCTACCAATATCTCTAACGCAATTGGTCAAGGTGAGGTCCTTACAACTCCAATACAGCTAGCTAACTTTACAGCAGCTATAGCCAATAGAGGTTATTTTTATACGCCACATATCGTAAAAAAAATAGATGATGAATTTATTGATGACGTTAACTACACTCTACCTAAAGAAACTACCATAGATAGTGAGAATTTTGAACCTGTAATAGAAGCGATGCACGAAGTTTTTAAAACTGGAACAGGTAAATTTAGTCAAGTAAAAGGTATTGAAATATGTGGTAAAACAGGTACTGCAGAAAACTTTATTATTTTAGATGGTTTAAAACAACAGTTACAAGATCACTCTATTTTAGTGGCATTTGCCCCAAAAGATAATCCAAAAATTGCACTTGCTGTTTTTGTAGAAAATGGAGGATATGGTTCTACAATTGCTGCTCCAATAACAAGCTTATTAATTGAAAAATACATTAATGGAGAAATCTCACAACGTAACAAGTACAGAGAGTCTAATATCCTTAACATGAGCTTACAAGATATCTACAACAAACAACTAGAAAAACCAAAAGAAATTGCGTCAGGAACGAAATAATATATTTGCTGGTGTAGACTGGATTTTAGTTTTTATATATATCATTTTGGTAGGCTTTGGTTGGCTTAATATATATGCTGCTTCTGTTACAGAAGAAGATACTAATTTATTAAGTTTTTCTACAAAGTATGGAAAACAGTTAATTTTCATATGCTTTACAATTCCTTTAATAATAATTATCCTTTTTTTTAACTCAAAATTTTACGAAAAATACGCAAGTGTATTTTATATCATTTCAATACTATCACTCTTATTGCTATTTCCTTTTGGTAAAGAAATAAATGGTGCAAAATCATGGTTTAACTTTGGTGTGTTAGGACTACAACCCTCTGAGTTTGTAAAAGCTTGCACAGCTTTAGCAATAGCAAAACTTTTGAGTGATAGACAGTATAATTTTAAATTGATAAAAAATCAGATAAAAGCATTCATCATTGTTTTCTTTCCTGCTTTTTTAATTTTTCTTCAACCAGATGCTGGATCTGCAATAATTTATATTTCATTTTTCTTTGTTTTAAATAGAGAGGGGCTTACATTAAATTACATTCTTTTAGGAACAGGATTTTTAGCTTTATTTTTTCTAACGATTTTTTTTGGATCAAAATTGATCATAATAGCGTCTTTTATCTTACTAACAATATTTGCAATGTATTTGATTTATAAGGGTGGAAAAAGATTTTTAAGGTTTAATTGGTACAAAATTATTGGTATTTATGCTCTTTTAGGCTTATATATTTTTGGTACAGGATACTTATATCAAAATGTATTACCTTCTCACCAAAAAGACAGATTTGATATTTTATTAGGCAAAAAAGTAGATAACACTGGTATTGGTTACAATTCATATCAATCTGAACTAACCATTAGTTCAGGGGGTATTAATGGAAAAGGTTTTTTAAACGGAAATTTAACTCAAGGTGATTTTGTTCCAGAACAACACACAGATTATATCTTCAGTACTGTAGGAGAAGAGTGGGGATTTATAGGTAGTAGTCTCTTAATAATTTTATTTATGAGCTTACTTTACAGAATAATTTATTTAGCCGAAACGCACACAAATAAGTTTGGTAGAATTTACGGCTATGGTTTGGCTTCAATTCTATTTTTTCACATCGTAGTAAACATAGGTATGGTAATAGGTCTTTTACCCACTGTAGGCATCCCTTTACCTTTTTTTAGCTATGGAGGTTCCTCTCTTTGGGGTTTTACTATATTACTTTTTATTTTTATTAGACTTGATGCTCATAAACATTACGATTTCTAAATCAATTTGATTAGAAATAATTATTATACACAAAAAAAGCTCTGAACAAATGTTCAGAGCTTTTATTTTTTTTTGATTTAGAATCTAATTACAATGCAGCTACGTGCTTTGTTAATTTAGATTTTAAATTAGAAGCTTTATTCTTATGAATAATGTTATTTTTAGATAACTTATCAATCATAGAAATAACATTACTTAACATTCCTTCTGCTTCTTTTTTATCTTCAACAACACGTAAATCTCTAACTGCGTTTCTAGTAGTTTTGTGCTGGTACTTGTTACGTAGTCTTTTAGCTTCGTTACTTCTAATTCTTTTTAATGCTGACTTATGATTTGCCATAACTTAATTTTCTCGTTTTTTATTTAAAACTTTTGTAGTCCGTACGGGAATCGAACCCGTGTTACCAGGATGAAAACCTGGCGTCCTAACCCCTAGACGAACGGACCATAACAATTAATTATTTTATCTCTCAATTGCGGATGCAAATATACAACGTTTTTAAACTTCTGCAAGTTTTTTTTATTTTTTTTTCAAAAAATTAATACGCCTTTGCAAAAAGCACTCTTTTAGATGAAGGTTCTCCTGTTAAAACACAAACTCCTTCTTCGTTTTTAGCACTATTTGGTATACATCTAATTGTAGCTTTTGTATATTCTTTAATTCTTTTTTCTGTCTCTTCAGTACCATCCCAATGAGCTGACACAAACCCCCCTTGCTTTATTGCCTTTTTAAATTCCTTAAAATCATTTACAACAGTTGTATTGGTTTCTCTATATGAAATGGCTTTTTCAAAAAGACTTGTTTGTATGTCTTCTAAAAGAGTTTCTACAGAACTTACAATTTCTTTTTGCGAAACTATTTCTTTTGTTAATGTATCTCTTCTAGCAACCTCTAAAGTTCCATTTTCTAAATCTCTACTTCCAATTGCTATTCTAATTGGAACTCCTTTTAATTCATATTCAGCAAACTTTGCTCCAGGTCTAAAAGTATCTCTATTATCATACTTAACAGAAATTCCTTTAGTTCTAAGGTCTTTAGAGATACTTTGTACTTTCTCAGATATCTTTTCTAACTGCTCTTCATTCTTGTAAATTGGAATAATAACTACTTGTATTGGAGCTAATTTTGGAGGTAAAACCAATCCATTATCATCTGAGTGAGTCATAATTAAACCACCAATTAATCGAGTTGAAACTCCCCAAGAAGTAGCCCAAACATGTTCTTGTTTACCTTCTTTTGATGTGTATTTTACATCAAATGCTTTGGCAAAATTTTGTCCTAAAAAATGACTTGTTCCTGCTTGTAAAGCTTTTCCATCTTGCATTAACGCTTCTATTGTATAAGTTTCTTCTGCACCAGCAAAACGTTCGCTATCAGATTTTACACCTTTTATTACAGGCATTGCCATAAAGTTTTCTGCAAACTCAGCGTAAACTTCTTGCATTTGTTGAGCTTCATTTAATGCTTCGTTTTTTGTAGCATGAGCAGTATGCCCTTCTTGCCACAAAAACTCTGCAGTTCTAAGAAATAATCGTGTTCTCATTTCCCAACGAACAACATTTGCCCATTGATTTATTAAAAGAGGTAGGTCTCTATAAGATTGAATCCATCCTTTATATGTATTCCATATAATAGCTTCTGAAGTTGGTCTTACCACCAACTCTTCCTCTAACTTAGCTTCTGGGTCTACTCTTAATTTCCCTTCATTATCAGGGTCATTTTGCAATCTATAATGTGTTACAACTGCACATTCTTTTGCAAAACCTTCTGCATTTTTCTCCTCAGCCTCAAATAAACTTTTTGGTACAAATAATGGAAAATATGCGTTTTCATGGCCAGTTTCTTTAAACATTCTATCTAGCTCAGCTTGCATTTTTTCCCAAATTGCATAACCATAAGGCTTTATAACCATACAACCTCTTACAGCCGAATTTTCTGCAAGGTCTGCCATTACTACTAATTCATTATACCACTTGGAATAATCCTCTGCTCTACTTGTTAACTTCTTACCCATAATTTTAACTTTGGCATAAATATTGTTATATTTAAACTGAAAACATTTATTTACTTTCTTTTAAGATTGTACAAAACTACTATAATTTAGCGTTTTTTACACAAGGATTTATAAATAAAGAAAAAGAATAATACTTAAAATAAATCATTATGAAACTACTCAACAAAATAAAGAAATATAACATATTAACTCTATTTATAGCAGCTAGCTTGCTGTTAGTTTCGTGTGGTACATATCAAAGTGTATATAATGATGATGGTATTTATGGTGATACATCACCTTTTAATGAAGTAGAAAAAAAGGTAATTGTAGTTTCTCAAAAAGAATATAAAGATTACGAAGATAATTATTTTTCAAAAAAACTAGATGAGCTACAAAACATTGAAAATGAAGAAATTTTTACAGATGTAGATACATATTATTATGATGATGGTTTACAAGAGAATGAAATTTTAGGAGATAGTTTAAACTACAATGCTAGTCAGCCTTGGGGGTTAGAAGATAATGACGTTGTTGTTAATATCAATTTAATGAATGATCCGTTTTGGGGTTTTGGTTTTGATAATTGGGCTTGGGGCTTTAATAATCCGTGGGCATTTAACAATTTTGGATGGAGAAATAATTGGAGATGGAGAAATGGTTTTAATAGAGGCTGGGGCTATAACAACTTAGGACTGGGCTTAGGTAATTGGGGTTTTGTAAACCCATATACTGGCTTTGGTTTCTGGAATGCTGGCTTTTATGATCCGTTCTTTTCAAATTTTGGTTTTAACCATTACGTAAACAATCGTTATGCAAATAATAATTTTAGAAACGGAAGAAGAAATGTAAGCTTTAATAATATAAGGAGAGATAGAAATACATATTCTAGAAATAGAATAAATAGAAGGAGTTCATCAACAGTAAGAGGATCTTCAAACACGATAAGTAGAAGGTCTTCAGGTTTATATAAGAGAAATTCAAACATTAGACCTGTTAGGAGAACTTCTACAATTTCAAGAAACAGCTCTTCTTCAAGAAGAACATCAACTATAAGAGGTAATTCATCTAGTAGAAGAGGAAGTTCAACAATAAGAAGAGGAAGTTCTTCATCTAGAAACAGAAGTTCTAATGTAAGAAGTTCTAGTTCATCTTCTAGAAATAGATCTTCTTCAACAAGAAGTTCTTCATCTAGAAGTAGTAGGTCTTCTTCAGTAAAAAGGTCTAGCTCATCAAGTAGAAGTTCAGGTTCATCAAGCAGAAGTTCTTCATCAAGCAGAAGTTCTTCATCAAGAAGAGGAAATTAAAAATTAGCATAAAATTATATGAAACGATTATTGGCAATAGCGATTTTATTCGCAACTACAACTACGGCTTTTTCTCAGGCTCTAGGATACCAGGATTTAGGTCTTTTATTTTCTCAAGATGATAATAATGGATCTGCAAGATTTACTGCTATGAGTGGTGCGTTTGGAGCATTAGGAGGAGACATCTCATCAATAAATGTAAACCCTGCAGGTCTATCTGTTTTTAACAACAGTAACTTTTCTGGAACTTTTAATGTTAGAAACTCCAAAATTAATGCTAACTACTACAATAATAGCTTAACAACCCAAGATGAATTTATAAACTTATCTCATGCAGGAGCTGTTTTAGTGTTTGAAGCATATGAAAAATCTGATTGGAAAAAGTTTGCAGTTGGTTTTAATTATAGAATTACAAAAGATTTTAATAATGATTTCTTTGCTCAAGGTAATAGTGGAGTTGCTACATTTACAGAATTCCCTCTAGACAACAACAATACTCCATTAAACTATAACATTGCAGATGAGCAACGTTTTGACAATAGTTATAGAGGTGATCTTAGTGAGTTTAATATTGGTTTCTCTGCCTTACATCAAGAAAAATTGCATCTAGGTGTTGGTTTAAATTTTTACGATTTAAACTTTAGTCAACAATCAACTTTATCTGAGTTTAATAGTGATGCAAATGGCAATGAGTTAGACGCCTTCTTATATCAAGAAAATTTTACGTCTAGTACAGGTTTTTCTGCTAATTTAGGCTTCATTTACAAGGTACATCAAAACTTTAGGGTTGGTTTATCTTATCAAACACCAACTTGGTTTTCAGAAGTAGCTGAAGAAACTAATATTACAGATAATGATGGCTTTTTTGGTGATACAGAAATTTTTGCAAGCGAAAGTAATGTAATTTACGACAATACTGCTGGTGGTTTTTTTCCAACTCAAGGGTTTGTATACAGGTTAAGAACCCCAAGCAAATTAACAGCAAGTGCAGCTATTATTTTTGGAAAAAATGGTTTATTAAGTATCGATTATACCAATAAAAATTTCAAAAACATAAAACTGTCTGGAGCAGATTTTTCGATTGAAAATCAATCTTTTCAAAACGATTTTAACAATACACACAACTTTAATGTAGGTGGAGAATGGAGATTTAATAGGTTAAGCTTAAGAGCTGGATATCGTTTTGAGCAAAGCCCAGATATTTTAGCTTTAGACACAGACGATTTACAAGGGCACTCTTTTGGTACAGGCTATAATTTTGGAAACTTTAAAGTAGACCTTTCTTATAGTGATAGTAATAGAACTGCACCTTATAACTTTTACGCAGGTTTTGATGTAAATGCTGCAAACTTAACAATAGATAACAGAGTATTTACTGCATCAGTATCAATTAGTTTATAAAATAATAGTCCCCAACAGTGGCCTTGTATTTTTGAATAAATACAAGGTCTTTTTTATTTAAATTAAGTTTTTTAGCTTAATTTTGTATCTTTAATATAGATGTATGCAAGAGACAAAAATTACCATTCAGGAAACTACCAACAATACCATACTTAAATTTAACAGCACCAAAGTTTTAATAAACGGAGGTAGCTATGAATTTTCGAATATTGATGAGGCTAAAAACTCTCCTTTAGCACAACAGTTATTTTATTTACCGTTTGTAAAAAAAGTTTTTATAACAGCTAATTTTATTGCTATTCAAAGATTCGACATTGTAGAATGGGCAGATGTACAAGATGAAGTTGCTCAACAAATTGAAGCTTACATTACAGATGGAAATGTTGTTGTAAATGAAGAAGAAACCTCAACTAAAAAAGAGGCTATAGAAGTATATGCAGAAGTTACACCAAACCCAGCAGTAATGAAGTTTGGCACAAACAAAGCACTAACGCAAACTGATGTTGAGTTTAAAAACATAGAAGAAGCCAGTAAATCATCTCCTTTAGCACAAGCTATTTTTAATTTTCCGTTTGTAAAAGAAGTGTTTATTTCTGATAATTATATTTCTGTTACCAAATATGATATGGTGGAATGGAATGAAGTTTTTGCAGAAGTTAGAACTTTTATTCGCGAATACTTAGTGGATGGTAAAACCATTATTAAAGAATTACCAACTAAAGAAAATAGTGAAAACCCAGAAACTGTAGCTCCTGTTATTGAGTTAGAAGGGATACCTGCTCAAATTTCTGATATTTTAGATGAATACATAAAACCTGCAGTAGCTGGTGATGGAGGAAACATTGCTTTTCGTTCTTATGATGAGCAAAATAAAGTAGTAAGCGTAATTTTACAAGGTGCTTGCAGTGGCTGCCCATCTTCTACTGCAACTTTAAAAAATGGTATAGAAACCTTATTAAAGGAAATGCTACCAAACCAAGTAAACCAAGTTGTAGCCATAAACGGATAATACCACTTGTCTTTTAGGTGTTTTTCTAAAAGAAGATTTAAAACAATAATATGTCAGCAGAAAAAATAAACCCATACAAAGATTCTAAACTTGGTAAGAAAGAACAAGTTGCTCAAATGTTTGATAATATTTCTGAAAACTACGATGGTTTAAACAGGGTTATTTCTTTAGGAATTGATGTAAAATGGCGTAAAAAAGTTGTTGAAATTGTTGGTAAAAACAATCCGAAGCAAATTTTAGACATTGCTACAGGTACTGGTGATTTAGCCTTAATGATGGCAGACCTAAAGCCTGATAGAATTGTAGGTTTAGACATTTCTGCAGGAATGTTAGAAGTAGGTAAACAAAAAATTGCCAAAGCAAAACTTTCTGATAAAATAGAAATGATTGTTGGCGACTCTGAAGACATGCCTTTTGAAGACAACACCTTTGATGCAATTACGGTTTCTTTTGGCGTTCGTAATTTTGCAAACCTAAACAAAGGTTTAAAAGAAATAGCAAGAGTATTAAAACCAACAGGAGTTTTGGTTATTTTAGAGACCTCAAATCCTGTGAAATTTCCTTTTAAACAAGGTTATAAATTATATACAAACCTTTTTTTACCCACAGTTGGTAAATTGTTTTCTAAAGACAAAAGTGCGTATTCTTATTTATCTGAATCCGCAAATTCTTTTCCTTTTGGAGAAGCCTTCAACAATATTTTGCAAAAAAATGGGTTTACACATACAGAAGCTAAACCTGTAACTTTTGGAGTAGCTACAATTTATGTTGCAAGTAAATAAAATGATAAAAAAAGGAATTGTTTTTAGTGTTTTACTGTTAATGTCTGTATCAATTTTTGCACAAAGAGATCGTGTAGAAAATTTGCCAGTATTCGATAAAAGAAAAATACACTATGGGTTTTACTTGGGTATAAATCAAAACGACTTTAAACTCAATTTAAGAAACAGCAATATCCCTAACGCAAATATAACTGTAGAACCAAGTACTGGCTTTAATGTAGGTTTAATTGCAGATTTACGTTTACATAAAAACCTAAATTTACGATTGGAGCCTGGCCTAATATCCAACTCTAAAAATATTTATTTTAATCATATAGGCACTGCTCAAGATAGTGTTCGTGAAATAGGTTCTACCTATTTACACGTGCCATTAATTTTTAAATTTAGCACAGATCGTTACAAAAATATTAGACCTTATCTGTTAGCAGGAGTTTCTTACGATTATAATTTTTCTAGTAACGAAGCCAATCAAGATGATAATTCTGCAGGCCAATTTCGAATGCAAACGCACAATTTTATGTACGAAGTTGGTATAGGTATAGATATCTATTTGTATTTCTTTAAATTCTCGCCATCAATTCGCGGTATTTTTGCGTTTAATAACGAAATAAAATACGATGATGACCCTAATAGCCAATGGACAGCGCCTGTAAACTTTATGGGAACACGTGGTGTTTTCTTAAGTTTTGCTTTTGAATAAAAATTGCGCTATTTTTTATAAAAACTCTTAAAGAAGTAAGACACGAATTTCACAGATTACAACAATTTATATTTTTGCTTAAGGTACTTTTATTTTATAGGATTTTGTTTCGTTCCTCTGAAGTTAATAATTTCTATTATTTTCTTTTTCGGTTGAATTCTGTAGATGATATAATTATTTTTATCAACTAAAACTCTGTGAACATTAGTAAAGTTTGCTGTTTGAGGATATATCTTAGGATATTTACTTATTCGATTTAAAAGTTAGTTATATTTTGTTCTAAATTTAGAATTTCGACTATTGTTCATTCTTTTTCTAAATAACCCAATTCCTTATCTAAACCATCTACAGCCTGTGGTGTCCAAACGATTTTTAATGCCATTTCTCAAAGCAATCCATTACTATTTCATTAGCTTTAAAATCCCCTTTATCAGCTTGAGCTAAACCAGTTTTGATTTCTTCTTGTTCCTTTTTAGACATTTCTTTCCACCAATCTACTTGCTCTTCCTCAAAAACTAATTTGTTTTTTTTTAATATGCTTTCTTTCTGAGTTTGAAGCACAAGATGCATTAATTCTAATTTTGTGGTTTCTATATCCATAATCCTATTTTTAAAATAACAAAGATCGTTTTTAATGTACAAACTTTATTCCAATATATTTTGAAGGAAGTATTGTGCGTTTGCACTTAAAGTTTGGTGATTTTTACAGTTCTAAAGCATTACTGCCAACTCCTTTTAAACTCACTCAACAGAATAGCAGTGGCTGTAGCCACATTTAAACTTTCTGTTTCTTGAATATCTCCAAATCTAGGAATAGATATTTTTTCATCAACTAACTTTTTAACAGTATCAGAAACGCCATTTGCCTCATTACCCATAACTAAAATAGCCTCTTTTGGCAAAGTAGCTTTGTATACATTAGCTCCATCCATATCAGCAATAAAAGTGGGTAGTTTGCTTGCTTCTAAAAAAGAAGTTAACTCTAAATATTTAATGGAAACTCGAGTTAAAGAACCCATACTGGCTTGCACTACTTTTGGGTTATAACAATCTACAGTACCTTGCCCGCAAATAAGTTGAGTTACGCCAAACCAATCACACAAACGAATAATAGTTCCTAAATTTCCAGGATCGTTTATAGCATCTAATGCAACTATTAATCCATTATTTTGGAGTGGTTTTTCATCAGGAATTTTAAACAACCCCAACACTTTGTTTGGCGATTTTAAATTGCTAATTTTTTGTAACTCTACCTCAGAAATAGGTGTTATTTTATCATTAGAAATAGATAAATTAGAGCTATCTGTAGCAAAAATAGCATAAGGCTCTAAGCTAGAGTTTAACAATTCTTCTACAACTTTAACACCTTCTGCAATAAATAAACCTTCCTTTTCTCTATACTTTTTTTGAGATAAGCGAGTTATAATTTTAAATTGATTTTTTGTGATGCCCATTAATTACTTCTAAATAAAAATAAACCATTGAAAAATACTATTTTTGATTTTCTTTGGAGTGCTAAAATAATGAAAAAACTTTCTTTTTATTTTTTAATAATTCTCTTTTTAATTTCATGCAATTCTACAGAGCATGTAATTGAAGGCCAACACTTACTTACAAAAAATTTAATTGTAATAGATAGTACAAAAACAAATGCACCTCAGCTTCAAAAATACATACTTCAAAAACCTAACCCACGTTTTGTAGGGCTTCCTTTAGGTTTGTATTTTCACAATCTTGGTAATCATAACAAACCAAAAACCTCATTTGAGTGGGCTAAAGAAAATCCATCTTCTTATAATTTTGTAAAAACAATATTTTCTGAAAAACAAAGCATAGCTTATGCCAATTCTTTTATAAGGTTAAATCAATGGTTTTTAAATTATGATGCACCAGAAATTGTAAGCGATTCTAAAGTAAAAAGAACTGAAAATAATTTAGCTGCCTATTACAAAACACAAGGTTACTTTGAATCTTCTGTAAGCTCTACCATTAAAAAAGATTCTGCTACCAAAAAAGCAGTAGTTACGTATAACATCTCAAAAGGAAAACCAACAATATTAGACACTATAAACATAGAAATAAAATCTAACGTTTTAGATTCTATTTACAAAAGTTCTGGTATGGTTAGCTTATTACAAACTGGCAAACCCTATAAAGATCAAATGTTTAGAAACGAAGCAAGTAATGTTGTAAAGCTCTTTAGAAATAATGGTATTTATAACTTTACAGAATCTGCTTTGGGTTTTTATGTAGATTCTACAAGAACAGATTATAAGACGAATGTAGATTTTTTAATTTCTGGAAACAGACTTATTGAAGAAGATGGTAGATATTTAGAAAAACCCTATCAAGTTTATACTATTAAAGATATTAATGTTATAACAGATTATTCCTTTTCAAATGCTGCTGAGCCTTATGCTGATTCCATAAAATACAAAGGGATTCATTTTTTAGCTTACGATAAAATAAGGTATAACCCTAAATATTTAGCGGAATCTATTTTTCTAAAAAAAGGAGGTATTTATAAAGACACTTTAAACAATTTAACCAGAACATATTTAAAAACATTAAAAAACTTTAAAGCCACAAACATTAAGTTTTCTGCACTAGATGATGCAAAGAATGAACTTATAATGGATGTGTATTTAACTCCATTAGAAAAATATACGTTGGGTTTTGAAACAGAACTTACCCACTCTAATATTAGAAACATAGGTGTTTCAGGTAAGTTTTCTTTAACCAATAGAAATACCTTTAAAGGTGCAGAACTTACAAAAATGTCTTTTTTAGGTTCATGGTTTAATTCTCAAAATGGGCCTGGTTGGGAAATTGGTACAGATTTATCTATAGAAATTCCAAGGTTTGTTGCGCCTTTTGGCTTAAGCAAATTTGTACCTAAAGAAATGTCTCCTAGAACCTTAATATCTTTAGGGTCTAGTTTTCAAAAAAATATTGGTTTAGACAGGCAAACCTTTACTTTTTTAACCGATTTTAAATGGCAATACAATGCAAAAAAAACCATTCAGCTAGAGGTTTTAAATACACAGTATATTCAAAATTTAAACGTAGATAGTTTTTTTAGAATTTACAATTCAGAATACCAAACATTAAATGAAATTTCTAAAATCTATAACAATACCAGTGCAGATTTGCAATTACCAAATGAAGCAGTACAGTTTATGAATACTGTTGTAGGTGATGCTAGTTTTCAAAACTCAAATCCAGAAGAATACAATGCCAGCTTAAATATCTTAAACAGATATAATATTATTACATCAGACTTTTTAATTCCTATAATTGCTTACTCATATACGTACAATAATCAAACAAGTTTTAAAGACACTAACTTTTCATTTTTTAGAGCTAGAATAGCAAATTCAGGAAACATATTAGGTTTTGTATCAAATAGTAGAAATTCGAATGGCAAAAAAACCTTTTTAGACATTCCTTTAGCACAATATTTTAAAACAGACCTTGAATACAAAAAGTTTTGGGAGTTAAATAACAGTTCGGTTTTTGCTTTTCGTGCTTTTATGGGTGCTATTTTTACTTATGATGGTGCAGATATTCCTTTCGTAAAAGCCTATTTTGCTGGTGGTTCTAATGATATTAGAGCTTGGCAAACCTATGAATTAGGGCCTGGTGCTAGAAACTCTGGCTTAGAGTTTAACACTGGTAGTTTTAAATTTTTAACCAGTGCAGAATATCGTTTTGATGTAATTAGCAAATTAAAAGGCGCTTTATTTATTGATGCTGGAAACATTTGGGACATTTCTGGATCTGAATTTTTAAATGACAACGAAAAACTAACAGGGCTATCATCATTTAAAAACATTGCTGTAGGTTCTGGGTTTGGTGCAAGGTTAGATTTTAATTTTCTAATATTAAGATTAGATGTTGGTTTTAAAACTTACGAACCCTATTTGAGTGGCAACAAATGGTTTAAAAACTACAACTTTAGCAACGCAGTTTACAATATAGGAATCAACTATCCTTTCTAAAAAAGGTAACGTTTTCGTTATTTTATAAGCCTGCTTTTTTACATAACATTGTAATTTTTAGTATTTTTGACCTAAATCAATAAAACAAGAATAAAATGAGTCACAACATAAAACCTGGTGTAGCTACAGGAAAAGAAGTTCAAGAAATATTTAACTATGCAAAAGAAAAAGGTTTTGCATTGCCAGCAGTTAATGTAGTGGGTTCTAACAGTATAAATGCAGTACTAGAAACTGCAAAAGAATTAAACTCGCCTGTAATTATTCAGTTTTCAAATGGTGGTGCTCAATTTCAAGCAGGTAAAGGATTGCCAAACGAAGACCAAAAAGCAGCTATTGCTGGTGGTATAGCAGGTGCAAAACATATTCATGCATTAGCAGAAGTCTATGGTGTTGCAGTAATTTTACATACAGACCATTGTGCTAAAAAACTATTACCTTGGATTGATGGTTTGCTAGACGCATCAGAAAAACATTTCGAAGAAACAGGTAAGCCATTATACAGTTCTCACATGATAGATTTATCTGAAGAACCAATAGAAGAAAACATAGCCATTTGTAAAGAGTATTTAGCTAGAATGAGCAAAATGGGTATGACTTTAGAAATTGAATTGGGTATTACTGGTGGTGAAGAAGATGGTGTTGATAATTCTGATGTTGATGCATCAAAACTATACACGCAACCAGAAGAAGTAGCTTATGCTTATGAAGAATTGCTAAAAGTTTCTCCTCAATTTACAATTGCAGCTGCTTTTGGAAATGTACATGGAGTTTACAAGCCAGGAAACGTAAAGTTAACGCCTAAAATTTTAAAGAACTCTCAAGAGTTTGTAACTAAAAAATATGGTGTTGAAGAAAATCATATCGACTTTGTATTTCATGGTGGTTCTGGTTCTACGCTAGAAGAAATTAGAGAAGCCATTGGTTATGGTGTTATTAAAATGAATATTGATACAGATTTACAGTTTGCTTTTACAGAAGGTATACGTGATTATATGCAAGGAAAAGCAGACTATTTAGCCACACAAATTGGTAATCCAGAAGGTGCAGACCAACCCAACAAAAAATACTACGACCCAAGAAAATGGTTGCGTTTAGGTGAAGAAACTTTTAAAGCACGTTTAAAACAAGCGTTTGCAGATTTAAATAATGTAGACACCTTATAAAATTAAAGAAATACTAATACATAAAGCATTTTGAACCTATTTTCAAAATGCTTTTTTTATGTAAATAACTCTAAAATAATCACTTAAAGAAATATTAATAGTTCACAAAAACACTTATATTTGTAGACTTGCTTTAGGATGAAAAAGAACAATTAAACGATTAAAAGATTAATTAAAAGTAAACTATATGGCTTGGTTTAAAAGAACTGATAAAGGAATACAAACCCCAACAGAACAAAAAAAAGACACCCCTAAAGGTCTTTGGTACAAAACACCTAGTGGTAAAATTATAGATACAGAAGAACTAAAAAAGAATCTTTACGTAAGTCCAGAAGATGGCTATCATGTAAGAGTTGGAAGTAAAGAATATTTTGAAATATTTTTTGATGATAACAAGTTCGAAGAGTTGAATGAAACGTTAACCTCTAAAGACCCATTAAAATTTGAAGACACCAAAAAATATCCAGACAGATTAAAAGCGGCACAAGAAAAAACCAAATTAAACGATGCTGTAAGAACTGCAGTAGGTAAATCTTTAGGTAAAGATTTGGTAATTGCTGCTATGGATTTTGCATTTATTGGAGGTTCTATGGGTTCTGTAGTTGGTGAAAAGATTGCAAGAGCCATCAACTATGCTATAGAAAATAAGATTCCGTTTTTAATGATTTCAAAATCTGGAGGCGCAAGAATGATGGAGGCATCCTTATCTTTAATGCAGTTGGTAAAAACATCAGCAAAATTAGCACAGTTAGCAGAAGCTAAAATACCTTACATTTCGCTTTGTACAGACCCTACAACAGGTGGTACAACAGCTTCTTATGCTATGTTAGGTGATATTAATATTGCAGAACCAAATGCCCTAATTGCATTTGCAGGGCCAAGAGTTGTAAAAGATACTACAGGAAAAGAGTTACCAGAAGGTTTCCAAAAATCTGAATTTGTTTTAGAACACGGTTTCTTAGACGCTATTTACGAAAGAAAAGAATTGAAAAAACAGGTAAACCTTTATATTGATTTAATACAGAATATACCTGTAAGAGCATAAATAAAAAGGTTCAAGTACAGTTAGTTATTCTAAAAAATAAAACTATATTTGCACCTTCAATCAAAAGGATTGATATACATAAAAATCATTTAAATAATATTGGCATGTACTTAACTAAAGAAGTAAAAGAAAGCATTTTCGAAAAACACGGTAAAGGAAAAAACGATACGGGTTCTTCAGAAGGGCAAATTGCGTTATTTACGCACAGAATTAACCACTTAACTGGGCACTTAAAAAACAATCGTAAAGATTTTAATACAGAGCGTTCGTTAGTAATGATGGTTGGTAAGCGTAGAAGTTTATTAGATTATCTTAAAAAGAAAGATATTTTAAGATATCGTGCAATAATTAAAGAATTAGGAATTAGAAAATAATTCTTACAAAAAGAGGCACTATAAACGTGCCTCTTTTTTATTTATTACAGCTTAGCTTCTCAACTCAAAAAAGAGGTAACTATTTAAAAGACTAACAAACTTTTAAGTAAAAAAATCAAAAGAAGTAACAACACTTTTGAATTTCCATTGGAAAAACACACAACAACTACAACACAACAACAAAAAATTAATAATTAAAATTTAGAATTCATTTATGATTCCAAAAGTATTTAGAGAGGTTATAGACCTTGGAGATGGAAGAACCATTTCATTAGAAACCGGTAAGCTTGCAAAACAAGCTCATGGTTCAGTTGTTGTACAATCTGGTAACTGTATGTTATTATGTACTGTAGTTTCTAACTACGAACAGAAAGATGTAGATTTTTTACCATTAACAGTAGATTACAGAGAAAAATTTGCAGCTGCAGGACGTTATCCTGGAGGTTTCTTTAAAAGAGAAGCAAGACCAAGTGATGGAGAAGTATTAACCATGCGTTTAGTAGACCGTGTTTTACGTCCTTTATTCCCAAAAGATTACCATTCAGAAACACAAGTTATGATTCAGATGATGTCTCATGATGATGATGTAATGCCAGATGCAATGGCTGGTTTAGCGGCTTCTGCTGCTATTCAATTATCAGATTTACCATTCGAATGCCCAATTTCTGAAGTAAGAGTAGGTAGAGTAAATGGTGAGTTTGTAATTAACCCAACTAGAGCCCAATTAGCGGAAGCTGATATGGACATGATGATTGGAGCTTCTGCAGATTCTGTAATGATGGTAGAAGGTGAAATGGATGAGTGTTCTGAAGAAGAAATGGCAGAAGCTATTAAATTTGCACACGAAGCTATTAAAGTACAATGTGCTGCACAAGTTGCCTTAGCAGAAGCTTTTGGTAAAAAAGAAACTCGTGAGTATACACCAGAAACTACGAATGAAGATTTAGAGAAAAAGATTCATGAGTTGGTATATACTAAAACTTACGAAATTGCAAAAGCAGGTTCTGCAAAGCACGAAAGAAGTGCTGCATTTAACGAGATTAAAGAAGAAGTAAAAAGTACGTTTTCTGAAGAAGAACAAGCAGAATACGGAAACTTAATTTCTAAATATGTTGCAAAGGCGCAGAAAAATGCCATTCGCGATTTAACTTTAAAAGAAGGTTTACGTTTAGACGGACGTAAAACTACAGATATTAGACCAATTTGGTGTGAGGTAGATTACTTACCATCAACTCATGGTTCATCAATCTTTACACGTGGAGAAACACAAGCATTAGCAACTGTTACTTTAGGTACAAGTAGAGAAGCAAACCAAATAGATATGCCATCTTTTGAAGGTGAAGAAACATTCTATTTACACTACAACTTCCCTCCTTTTTCAACAGGAGAAGCAAGACCTATTAGAGGTACTTCACGTAGAGAAGTTGGGCATGGTAATTTAGCACAAAGAGCCTTAAAAGGTATGATTCCTGCAGATTGTCCTTACACTGTAAGAGTAGTTTCTGAGGTTTTAGAATCTAATGGTTCTTCTTCTATGGCAACCGTTTGTTCTGGAACAATGGCTTTAATGGATGCTGGTGTACAATTAAAGAAACCTGTTTCTGGTATTGCAATGGGATTAATTTCTGATGGTGAAAGTCATGCAGTTTTATCTGATATTTTAGGAGATGAAGATCATTTAGGTGATATGGACTTTAAAGTAACAGGTACTGCAGATGGTATTACAGCATGCCAAATGGATATTAAAATTAAAGGATTAAGTTACGAGATTTTAGTAAAAGCCTTAAAACAAGCCAGAGATGGTCGTTTACACATATTATCTAAATTAACAGATACTATAGAAACACCAAATGCAGATGTAAAAGCACATGCTCCAAAAATGATTACCAGACGTATACCTAATGATATGATTGGTGCATTTATTGGACCAGGAGGTAAACATATACAAGAGTTACAAAAAGAAACTGCAACTACTATTGTAATTACAGAAGACCCAGTTACAGAAGAAGGTATTATTGAGATTTTAGGAACTAAACCAGAAGGTATAGAGCAAGTAATTGCAAGAATAGAATCGATGTTATTTAAACCAGAAGTAGGTAGCGTTTACGAAGTTAAAGTAATTAAAATGTTAGATTTTGGTGCAGTTGTAGAATATACAGAAGCTCCAGGAAACGAAGTTTTATTACACGTAAGCGAATTGGCTTGGGAACGTACAGACAATGTATCTGATGTTGTAAAAATGGGCGATGTTTTAGATGTGAAATACTTTGGTATAGATCCAAGAACTCGTAAAGAGAAAGTATCTCGTAAGGCAATTTTACCAAAACCAGAAGGTTTTAAAGAAAGACCACCAAGGGATAACAATAGAGGAAGAGACAACAGAGGTAGAGATAATCGTGGACGTGATAACAGACGTGATGATCGTAAACCAAGAGAACGTAAAGAAGATTAATTTTCTTTTTTAAGTATACAAATTAAAGAGGCTATCTAAAAAATAAATTTATTGTCAACCTGAATTTATTTCAGGTTCTCGTAGTGTTTGAATAACAATATTTTGAGATGCTGAAACAAGTTCAGCATGACAAGATTTAGTATTTTTTAGATAGCCTCTTTTTTACTGTAAAAAAATCGTTGAAAAAAAAAAACAGTTAGCACAACTACCCTACAGCTCTTCTCCCCTCTTTATAAGTTTTTATACCAGCTTTTAATACGCGCTTCAATTTTTTAGAAGGTTGGTAGTTTATATGATATTTTTTTATATTTCGTTTTGGAGTTAGGTCTTTTTCAGTATCGCTAGCAACCCCAGAAAAGCCCATTTTAAAACGTCCCATTTCACCAAGATCTACTATTTTACCATCTTAAGAAAAAATTCTAGTTTTATACCTAATGCAATAAGCACAGCTCTAACATCAACCTCATTTAAACTAGACTCTTCACTTATTTGTTTGGCAATATACTCTAAATCTATAGTGCCCGTATTTACAGCCTGCAAAATGTATTGTACTTTGTTATTTTTAATGGAATTGTTTCTTTTGGTAATTCTATAGCGTAATGACATGTAATATGGTTTATTTTTTGTATCTTTAAATATGGCTTTTTTCTACACAAAATAACAGCTACCTTACATTATTCTACTATTTTACACAATTTATACTAGTCTATTTATTAAAATATACTACAATATCTTATAGTATATACTAGTATATTGTAAAATTACCTACTGATGTATGCAACAAAACCTTAATAGCAATGCAACAAAACTTCCTTATGTTTTTAGTAAAACCACCTTATGTTTTTAAAACATCTTCTGTAGGTTTATAATGATACGCTTTTTAAGAATACTTTGTAGGTGTATTTGTATTGTATAAACGATTTCATCAGAAAAATTTACCAAAGCAATTCATTCAGGTTTTTCTCTTTATGTACAAAAGGGGCAAGTGCCTATTAATTAACAAGTAACATCAATACTTACCCTATAAAACAATCCATATTTCATTTATTTTTACTATTTTTAAGGTGCTATTGAAAAGTTATGAAAAAGTATCCTACATTATTTTTAGAACAAAAAAAGCATCGCAATGCTTCTAAACTCATCATTAAGTTTGCTTATGATGATGATTTGATTGCTATTGTTAGAAAAATAAATGGTGCTGCATGGAGTAAAACTTTACAGGCTTGGCATGTACCAAACACCAAAGAAAACTACGCTACAGTACTTGATACTTTTAAAGGAATAACTACTGTAAATACCAGTAAAATTAGTAAAATCATCCCTTTTAAAAGGGACTTAACCAAGGAGCAAAAAATCCTTTTAAATAATTTTTACTTGTATTTAAAAGGAAAAAGATATAGTAAAAGCACAATAGATACATACACTTTTTTTATTGCTGATTTTATAAACTTTCATACCAAAACGCCTTTACAAGAACTTACCAACAGACATGTAGAACTTTTTATTGAAACCGTGTTTATAGAACGTAATTATGCTGTGAGTTCTCAAAGACAATTTATTAGTGCATTAAAGGTTTTTATTGTGTTTTATCCGCATACAAAAATTAATGAATTGAGTTTAGAGCGGCCAAAAAAATCTAAGAAATTGCCGAATGTTTTATCTCAAGAAGAAGTATTAGAAATTATACGCTGCACTCAAAATTTAAAGCACAGGGCTATTATTGCCTTATTGTATTCTTGTGGTTTGCGTATTAGTGAGTTGATTAATTTAAAGTTGATTGATTTTCATATTGAGCGAAAGCAATTGGTAGTAAAGAGTGGTAAGGGTAGAAAAGACAGGTATGTAAGTTTGGCGGATAGTTTTTTGCCTTTACTTTCTAATTATTATTATTCTTACAAGCCTAAAGTATATTTTGTTGAAGGGCAAAAAGGTGGCAAATATAGTCCAGAGGCTGTTAGGCAGTTTTTACGAAAAAGCTGTGCTAAAGCAGGTATTAAAAAACCAGTATCGCCACATACGTTGAGGCATAGTTATGCCACGCATTTGTTAGAAAATGGTGTTGATATACGCTATATACAATCGTTATTGGGGCATGCAAGACCAGAAACCACGATGATTTACACCCATGTGAAAAGAAAAGATTTGATGGAGATACAGAACCCTTTAGATATTGCATTACAGAAAATAAACACTACCGATAACCAAAACGAAAAACTTTTGTTATCCCGTAAAATTTAATCAGAAATCAATATATTTGATTTAATATAACCAGTTGTGTACAATACCCACTCTTACGTAGAGGGAAGAACAAATCGCCATTGAAAAATTGAATGAATGAGAATAAGACATAAAGAAACTAATATTGAAAGAAGTCTATCTTTTGGTGAATGGATAAGAGAATATGTAAGAAAAGAACTATATAAAGATTGGGAAGTATTGCATTTAGACGATGTTTTTAAGGTTCAAACATTATTTAATGAAACTGGCAGAACCTCTGTAACACTTATGAGTGGAAATGACGCACGTAATCACAAAAACAAATCAAATGGAGTTAGTGTGAATATCTTGAAAGAACCTGTTACAATGGAATTTTATTAAGAGTATTTGGAAAGTAAAATACTTAAAACAAAAGGTCAATCATCACTAAACAAATCATCCCAAAACCATTTTTGGAACAAAATACGATACACGATATTTGAAAAAATAAGACCAAAAACAATACTAAAACCCATTTGGCAATCTATTATTACTGTCATATTATCTGCTTTAGGAATTTTATTGGGTTATATAATAGTTGAATTTTATAAAACATTTTAAACCAACTCATATAAGAAAATATTATTAAAGGAATCCAAAAACCAAGTGAAATAAACATAATATAAAAGCTATGATTGATTCTGTTGAGAAAAATAATGAATCTTAACTTGTTCATACATTCTTTTACTTTCTCCTAATTTCAACATAAATCCAAATCGTTTATCAAATTTCTAATTCTTTTTCCTTTTCTTTATTTGAAAAAATAGATTTAAACCAGCTCATAATATAAAAAAGTATTAAAACAAATAACTATGAAAACAATCGAATTAAATCTTGCTAACGGTAAAAAAATAACAGTAGTAAAAGATAAAATTGAAACTATAAAGTCAAATCCAAATGAAAATGCAAATTGTTGGATAACTCTAACATCTGGAAAATCTTTAGCTTTAAAAGAAACTGTTGAAGAAATTAAATCAATTCTTTCTCAACAATAGAATTATATTCTAAAGATTCTAAAGTATAATTTAGAATTTCTTTTGCATCTCCGAAAGTTTGACCTTTCAATATTTTTAGAATTTCTTTTTGTATTTTAGCTACTGAATTTTCCTTAACATCTGAAAGTTTTTGCATCTGAATAGTACTGTACACAACACCGTATAAAATAAACAAGGGATGTATTGCTTTGTTAAATTAATTAATATTTATCTTTTTTTTCAGTGTCCGAAATGATAAGTTATTTTTTAACCCTTGCTTACCATATACGCAACACGTTGTGTACAATACCCACTCTTACGTAGAGGGAAGAACAAATCGCCATTGAAAAATTGAATGAATGAGAATAAGACATAAAGAAACTAATATTGAAAGAAGTCTATCTTTTGGTGAATGGATAAGAGAATATGTAAGAAAAGAACTATATAAAGATTGGGAAGTATTGCATTTAGACGATGTTTTTAAGGTTCAAACATTATTTAATGAAACTGGCAGAACCTCTGTAACACTTATGAGTGGAAATGACGCACGTAATCACAAAAACAAATCAAATGGAGTTAGTGTGAATATCTTGAAAGAACCTGTTACAATGGAATTTTATTAAGAGTATTTGGAAAGTAAAATACTTAAAACAAAAGGTCAATCATCACTAAACAAATCATCCCAAAACCATTTTTGGAACAAAATACGATACACGATATTTGAAAAAATAAGACCAAAAACAATACTAAAACCCATTTGGCAATCTATTATTACTGTCATATTATCTGCTTTAGGAATTTTATTGGGTTATATAATAGTTGAATTTTATAAAACATTTTAAACCAACTCATATAAGAAAATATTATTAAAGGAATCCAAAAACCAAGTGAAATAAACATAATATAAAAGCTATGATTGATTCTGTTGAGAAAAATAATGAATCTTAACTTGTTCATACATTCTTTTACTTTCTCCTAATTTCAACATAAATCCAAATCGTTTATCAAATTTCTAATTCTTTTTCCTTTTCTTTATTTGAAAAAATAGATTTAAACCAGCTCATAATATAAAAAAGTATTAAAACAAATAACTATGAAAACAATCGAATTAAATCTTGCTAACGGTAAAAAAATAACAGTAGTAAAAGATAAAATTGAAACTATAAAGTCAAATCCAAATGAAAATGCAAATTGTTGGATAACTCTAACATCTGGAAAATCTTTAGCTTTAAAAGAAACTGTTGAAGAAATTAAATCAATTCTTTCTCAACAATAGAATTATATTCTAAAGATTCTAAAGTATAATTTAGAATTTCTTTTGCATCTCCGAAAGTTTGACCTTTCAATATTTTTAGAATTTCTTTTTGTATTTTAGCTACTGAATTTTCCTTAACATCTGAAAGTTTTTGCATCTGAATAGTACTGTACACAACACCGTATAAAATAAACAAGGGATGTATTGCTTTGTTAAATTAATTAATATTTATCTTTTTTTTCAGTGTCCGAAATGATAAGTTATTTTTTAACCCTTGCTTACCATATACGCAACACGTTACCTGCAATTTGACGAAAAAAATCAATCAACATTCAAAGTTGACTTTCTATGTGCTAAACCCCATTCAATCATTGAATCCAAAACGGAAAGAATATTTTTACCAGAATCCGTCATTTTATATTCAATCCGTACAGGAGTCGAGTCATAAACAATCCTTCTAATGACACCATTTAATTCTAATTCTTTTAATTCTTTTGACAACATTCTTGGTGTAATTTTCTCAATATTAGCCTGTATATCTTTATATCTATGATTCCCATAAAGAATTGAAGCTAAAATGGGTAATTTCCATTTTCCACTTATCACATTTAAGGTATCATTTATAGCCAAAACATACTTTCTTTGACACTTTTTTACCTCTGAAATATTTACAAATTCACTCATACTTGAAAAAATTAATTGTACTATACAAAAGTATAGTAGTATTTTATAGTAGTATACTATATATTATATAGCGAATTTAATAAATTTGTCCCATTAATTTCAATAAAATTTAAAAAAATGAAAAAATTAGTAATCGTTACACATCCTGATTTAAAAACATCCAACATAAATAAAACTTGGATAAATGAACTTAAAAAGCATCCTAACGATTTTGAAATTCATTCACTCTATGATAAATATCCAAACCTAAACTTTGACATTGCACAAGAACAAGCATTGTTGGAAAGTTATGACGAAATTATATTTCAATTTCCACTTCATTGGTTCAGTACACCTTACGCATTGAAAAAATACATTGATGATGTATTTACCTATGGTTGGGCATTTGGACCAGAAGGTGATAAATTAAAAGGAAAGAAAATAGGATTGGCTGTATCGACAGGAGGCATTAAAGATTCTTATACTCCACCACAAGGTATTACTCTAAAAGATTTGCTAAATGATGTTACGTTATCTTTTGTATACTGTGGTTGCGAATTAGGGTATATCCATATATTTCACGGTGCAATGTACGAACCACAAGAAGCTGATGTTATTGCTAATTCAAAAGAGTATGTTTCTGCATTTATTGATTAATAAACTTCTTAGATGAACCGTAAACAATTTATAAAAGTAGCAGGCATAACTGCTTTTAGTATTCCAATGATTTCAGCACTAAATAAATTAGAAAATATAACAGGAAAGTTTAGCAATTCACAACGAATGCCAGTATTGTTTTTAGGTCACGGTTCTCCTATGAATGGTATTGAAGATAACGAATTTGTTCGTGAGTTTAAAAAACAGGGTAAGCAATTAGGCAAACCAAACGCTATTATTGTCGTTTCAGCTCATTGGGAAACAAAAGGAACTTTTGTTACAGCTATGGAAAATCCAAAAACAATTCACGACTTTGGAGGCTTTCCTAAAGAGTTATATCAAGTGCAGTACCCTGCTCCAGGACATCCGAAATTAGCAAAAGAAATCACAGAAATTGTAACGCCCAAAAACACAGTTCACTTGGATGACAAATGGGGTTTAGACCACGGTTCTTGGACAGTTGTAAAACATTTGTTTCCAAATGCAGATGTGCCTATAATTCAGTTGAGTTTAGACCTCTCTTTAACTCCTAATCAACATTATGAATTGGCTAAGCAACTAAAGAAGTTAAGAAATAAAGGCGTGTTGATAATTGGAAGTGGCAATATCGTTCACAATTTAAGGAAAGTAGATTTCACGAAAATTAACGAGAATTATGGTTATGATTGGGCAATTGAGGTAGATGAAAAAATGAAGAAGTGGATATTGGAAGGAAATCACAAAAGTCTGATTGATTTTAAAAATCAAGGAAAAGCTTTTGATTTAGCCATTCCAACTTCCGAACATTATCTTCCTTTACTATATACTTTAGCTTTAAAAGCCAAAAACGACAATACGACCATATTTAATGATACTCCAATAGGTGGTTCACTTACAATGACAAGCGTGAAATTTGGATAAAAAACTGCAGGTAACAATGTATATAAGCCATAGCGGAGTAAGTGCTTCGTTTGTGGCTTTTTTGTATATTTAAGGTCTGTACTAAACCGAAAAGTTAGTGCGTAAAATCCACTACGTCTCATATACGAGACCGTTGGCATTCATTAACCACGAAAACAAAAAAAACTATGTTACCA
>CAZMDC010000009.1:0-96670 GCA_964565055.1 uncultured Polaribacter sp. | reverse complement strand
GTTAAATAGTCTAGGAATCAAAAACGCAACAGTTCGTTATCAATTAACTTCTAACGAATTACACCAAGAAACATTAGAAAAAAAACAAGGGGTAGAATCTTCATTAGGAGCCATTGCTGTAAACACAGGAGAGTTTACAGGAAGATCTCCAATGGATCGTTTTATTGTTAAAGACGATATTACCAAAGATGAGGTTTGGTGGAGCAATATAAACTTACCTTTTGATGAAAATAAATTTGACAAATTATATGAAAAAGTTGTTGGTTATTTATCTGGAAAAGAAATTTTTGTAAGGGATAGCTATGCATGTGCAGACGAGAACTACAAGTTAAATATTCGTGTTGTAAACGAGTATCCTTGGAGTAATATGTTTGCCCATAACATGTTTTTAAGACCAACCAAAGAAGAATTAAAAGATTTTTCTCCAGAATGGACTGTTATCAATGCTCCAGGTTTTATGGCAGATGCTGAGGTTGATGGAACACGCCAACACAACTTTGCAATTTTAAATTTTACTAAAAAAATTGCGTTAATTGGTGGTACAGGATATACTGGAGAAATTAAAAAAGGAATTTTTTCTGCTTTAAATTTTATTCTACCAGTATATAAAGACACCTTACCAATGCATTGTTCTGCAAACGTTGGTAAAGATGGAGATACAGCAATTTTCTTTGGATTATCTGGAACAGGAAAAACAACACTTTCTACAGATCCTAATAGAAGTTTAATTGGTGATGATGAACATGGTTGGACAGCAGAAAACACCGTTTTTAATTTTGAAGGTGGTTGTTATGCAAAAGTGATTAATTTATCTCAAGAACAAGAGCCAGAAATTTTTGCAGCAATTAAAAAAGGGGCAATTTTAGAAAATGTTGTCATGGATGATAAAGGTGTTGTAGATTTTGCAGACACTTCTATTACTCAAAACACAAGAGTTAGTTACCCAATTTATCATATAGATAATATTCAAGAACCATCAATTGGTAAAAATCCTAAGAATATTTTCTTTTTAACTGCGGATGCTTTTGGAGTATTGCCTCCAATATCTAAGTTAACACCAGCACAAGCTGCTTACCATTTTATTTCTGGTTATACAGCAAAAGTTGCAGGAACTGAAGCAGGAATTACTGAGCCAACACCAAATTTTTCAGCTTGTTTTGGAGCGCCATTTATGCCTTTGCATCCTACAAAATATGCAGAGATGTTAAGCGAAAAAATGAAAGATGCAAACGTAAATGTTTGGTTAATTAACACAGGTTGGTCTGGAGGACAATATGGAGTTGGTAGAAGAATGCCTTTGAAATATACAAGAGCAATGATTACTGCAGTTTTAAATGGTGATTTAGCAGATTATACGTATGAAAATTATCATATCCATTCTGTTTTTGGAGTTGCACAACCAAGATCTTGTCCTGGAGTTCCAGCAGAATTATTAAGCCCAAGATCTACTTGGAATAATGATGATGCATATTATGAAACTGCGTTTAAATTATCGAACGCATTTAGAAATAACTTTAAGCAATTTGAGGAGTTTGCCAGCGAAGAGATTCGAAGAGGAGGTCCACAGAGATATTCGTATTAAATATTAAATCGATATTATATTTATAGAAAACACCTCAATTTTGAGGTGTTTTTTGTTTTTTAAAAGTATATTTATTGGAAAGTTTGAGAAAATAAAAAAATGAAATTAATTTTAGTCTTTCTATTGATCACTTTATTTGATAAAGTTTCTGCGCAACAAGAAAAACAATTTTTAATTGAAAGTATTGAAGATTATATTTCCATAACCAAAAAACGAGTTTTTGAGCCAGATAATGAAAAATTATTAAGAAGTATTATTGACTTAAATAGCGATGGTTTAAATGATTTGTTGATTTCTGGCTCTCAAAGTGGAGATTGGGGAAATGCAGGAGGAAATTGGAAAATTTATTTTCAAAAAGCCAATGGCTCTTTTGAAAAGTCTTCTGAAGAGTTGTTTATGCATCCTTTAGCCACTTATTTTGATTCGATGAATAATAGATTGCTAATATACCAACGATTAGGTTGTTGTGAAGGAATAGTAGCTAATTATATGTTTGAGAATTATCAACTAAAATTTTTAGACTCAAAAAAGTTAAAAAATAAATCAAGTATGGATCAATCAGAAGAAATTGATTTATTGATCAGTAAAAATCCAAGGTTAAAAAAAATAATAGTTGAAAAATCAAAATTAGCAGCAACTGATAAACTAGTTTGGGAATAATGATAAAAAAATACTTCAAAAATATTGGACCAGGAACTTTAGTGGCTGCAGCTTTTATTGGTCCAGGAACTGTAACACTTTGTACGTTGGCTGGTGTAAATTTTGGTTTCAATTTGTTATGGGCAATGTTACTTTCTATAATTGCAACCATTGTTTTGCAAGAAATGGCTGCAAGATTAGGCATTATTTCTCAAAAAGGATTGTCGGAAGTTATTAGAGAAGAAATTAAAATTCCGTTTTTAAAACACTTTATAACAATCTTAATTTTAGCTGCAATTGTAGTTGGAAATGCTTCTTACGAAGCAGGAAATATCAGTGGAGGAATTTTAGGATTGGAAACTATTTTTGGCGAGTTCAAATATAGTATTGGTGGTTTGTCCATCAATTTTATGAGTTTAATAATTGGTGTAATCGCTTTTGTACTTTTATATATTGGCAATTATAAATTCCTTGAAAAAGCTTTAGTTACTTTAGTTTTGTTGATGAGTTTCTCCTTTGTAATTACTGCAATTATAACGCAACCGAATTTTTTTGAAGTATTAAAAGGAATGTTTGTTCCTAAATTTCCAGAGAAAAGTTTATTGACAGTTATTGGTTTAATTGGTACAACTGTTGTGCCTTACAATTTGTTTTTACATGCTTCTTTGGTAAAAGAAAGATGGAAGAACAAAGAAGATGTTTCGCTCGCAAAAAAAGACACCCTTATTTCAATAATTTTAGGAGGAATGGTTTCTATGGCAATTATAATTTCTGCAGCCTCAATACCATCTAAAGAAATTTTAAACGCAGCAGATTTAGCAGAAGGTTTAGCGCCTTTATATGGTGAGTTTGCCAAATATTTTTTAGCTTTAGGTTTGTTTGCAGCAGGTATTACTTCTGCAATAACAGCTCCATTAGCAGCAGCTTATGTAGCAAAAGGATGTTTGGGATTTAAAGGAGGTTTACAATCAAAATCATTTAGAATGGTTTGGATGATTATTCTTCTTTTAGGTGTATTCTTTTCATCAATAGGAATAAAACCAATTGAAATTATAAAATTTGCACAAATAGCAAATGGCTTATTGTTGCCAATTATTGTAATCATTTTGCTATGGATTATGAATAATAAAAATGTTTTGGGTAATTTTATAAACTCAAAAAGGCAAAATATTATTGGTTTTGTAATTTTAGCAATTGCTGTTTTTTTAGGTGTAAAAGGAATTTTAAAAGTTTTTAATTTACTATAAAATGAAGATTGACATAAATTGTGATGTTGGAGAAGGGATTGCTAACGAACATTTGTTAATGCCATTCATTTCATCTTGTAATATTGCTTGTGGAGGTCATTTTGGTGATATAAATTCTATTGATACTACACTTCAATTAGCTATTAAAAACAACGTAAAAATAGGGGCACATCCATCATTTCCAGACAAAGAAAATTTTGGCAGAAAAATGCTAAAAATTTCTAAAGATGATTTGTCTAAAAGTATTCAATATCAATTAAATTTATTTTTAGAAAGAGTCTCTTTTTTTGATGCTAAGCTGCATCATATAAAACCACATGGAGTACTATATAATGCAATTGCTAAAGATGAGGATTTGGCTATTTTTTTTATTAATGTCACAAAAAAATATCTAAAAAACAGCTTTTTATATGTGCCTTATGATTCTGTAATTGAGAGGGTTGCTTTAAAAAATAATATTAAAATTAAATACGAAGCTTTTGCTGATAGAAATTACAATACCAATTTAACTTTAGTATCTAGAATTCATAAAAACGCGTTATTGGTTGATAAAAAACAGGTTTTTAATCATGTTTTACAAATGATTAGAAAAAATACTGTTAAGACTGTTTCTGGAGAAATAAAAAAAATAAAAGCAGATACTTTTTGTATTCATGGAGATAGTAAAAATGCTTTAGAAATTGTAAAATATCTTCATGAAAATTTAGTAAAAGAAGGCATTAAAATTGAATAAAAATATTACATACAAACCTTTTGGAGAAAGCGCAATTCTTGTGGAATGGAAAGCTAGTATTAAAGATGAAATTTTAGAAGATATTTTATTATTTAAAGAAAAAATAATCAACCATAAAGTAGAAGATATTGTAGATTTAATACAGGGTTATCATTCTCTAACTATTGTTTATAGTTCTCATATTATTGATTTTAAAAAGGAAGTTAATTTTCTAAAATCAATTTATTCTTCTAGTTTGCTTATAAAAAAGCAAGATTATTATCAATGGGAAATTCCAGTTTGTTATGATTTAAAATTTGGAATTGACTTACAAGAAATGTCAAAAAAATCTGACATACAAATTGATGAAATCATCAAACTACATTCTGAAGCTATTTATAGGATTTATTTTATTGGTTTTTTACCAGGGTTTTTATATTTGGGAGGCTTAAATACACAACTTATTTTTGATAGAAAACCAACACCAAGGTTAAGTGTAACAAAAGGATCTGTTGGAATAGGAGGAATGCAAACTGGTATTTATCCTAACAATTCTGCTGGAGGTTGGAATATTATTGGCAAAACACCTATTAATTTTTTTGATGTGGTAAAACCAAATCCTTGTTTTGCAAAATCAGGAGATTTTATAAAATTCAAACCAATTTCTTTAGCCTCTTTTTATCAACTTGAAAAAGAAATTGCTGCTAAAAACTATCAACTTTCTAAATCTTTTTACGATGCTTAAAGTGTTACAGGCTGGTTTTTTAAACTCTGTACAAGATAGAGGTAGAGTAGGTTTTGCTGCAAGTGGAGTACCAATTTCTGGAGTAATGGATTCTTATTCTGCAAAACTTGCAAATAGTATTTTAAACAATAAAACATCTGCTGCAGTCTTAGAAATTACATTGTCTAAAACTTCGTTTAAATTTTTAACTTCTACAATAATTTGTATAACAGGTGCAGATTTTAATCCAAAAATAAATGATAAACCAATAGCATTAAACTCACAAATTGTTGTTCAAAAAAACGACATACTTTTATTCAATTCTTTAAATTTTGGTTTTCGTTGTTATTTGGCTGTAAAAGATGGTTTCTTAACAAAAAATATTTTAAAAAGTAGAAGTTTTTATAAACCAGTTACAAAGCAAAATTGTTTACAAAAAGGAGACATAATTCCTTATTCAACAATAGTTAAAAACACAATTACTTCTAAAGCTACTGTAAAAGTTGCTTTAAACCATTTTACATCAAAACATTTAAGTTGTTATGAAGGGCCAGAATATAATTTATTATCAAATGTTCAAAAAAAAGAATTATTAGAAACGCAATTTTCAATTAGTAAAAATGCAAATAGAATGGGTTATCAATTAAATGAAGTAATTGTAAATACTTTGCCTCAAATTTTAACATCTGCTGTTTTACCAGGCACTGTGCAACTTACACCTTCAGGAAAATTAATTGTTTTGATGAAAGATTGTCAAGTTACTGGTGGTTACCCAAGAGTTTTACAACTTTCTGCAAAGTCAATTAGCGAATTAAGTCAAAAAAGAACAGGAGATTCTTTCTTTTTTAGCTTAAAGTCTCATAACTTTAAAAATCATTAGAACAAGATTATGATAAAGACAGATGTGTGTATTATTGGCTCTGGACCTTCAGGTGCAAGTACTTCTTTATATTTATCGAAATTAAAAATACATCATTATATAATTGATAAAGCTCATTTTCCTAGAGATAAAACATGTGGAGATGGTTTAATGATGCATGCCTATAAATCGTTAAAAACTCTTAATCTATTTGATGATTTTTTAGCTGATGATAATTTTTTGCATACCAAAGAAATTAATTTACACATAACTGATAATTTAAAAATAGACATCAAAGAATCATCAGAAAGAGATATGATTATTTCTTATGGAAAAAGATTGCATTTTGATTCTTTTCTAGTGAACAATCTTTCAAAAAAATATACAACTTGTGAGTTTGGAAACGCCGTTAAAAATATTACAGAAACTAAAGATGGTATTTTAATAACATTAAAAGATAAAAAACAAATTTTAACAAAACTTGTTGTAGGTGCAGATGGTGTTAACTCTATTGTATCTAAAAAATTGGCAAGAAATAGTGTAAATAAAAAGAAATCATCCACCTTTATTAGTGCCTATTTTAATAATGTAAGTCATTTAAATACAAATAACGAAGCAGAAATAAGGTTACATTATAATAAGATACCCTTGTTTTTTTATTTATTTCCACTACCAAATAATCAAGCAAATGTAACTTTGGGAGGCAATACAGAAGAAATTTTAAAACATAATATTAATTTAATTGATGAAATTCAATACATTATTTGTAATCATCCTAAAGTGAATTATAAATTTACGAATGCAAAACAAGTTATAAAATGGCGTGGATGGGGTATTCCATATAATTTTAAAAATCAGAAAGTTTATGGAAATAGATTTTTGCTTGTAGGTGATGCAGCTGGTTTGGCAAATTCATTTTATAAAGAAGGAGTAGGAACTGGAATGATGTCTGGTATATTGTGTGCAAAAAAAATTGAAACTTGTTTACAACAAAATAATTTTTCTGAGGCATTTTTATCTTCTTACAAACAAGATTTGAACTCTGAGTTTGGAAAACTACTAAACTTTAGTGAGTTTGTTTTAAAAGTAGCACAAAGTAAAACTACATTGTCATTTGTAACTAAACTTTTTAAAAACCGAATTGAAAAAAGAGCACAGAAAATTGCTATTAAAAGAAGTTATTAATTAGCTTTAAATATCTACCATTTTTTTGATAATAGCATTTGCGTTAACATTTCAATTTTATGAGATAAATGAAATTTTAGTTTTCTCTTATCTTTGTAAAGTATTTAATATGAATATAATTAAGTTTAATCCATAAAAATCGAAAACTATGAGTGATTTATCAAATTTATTAATAGGAACAGCAATAGGAGGAATTTTAGGTGTATTATTTGCACCAGACAAAGGTGAAAATACTAGAAGAAAACTAAAAGAAGAAGCATTAACAGCAAAAGATAAGTTTGCAGAATCTGCAGATGAAATTAAAGAAAGGGTTTCTGCTACAGTTAGTAATCAAAAACAAACTTTAGAAACTCAATTAGAAAATGTAATGTCTGATGTAAGTTATAAAGCTGAAGACGTAATTACAACCTTAGAAAGAAAATTAAGTGAATTGAAAAAGAAAAACAAAGATTTGCAAAAAAATAATTCAAAAGCTAACCCAATTAGTCAAACTGTATAATAGATGAGCATATTAGATTCAGTAAATAAATCATCAGATAGTGCTACAGATTTAGGTAAAAAATACACTAAGAGCTCTGTAGAATATATAAAACTTAAATCGTTTTATTTATCTGCATTGTCATTAAGTTTAGTAACTAAGTTAGTTCTTATAGGTGGTGTATTTACTTTAGCATTCATTTTTTTATTGATTGCAGGTGCAATAGCTTTAGGAGACTATTTAAACAATGTTGCTTTAGGTTATTTATCAATAGCATGTATTCTATTTGTAATAATGTTTATCATTTTTCTTTTTAGAAAATCTATCGATACAAAAATTATACAGAATTTATCTAAAAAGTTTTTCGACTAACCATATATTAAAAGAGCATGAAAAATTATCATAATTTTAAAGAAATTGAAAAAGATTTAAAAATTCTAAGTTTAGAAAAACAGATTGCTTTAGAAGAACTTAAAAATGTAAAAAATGAATTTGCTGAAAGTATGAAACCTCTAAATTTATTAACAAATTTTTTAAAATTTGCTAGCAAATATGGTGTTTTATTCTTTTTGAAAAAGTTATTTAAATAAAATTAAAAGCATTTACAAAGCATGGACTTTGTAAAGGTTGGTTGATTTTTAAAGCCTTGATATTTTTATATCAAGGCTTTTTTATTACGCTACTTTTTTTAGTTTTTTTTTAAAGCTATTAGGTGTAATATTATATTTTTCTTTAAATATTTTAGAAAAATAACTTCTACTGCTAAACCCAATACTATATACTATTTGAGAGATATTTAAATCGGTATTTTTAAGCATATCTCTTGCAGATTCTAGGCGAACGTGTCTTATATACTCTGTAACAGTTCTATTGTATAAAAACTTGAAACCTTCTTGTAATTTTGCTTGGGTTAAACCAGATTTAAATGAAAGTTGATCTAAAGAGTAATTTTTTGCAGGATTACTTAATATATCATTTCCAATTTTTCTAATAATTTTTAAATCGCTTCTGTTAATACCTTCAGGTAATTTATCTCCTGCTAATATTCTATTGTGTTGTTGTATATGCATAGATAAAATCTCATAAATACGAGATTCTATTTTTAAAATTCTAAGCATACCTTTGGCTTTAATTTTGTGCATACCTTTAATAAGGTCTGCCATTTTTAAATTTAAAGTTCCATAACTAGCAAATCTATTATCATGATCTGTATCTACAAAAACTTCATATAATTTATCATTTAATGTAGAAACGTTTGTAGTTCTTTTCTTAAGAAATTGTTTTCTAATAATTTGTATGATGTTAATTGCTAATTTCTCGTTTTTTGGAAAAATTATATCATTATGACCACCATCTTTATTTGTAAAAATTAAGGACTGAAATTGTCCAACTTCCTTTATTTTTTTGTGTATACCAAACTTGTGTTTTAAGCTACCTAAAGAAGGGTAAATAAAACGTATTGGATTAAATTCGTCATGAGATTCTATATTTAGATGTATTTCTTTATGAAATTTTATCTCAAAATCTAGCAAATGAACACCCCAATCAAAAGGGATGTATCTAATATACCCAATTCCGTTTTCGTTATTTATTCTAAGAACAAATTCGCTCCAACGTTCTGTTATTTCTCCACCAATAGCTTCTTGAAGTTGTTCTAAAAAGTCTTTAGGACTATCAGCAATAATCTCAATATGTATCATAGCTTATTACACTGTTTAATTAATTACTAATAAAATTAAGGTAAATGCGAAGATATAATAAATATTACCAATATTTCATTTAAATGAGTTAACAATTGCTCTATTACAGATTTATTTTTGAGGAAATATAAAACAATAATTATGAATATTTTTGAACAAATTAGACAAGATCATGATAAGCAAAGACTATTATTAGATCAATTAATACAAACCTCTGGAGCATCAGAAATTAGAAAAGAAGTATACATGTCACTTAAAAAAGAATTAGAAATTCATGCAGATGCAGAAGAAAGACATTTTTATAAGCCTTTAATTAGTAATGATATGATGCAAGAAAAAGCAAGACATGGTATTGCAGAGCATCATGAAATTGATGAAATTATAGAAAAATTAAACAAAACAGCTTACGATTCTTCTGCTTGGCTAACTTACGCAAAACAACTAAAAGATAAAGTAGAGCATCATTTAAAGGACGAAGAACATACTTTTTTTCAATTAGCAGGTAAAGTTTTTACTGAAAAAGAAAAGAAATCTTTAGCAGAAGATTATAGAAAATATATGAAAAAAAACATATAAATTAATATGATTAAAGTTATAGACAAATCTAAAGTTAATAGCATTTTAACCAAACCAGAAACCTCTTTAGATTACTTTGATTTGGTGTATGTAAATAACTTTAACTTGTCTATCAATAGAATAAGAAAAGGTGAAAGTTTTTTATATCAACAAAATAATAAAGTGGTTTCTAGTAAAAAAACTCTTAAAAGAATTAATTCTTTGGTTATTCCTCCAATGTGGAATAGTGTTAAAATTTCTGAAATAGATAATGGTCATTTACAAGCTGTTGGGAGAGATTCAAAAGGTAGAAAACAGTACAGATATCACGAAAAATGGAAAGCGATAAGAAATAAGACAAAATTTATTAAAATGATAGATTTTGGTAAAAGCCTACCTAAAATAAGAAAAAAAGTTGCTTATGATTTGAGTCAAGATAGTTGGGTAAAATCTAAAGCTTTGGCTTTGGTGTTAACACTTCTAGAAGAAACACATATTAGAATTGGAAATACGCAATATGCAAAAAAAAATAAAACTTATGGTATTACAACTTTAAGAACTAAACATTTTATAAAGCAGAATAATAAAATTAGATTTGAGTTTGTTGGCAAAAGAGGTAAAGAACACAAAATAACACTACGAAATAAAAAACTAATTAAATTAGTAAATCAATGTCAAGAAATTCCTGGTTGGAAACTCTTTAAATATTTTGATGTTGATGGCGATAAAAAAGAAATTGATAGTAGCTTAGTAAATGAATATATACACAATATAAGTGGAGAATTATTTACAGCAAAAGACTTTAGAACTTGGTCTGCATCATTAATTTGCTTTAATACTTTGATGGATTTTGGTATAGAACAAGAATCGAAACAAAATAAAAAAAATATTTTATCTGCTTTAGATATCGCTTCAAAAGAGTTAGGAAATACCAGAAATGTTTCAAGAAAATATTATGTACATCCTCATATCTTAAAAACTTACGAAAATTCATCTATTGAAAAGTATTTTAAAACTGCAGCTTTAGGTAAGCACTCAGACGAATTTATATCACCTTCAGAAAATGCGTTAATAGCACTTTTAAAAGAGTATAAACCAGTTATTAATTTGTAATTTCTTTTATTTGAGTCAAACTCTGCATCTTTTGAACAAAAAGAACACACTAATACGTATTACTTTTGAAGTGAAAGAAAAAGGGAAAAAAATTACATGATGTAAAACGTTTAGCATCAGAAAAATAAAATAAGCGTTCATATAAAATTTTAAATGAGATGAATACCTATACAGAAGAAGTTGGACAAAAATTAAATGAACTTTTAGAAAAAACTTATGATGCAGAAAAAGGCTTTAAAAATGCTGCTGAGAACATAGAAAATACAGCCTTAAAAAGTTACTTTAAATCAAAAGCACAAGAAAGATATAACTTTGGGCATGATTTAAAGGATGAAATTAAATCTTATAATCAAGAAATTGATAAAGGAGGAAGCATAACAGGAACTGCTCATAGAGCTTGGATGGATATTAAAGCAATGTTATCTTTAGATAATGAAGAATCCATGTTGGAAGAATCTATAAGAGGAGAAAAAACTGCAGTTAAAGAATATGAAGAAGTTTTAAACGAAATTCATTTACCAAACAGTACAAAATCTTTATTAGAAACCCAAAAAAATAAAATTGAGTTTGGCTTAGAGAATATTAAAACTTTAGAAGATATTCATTAATCTTATACTTTTTACTACAAATAAAGAAAGTTGCCTAAAAGGCAGCTTTTTTTATTTAAAATTATATTATATAAGTGTTTATTTGAGTTAAAATTAAAGCCAAACGAGTTAACGTGCTCTTTACTAATGAATTAATTTTGATGAATAAGAAATAGTAATTAAACTATTTAAATATTAACCATAAAAACTTAAACTATGTTACGTTGGGCAATCACTTTTATAATAATAGCATTAATAGCTGGAGTCTTAGGCTTTGGAGGTATAGCAGGAGCAGCTGCAGGAATAGCTAAAATAGTATTTGTAGTATTTATTATTTTATTTTTAATTTCACTTATTACTGGAAGAAAAAAAGTGTAAACTACAAACAATCAACAAAAAAAACTACTTAAGTAATTTTAAGTAGTTTTTTTATGTAATAAATTTATGTTTTTTAGCATGAGCAATTGCTTCATCACTATTATTAACCAATAAAAACTCAGTATCTGTATAATTTTTGATTAAGTTTTTTATTCTGATATTATTTTTTGCTTTTGACACGCTCCTTAAATAAATAGCCTTAATTCTGTTTGGAAATTGAGTAACAGTTTCCATATAAATTTCTGCATCTTTTTCTCCAGCATCACCAATTAAAATAAAAGATAAATCTGGGTAAGTTTTTAAAATATTAATAATTTCTTTTTGTTTTTGTGGTTTTTCTCCCTTTTTTTTAGAAAAAATAGACCTTATAGCTCTTAATAAAATAGCTCCTTTTGGAAAATTATTTTTCTTTAAAAAGTAGGTTAAATACCTGTACATGTTCCATGGACTGTGACTCACATAAAAAAAAGGGTTTGCATTTTCACCAGAATTTCCTACATATAATAAATTATAAAATTTAGATGTGCCATCGAGTGCTTTTCTTTTATAAGGTGATTTAAAAAACGTGTTTGCAATAAGCCTCCACTTTAATAAAGAAACAACACCTGTGTGTAAAATGGTATCATCAATATCACTAATAACTCCAAAATCTGCATCTTTTGATGGTATTAATAGAGCACCTTTGAAACTGTTCTTTTTACTTATAATTTTATTGATTTTTGTGTTGGCATAAGATACTTCGAAATGTAACCAACCTTTAGAATTAGCCAAACCTTCTAAATCTTCTACTTTTTCATCAACTATAAAATAACCATCTTTATCTGTTGTTGTTTTTATTTTTTGCTGATTTGGTAAGGTTACAACTAATTCTGTGTGTTTAATTTCATCACTTTCAAATCGTTTCCAAGTATTTATAAGTATTTTAAAAATATTTCTGCTTTCTAAACTAATCTTTTCATCTTCTAAAGCTCTACCTCTTACATATAAATGATTTTGTGTTCCATAACTCTGAAAAACAATTATTTGTAAAGGGTCATTAGTAAAAATTGACATTTTTTTATTTTAAAGGTACATATACTGCATAAAAAAAGCCACATGTTAATGTGGCTTTTTTTTATAAATAAGGTAAGAATTAGTTTTTATCTTCTACTTTAATTTTTACTTCGTTGGTTGTTTTTTTCTTATTTTTATTAACATCTACAGAAACAATTTTTCCAGATTTTTCGGCTTTTGCTTCAACTTCTTCAATTGTGCCATTAAATTTTTCTGTTTCAGTAACTGTTTCACCATCTACAGTTTTTGTTGTTATTATGGTAGCAGCAACTAAATCTGAATTAGTAGAAGCAGTAACTTCTACATTTACTTCATTTTTAATTTCAATAGCTCCTGTTTCCTCAGAATGACCACCTAAAATTGGTGCAATAACTAAACCAATTAAACAAGTAAGTTTAATTAAAATGTTCATTGATGGCCCAGAAGTATCTTTAAAAGGATCTCCAACAGTATCTCCAGTTACAGCAGCCTTATGAGCATCAGAACCTTTATAAGTCATTTCGCCATTGATTTCTACACCTGCTTCAAACGATTTTTTAGCATTGTCCCAAGCACCACCAGCGTTATTTTGAAAAATTGCCCAAAGAACTCCAGATACAGTAACACCAGCCATATAACCACCTAACATTTCTGCAATGGCTAAGTTATCCATTCCAAAAGCTAAAGGAACAAAGGCAATAATTAATGGGAAACCAATGGTTAATAAACCAGGTAACATCATTTCTCTTAACGATGCTTGTGTAGAAATAGCTACACATTTGTCATACTCAGGTTTTCCTGTACCTTCCATAATTCCAGGAATAGCTTTAAACTGTCTTCTTACTTCTTGTACCATTTCCATAGCAGCTTTACCAACAGCATTCATTGCTAAAGCAGAAAACACAACAGGTACCATACCTCCAACAAATAACATTGCTAAAACAGGTGCTTTAAAAATGTTAATTCCATCAATTCCAGTAAACGTTACATAAGCTGCAAAAAGAGCTAAAGAGGTTAATGCAGCAGAAGCAATAGCAAATCCTTTACCAGTTGCTGCAGTTGTATTACCAACAGAATCTAAAATATCTGTACGTTCTCTTACAATTGGTTCTTGTTCACTCATTTCTGCAATACCACCAGCGTTATCAGAAATTGGTCCAAAAGCGTCAATTGCTAATTGCATAGCAGTAGTAGCCATCATTGCAGAAGCAGCCAAAGCAACTCCGTAAAAACCAGCAAAAGCATAAGAAGCCCAAATTGCACCAGCAAATAATAGTACTGATGGAAATGTAGAAATCATACCTGTAGCTAAACCAGCAATAATATTTGTTCCTGCTCCTGTAGAAGATTGTTGAACGATTTTTAAAATTGGTGATTTTCCTAAACCTGTATAGTATTCTGTTACTGATGATATAACAGCACCTACCACTAAACCAACTAAAGTTGCATAGAAAACACGCATTGATGAGATTTCTTGTAAACCTTCACCAAAGAATTCCATTTGCATTGTTTCTGGTAACATCCATTTACATAATATAAAACATGCAACAGCAACTAGTCCTATAGAAACCCAGTTACCAAGGTTTAAAGCACCCATTACTTGGTCTTCTTTTGCGTCGTTGTTTTTTATTTTAACAAGCATTGTACCTATAATAGATATGATAATGCCAATACCTGCAATTGCCATTGGTAATAAAATTGGCCCAATTCCACCAAATTTATCAGTAATAGCACCACCCATATCTTTTATTACGTAGTTTCCTAAAACCATAGCAGCTAAAACTGTTGCAACATAAGAACCAAATAAATCTGCACCCATACCTGCAACATCACCTACATTATCACCTACATTATCTGCAATAGTAGCAGGGTTTCTAGGGTCATCTTCTGGAATTCCAGCTTCTACTTTACCCACTAAATCTGCACCAACATCTGCTGCTTTTGTGTAAATTCCTCCACCAACTCTTGCAAAAAGAGCAATAGATTCAGCACCTAAAGAAAAACCAGCTAATGTTTCTAAAACAATAGTCATGTCCATGGTATTTGTCCATGTACTATCCATAAAAAACCAAAAGAAAAAGATAAAGAACGCAGTTAAACCTAATACTGCTAAACCAGCAACTCCTAACCCCATTACTGTACCACCTCCAAAAGATATTTTTAAAGCGTTTGGTAAGCTTGTTCTAGCTGCTTGTGTAGTTCTTACGTTTGTTTTGGTGGCAATTTTCATTCCTATATTACCTGCTAAAGCAGAAAAGACAGCTCCTAAAATAAAAGCGACTACTATTAATATATGTGTTGTTGGAACTATAAATGAAACTGCTGCCAAAGCTGCACTTACTATTACCACAAAAATGGCCAAAAGTTTATATTCGGCACTTAAAAACGCCAATGCACCTTCATAAATGTAATCTGAAATTTCTTTCATTTTACCATCTCCTGCATCTTGTTTCATTACCCAAGATTGTTTAATCCACATGTAGATTAAACCTAAAACTGCCATTGCAATTGGCATGTAAATCATCATTGATTCCATATAATATTTAAATTTGATTAGTTAATATGTTCGTAAATATAACAAAATCAATGAGAAAGAAAAAAGCTCCTCAGGATTAACTGAAGAGCTTATATTTTATGTGGAAATTTATTTAGACTTATATAGTAAAGTTTCCATTAGTTTTATGTTCGCTATTTTCATAACGCTCTATACATTTGTCTACGATTTCGTATGCTTCTTTAGCATCTCCCCAACTACCAACATCTACTTTTTTTTCTTCTAAATCTTTATATACTTGAAAAAAGTGAGTAATTTCTTTAATTCTATGAGGGTTTAGGTCGTTAAGATCTCTACAAGAATTCCAAATAGGATCAGATACAGGTACACAAACAATTTTTTCATCTGGTCCTTTTTCATCTGCCATATGGAATACGCCAATTGGTCTAACCTCCATTACACACATTGGAAACGTTGGCTCTGTACCCATTACAAGTACGTCTAATGGGTCTCCATCTAAAGCTAAGGTTTCTGGAATAAAACCATAATCTCCAGGGTACATCATTGATGAAAATAACATTCTATCGAATCTAATTTTTTTCAATTCAAAATCGTATTCGTATTTATTTCTACTTCCTTTAGGTATTTCTATCAAACAATCTACTGTTTGTCTTTTTTGTGCACTCATCTTTTAATTTTATTCGTTCTAAAAATAGGGGTTGCAAAAGTACGTATTAATTGCTTTTCAATAAATGTTTTCTGAATAAAAAAATCCTTTATCAAAAATTGAAAAAGGATTTTATTTTTTTTGTTAAAAAATTATTAGACGTAAAGCACTTCTTTAACTGCTTTAATTACATCTTTATGATTTGGAATCCATTTTTCGAATAATACTGGTGAGTATGGTGCAGGTGCATCAGCAGTTGTAATTCTTTTAATTGGAGCATCTAAGTAATCAAAAGCTTCATCTTGTATTCTGTAAGTAATTTCTGTAGCTACACTTGCAAACGGCCAAGCTTCTTCTAAAACAACCAATCTGTTTGTTTTCTTTACAGATGTTATAATTGCTGCATGATCCATTGGTCTTACAGTTCTTAAATCTATAATTTCTACAGAAATATTTTCTTTTGCTAATTCGTCTGCTGCTTTGTAAGCTTCTTTAATAATTTTACCAAAAGAAACAATAGTTACATCTGTTCCTTCTCTTTTTATATCTGCAACACCTATTGGTATAATGTACTCTCCTTCAGGAATTTCCATTTTATCACCATACATTTGTTCAGATTCCATAAAAATAACTGGATCATCATCTCTAATTGCAGCTTTTAATAATCCTTTAGCATCATATGGATTAGATGGAACAATTACTTTTAGGCCAGGAGTATTTGCAAACCAATTCTCAAAAGCTTGAGAGTGTGTTGCTCCTAATTGCCCTGCAGAAGCTGTTGGGCCTCTAAATACGATAGGACAATTAAACTGTCCACCAGACATTTGTCTAATTTTTGCAGCATTGTTTATAATTTGATCAATTCCAACTAAAGAGAAGTTAAACGTCATATATTCTACAATTGGTCTATTGCCATTCATAGCAGACCCTATAGCAACTCCTGCAAAACCAAGTTCGGCAATTGGAGTATCAATTACTCTTTTTGCTCCAAACTCGTCTAACATTCCTTTACTGGCCTTGTATGCACCATTATATTCAGCAACTTCTTCACCCATTAAATAAATGCTTTCATCTCTTCGCATTTCTTCACTCATTGCTTCGCAAATAGCCTCTCTAAATTGAACTGTTTTCATGTAGATTTTAAATTCTTGATATTATTTATGAAGAACAAAAATAAGCAATTAAATTACACTATTGTAGTAAGAATTTTAGAAACTAAGATTTTTTAACGAATAAAAAACGCAATCGTTTTCGGGAAATGTTAAAATCTTACAAATTTACTATGCACGCATAGTATATTTATAAAAAAAAGACGTAATTTTGTAAGAGTTATAAATGATAAAAATAGAAGATTTATGAAAATATTGGTTTGTATTAGTCATGTACCAGATACTACTTCAAAAATAAATTTTACAGAAGGTGATACTAAATTTGATACGAATGGAGTTCAGTTTGTAATTAATCCTTATGACGAGTTTAGCTTAACTAGAGCTATGTGGTTTAAAGAAAAGCAAGGTGCAAGTATAACAGTTGTAAATGTAGGTAACGCATCTACAGAACCAACTTTACGTAAGGCATTAGCTATTGGAGCAGATGATGCTATACGTGTAAACACAGAAGCTACAGATGGTTTAGCAGTTGCAAAAGAATTAGCTGCTGTTGTTAAAGATGGTGGTTACGATTTGGTTTTAGCTGGCAGAGAATCTATTGATTATAATGGAGGAATGGTGCCAGGCATGTTAGCAAGTTTAGTTGATTTTAACTTTATAAACGGTTGTGTTGGTATGGAGGTTGATGGAACAGCTGTTTCTGCAGTTAGAGAAATTGATGGTGGAAACGAAACGTTAAGTACTTCTTTGCCATTAGTTGTAGGAGGCCAAAAAGGTATTGTAGAAGAAAAAGATTTACGTATACCAAATATGCGTGGAATTATGATGGCTAGAAAAAAACCATTAAATGTAGTTGAACCAACTGGAGCATCTGCAGCAACATCAATAGAATCTTTTGAAAAACCAGCCCCAAAAGGCGCAGTTAAGTTGATTGATGCAGATAATGTTGATGAGTTGATTGAATTGTTACATAACGAGGCAAAAGTGATTTAATCGCAGATTAAATTAATCTGAAATCGTTTCAAAACCTCAAAAAAAATATAAAAATAATTTTGTTAGTGTCTTAAATTTATATTGATTTACTAACAACTTAAAACTTAATAATATGTCAGTTTTAGTTTTCGCAGATTCAAGAGAAGGAAAATTCAAAAAAAGTGCTTTTGAAGTTGTTTCGTATGGTAAAAAAGTTGCAGAACAATTAGGTAGCAATGTTTTGGTACTTACTATAAATGCAAACAATAATGAAGAATTATATACTTATGGAGCAGAAAAAGTAATTGCAGTGTCTAATGACTCTTTAAGTACTTTTAACGCAAAACAATATGCATCAGTAATACAACAAGTTGCAGAAGCACAAGGAGCATCAACAATAATTTTAGATTCAAGTATAGATACTTTACATGTTGCACCTTTACTGGCTGTAGCTTTAGATGCAGGTTATGCTGCAAACGTGGTAGCTTTACCTAGTGATACAAGTCCTTTTACAGTTAAAAGAAAAGCATTTTCAAATAAAGGCTTTAGTAATACTGTAATTACTACAGACAATAAAATAGTAGGTGTTGCAAAAAACTCTTTTGGAGTTCATGAAAATCCAGTATCAGGAATTACAGAAACTTTTGAAGCTAATGTAGTAGATGCAGGAGTAACATCAGAAAAAATAGAAAGAGTTACAGGTAAAGTAACTATTGCAGATGCAGAAACTGTAGTATCTGCTGGTAGAGGTTTAAAAGGACCAGAAAACTGGGGAATGATAGAAGAGTTAGCAGATGTTTTAGGTGCTGCAACAGCTTGTTCTAAACCTGTTTCTGATTTAGGCTGGAGACCTCATGGAGAGCATGTAGGGCAAACAGGTAAACCTGTAGCATCTAACTTATATATTGCTATTGGAATTTCTGGAGCAATACAACATTTGGCAGGTATTAATGCCTCTAAAGTAAAAGTGGTTATTAATACAGATCCAGAAGCACCTTTCTTTAAAGCTGCAGATTACGGAATTGTAGGCGATGCTTTTGAAGTAGTACCAAAATTAATCGATAAATTAAAAGCTTTTAAACAAGCTTCTTAATAGTAAAAGTATAATTTTATAAAAAAACCTAATGGAAATAAGCCATTAGGTTTTTTCATTTATAAAAACTGATAAAATAAAGGTTTGCAATCTATTATTTTTATTAAATTGTGCCCTCTAAAAAAAGGTATTGATTACTTTTTTTAATGTTGATTGATTTATGAGTTTAATACTACTAACTATAAAAGGAATTTCTTACAGTCAAACTCAAAGCGGAGCTTATGCATTAGTTTTGAGTGAGATAGAAGGAACAAGAACTTTGCCTATAATCATAGGTGCTTTTGAAGCACAATCCATAGCTATTGCTTTAGAAACAGAAATTAGACCTCCAAGACCTCTTACTCATGATTTGTTTAAGACGTTTTCTGATACTTTTGCAATAAAAATAAAAGAAGTAATTATTCACAAATTGGTAGATGGTGTATTTTTTTCTAGCTTAATCTGCGTTAGAGATGGTCAAGAAGAAGTTATAGACACAAGAACATCAGATGCTATTGCAATAGCAGTTCGTTTTAATGCCCCAATTTATACTTACGAAAATATCTTAGATAAAGCTGGTATTTATTTAAAAGTAGAAGAAGAAATGGCCTTAGATAATGATTTTAACTCAAGTCAAAAAACTGAAACCGATTCAGAAGAAAAATCTAAAGTGAGTTTTTCTAGTCTTTCTTTAGATCAATTACATAAAAAACTAGATACTGCAGTTGTAAACGAAAACTACGAGTTAGCAGCAAAAATAAGAGACGAAATAAGTAAACGTTCTTAAATATCTACACTTAAATTATGAAAAAAATACTTATCGTTTTTCTTTGCTTCTTTTCCTTTGTAACATTTTCGCAAAATACAGAATCAATCACTGCTGCAGCAGAAATAGTTCCTAGTCAAGGTTTTTCTTTAAACAGTTTATGGAGAGGTGCATTAGGTATGTTTGCTTTAATCGTTATAGCTTTTTTATTTAGTAGTAATAAAAAAGCTATAGATTGGAAAAAAGTTGGAATTGGTTTAGCGCTTCAACTACTTATTGCTATTGGAGTTTTAAAAGTAAAATTTATTCAAAAAATATTCGAATTTATAGGAGGTATTTTTATTGAAATTTTAGAATATACGAAAGCAGGTAGTGAGTTTCTATTTGCAGGTATGGTTGGAGATATGAATAAATTCGGTTACATATTTGCGTTCCAAGTATTGCCTACAATTATTTTCTTTTCTGCATTAACATCATTATTATTTTATTTGGGTATTATTCAAAAAATAGTAAAAATATTAGCTATTGGTCTATCAAAATTCTTAGGGATTTCTGGTATGGAAAGTTTATCTGTTGCTGGTAATATTTTCTTAGGTCAAACTGAAGCACCACTGTTAATTAAGGCTTATTTAGAAAAAATGAATAAGTCTGAAATGTTATTAGTAATGATTGGAGGTATGGCTACAGTTGCAGGTGCAGTTTTAGCAGCATATATAGGTTTTTTGGGTGGTGGAGATAAAGCATTAGAATTGGTGTTTGCAAAACATTTATTGGCAGCTTCTGTTATGGCAGCACCTGGAGCTATTGTGATTTCTAAAATATTATACCCACAAACAGAAGAAGTAAATACAGATGTAAGTGTGTCTCAAGAAAAAATTGGATCTAATATCTTAGACGCAATTGCAAACGGAACAACTGAAGGGTTACGTTTAGCAGTAAACGTTGGGGCAATGTTATTAGTATTTGTTGCAGTTATAGCTATGATAAATGGAATTTTAGGTTGGGTAGGAGATATTACAACTTTAAATGCATGGATGGCAGAAAATACAGCTTATGAAAGCTTTTCTTTAGAAGCAATTTTAGGGTATTTATTTGCACCTTTAATGTGGTTAATTGGAGTAGCAGTAGAAGATATGGCTTTAATGGGGCAATTATTAGGTATTAAACTTGCAGCAAGTGAGTTTGTTGGTTATATACAATTGGCAGAGCTTAAAAATATTGCAAGTGCAACACACTTAACATATAACAAATCTATAATTATGGCTACTTATATGTTATGTGGTTTTGCAAATTTCGCATCAATAGGTATTCAAATTGGTGGTATTGGCTCTCTAGCTCCAGGTCAACGTAAAACATTATCTGAGTTTGGTATGAAAGCCTTAATAGGTGGAACTATAGCATCTTTAATGTCTGCAACTATTGCAGGTATGATTATTGGTTAATCAGTTATTAAAAAAGGTTAATAACTTTATAATAGAATTTAAAACTTCAATCTCTTTAGGTTGAAGTTTTTTTTATTTTAGTTTTTTAGAAATTTGAAGGAAAAATGAAGCAATATCACGATTTAGTAAAGCACGTTTTAGAAAACGGAAACGAAAAAGGAGATAGAACAGGTACTGGAACTAAAAGTGTTTTTGGGTATCAAATGCGTTTTGATTTAAGTGAAGGTTTTCCAATGGTAACAACTAAAAAACTCCATTTAAAAAGTATCGTTTACGAATTACTTTGGTTTATTAAAGGCGATACAAATATTAAATACCTTCAAGAAAATGGAGTAAGAATTTGGAATGAATGGGCAGATGAAGATGGAAATCTTGGTCCTGTTTATGGTCATCAATGGCGTAATTGGAATAGTGATGAGGTAGATCAACTAAAAGAAGTAATTGCTACTTTAAAATCAAACCCTAACTCTAGAAGAATGTTGGTTTCTGCTTGGAATCCTTCTGTTTTGCCAGATACTTCTGTTTCTTTTTCAGAAAACGTAGCTAATGGAAAAGCAGCATTACCTCCTTGTCATGCGTTTTTTCAATTTTATGTTTCTGATGGAAAATTATCTTGTCAATTATACCAAAGAAGTGCAGATATTTTTTTAGGAGTTCCTTTTAATATTGCTTCTTACGCTTTGTTTACAATGATGATTGCACAAGTATGTGGTTATGAAGTTGGTGAATTTGTACACACTTTTGGTGATGCTCATATTTATAACAATCACGTTGAGCAATTGGAATTACAGTTGTCTAGAGATATTAGACCATTGCCAAAAATGAAAATAAATCCTGAAATTAAAAATATCGAAGATTTTACTTTTGATGATTTTGAATTGTTAGATTACAATCCACATCCTCATATAAAAGGAAAAGTAGCTATATAAATTCAAAAAAAAGAGCCTTTAATTTAATTAAAGGCTCTTTTTTTTCATAGCAAACAATATTATAAACTTAAAATACAGTTTTCTGCAGCTGCGTAATCGTTCCAAGCAAAAGCATCAGCTTCTTGTTCATTAATAAATTCTCCATCAACCAAATATCTAAATTCGTAAGAACTTCCAAGAGCTAAATCAACTGTTCCTTTAAAAGAGCCGTTCTTTAATTTTTTAAGAGGTGTTGCCTTTTTATTCCATTCATTAAAACTTCCTACTACTGCAACATTGTTAGCTTCTTCTGCAGGTACTGTAAATGTTACTTTACAAACGGGTTTGCTTTTTAAAAATTGTTTTTTAATTGACATATTTTTGGTATTAAATGATGTAGTAAATGTATAGAACAAGAATGTTATCACAAATATTATTTACTATTCAACTAAAGAATTATCAGTTCCATAAAAAGTATAGCTATAATAGTAACTATTCAAAAATAATAGAGCTATAATTTATTAGTCTTTTAAAATTAGTTTCACTTCTTTTAGCTTGATTTTCAGATATTTTACTTCGAAAACGTATTCGTAAATTTATGTTTTTGGCTGAAAATTCCAAAAAACGTCAAATTTAATTTACAATTAAGTTATTTTTGTTTAAAATGATGATGATATATGATTACAATTATAGCAGCCATTGCAAAAAATAATGCTTTAGGAAAAGACAACGATTTAATTTGGCATTTGCCAGCAGATTTAAAACGATTTAAAAAGGTTACTTCTGGTCATTATATTATAATGGGTAGAAATACTTTTGAATCTATTGGAAAACCTTTGCCAAATAGAACTACAGTTATTGTAACTAAAAATACAGATTATGTAAAAGAAGGATGCCTTATTGCTAATAGTGTAGAGCAAGCTTTAGAAATGGTAGAAGAAGATGATCAAATATTTATTATTGGAGGGGCTCAAATCTACAAATATGTAATGGCAAATAATTTAGCAGATATTTTAGATATTACTTTAGTGCATCATGAATTTGAAGCAGATGTTTTTTTTCCTGAAATAAACTCAGACGTTTGGGATTGTATAGAAAGAGAAGATTTTATTGCAGACGAAAAAAATGAATATGATTATAGTTTTTTGAGATTTAAAAAAAATAGTTAATTAATTCTATTAGTTCTAAAACCACCACCCAAACTCATTTTGTACTTTCTCTGTGCAAATAGAAAATAGTTAAACAATTTGTAGTTTACTTCGTAACCATAATTTATTGTTGATTGATAATCAATAATATTCTCATAAATATTGGGATTAAAACTTAGTGTATTTCTTGCTCTTTGATTCCAGGTATTTACCCAAACTCTATTTCTTGCTTCCATATATTCTTGAGAATAAAAACCTTTTTGTTGAGCTACTGAATTTAAAAAGTAGCTAAAACCAGGATCAATAATTATAATTTCATATTCTAAACTATCATTAGCAATTACAACAGGTTCTTCTTTTTCTGTTGTAGAAACACCAATAGAGTTAGTTCCACAAGACCATAAAATAATACTAATAAGAAAGTAAAAGACTATTTGTTTAAAAAGTTTCATAACTTAAAGGTATCAATTTTTTATAAGTTCCTTACTATCTAGTTCTTTTAAAGAGTTATTAACTTACTTCTTAATAAACTATAAATTGCCTTGTAGAGATTTTTTTCTGATTATAGTAAACATCAATATTTAAAAATATTATAAAAATAGGTGTATTTTAAAACTATAAATATTAATTTTAAAATCTAAACTAATCAACAAATGAAGTATAAAATAGTTACACTTTTACTATTGTGTGTGTTTTTAGCATGTAATAAAACTACAGAACAAAATAATAATTATTCAATTTTAGGAGAAAAAGAAAGAGCTACTTTAAAAGATGAACTTTTAGAAGATAGGTTCAATAACTTACTACCAGAATTAATGGACAAAGCAGTCATAGATATGTGGTTGCTAATTTCTAGAGAATATAATGAAGACCCTGTTTTAAAAACAATGTTACCAGCAACTTGGTTAAATGCTAGAAGGAGAACCATTATTGTTTTTTATAGAAACAAAGAAAAAAATACGGTTGAGAGAATTGCAGTTGCAAGATATGATATTGGAAAAAGTATACAATCTGCATGGAATAAAGAAGAGGAACCTAACCAATGGAAAGCTTTAGAGAAAATTATTAAAGAAAGAAATCCAGATAAAATAGGTGTAAATATGTCTACACATTTTGCATTGGCAGATGGTTTGGTAAAGACAGATTATGACGAATTGGTTGCAAACGTTTCTTCAGAAATAACTGAGAAATTAGTATCAGCAGAAAAACTTGCCATTGGTTGGATAGAAACTAGAACAGAAAAAGAGTTGGCGCTTTTTAAAGATTTGGTTAAAATTACGCATGATATTATAGACGAAACTTTCTCAGCTAAAAACATTACTCCAGGTAAAACAACTACAGAAGATTTAGTATGGTTTATGCGTAATAAAGTTACAGATTTAGGTCTGGAAACTTGGTTTCACCCAACAATAGATGTACAAAGAAACAATGAAGCATTAAAATCTCATATAGAATCTTTTTCAAAAGGAAAAGACGATAAAATAATTCAAAAAGGAGATTTATTGCATTGCGATTTTGGAATTACCTACATTGGATTAAATACAGATTGTCAACAACATGCATATGTTTTAAAAGATGACGAAAATGATGTGCCAGAATTTTTGAAAGAAGCTTTTAAAAAAGGAAATAGGGTACAAGATATTTTAACAAGCAATATGAAAGCTGGTTTAACTGGAAATGAAATTTTGCTAACTTCCTTAAATCAAGGAAAGCAAGAAGGGTTAAGGCCATCCATTTATACACATCCATTAGGAAAATATGGTCATAGTGCAGGCACTACAATTGGTATGTGGGATTCTCAAGAAGGAGTACCTTTTAATGGCGAATATCCATTGAAAAAGAATACAGCTTATGCTATTGAGTTAAACACTACTGTTTTTATAGACGAATGGAATAAAGACATTAGAATTATGTTAGAAGAAGCTGGTTATTTTGGGAATGATACTTTTAGGTATGTAAACGAAAGACAAACAAGTATTAAGCCTATAAAAATAAAATAAGGTACATGTTTCAGTTTTTAAAAATTCCTATAGAAGATTTTAAAAAAATAAACATCATTTTTTTTAGAGAAATAGGTTTGTTAATCGCTACTTTTTTCTTGCTTTTTTTAGATGGTGTTTACTTTAATGAGCACATTTTTAAATCGCAATTAATGCTAAATATTCTTATGTGTTTGGCTTTTGCAGTAATGTTGTACAGAGCAAATCCAAGAATAAGAAAATTAATGATTATTGCTGTAATTCTGGGTTTTATTGGAGAGCATTTTTTCTCAATAGTATTAGGAATGTACACATATAGATTAGAAAATGTACCATTATATGTGCCTTTTGGTCACGCAGTTTTGTACGCAAGAATATTACGATTTAGCAAAGCATCATTAGTAAAAAAATATCATAAAGAAATCGAGTTTTTTTTAATATTGATTATCATTTTTGTATCAACTTTTTATTTGGTCTTTTTAAATGATGTGTTTGGTTTTGTATGTACCATTTTTATACTTCTATTTTTATGGAAAAGACCAAAGGACAGGATGTTTTTCTATTCTATGTATGTTTTGGTGGTGATTTTAGAAATAGTTGGTACAGCCTTTGGCGTTTGGAAATGGCCAAATATAGCTTTTGGTGTTTTTGAATTTTTACCAAGTAATAATCCACCAAGTGGTATTAGCTTATTTTATTTTATATTAAATATTGTTTGTTTTAGAATTTATATTATTTTACATCAAAATGCTTGGAAAAGAGTAAAAAGCATTAGGAATTTTCAACTAAATGGATAAAATGAAACATCGATGTTTTTGGGTAACAGATAGTAAATTATACCAAGATTATCATGATTATGAGTGGGGGGTTCCAGTATATGATGATGCTGTATTGTTTGAGTTTTTACTTTTAGAAACCTTTCAAGCTGGTGTAAGTTGGATTACTATTTTAAATAAAAGAGAAAACTTTAGAAAAGCTTTTGATAATTTCAATTATAAAAAAATAGCAAAATATCCAGAAAGTAAGTTTAATGAATTAATGCAAGATGCAGGTATCATTAGAAATAAATTAAAGATAAGAAGTGCTATTTCTAACGCTCAATTATTTATAGATATTCAAAAAGAGTTTGGTTCTTTTTCTAAATTTATTTGGAGTTATGTTGATGGAAAACCAATTGTAAACTCATTTCATAAAAAGGAAGATGTGCCAGCAACTACAACAATTTCAGATAAACTCTCAAAAGATTTAAAAAAACGTGGATTTAAATTCACAGGCTCTACAGTTATGTATGCTTTTATGCAAGCAGTTGGTATGGTAAATGACCATACAACAAACTGTTTTAAATACCCTAATTAATGCAAATTTTAAACATTCCAAAAGAAGATTTAAAACATTTAGGTTGTATTTTTCTCAGAAAAGTAGGCATATTTGTTGGCTTCATTTTTATCCTTTTTTTTGATGGAACCTACTTTGCAGAAAACTTTACTAGTTCACAAATCCCTATAAATATTTTAGCGTTATTCAGTTTTATTTGGATGTACAAACGCGCTACTCCAAGAGTTAGAAAACTAATGATATACGCTGTATGTATTGGTTTGGCTGGGGAGTATTTTTTTTCTGTGTATTTAGGTATGTATACCTATAGGTTAGAAAATGTTCCTTGGTATGTACCTTTTGGTCATGCAGCTTTGTATGGTAGAGTTTTTATTTTTAGCAAAGATGCATTAGCAAAAAAGTACCATAAAGAAATAGAACAATTCTTTACATTTATTATCATAGGTTTAGCTTTAAGCTACTTTGTTCTTTTTAATGATGTTTTTGGTTTATTAATGACTTTAGTAGTTTTTTTAATCCTTCATTTTAGACCAAAAGACAGATTGTATTTTTATACAATGTATATAATTGTTGCTTTGTTAGAAATAGGAGGAACAGCTTTTGGATGTTGGAAATGGCCCCCAATTGCTTTTGATACTTTTACTTTTTTACCCAGTAATAATCCACCAAGTGGTATTAGTCTGTTTTATTTTTTATTAGATGTAGGTTGCTTTGTTGTTTATATTCAACTTAATAAAACAGCTTGGAGAAGACTCCAAAAAAGAAGAAAAGCAACTTCATAGTAAAGCTACTTTTTAAATAATAGTGTTTACTTTTAAAAACTTAAACAAGTTATATTTAATTGCCAAAAAGAAGTCGAATAGCTACAAAAACAGCAATTATAATACCACCATAAATTAGTACTTTTTTTCCTGCTCCTTTATAGTAACGTTTATGATTTTTAATGTCTTTTTTATAGCTTAAGTATATTAAAGTACCAAAAGCCAAAACGAAAAAAATCATGAACATGATTCTACCACTTGTAAAATAGGCATTAAATATCATCTGTTTTTCTTTATAAGTTTTTGAAAATTATACATATTACAAAGCTTCTTTTCTGAGAAGAAACTTTATATTGTTACTTGCAAAATTACAAATTATAAATCAGAAATATCTGAATTTAAGCATTCAGAACACTAAAAATTTTCACGACATATGAAAGATAAAATAGCTGCAGTACATGCATTTCACACCGCTTTTAAATTAAACATACAAAATACACCAACAGTAAACATATCAGAAGAAAGAAAACAATTACGTTTTGAGTTGATGAAAGAAGAAAATGAAGAGTATTTAGAAGCTGCAAAAAATAACGATTTGGTTGAGGTTGCAGATGCTTTGGGTGATATGCTATACATTTTATGTGGTACAATAATAGAACATGGCATGCAGGATAAAATTGAGGAAGTATTTAATGAAATACAACGTTCTAATATGAGTAAATTGGGTGAAGATGGTAAACCAATTTATAGAGAAGATGGCAAAGTTTTAAAAGGTCCAAATTATTTTAAACCAGACTTTAGTAAGATTTTAAAATAGCAACTCTTTTTTATTTATAATTAAGTTCTTTGTTATTTAATAGTAAATATTTTATTTGTAATCTTCCAGCTATTCTTTATTTTTTGAAGAGATAAAATATCAATATAAGTTATTGTGTCTACTTTCATGCTCATTTTTACACTAGCAATAGTATTGTCAACAACATCTATATTTAATATTTCTAGTGCGCAATTTTGTAAAACTTCTTTTGATAATTTTATTCTATTACCCCATTTTGGCATTAAATCTTTAAAATAATGATTTTTAAAACCAATTATTTTTTCATTTTCTAAAATTGGTACTTTCATTGTTCCATTTAAAATATCAAAAGCAGCATTTAATTTATTAATATCTCTTTCAATGTAACCATCGTAATAATTTTGAACAGTTTTAGTAATAGCATTAATTGAGGTTTGTTTATTTTGGCCATGAGAAATAATAGTAAATATTAGCATTCCAATTAGAAGTGTTTTTTTCATTATTACTTTTATTTTATTTCGTTTAATTCTCTAAAAAACTTAATAGTTTATAACCATAAATTTACAATTATCTTTTCTTAATTATGATAAGAAATTGTTTTTCTAAGAAATAGTAAGTTATTATTTAAGTCTTTTTTAAATACTTTTAAGTTTTAGAATTCTATTTTTCTAGGGTTTCTAAAATAGCTTTTTGTAGAATAACTTTAATAGAATTGTCCATCTTATTTTTATAACTGTATTTTTGATTGATTTCTAATTCTATTCCTATATAATTTGCAGGAAATTTTTTTCTCAAATAACTTGTAAATCCATCTGCAGTTCCTAAATAAGGATAATTAAAACGTATTTTTAAATCTGGTTTTGCTAACGTTAAATTACTCTTTAGTGTTTTGCAAAACTTTTTTTCTTTTTGATTTTTTGGATCATATAATAAACCAATATCACAATTACGTTCAATGGTGTTTAAAGTTGGCGTAAATGAATGTATGGATAAATGTAAAACTTCATTTTTTATAGCAATATTTTTATTGATGTATTTCTCTACTATTGTTCTGTATGGAGTGTAATAATTATCAATTAATTCCTTTTTTATATCAAAAGAAAGAGGTTTTGTAAATTCGGAAAATAAATTTTTATGATGTAAAGAACGATTTAACTCAATTAATAAACGACTTGTAGTGCAGTAAGCACTATAATTGGATAATGATGTTAAAGCGTTATAAACATCTAGTGCTCCTAAATCATAACCTCGATGTGTTTTTAGTACAGCTATGTTTTCTTTAAAGCAACCAGCATATTTTTTAGGAATAGTATTACCTCCATGTTCACAGGTAATTAAAATTTTCATGATGAAAAAAGAGTATTTTTTTCAAGACAATTAGCTAGCTCTTTATAAACGTTTAAAATATTTTCAATAGAAAAATTGTTATTTATAGCTTTTTCTATTCTTGTAGCCAAGGTACCTTCATTTAAAATTAAATCTAAAGCTTCGTAATGAGAAGTATCTATTGTTTTTTTTACTAATTTATATAAATGCAACCAAAGTTCTTGAGCGCTTAATTCTTTGTCTATATTAAAAAGATTTAGATAATCAATATTAGTAATTTTAGCTTGTTCTCCTTGTTGTATGGTTTCATTTAATATAGTGAAAAGAGGTTCTTTTCTCCACACTTTTTGATTTTTTAAAGAAGCCAATTTTTCTTCTGTTATATATTTAATAACTTCAATAATAAGTGTGCAAATAGCAATATCTGCTTTTGGACACTCTTGTATATCTACCAAACGAATTTCAATTGCGTTTCTATCAAACCTAGAAATAGCCCCTCTAGAATTTAAAAAATGATGATCTAAAATATGGTTAGTATCAAAAGGTTTAATTGCTTTTTGTATAGGCTCAAAAATGGTTTTATAATATTCTTTTTTAGAAAAAACATTTTCTGGAATAACTAAGCCAGCCATTTCTGGAATTTCTTTTTGGTTGTTTTTGTAAAACTCTAAACGATTATCTTTAAACCCAGTTTTTTTATTTTCAACAATTGGGGAACTTGCACACAAAGCAGGTATTAAAGGTAAAATAATTCGTACTGCAGCATGCAATTTTTCAAATTCATCATCATCATAAAAAGGTAAGTTAATATGTGTGCTTTGTACATTACTCCATCCATGTCCTTTGCAATTAAAAATACGATTATACAACTCATAAACTTCACTATAGCTATGTTTCCAAAGTTTTGTGTCTGTATCTGGCTGCATAAAAGGATGCATTGCTGTTGGTAATAATTTTGCGTTTAAAGAATTTAAAATGTCATTAATTTCCAGTATATTTTTATGAAATGCATTAGATAAATTATTTAAATCTGCAGTTGGTCCATTAGTTTTTAGCTCAATTACATGAGCTACCAATTCATTACTCCAAGCAATAGATCCGTTTTCGATATCAGAAGTTAATTCGCCATTTTTCTTGGTAAGTATTGCATCAACAATAGGTTCTACATTTAAGTTATTTTTGTTAACTACCATGTATTCTAACTCAATTCCGTAAACTTCAAAAAGATGATATTTTTTACTCATAATTATGCTAATCTTGTTTTAAAAGCATTTAATATACTTGTGTAAATAGCATCACCATAAAAAGCGTCTTCTACACCAAAATCGATATTTGGATTATCGTTAATTTCTATTACCATTGGTTTATTATTTACCACTTTTATATCTATGCCATACAAACCTTTTCCCATAATTTTTGCAGATTTTAATGCCATATTTATAACTTTTTTAGGTACTTGATCAAGAGGTAAACAATCTGCATCTCCATCTTGTTCTTTCTTTTTTTGAGCACTCCAATTGTATATTTGCCAATGACCTTTAGCCATGTAATATTTGCAGGCAAAAAAAGGAATATCGTCTAAAATTCCGATTCTCCAATCATAATCAGATTCACAAAATTCTTGAGCAATAATCAAGTCTGATTCTTTGAGCATTTTAGTAACCAACTCTTCATATTCCTCTTGTGTTTTTGCTTTTTTTACACCAAATGAAAATGTTGAATCTGGAGCTTTTAAAACACAAGGTAAACCAGTTTGTTGCAAAACATCATTTCTGTTTTCTTTATGCACTATAATTGTTTTTGGAGTAGCAATATTTGCATTCTGTAAAGCTTCTGCCATAAATACTTTATTACAACAACGAACAATTGCTTCTGGATAATCTATAATTGCTATACCTTCTTGCTGAGCTTTTCTAGCAAATGCATAAGCTTCATTGTGTACTTCTGTACTTTGTCTTATAAATAAAGCATCGAAAGAAGTTAATCTATTTAAATCTTTAGGTGTTATAATTTCTGCATATATATTCATTTTTTCAGCAACATCAATAAATTTTTTTAAGGCCTTAGAGTTACTGGGTGGTGCAGGGTCTTTAGGATTTACCAAAATTGCCAAGTCGAAATCTGAAGTTACTAATTTAGGGGTGTCATATCTTTTTTTTGCAAAAAATTGATTGGCAAATTCATGAACACTCTCTAAATGTTCTTTAGGAATTTCAGATTCAGCAATAGCTTTAATACTCTGTATGTTCCATTTTGTGGTATGCTTAAAGTTTACTCGTAAAAAAGGAACTTGAAAATGTTTGTAGAACATAGCACTCACTTCTTTATATTTTTGAGCTACATTTTGCCCAAAATATATACTTAAAGTAAATTCTTGCGATTTAATGTTTTTTAAACTTTGTTGAATAATATCATCAAAATCATCAGAAACAATTTTTACTAAAGGCAACGTTTTTAAATCTACAATATTTCTAACAGTTGGTAATGCTAAATGGCCTCTAGCTTCTGCTAAAAGTGATACATAATATCCTTTAGATTGATATGTATAATCTTTACAAAGATTAAAAATTCTAGCTTTTTTTAGCAGTGAATATTTAGGGTTAGTAAGGTAATCTTGAGAAGAAATTACTACAATATTATCAATAGAAAACTTCCATTTATCTACTTGATTAACAACAATATATTTATTCATTTGTGTTCATTATGAACTGTTTTAGTTTAAAACAAAATTAGACTATTTTTCTATTCACAAGTTTTTTATTTTAATTTTTTAATATTATTTATAGACTAAAATTATCGCCCTCATTTGCAAAACGAAATCCCAATTTTTCAATTTCTTTTCTTGCTTTACTATTTGATTGTAATGTTGGGTTTGTATGGTTAAAATGAATAAAAATCATTTTTGATTTTGTTTCTATAGTTTCATTCTTGAATAACGCTATTGTTTCCTCAATAAAAGGATGAGGTACTTCAGATATAGCTCTTTTAACTTCATTCTTATCTAAAAAAGTTGCATCTAAAAAAGCATAATCTACTTTTTTTACTTCTTCAATAATATCTTTTTCCCATTTGTGCCATTTGTCAATATCTGGAATAAATAATGCTGTTTTTTTACTTCCATTAATAGTGTACCCAACTGTTTCAGAAAATTCATCTCTGTGAGGAACTAAAAAAGGGGTTACAGATAATTTATTATTTAAAGATATTAAACTGTCTTTTTTTAATTTTCTAAGTGCTATATTTTGAAGAGATACTAATTGGCTCCAAGGACCATTTGTTTCCAAGAATGATTTCATTTTAGGCATTGCAAAAACAGGTATGTCTTTCTTTCCATAAGCTTCTCTGCCAAAATACATTAAGCCTGTGTAATGCCCAATATGAGCATGAGTTAAAAAAATACCATCTATTAAAGTGTTGGTTTTTAAATGATTGTTTTCTAATTCAGCAAGTTGTGTGTGCAAATCTGGAGTTGCTTCAAATATCCATTTTTGTTTATTTTCTGTATCAACTAATCCTAAAGAAACTACACTTTTACGTTTAGTTTTCCCTAAAAAATAATTTTTACAACATTCTTTTTGACAGCCTATATGTGGGTAACCTCCATCTTGTGCTACACCTAAAATTGTAATGTATTGTCTATTTATTGTTGACTCATTATTACAAGAAATAAATAGCGATATAAACAGAAAAACTTTAAGTTGATTATAAAAACCTTTCATAAAAACTATTGATTTATAAATACTTTTGCTCCTTCATGATCAAAAGTATCATAAACAGAGTTACTTATAATGTTTCTAATTTGTAAATGTCCATCATAAATTTTCCAATTTTTTTGTTCTTGTAACTCGTCAATTGCATTTTTGAAAGATATAAAATAATGTTGTTCATTTTCGTAGCTAAAGGCTCCTGTTGAAATGTAAGCTGTTTTACCAGTATTGCTTATAATTTTTTGCGATAAGAAAATTCTTCCATGATTATTTACAGTGATATGATTTAGTTTATTAGACCATGTTTTATCATATTGAGAAACCCAGTTGTTGTTTTCGAATAGACCAAAATAGCCTTCAGAAGAACCTGCTCTTGGATTTATGTTGTTGGCTTTTAAAAATGTAGTTACATTTAAATTTGCTTCCTCTGTGGTTTTAGCTGTTAAATCCACCCAAATTATATTTATGGGTTCTAAAATGGTTTTGCCCAAATGTTGCACATTTATCCAATTAGCAATAGCGTCAATTTCTTTCTTCTGTTTATTAAACATCCAAATACCAATGTTTAATTCAAAATTTCCATCATTTAAGGTTTCAATTTGTATTTCTTGAGTAAAATTAGGAGTGTTTTTTTGGAATACTTTATTTTCATCCTCTTTAGAACAAGAGGAAAACAAAAGAAGAGGTAGAATAAAAAGCAGATTTCTAATCATTAAAGTATTTGTTAATACTTTAAATTTACAAAAAAAAGCATCAACTTTTTAAATTGATGCTTTTTTAAATATTTTAAAAAATTCTTAGTTATTTTACCATAACTCTCCAACCATAAGGGTCTTCTGTTTTGTTGGTTTGTATATCTGTAATTAATTTTTTTAGTTGTTGCGCATATGGATTTTCTAGCACAGGTAAATCAAAATCATTTCCTTGGTAACCAAAACCAGCAATTGGAGAAATTACTGCAGCTGTACCTGCTCCAAACATTTCTTTTAAATCGCCATTTTTAGCAGCTTCAACAACTTCTCCAACAGAAATTTTTCTTACTTCTGTTTGTATACCATTGTCTTCTGCAATTTGTAAAATACTTTTACGAGTGATTCCGTCTAAAATTCTATCGCTAGTTGGGCTAGTAATTAAAGTGTCGTTTATGCGAATAAAAATATTCATAGCACCAGCTTCTTCTATAAATTGATGCGTATTATCGTCTGTCCAAATTACTTGATTATATCCCTTTTCTATAGCTAATTGTGTTGGGTAAAATTGTGCTGCATAATTACCTCCAGCTTTTGCATAACCTACACCACCATTTGCTGCACGTGCATACTTTTCTTCAATTAATACTTTTACTTTACCAGCAAAATATGATCCTGAAGGTGCAGTACAAATTACAAATTTATAAGCGTTGGCAGGTGAAGCATGAAAACCATTACCTGTAGCAAACATAAAAGGTCTTATGTATAAAGAGCTTCCTTCATTAGTAGGAATCCAATCACTATCTACATGTAATAATTGCTTTAAACCTTCCATAAAAATATCTTCTGGAATTTGCGGAATTACCAAACGTTCTGCAGATTTATTTAAACGCTTGCAATTTTCTAATGGTCTAAAAAGCATCATGTTACCATCAGCGTCTTTATATGCCTTCATCCCTTCAAAAATAGATTGACCATAGTGAAAAATCTTAGCAGACGGGTCTAAAGAGATTGGTGCAAAAGGCTCAATTTTTGGCGCTTGCCATTTACCATCTACAAAATCACAGGTTAACATATGGTCTGAATATACACTACCAAAAGGCAAGTTATCAAAATCTACAGATGAGATTTTAGATTTTTCAATACGTTGAATTTCTATATTTGATGTCATTTCTTGTGGATTATTAAAGTACAAATGTACATAATTTATTTATCCAAAACTCAATTAAACACTCAGTTTTCTTGTTAAATTTATTACATTTGTAACGAATATGTTAAATAATTATATAATGAAAAAATTAATTCAATTTTGTGCTGTTGCACTTCTAGTTTTTACAGGTTGTAAAAAAGAAAAGACAAACGATACAGAAAATACAGAAACCAAAGCAATTGCAGTAAATTATGATTCTTTTGGTGATAAAATTACTGATGATAAAGCCATGACTGCAGATGAAATGATGGCAAAATTTGAAACAATGTCTGTGGGTGATACTATAGCTGTAAAATTCGCTTCAAAAATAAATGAAGTATGTTCTAAAAAAGGATGTTGGATGAAATTACCTGTAGGAAAAGAAGAAACTATGGTGCGTTTTAAAGATTATGGTTTTTTTATGCCTTTAGATTCAAAAGATAGAGAAGTAATTGTAGAAGGTAAAGCTTTTGTTCAGGAAACTTCTGTAGAAGAATTGCAACATTATGCAGAAGATGCTGGTAAATCTGCAGAAGAGATTGCAAAAATTACTGAGCCTAAAAAAGAATTTGCTTTTGAAGCACATGGTGTTTTAATGAAAAAATAATGAAAAGCTATTTTTTTATTGGTTTACTTTTTTGTGTTTTTGGGTGTTCAAATTCAAAAAAGGATGAAGTAAAAGAAACAAAACAACAATTATATGAGCAGTCAGAAATGGCTGCTCTAATGTTGCAAATGTATGCTGTAAATTTAGAAAATAAATCTAGAGCATTGCAAGGCAACAAGCCTATAGAAATGCCTGAAGAGTTTCTAAATATTCATTCAGCAAAACTTACTGATCCATCAGACAGAACAGCCTCATTTAAATCGTATTCTGATTTTTATTTGGCAACATATCAGCAAAATGACGATTTATCAAAAGACTCTTTAATCATAAATCATAATAAAACTGTGAATAGCTGTATTGCTTGCCACAAAACAACTTGTATAGGACCAATACCTAAAATAAAAAAATTATTAATTCAATAATAATTGAAGCGAGAAATATTTATTACTTCAGATGGTTCTACCAGTATTCATTTACCTGATTGGAATGAACAATATCATTCTAAACATGGTGCTATACAAGAAGCAAATCATGTTTTTATAAAATCAGGTTTGCATGCTTTTATTAATTCAGATAATCATTTTTCAAATTTACCAATACAAATTTTAGAAATTGGCTTTGGTACAGGCTTAAATTCTTTTATTACTTTTTTAGAAGCAATAAAATTAAATTTAAAAATAAATTATGTTGGTGTAGAAGCATATCCAGTTACTGCAGAAGAGGTCCATAAAATGAACTATGTTTCTGCGCTAAATGCCAATGAATTTGAAACTGTTTTTGATGAGTTGCATAATGTTTCTTGGGAAGAAAATCATCAAATATCAGATTATTTTGAACTTACTAAAAGAAAGCAATTTTTTCAAGATATAACTGACAAAAATTCCTTTGATGTTGTTTATTTTGATGCCTTTGGAGCTACAAATCAACCTGAATTATGGACAGAGGCAATTTTTTCAAAAATGTATACTGCAATGAAATCTAGTGGAATTTTAGTAACCTACTCAGCCAAAGGAAGTGTTAGAAGAGCCTTACAAAGTATTGGATTTTCTGTAGAAAGGTTAGCTGGACCTCCAGGAAAAAGAGAAATGTTGAGAGCTACTAAAAAGTAGTTTTATTCATAGTCAGTTTCTTTAATGGTTTTTGCTGTAAAACTAAAATGTATCAAGAACATTTATTAGCTTTACAATTAATTATAATTATAACATCATTTTAATGGAGTTCAAAAGAAAATTTGGCAAGCAAAAAAAATCGAAACCAACAAAAGGTTTACTTTTAGTGCTACTTTTAGTACTAGTTTTGTATTTATGGTTTAATGCAGATTCACTAATGAACGCACTTTTTTAATTTCATTTTTTGGCAATAGAAAAAATAATTTTAGGTATAGATCCTGGAACAACTATAATGGGTTTTGGGTTGATTAAAGTAGTGGGTAAAAAAATGGAATTTATTCAAATGAATGAATTATTGCTCAAAAAATATGATGATCATTATTTAAAACTGAAACTAATTTTCGAAAGAACTGTTGAGCTAATAGATACTTATCATCCAGATGAAATTGCAATAGAAGCTCCTTTTTTTGGTAAAAACGTACAATCTATGTTAAAATTGGGTAGAGCTCAAGGTGTAGCTATGGCTGCAGGTTTATCTCGTGAAATACCTATTACAGAATATTTACCAAAAAAAATTAAAATGGCAATTACTGGTAATGGAAATGCAAGTAAAGAACAAGTAGCTTTAATGCTAAAATCGCTTTTAAATTTAAAAACATTGCCAAAAAATTTAGATGCAACAGATGGTTTAGCAGCAGCAGTTTGTCACTTCTATAACTCAGGAAAAGTTGTGGGTGGCAAAAACTATACTGGTTGGGCTAGTTTTGTAAAACAAAATGAAAAAAGAATTAAAAAATGAGTGGAATTTACATTCACATACCATTTTGCAAGCAAGCTTGTTATTACTGTAATTTCTATTTTTCAACTTCACTCAAAAAGAAAGATGAGTTATTAAACTGCTTAGTAAAAGAAATTAAACTAAGAAAAGAAGAACTGAATAATGATATTGTTGAAACTATTTACTTTGGTGGAGGAACTCCTTCTTTATTATCAACTGAAGAAATACAAACAATATTAAATGCAGTTTATGATAATTTTAAAGTAGTAGAAAATCCAGAAATTACTTTAGAAGCAAATCCTGATGATTTATCTGAAGAAAAAATTATAGCTCTATCAAAATCACCTATAAATAGACTGAGTATTGGAGTGCAGTCTTTCTTTGAAAGAGATTTAAAGTTAATGAACAGAGCTCATAATGCAGAGGAATCAAAAAAATGTTTACAATTAGCTACTAAATATTTTAAAAATATATCTGTAGATTTAATTTACGGAATTCCAGATTGTTCTAATGAACAATGGTTAGAAAATATACATACTGCTTTAAGTTTTGGTATACCCCATATTTCTAGTTATGCCTTAACTGTAGAGCCAAATACAGCTTTAGAAAGCTTTATAAATAAGGGTATAATTAAAAATGTAGATGATGATAAAGCAGAAGAACAATTTGTTATATTAACTGAAGAACTAAATAAAGCTGGCTTTATACATTACGAATTGTCTAACTTTGGTAAAGAAGGTTTTTTTAGTAAGAATAATTCGTCTTATTGGTTGGGTAAATCGTATTTAGGCATTGGTCCAGCAGCCCATTCTTTTAATGGAAAACAACGTAGTTGGAATGTGCAAAACAATACAAAATACATTAAAAGTATTTTAGCAAATGAGTTACCAATTCAAAGAGAAATACTATCTGTTACAGATATGTATAATGAATATGTAATGACAGGTTTACGAACTATTTGGGGTGTTTCACTACAGAAAATTAAATCAGATTTTGGTGAGAATTATAGCAAATATCTTATAATGCAAGCTCAAAAATTTATAGATAAAGAATTATTGTATCTTAAAGATGATGTTTTAAAAACCACCCAAAAAGGAAAGTTTTTATCAGATGGTTTAGCCTCTGATTTATTCATGCTAAATTTAACCTAAACCCTAAAACAAAAAACATATCTAGTAAAATATGAAAGCAACCATAGAATACAATTCAAGAAAAATAGAAGTAAATATTTCTAATCCTATAGATATATCAATTCCTATAGACGCTTCTAAAAAAAATGTAAATGCTTGGTATGTAGGTGAACCAAAAATTTTTCCAGAAGAAGTTGATGGCGAAAAAATTGCAGTATCAGAAGGTGCAGTAGTTAATTTTAACAATATTCATTTTAATCCCCATGCACATGTTACGCATACAGAATGTGTGGGGCATATTACCAAAAAAGTGCACTCTGTAAATAAAAATTTAAAGTATTTTATTTTTCTAGCAGAAGTAGTTACAGTTGTTCCAGAAAGTGATGGAACAGACTTTTTTATATCAGCAAAACAATTAAAAACAGTTTTACGCAATAAAAAAAGAGATGCTATTGTTATTAGAACTTTACCTAATTTAAGTGATAAAAAAGACATGCAATACTCTAATACAAATCCTCCTTTTTTATTAGAAGAAGCTGCTGAATATTTAAAAGAAAAAGGAATTAAACATCTATTGATAGATTTGCCATCTGTTGACAAAGAAAAAGATGGAGGAGCACTTTTAGCTCATAATGCATTTTGGAATACCAAAGGCAAATTAAGATTGGATGCAACAATAACCGAATTCATTTACGTGCCAAATAATGTTGATGATGGTGAATATTTGCTAAATTTAATGATTGCACCTTTCGAAAATGATGCAACACCAAGTAAACCTGTTTTGTATAAAATTATTAAAGATTGAAAAAATTTTCACTCAAACAATTAATTATTTTACTCAGCTTATTGCTGTTGGTTTTATATGGTCCTATTTATAATGATATTTCAGTTTCTGATTTAAAAACAATTTATGCAAATGAGCATTCTCAATTTATAGAAATTGATGGAATGCAAGTGCATTACAAAGATGAAGGTAAAGGATTCCCTATTGTTTTAATTCATGGTACAGCATCTTCTTTACACACTTGGGATGCTTGGACAACAGAGTTGATTAAAACAAATAGAGTTATTAGAATGGATTTGCCTGCTTTTGGTATTACAGGTCCAAATGCAACTGCAGATTATACAATAAATGCATACACTTCATTTTTACATACTTTTTTAAATAAAATTAAAGTTGATAAATCCCATTTGGCAGGCAACTCTTTAGGAGGTAATATTGCTTGGAATTATGCAGCAGAACATCCAGAACAAATAGAAAAGTTGATACTTGTTGATGCAAGTGGTTTGCCAACAAATAAACCACAACCTGCTGTATTTAAAATGGCAAAAACCCCAATTTTAAACTCACTTTTTTTAAGTGTTACTCCAAAGTTTTTTATAAAAAAAAATATGAAAGAGGTTTATGCTGATGAAACCAAAATAACAGATGAATTGGTGACTCGTTATCATAAAATGGCTTTGAGACAAGGTAATAGACAAGCATTTATAGATAGAGCAAAAATAGATTTTAAACTGGATTCTAAAGTAAATTTAGAGAAACTAAAAAGCATACAAACACCAACGTTATTAATTTGGGGAGCACAAGACAATTGGATTCCTTTAAACAATGGCAAACGAATGGATAGTATGATGCAAAACTCAAAGCTGGTGATTTTAGAAAATTCTGGTCATGTACCTATGGAAGAAAACCCTGAAGAAAGTTTGATGGTTTTGAGGAAGTTTTTAAAAATACGTTAAAGAAATTTTTATTTTATTCTTTTAAAGCCTTACCAATTCTGAAAAATAATTTGATTTAGATTTTACATCTATTATCTAATTTAAAGCTTTAAGCCATTAAAACCACTTTTTACGCTTGAAATACCAGACAGAAATTATAGTTATTAAAACCATAATGCCTAATAAAATAAAATACCCATATTCGTGTTTTAATTCGGGTATATTTTCAAAATTCATTCCGTAAATACCAGCTAAAAATGTCAACGGAATAAATATTACAGATAAAATGGTTAAGGTTTTCATTACCTCATTTAACCTATGACCTTGTATACTAAAAATCAAATTTATTTTACTTTCTAGTTCTTGCAGTTCAAAATCAATATCAGAAATTAGGTTTATGGTTTGTTCTTTAATTTCACTAAAATATTTTCTGTCAATTCCTTTTACATCTACTTTTTCCAACTTTACAATCATATTTTTTAAACTGATGGTTGCCTTTTTAAACGTATACAATTCTTGCTTTCTATTTTCCACCAAGGTTGTAAATTCTGGAGTAGGTTTAACATGTGTAGCCTCTAAAATAGCATCACTCAATTCTTCGTATTTTAAATACGTTTCTTCATAATTATCAATTATTGCTTCAATAATTAAGTAGAGTAAATAATCTGCTTTCTTTTTTCTAACAATTCCTTTATGACCTTCTATTCGTTCACGAATCCAACTAAAATAATCGCCAGGTTTTTCTTGAATGCTCCATAAAAAATCTGATGAAATCATAAAAATCATTTGCTCATCATCTAAATGCTCATCTTCTGTTTTTAACACTTTTATGGTTACAAAAAGTAAATCATCTAAGACAATAACTTTTGTGGCATGCTCTTCTTCCATCAATAACTTTATTAGAAAATCATCTAATTTATTCTGATTGATGATACTTTTAAATTCATTTTGAAACTCTAATCCATAGGTATTTACCCAATTTATTTCGTTTGCATTTGCAGGTAAAATAACATCAGAAAGTGAAGCAAATTTGCTTTTTTCGTAGCTTTTGTTCGAATATCTAATTACAGTAGTACTGTCTAAAAAATTGTCCATTTTTAAAGGATATCTATTTGTGTAGTTAAAGATACTTTTTTAAATTGTAAATTAAGTTTTTTTATAAAAAGTCTTTATGCATATAGAACAATTAAGAGATTTTTGTATTACTAAAAAGGGAGTTACAGAGCACTTTCCTTTTGATGAGGTTACTTTAGTTTTTAAAGTGATGAACAAAATGTTCGCATTAACAGGTTTAGATAATTGGGAAAAAAGTGAGCCGAAAATTAACTTAAAATGTAGTCCAGAGAAAGCGCAAGAATTAAGAGAAGAATTCGAAGGAATAAATCCTGGTTGGCACATGAACAAACGTTTGTGGAACACTGTTACCATAAATACTGCAGATGTTTCAGACGATTTGGTTTTTGAATTAATAAACCATTCTTATGATTTAGTGGTGCAAGGTTTAACTAAAAAAGCGCAAAAAGAATTAGAAAACTTGTAATTTTTAAAGTGATTTCTGATTAAAAGTTTCCTTTATTTATATTGATTTGGAGTTGATTTCTTTATTTCTTTAAATTTTCTATTGAAATTAGAAATATTGTTAAAACCTACTTTGTAAGCAATTTCAGCAATAGAAAAATCTTCTTTAGAACGTAAAAGTTGGCAAGCATTTTCAATTCTTATTTCTGTTAAAAAATTAAAGTAAGTTTTATTTGTACGTTTTTTAAAATATTTACAAAAGGCGTTTTTGGTCATGTTTGCAATTGCTGAAATTTCCTCTAAAGTTATTTTCTGATGAGCATTTTCTATGGTATATTCAAAAATAGTTCGTAATCTTTTTCCTTCATTATCTGAGTATTGTTTAGGATTTACAAAATTAGTTAGCACTTCTGTATTAGCTAAAGTAATTAACTTTAAGATTTTTAAAAGCAATAAAAAACGTTCTAATTTAGAAGCTTCTATAAGTTGATAAAAGTGTTGTTGAATTTCCTTAATCTTAGACTCTATAAAAATACCTTGTTCCGCTTTTATAAAAAACGATTCAATTTCTTTGAGTTCATTTAATTCGAAAAAATGTTCTCCAAAAGAATTTTTTGTAAAAAATAAGGTTTTCATTATAGAGATTTCGTTTGAACTTTTATCACTTTTAAAGGCATGAGGTAAATTGCTGCCAATTACAAAAATATTACCAGTATTATAGCTGCAAACACTATCACCAATCACTAAAGTGCCAGTTCCTTTTTCAATAAAACTAATCTGAATTTCATCATGTTGATGTAATTTGTCATAAAAAACCAACTCAATATCTTCTTGATAAATAAGTGCATTATTTTCTGGTTTAGGTATTTTAAAAGGATAAACTTTCAAACGTGATGATTTTTATATTAATACAAAAATATTCATAAATAATTTATATGCTATATTAATGGATAATATAGTATTAAAATTGATTAATTTAACCTTATTTTTAAAGCACTACAATTCATAATTTTATATCAAACTAATGATAATAAAATGAAATCCAATTGGGAAGGTGTAATGCCTGCAGTATTTACATGGTTAAAAGAATCAAAATCTGGCATTCTTGAAATTGACTTTGATGAAACACAAAAACAAGCTTCAGGAATTTTAAAAATTCAAGGAAAAGGAGGAAGCAGCATGAGCGGACTTGTAGGATCTGGAACTTTAGGTGAGAATAGCTACTTGACTACAAAACAGCGTCTTTCTTTACTTGAATCTCTTTCTGAAGTTGCTAAAGAAAACAATGTTCCTCTAATCAGTGGAGCTTCAGCAGTAACTAAAGAAGAACTCTCCAAAATTATTGAAGGACTAGCAACAGTTGGAGTTGATACCGTCATGGTTATGCCACCAAAAACGAAAATTGCTCCTTCTGAAAAAGAAATGTTCGAGTACTATGCACTTTCTGAAGCAACTGCAAGAGATGTAGGCGTAACAATTATGCCTTACAACAATCCTGATGCAGCTGGTTATCATGCGCTTTCAACCGATCTTCTCATGAGACTTTCTGTGCTTCCTAACATAACTGCGCTTAAAATATCGACTATAGATGTTTCAATAATTGAAACGCTTTTGTTGCAAAACAAAGATTTAAAAATTTTGGCTGGAGTAGATACAGTTACTGTCCATGCAGGACTTGCTGGAGCATGTGGTGGAATTACAGGTGTAGGTTGTATCTTTCCAAAAGCTAGTGTAACAATGCAGGAGTATGTTTTAAAAGGAGAATGGGCTGAAGCAAATAAAATTTCTCAGGCTTTGAATTCCATCTCGTATTTAGATGCTCAACCATTACTTTTGGAATATTTAAAGCTTGCTATGGGAATTCATAATAATGATGTTGCTGGAGGGTTACGTACTTTTGGTAAGAAATTAACGAAACAACAAATTGATGATGTAAATGCAAGATATATACTAGCAAAAGAAAGGCTTGAAGTATTAGACTTATTAAGCTGATTCATCAAAAAAAGTAGCTTGCAATAGAGTAAAATTTTTAAAAAAAAGTAAAAAAAATAAATAAGATGACTACTGGAAAAAACTATATAGGCAATCAATTATCAGCCAAAGGAAAAACGACGTATAAGACATTTAACCCAGAGTTGAATCAAGAAAATGAAACCACATTTGTTGAAGCAACAACAGAAGAAATTGAAAAAGCAATTGATTTAGCTGCAAAAGCATTCGAAGAATACAGTACAATTTCTGGAGTAAGAAAAGCCAATTTTTTAAATACCATAGCAGATGAAATCTTAGCTTTAGATGATGAATTGATAAAAACGTATTGCTCAGAAACAGGTTTGCCAGAAGGAAGAGCAAAAGGAGAAAGAGGCAGAACTGTTGGGCAGTTACGTAGTTTTGCAAATTTAGTAGCAGAAGGTTCTTGGGTAGAAGCTAGCATAGATAAAGGAGATGCAAATAGACAACCACAACCAAAACCAGATTTACGAAAAATGAAAATTCCTTTAGGACCAGTTGTTGTTTTTGGAGCAAGTAATTTTCCTTTAGCATACTCAACTGCAGGAGGAGATACAGCAGCAGCCTTAGCTGCAGGTTGTCCTGTGATAGTAAAATCGCATCCAATGCATTCTGGAACAGGAGAATTGGTGGCATTAGCAATTGTTAAAGCTATAGAAAAAACAGGAATGCCAAATGGTGTGTTTTCAAACTTAAATTCTAGTGGAATTGAAGTAGGGCAACAGTTGGTGAAGCATCCTAAAGTAAAAGCAGTTGGTTTTACAGGAAGTATAAAAGGAGGTAGAGCCTTGTTTGATTTGGCAGCAGAAAGAGAAGAACCTATCCCTGTTTTTGCAGAAATGGGGAGCATCAATCCTGTTGTACTTTTACCAAAAGCATTAGAAAATAGAAATGAAGAAACTGCAGAAACCTATGCAAGTTCAATCACTTTAGGTACAGGACAGTTTTGTACAAATCCAGGATTAATTTTAGGTATTAAAAGTGATGGATTAACAAGTTTTATAAATCATCTGTCAGATAAAATATTAGAAGTTAACCCTTCTTGTATGTTACATCCGAACATAAAAGAAGGCTATGAAAAAAATAAACAAAAAGTAGCTTCTCAAAATAATGTAAATACAGTTGCAGCCTACGATAAAGAAGTAGATAGTAATTACGCACAACAAACCATTGTAACAGCAACTGGAAAAGATTTCTTAGAAAATTCAACCTTACATTTAGAAGTGTTTGGACCATTTTCTATGGTTGTTCAGTGTGAAAATAAAGCTGAGTTAGCAGCAGTAATTGCTAATTTAGAAGGGCAATTAACAGGTACTATCATTTCTGATAACAATGAGGTTTCTGCACATCCAAAAGTTGTAGAGGCTTTAAAAAATAGAGTAGGTAGAATTATTTTTAATGGAGTTCCAACAGGAGTTGAGGTGTGTGAATCTATGACTCATGGAGGGCCTTACCCTGCATCAACAGATAGCCGTTTTTCTGCAGTAGGAATCACATCCATTAAAAGATGGGTACGTCCTTTTAGTTATCAAGATTGGCCAAATAGCTTATTGCCTCAAGAGTTGCAGAATGAAAATCCATTAGCCATTTTTAGAACTGTTGATGGTGAAAGAACAAAAAATAAAATTTAAAGGATGAGAATTTATAAAGTACTTTTTGTAGCTTTCTTAGCAATTATTTCTTGTAATACTGATGAGGAAAAATGTGCAAATTCTTCAAGTGAATTGGCATCAATTATTAAAACTCATGAAGAGAGAACATCTTTTGATAGAGATAAATATCCTTTAGGGATTTATACTAGAGCTCATTTTAAAGCAGAGGCAGATTATGCTAAAAACCAATTAGAAAATTTTGATTGTATTCAAATAGATGAACTTTCTGAAACTGAACAAATTTCAGCAGAATTGCTAAAATTTGTTTTGCAAGACAAGATTGATTTTTACAAGTTTGAACGTTTTCTGAATCCATTATTATCAGATTCAGGTTTTCATAGCAGCTTAAATTATCAAATAAGGCCTTTAAATAATTATTGGGAAGTAAAAGAATATTTAAAGAAATTAAATAGTTTGCCAGAGTTCGTAAATCAGCATTTTGTAAATTTAAGAGAAGGATTAGAAAAAGGAGTTTCGCAACCCAAAGTAATTTTTAAAGGGTACGAATCTACTTATAATGATCATATAGTTACAGATTTTACTAAAAGTCCGTTTTACAAACCTTTTGAAAACCTACCATCAAACTTAAATAACATTCAAAAATATTCAGTGTTAGCAGCTGCTAAAATTACTATTGAGCAAACTGTTGTACCTGAGTTTAAAAAAATAAAATCCTTTTTTGAAACCGAATATTTACCAAAAACAAGAACTACTTTAGGCGTTTCAGAAACACCAAATGGTAGTGCTTATTATCAAAATAGAATTAATTTCTATACCACAAGTACACAATATACTGCAGATGATATTCATCAAATAGGATTGAAAGAAGTCGCTAGAATTAAAGCAGAAATGCAAAAAATTATAAAAGAATTAAACTTTAAAGGTTCTTTTGCAGACTTCTTTGTTTTTTTAAGAACAGATGAGCAATTTTATGCAAAATCGCCAAGAGAATTACTCATGATTGCTAGAGACATGGCTAAAAGAGTAGATGCTCAATTGCCAAAATTCTTTAAAACCTTGCCTAGAAAACCTTATGGAGTAGCACCAGTTCCTGATGCAATTGCTCCAAAATATACTGCAGGACGTTATATTGGAACATCAAAAAATAGTACTGAACCTGGTTATTATTGGGTAAATACTTATGATTTACCAAGTAGAACATTGTATACATTACCAGCATTAACAGTTCATGAAGCTGTTCCTGGGCATCATTTACAAGGGAGTTTAAATAATGAATTAGGAGATTCAATTCCTAGATTTAGACGTAATTTATATTTGTCTGCTTATGGAGAAGGTTGGGGTTTATATTCAGAATTTTTAGCAGATGAAATGAACATGTATACGACTCCTTATGAAAAATTCGGAAAGTTTACCTATGAAATGTGGCGTGCTTGTAGATTGGTGGTAGATACTGGAATTCATGCAAAAGGATGGACAAGACAGCAGGTTGTAGATTATATGTCAGAAAATACTGCACTTTCGTTACTTGAAATCAATACAGAAACAGACAGATATATCTCTTGGCCAGGTCAAGCTTTATCTTATAAAATTGGTGAAATAAAAATTAGAGAATTACGTAAAAAAGCAGAATTTGAACTAGAAGAGAAATTCGATATTAGAGACTTTCATGAAGTTGTTTTAGAGCAAGGAACAGTAACTCTTGCTATATTAGAAGAGCGAGTGAACAATTACATTAACAAAATAAAAAATGAGTAAGCATACTTTTGTTTGTATAGATGGACACACTTGTGGTAATCCTGTACGAGTTATAAAAAGTGGAGGACCTAAGTTGATAGGTAAAACTATGAATGAAAAGCGACTTCATTTTTTAAAAGAATTTGATTGGATTCGTAAAGGCCTAATGTTTGAACCAAGAGGTCATGACATGATGAGTGGTGCTATTTTGTATCCTCCTCACAATCCAGAAAATGATTTTGCTATTCTATTTTTAGAAACATCTGGTTGTTTACCTATGTGTGGTCATGGAACTATAGGAACAATTACCATTGCTATTGAAGAAGGATTAGTGAAACCTAAAATTCCAGGAAAAATAAAAATGGAAGCACCTGCAGGCTTAATTGAAATTGATTATCAACAAACAAATGGTAAAGTAGATTGGGTAAAATTAACCAATGTAAAAAGCTATTTAGCAGCAGAAAATTTAACGATTGATTGTCCTGAATTAGGAGAACTTACTTTTGATGTAGCTTATGGAGGTAATTTTTATGCAATTGTGGATCCACAGAAAAACTTTAAAGGTATTCAGCATTTTAGTGCCTCAAAAATCATTCAGTTTTCTCAAGTAATTCGTGAAAGAATTAATATAAAATATGCCAATAAATTCATACATCCAGAAAATGAAAGCATTAAAAATGTAACTCATTTATTATGGACAGGTGATGTGTTGCAAAATAATTCTGATGGAAGAAATGCTGTTTTTTATGGTGATAAAGCTATTGATAGGAGTCCTTGTGGAACAGGAACTTCTGCAAGATTAGCACAATTATATGCAAAAGGAAAATTAAAAGTTGGTGAAGAGTTTATCCATGAAAGTTTTATTGGAAGCACTTTTGTTGGTAAAATTGAAGAAGAAACAACTATTGGTAATCAAATAGCAATTATACCAAGTATAAAAGGTTGGGCAAAAGTTTTTGGGCATAATACAATTACCATTAACACAGAAGATGATCCATATGCTTATGGTTTTTCAGTTATTTAATTTATCATCAACTTATGAATAAAAATGTTGTAATTATAGGAGGTGGAATTATAGGTCTGTCAGCTGCATATTATTTGCAAAAAGAAGGTCATAAAGTTACAGTAATAGAAAAATCTAATTTTTCATCTGGAGCTTCTTACGTAAACGCAGGCTATATTACTCCCAGCCATTTTATAACTTTAGCTGCACCAGGAATGATAAATAAAGGGTTAAAATGGATGTTTAATGCATCTAGTCCTTTTTATGTGAAACCTAGGTTAGATAAAGATTTTTTAAGATGGTCTTGGCATTTTAAACAAGCTGCAACAAAAGTAAAAGTAGCAAAAGCAATTCCAGCTTTAAAAGATATCAATGTATTTAGTCGAGAATTGTATAAAGATTTAAAGGAATCAAAAGAAATTAATTTCTCATATACTCACAAAGGATTATTAATGTATTACCAAACTGAAAAAGCTGGTGAAGAAGAGTTGAATACAAGTAAAAAAGCTATAGAATTAGGGTTGAAAGTTGATCATCTTACAAAAAACGATGTCAAAAAAATAGAACCAAATGTAGATTTAAATATTAAAGGGGCTGTATATTACCATTCAGATGCACACATGACACCCAATAATTTCATGCAGGAATTAAAAACTTATTTAGAACAAGTTGGAGTGCAAATAGTGAAAAATGAAGAGGTGCTAGATTTAGATGTTTCAGATGATATTATAAAATCGGTAAAAACAAATAAAAGAACTGTAAAAGCAGATGATTTTGTTTTAGCCACAGGTTCTTGGTCTCAAAATTTTGCTAAAAAATTAGGAATTAAAATTCCAATTCAAGCAGGAAAAGGTTATAGTATAAATGTAAAAAGAGAAACAAATATTACAATTCCTGCAATTTTAATAGAATCAAAAGTTGCTGTAACACCTATGGATGGATTTACACGATTTGCAGGAACCATGGAAATTGGTGGAATCAATCATAAAATAAACCCTAAAAGAGTAGCAGCAATAGCTAATGCAGGTGAAAGCTATTATGAAAATTTAAAAATAAATCAACGAGAAAAAGATGCTGCAAAATGTGGTTTAAGACCTTGTTCTCCTGATGGATTGCCTTTTATTGGAAAATCAAAAAAGTGTAAAAACCTAACCATAGCAACTGGTCATGCAATGATGGGTTGGAGCTTAGGTCCAGGAACTGGAAAATTGATTTCTGAGATTATTTCCGATAAAAAAACGTCACTAAACTTAGAACCTTATCAAGTAGATAGATATTCTTAATACCTTTGTTGTTGATGAAAAAAGCAGAACTTCGATTAGAATACAAACAAAAAAGGCAAGATTTATCATTAGATGAAATTGATAAATTGCAACATAACATTTATAAACAAATTTATAGTTTAGACTTAGCCAACATCAGAACCATACATATTTTTTTAAGTTTAAAACGATTTAAAGAAATAGATACAAAACCTATTATTGATTTTTTTAGAAAAAACAATAAGAAAATAGTGGTCTCTAAAACAGATTTTAAAAATAATAATCTAACTCATTTTTATTTAGAAAAAGAAACTGAAATTCGTTTGAGTAAATTCGGAGTTCCAGAACCAGTAAATGCCATACAAGTTTCAGAACAAGAGTTAGATTTAGTTTTTGTGCCTTTATTAATATCTGATGAAAAAGGTTTTAGAGTTGGTTATGGGAAAGGTTTTTACGATCGATTTTTAGCCAATTGCAAACCTAATTGCAAAAAAATAGGCTTAAATTTCTTTAAACCTATTTCTCTAATTCATGATATTAATGAGTATGATATTCCTTTAGACAGTGTTATTTATCCAGAAGAATAAAATCATAACATTTTAAATTTAATGACAACTACAAGTTGGCGTTGTAAAACTATTCGTTTTTAAATTTACAGGAACTCCTTGGTTGTATCCATCCAATTCAAAGTAAAACTTACCTCTTTTGTTATCGTAATTTCCAATTTCATTCATAGTAGAAACATCATACAATCTTCCATTAACCATTGTATATATTACAGAATTTGTATGTTGAATATTTTCTAAAGGATTATTATCCATAATTATTAAATCTGCTAATTTTCCTTTTTCTAAAGAACCAATTTCATCAGCCATACCAATATAATCTGCACCATTTATGGTGGCTGCTTTTAAAGCATCATGATTGCTTAAACCTCCTTGTTGTAACATCCATAACTCCCAATGAGCACCCAAACCTTGTAATTGTCCATGAGCTCCTAAATTTACTTTTACACCTTCATTTGCTAAAGCAGTAACTGTTTCAGAAGTTAAGATATGTCCATTTTTATATTCTTCTTCAGGAACCATGGTTCTGTGTCTAGAACGTGAATCTACCACATATCTTGGTGTATATTTTAGTAAAGTTTCATTTTCCCAAACGTTCATTTTTTGATACCATTCAAACTCACCATTCATACCTCCATAATTTACAATAAGTGTAGGAGTATAACCAGTTTTACTGTTTTTCCAAAGTGATAAAACATCTTTGTAAACAGGATTTACAGGAATGTTGTGTTCAATTCCTGTATGTCCATCAAAAATCATAGACATATTAGAGTAAAAATTAGAACCACCTTCAGGAACTACATTTACTCCTAGTTCTCTTGCTGCTTGCATAATTTGCTGACGTTGTTCTCTTCTTGGCTGATTGTAACTTTTAATAGATTTTGCACCAAAAGCTTTGGTTCTAGCAATTGCAAAACGAGCGTCGTCTAAATTGTTTACAACTGCTTTAAAATCGCCTTCTGCTCCATATAAAATAAATCCTGTAGAAAACATTCTTGGGCCTACTAAATCGCCACTTCTTTGTAATTCTTCTAAGGTAAAAGCAGCAGCTGTATGCACAGAAGGATCATGAGAAGTAGTAACTCCAAATGCTAAATTTGCATAAAATTGCCAGTGTTTTTGAGTACTTAAACCATTTCTAAAAGCACCTACATGAGCATGTACATCTACAATTCCTGGCATAATAGTTTTACCATTCATGTTGTACATTTTTGCATCAGAAGGAACAGTAATATTAGAAGTTTTACCAACTTTTTCAATTTTATTTTTGTTGATGATTATAGTACCTTCTTCAAAAATTTCATCACCATTCATAGTAATAATTCGTGCATTTGTAAATGCAATTCTTCCTTCTGGGACATCAGATTTTTTAGTTAAATTAATCTTTATACTTGTTGCATCTTCATCAACCAAATTGGTTTTTGCAAAAGGGTTTGTAGTATTATTTACAATTGATTTTGAATGATATTCATCACCCAAAGTCCAAAAAACTTTCGAATTATTTTTTGCCCAATGCAAATTAATTCCTGCATTTTTAGACAAACTTTCTACTTTAAAAGACTTGGTGTTATTGTCTAAATTAATTTCGCTTCCATTCAATACAAAAGGAGCTACATACAATTTATGCAAATGAATAAAGGCAACAAACTTATTGTCTTCACTAGGTACTAATCTGTTTGCTAATTTAGATGAAAAATGACTTCTTTCATCTTTTCCATTCAGGTCAACACTTTTTAATTTTTTAGTTAATCCTCCAAAAAACTCTCCACCAGTTTGAAAGAAAACACGTTTATCGTCTGCAGAAAAACTTGGGAATTCTCCAGTTTTAGAAATTCTTTTTGCAGCAGTTCCATCAGCATTTGCTAAATAAATTCCAGTTTTTTTGGTGTAATCGAAACCCTGATCTCCATTTCCATCCTCTTTTACATATACTAATTGAGAATTGCTACTATTGTATTTTGGCATTCTGTAAATACCTTTTTCTGTAGTCAGTTTTTGTAAACCAGAACCATCTAAATTTACTTTATAAATAGCTCCAAAATTTTCATCATTCCAAGTTACAAAAACTACCGATTTTCCATCAGCAGAAAAACTTGGCTCTGCTTCAAAATCTGTTAAATTGGTAATTCTTTTAGGCTTTCCATTTGGCAATTCTTTTTGATATATATGGCCTAAAGCAGTAAAAACAATTGTTTTTTCATTAGGAGATGTTTGAACATTCTTAATCATTTTAGAGGTAAACTCTTCTTGAAAAACTGGTCTTTTTACACGATGAGTTTTTGCTAATTTTATTTCTTGATTAACCTCAAAAGGAATGTTTTCAATTTGTTTGGTATCAATATTTATTTTATTGATTTTTCCTTGTGCCCAAATAACAATGTCTTTATTGTTTGGCATCCAAGTAAAATGAGGATACACTCCAAAAACTGCCCAAGCTTCACTTTGGTCTTTACTCAAGTTTTCATAAATAGGGTATTCTTTGCCAGTTTCTAACTCATGAATGTATAAAACCGATTTTGTTCTAACACGTTTTACGAAGGCTAGTAATTTTCCATCCTTAGAAATTACAGGTCTTGCAGCACCTCCTGGACCACCAGAAATACGTTCTGTTTCTCCAGTTTCAAAATTATATTGATTGATAACATAAATCTGTTTATTTGGATCTTTGTTGTACTGAAAATCACCTCCTGGATACATGTCTTCTGCGTAATATAAATACTTTCCATCAGGTGAAATCGATGGATCATTTACATCTTGTTGATCGTTTTTACGCTTTGTTAACTGTAAGCCTGCAGCTCCAGAAAGTGGATATTGCCACATTTCTCCAGCTCCAACAGATCTTTGAGAAGTATAATGTTTTCTAGCTACTAATGATTTTCCATCTGGAGTCCAAACAGCATTATTTAACAATCTAAAATTTTCTTTGGTAATAGATTTTGCATTTTTACCATCTACTGTCATTACCCAAATATTATTACCTCCTTCAACATCACTTGTAAATGAAATGTATTTTCCATTTGGGCTAAATCTTGGCTGAACCTCATAAGCCAATCCAGAACGTAAATTTGTTGCTTTTCCTCCAGTAATTGGCATTGTATAAATATCTCCTAACAAATCAAAAACAATGGTTTTTCCATCTGGAGAAACATCCAAGTTCATCCAAGTTCCTTCTGTTGTATTTAGTGTGAAGGTATTGTATTTCCAATCTTTGTGAGGGTTATTAACGTCCCATTTTTTAGGACTTTCCTCCTTTTTTTGAGCATTTATTTGAATTGAAACTGCTAAACATAACAGTAAAACTAAATTTTTATACATATTTTGGTTGATTTAAGATTGTGTTCGTTAAAGATAAGAATTCTATTTTTAGCTACTTTTTTTAAAGTTGATCACTTTTAAATAATAAATTAGGATTTGGACAGATATCTCTCCAAAATTCAATTTCACTTTCCAAAGCTACACCAGGAAAATCATTTTTATAATCTAATAATGACAGCATGATTTGAAAATGTAAATGAGGAACCCATTCTCCATTTTCTGCATAATTTCCTAAAACTCCAATTTTATCACCTTTTTTTATTTCGTTTCCAGCAGTAAATTTTTGGACACATTTTTCTGATAAATGGCCATATAAGGTGTAAAATTCCAAATCATCAATTTCATGTTTTAAGATGATGAATCCTCCATAACCTTTATAAGGTTTTTGATGCACACTGCAAATAACTTCACCATCAAAAAGCGCATGAACAGGAGTATTTTCTGGAAGCCAAAAATCGACACCTAAATGCACATTTCTTTTTTCAGTAGTGTTTTCTGCGTTGTAAATATCTGAGGTATACAAAGCTCTTTTTTCAATATAGCCACCTGCAATAATTTTAGTAGGATTATTTTCTTGAATTTCAGCTAATTTACCTTCAAAAAATGTAGGATTGTTAAACTCAGCTTCTGTGTGAACTGTAGTGTTATTTTGGCTTAAATCAATATGAAAAAGTTCATTTTTATCAATAGTTGGGAACAATTCTTTAAGGGAAAAATGGTTGTTTTCAGCCCATTTTTTAAATTCTAAATTGTGTTGTTTTCTATCCATAATCAAAAATAGAATATTCCTTTTACATTTTATATAAACCTTTTTTATTATTTGTAGTTTTGTGTAAAATCAATATAAAATGATAGTTCAAGGAAACATTGTAGATATACAAAACCGAAAGATTTTTAAAGGAGAAGTTGAGGTTGAAAAAGACAAGATTGTTGCTATTCGTGAAGCAAATCATACTATAGAAAATTTTATACTCCCTGGTTTTGTAGACGCTCATATTCATATTGAAAGCTCAATGTTAGTACCTTCTGAATTTGCTAAAATTGCAGTTACACATGGTACAGTTGCAACAGTTTCAGATCCTCATGAAATTGCGAATGTTTTGGGTGTAAAGGGTGTTGCTTTTATGATTGAAAACGGAAAAAAAGTTCCGCTAAAATTCAATTTTGGAGCTCCAAGTTGTGTGCCAGCAACATCGTTCGAAAGTGCTGGAGCCATTATTAATGCTGATGATATTAAATTGATGATGGAAAATCCAAACATCAAATATTTGGCAGAAATGATGAATTATCCAGGAGTTTTATTTGATGATGCTGAGGTTTTAGCTAAAATTCAGCATGCAAAAAATAACAATAAACCTATTGATGGGCATGCACCAGGTTTAAGAGGTGATGATGCTACAAAATATATTGCAGCTGGAATTTCTACAGATCATGAATGTTTTTCTTTTGATGAAGCTAAAGAGAAACTAGAAAAAGGAATGAAAGTAATTATTAGAGAAGGTTCTGCTGCAAAAAACTTTGAAGCCTTAATCGATTTATTACCAGAACATTTTGAAAATATGATGTTTTGTTCTGATGATAAGCATCCAGATGATTTGTTATTAGGGCATATCAATCAACTTTGTGAGAGAGCTGTAGCTAAAAATATTAATGTTTTTAAGGTCTTGCAAGCAGCTTGTGTGAATCCTGTACATCATTATAACTTAGATGTAGGGTTACTTCAAGAAGGAGGTTTTGCAGATTTTATTGTAGTTGAAAATTTAAAAAACTTTAAAGTTTTGGAAACCTATATCAATGGAGAATTAATAGCTAAAAATGGTAAAAGTTTTGTAAAATCTGTTGATTTCGAAATTTTAAATAATTTTAATACCAATCCAAAGAAAGTTGAAGATTTTAGAGTGGAATCATCAGCAAAGAAAATAAGAGTAATAGAAGCTTTAGATGGTGAGTTAATTACAAATCAAATTACTGCAAATTCATTACTTAAAGATGGAAACTTAATTTCAAATACTGCAGGTGATGTTTTAAAAATGACAGTTGTTAATCGTTATCAAAACAAAAAATCAGCTGTTGCATTTATCAAAAATTTTGGTTTAAAAGAAGGAGCTATTGCAAGTTCTGTTGGACACGATTCTCATAATATAATCGCTGTTGGTGTTTCTGATGAAATGCTTTGCAAAGCTGTGAATTTAATCATCGAAAATAGAGGAGGAGTTTGTGCTGTAACATCATCTAAAGAAAAAATAGTTTCACTACCAGTTGCAGGAATTATGTCAGACAAACCAGCAAAAGAAATTGGAAATGCTTATGCTGCCTTAGATAAAATGGCAAAAGAAATGGGTAGTACTTTAAAAGCACCATATATGAGTTTGTCTTTTATGGCACTTTTAGTAATTCCGTCTTTAAAACTCTCAGATAAAGGACTTTTTGATGGCACTAATTTTAAATTTACTTCTTTGGAGGTTGAGTAAAAAGAATACTACATTTGCCAACATCAACTAAAAAACAATAATGAGTTTACAACAAGATTTAGAAAACAGAAGTGGCAATCAATGTGAATTGTGCACAGCAACCAATAACTTATCAATTTATGAAGTGAAACCAGTTTCTACAGGTGGTTTTGATGGTTCAATTTTGGCTTGCGAAACGTGTATTACACAAATTGAAAATCCTGATGATGTTGATTCCAATCACTGGCGTTGTTTAAATGATGCTATGTGGAGTCAATATACGCCTGTAAAAGTTGTTGCTTGGAGAATGTTGCATCGTTTAAAAAATGAAGGTTGGCCTACAGATTTATTGGGAATGATGTATATGGAAGATGAAGAATTAGCATATGCAAAAGAAACAGGAGATCATTTAGCCGAAAGCGAAAAAATAATTCATAGAGATGCAAATGGTGCAATTTTACAAGCAGGAGACTCTGTTGTACTTATTAAAGATTTAAAAGTAAAAGGCTCTAGTATGGTTGCAAAACAAGGAACTGCTGTTAGAAGAATTTCTTTAGATCATGAAAATGCTAAATATATAGAAGGTAAAGTTGGCCCAACTCAAATTGTAATTATTACAGATTATGTAAAAAAAATGGCTGAAAAAGAATAATTTTCTATTTTATAAAAACAGATATAAAGCCTTTAATTCATTGAATTAGAGGCTTTTTTTGTTTTTAACTATTTAATAGAATTAGTGACTTTTCAACTAAAAAATTAGTTTAAACTAATTTTTTAGTTATATTTGTAAGGTTAATATTCATATTATGATAAATAGACTTTGCTTTTTTTTCATATTTACTTTACTTCCATTACTTGCTAATGCTCAACAGGATGCAGACCAAATAATTATTCCGAAATTTGATGAGCCTACATTTAACTTAGGAAATGGTCCTAAGGTTTATATAGATCAAAGTCATCATAATTTTCATCAAAAATCAGGAAGGTTTAAGCCTTTTGCAGATTTATTAACTGCTGATGGTTATCAAGTAGATAGCATTATCAATCTTAAAAAGCTCCATAAACAAGACGTTTTGGTTATTTCAAATCCAATCAACCAAAAAAACCTTGGTAATTGGCAACAACCAATTCATGATGCTTTTACAGAAGAAGAAATCATTTTTTTACAGAATTGGGTAGTAGAAGGAGGTAATTTATTATTAATTGCAGATCACATGCCATTTGCTGGTGCAGCTAATACTTTGGCGAATGCTTTTGGTTTTAATTTTTGTGATGGTTTTGCAAATCTAGATAAAGAACAAAAAAATTCTCCTGATATTTTTTCTAAAGAAAATAAACGTCTTCTAAGTTCAGAACTTACAGATGGTTTAAAAACAGGTAATATAGATGAATTAACAACCTTTACAGGTTCATCATTTACGATACCTAAAGATGCAAAAGGAGTGTTAAAGTTTTTGAAAGGTGATGTTTGTTTAGCTCCAGAAATTGCTTGGCAGTTTAATGAAACAACAACTAGAACATATTTAGAAGATAGTTATCAAGGTGCAATATTAAATTATGGTAAAGGAAAAATAGCTGTTTTTGGAGAAGCTGCTATGTTTACAGCGCAAACAGTTACTAATAATTCAGGCACTTTTAAATTCGGTTTTCATTCAAATCAAGCACCAAATAACATTCAATTTATTAGAAATTTAATGTTTTGGTTAAGTAATAAATAATACAATTATGACAAAACAATTAACAAAAGCAGAAGAGCAAATTATGCAAGTTTTATGGGATTTAGAAGAAACTTCTGTTAAAGAAGTTATCGAAAAATTACCTGAACCAAAACCTGCATACAATACTGTTTCTACAATCATTAGAATTTTAGAAACTAAAGAGTTTGTAAGCCATAAACCAAAAGGTAGAGGTTATGTGTATTACCCAATAATAGATAAAGAAACCTACAGTAACCAAAGTTTACACAAAATCATGAACGGTTATTTTGATGGTTCATTTAAAAGCATGGTTTCGTTTTTTGTAAAAGAAAACAAAATGGATGTTACAGAGCTTGAGTCGATTTTAAAAGAAGTTAATAAAAAACAATAAATTATGATGAATTATATTCTACAAGTCATACTATTTCAAATATTGTTTTTAGCTATTTATGACTTCTTTTTAAGTAAAGAAACCTTTTTTACTAAAAATAGATGGTATTTACTTATAACTCCAATCGTATCTTTTTTAATTCCGTTGATTAAAATACCAACATTTCAAAAAGCAGTTTCACAAGAATATGTGGTGCAATTACCAGAGATATTTTTATCTCCAGAAACAGTTATAAAAAGAACTTTTCAAGAAACTACACTTTCTAATTCTATAAACTATTTGCCTATTTTATTTTGGATTGGAGTAGTTGTCTTTTCAATATTGTTTTTGTTGAAACTGACTAAAATTGTGAATCTAATTCGAAAAAATAATAAGCTAACTCAACATAATTTTACGTTGATTTTTCTACCAAATGAAACCAAAGCCTTTTCATTTTTCAATTTTGTGTTTTTAGGTGATGCAATAAAAGAGGCGAATAGAAAAAATATTATAGAACATGAATTAATACATAGCAAACAAAAGCACACTTGGGATTTACTTTTATTCGAATTTTTAAAAATTGTGATGTGGTTTAATCCTATGGTTTACATGTATCAAAAGAGAATAACACTTGTTCATGAATATATTTCTGATGCAATTGTTGCAAAATTAGAAACCAAAGAAAATTATATCAACAATTTACTATCTAACTTTTTTCAAGTTGAAAACATTGCGTTTATCAATCAATTTTATAAACCAACATTCATTAAAAAAAGAATTATTATGATGACAAAAAAACAATCAAAAAAAATGAATCAATTAAAATATTTAATGTTGATTCCTGTATTATTGACTATGCTGTTTTATACAGCTTGCTCTGAAGATTTTCAGAATGAAACTGAATTAAATAAAAGTTTAAAGAATACAAAAATATATATGCCAGAGAATGATGGAATTAAAACTGAAACTATAGAAGAGCAGTCTTATATGGATATTTATTTTGCTTTTGATGACAAGCCATTAGGTATTCAAATTAAAGAAAAGGACTTATTTCCAGAAGCATTAATCGAATATGAAGACTACAAAAGAAGAGTGGTAAAAGCACAAGGAGAAAAAAAATTATTTATTACTAAATTATATTTTTATAATGACAGACCTGTAATTGGTTTACATAAAAATTATACACCTAGAATAAAATCAGACTATGATGAAAAAAATGTTATGTTAGATGAAATTGTAGTAAAAGAAGAAGTTTCATTTATGAATATAGATAAAGCACCAACTTACCCTGATTGTGAGCCAGGAGATAAAGATTGTTTTTCTAAAAATATTCAAAAACATTTTATTCAAAATTTCAATTCAAAATTACCAAAAACCTTGGGCTTAAGTTCAGGCAGAAAACGAGTTTTTATTGGTTTTAATATTAATAAAGAAGGTGAAGTTGTAGATATAAAAGCTAGAGCTCCACACCCAGAAATAGAAAAAGAAGTGATTAAAGTTATGAATTCTTTACCTAAAATGACTCCTGGAGAAAATGATGGTAAAAAGGTAAATGTAAAATATTCAATTCCTTTTACTATTATTGTAGAATAAACATTGCTTATGAAAAAGAATATTTTAATACTATTACTACTTACAATCGTAAAAGTTGAAGCACAGACTTCAACTTTTGCTGTTTCAGATAGTTTATTTGCAAAAGGAAGGTATCAACTTGCTTTAGCAGCCTTAGATAAAAAAGAAGACTCCTTTTTAGCGAATTACAAAAAAGCAGTTATTTATGAATCTATAGATAATTTTAAAAAAGCTGCATATTATTTTGAAAAAGCTTTAACTTTTAAAGAAGATGAAAAAGCTAGTTTAAAGTTAGCTAAAAACTATAGAGCTTTAAGTTTATCAAAGAAAGCAATACCAATTTATGAAGCTCTTTTAGAAAAGGATTCTTTGAATTTGGTATTGAAATATCAATTGGGTAAAATGTATGTCATCAACAGAAAACCAAAAAATGCAGTAAAAACATTTACATATTTGGTTAAAAAAGATGAAGAAAACGCAAATTACTCTTATTACTTAGGGCTTTCTTATGCTTTAAATGGGCAAAGAGACCCAATGATTAACAGTTTTATAGCAACTTATACAAAAGATACTACACATTTTAGAGCTATAAGCAGGCTAGCTAAAAGTTTTCAAAAGTTGAATGATAAAGATTCTACTCAGTTATTTGTAGATAAGGGTTTGGCTTTGCGTAAAAATGATATTGATTTAAACAAATTGAAGATTAATCAACTCTATAAAGATGAACAATATTTAGAAGCAATTCCGCTCTTAAAAAACTTAGACACTATTGATAAAAAAGAAACCTATAGCATGGCTATGTTAGGCAGAGTGTATTATAATTTAGACAGTTTAGCGCAAGCCAAAAAAGTGTTTACTAAACTATCTTTTACAGATCGTGAAGATTTTAAAGCGCTTACATATTTAGGTGATATTTACTTCAAAGAAAAAAATTACGACAGAGCTATGATGAATTATATTATGGCTACAACAAGAGGTAAAGAAAAAAGAGATGCTGAATTTTATGGTTTAGCTCGTGTTTTTTACGAAAAGGAAAAGCCAAAAATGGCTATAAAATATTTTGAAAAAGCTTATGAAGAAAATAGTTCTAACTACAGAGCATTATATCAATTAGCTACAATGTCTGATGATTATTATAAGGATAAAAAAATAGCTTACAGACTTTACAATGAGTACATAGAAAAATTTTGGAGGAAAGACGAAGGCATGAATAATTTTGTTAGAAATAGAATTAGTGAAATTAAAAAAGCCTATTTTATGAAAGGTGAAACTTTAAAATAAAAGTCAGTATTTTTTAGTAATTTCACCCTTTATTAGCAACTAATACATGCGTGTTTTAACTCTTTTTGTTGGATTACTTTTATTTACTTCTTGTGATAAACTCCCTTTTTCAAAAAAAGTAACATTACAAGCTGTAGATACAATTGTAGATTTTACCTCTGTAGATACTTATCCTTCTTTCAAAATTTGTGATTCAATAATTAATAAAAAAGAACAACAAGATTGCTTTAGAACCACAATACATAAAAAAATAGGAGAGGAGTTGCAAAAACATCAACTTACTAGTAAAGATTCTATTGATGAAACTATTTTTGTTGATTTAATTATTAGCAATAAAGGCACAATTGTTTTTAAAGAAATTCATTCTTCTAATGAAATTAAAAATCAATTACCAATTTTAGATAGTTTACTACAACAATCGGTTACTAAATTACCAACAATTTACCCTGCAATAAAAAGAGGAATTCCTGTAACTACAGCTTATAAATTACCAATAAGAATTTTATTACAAGAGTAATAGAATATATTTCTACCTGTTTTTTTTGTTGAGAAATGCGCAAGTAATTTTTTTATTTTGATCGAAAAATAGTTAAAAATAAAGATTATTTTGTTTGTGTGACTTATGAAATTACTTGCCAAATAATTGTTTCTTAATTATTTCTATTCCCTTTTGTATGTAAACGTTGTAACTTTCTTATTAAATTGAGTGACTTTGTTTATAAACGTTGCGATTTTCTATTTAAATACATTGACTTTGTATTTAAACACTATTACTTTCTGATTAAATTGAATGACTTTGTCTTAAAACATCGTGACTTTCTTATTAAATTGAATGACTTTGTCTTAAAATGCTATGACTTTTTTATTCAAGTCTTTTGTAATGGTCTTAATTGTTCTTTTTTATAATTTTTTGGTAACTACTTTTATTAGAGTTAGTAACTCTATTCAAAAAAAAATCCTGCTAGAGCAGGATTTGTATTTTAAAAGATAAGTTTATTTAGTTTAACATTTTCCAAAGCTTATCTTTTAGCTCTTGTAAACCTTTTTGAGCTACTGAAGAAATAAATAAAGCATCTACACCTTTTGGCAAATCAGCTTTAATTTCTTCTTGTAATTCCTCATCTAACATATCCGATTTAGAAATGGCTAACAATCTGTCTTTATCTAACAGTTCAGGATTGTGTTTTTTGAGTTCATTAAGCAAAATTTCATACTCTTTGTTGATGTCATCTGAATCTGCAGGAATTAAAAACAATAATGCAGAATTACGCTCAATATGTCTTAAAAAACGATGTCCTAAACCTTTACCTTCTGCAGCACCTTCTATAATTCCAGGAATATCTGCCATTACAAATGTTTGATGATTTCTATGCTCTACAATACCTAAATTAGGTTTTAAGGTTGTAAATGCATAATCTGCAATTTTAGGTTTTGCAGCTGTTAACACAGATAGTAATGTAGATTTTCCTGCATTTGGAAAACCAACCAAACCAACATCTGCTAGTAATTTTAATTCTATTCTAAACCAGCCTTCAAGCCCATCCATACCAGGTTGTGCATATCTAGGTGTTTGGTTTGTAGAAGATTTAAAATTCCAGTTACCTAAACCACCTTTACCACCTTGTAAAAGAATAACTTCTTTTTTATCTTCGGTAATTTCTACAATAACTTCATCAGTATCTGCATCTTTTATGATGGTTCCAAGAGGTACATCAACATAAATATCTTCTCCATCTGCTCCTGTACTTCTACTTTTGCTTCCTGCTCCACCACCTTCTGCTCTAAAATGGCGTTTAAATTTTAGGTGAAACAGTGTCCACATATTTTTATCACCACGTAAAATAATGTGTCCTCCACGTCCTCCATCACCACCATCAGGACCACCTTTTGTAATGTATTTTTCTCTGTGTAAATGCGCAGAACCTTGTCCACCTTTACCAGAAGAAGCATATATTTTTATGTAATCAACGAAGTTACCTTCTGTCATTATTTAAGTATTTATTATTTAGTATTATATAAAATACTAAAAACTATTTACAAAGTATCAAATACTTTGGCAATTCTTTTTGTAATATCTTCAATAGAACCTACACCATTTATTCCATAATATTTGTTCTGTGCTTCGAAATATTCTTTTAAGATAGCTGTTTTGGTGTTGTATTCGTTAAAACGATTTCTAATTTTAGTTTCATCAGTATCGTCTGTTCTTCCACTTGTTTTACCTCTTTCTAACAAACGAGTAACAAGTGTGTCTTCTGGAACTTCTAAAGCAATCATAGCATTTATTTGCTCTCCTTTTTCGGTTAAGAAAGTATCTAAAGCTTCTGCTTGAGATTGTGTTCTTGGAAAACCATCAAAAATAAAACCATTAGCATCTGCATTTTTTTCTACTTCTGCTTTTAGCATGTTTATGGTAACTTCATCTGGCACTAAATCGCCTTCATCCATATATTGTTTTGCTAAAAGACCCAATTCTGTTTGGTTTTTAATATTGAATCTAAAAACGTCTCCAGTTGAGATATGTACTAAGTTGTACATTTCTTTTAAGAAATTGGCTTGTGTTCCTTTTCCTGCTCCTGGAGGGCCAAATAATACGATGTTTTTCATTTTAGGTGGTGTTGATAATTGGTAAATTTCTGGGTAGTTTCTTCCTAAGCCATTATAATCTAAGCCATAACCAACTATGAACTTGTCTTCTATACTTTTACCAATATAATCTATTGGTAATTCTTTTCGAAATACATCTGGCTTAAAAAATAATGAAACTACTTTTAGTGATTTTATATTTTGATTTCTAAAGATATTATAAATTTCTTGGAGTGTATTTCCAGTATCTATAATATCTTCTAAAATAATTACGGTTCTGTTTGTTAAATCTTCATTTATACCTACTAAATGCTTAACATTCTCTGTAGTTTCTGTGCCTTGGTATGAAGCTAACTTTACAAATGATACTTCGCAATCTGATTCAAATTCTCTAATAAAGTCAGCTGCAAATAGAAAACAACCATTTAAAATACCTACAAAAACAGGAACTTCATTTTTTGGTAAATCTGCTTTTACTTGATGTGCTAAATGTTTTACAATTTCTTTTATTTCATCTTTATTGATGAAAGGTTTAAAATATAAATCATGAAGTTTTAAAAGGCTCATAAGTTTGCAAATATAATGGCTATTAATGGAATGAAAAAACCGTTTTGTAGTTACTGATGAATTTCAGCAAAAACAAAACGGTTTTTTAATATTTAAAAATAAATTTACTTATTTTTTTCTTCTTTTTTAGAAGTATCAAACATTATTGGTGTTGCCACAAATAATGATGAATATGTACCTACAGCTACACCTACAATTAAGGCAAACATAAATCCTTTAATTGAATCTCCACCAAATAAGAAAATAGCTAACATAACTAATAATGTTGTTAAAGAAGTGTTGATTGTTCTTCCTAAAGTAGAGCTTAAGGCTTTGTCTACAACTTCGCTATATTTCCAGTTGGTATGAATACCTGCAAATTCTCTAATTCTATCGAAAATTACCACTGTATCATTTAAGGAGTAACCTACAACTGTTAGTATGGCTGCAATAAATGATTGCCCAATTTCCATATCAAAAGGCATAAAACTATATGTGATAGAGAAAACACCCAATACAATTAATACATCATGGAAAACTGCAATTACAGCTCCAATAGAGAAAGATACTTTTCTAAAACGTAGTAAAATGTATAAGAAAACTACTAATAAAGATCCAAAAACTGCATATAAAGCTGATGTTTTAATATCATCTGCAATAGTTGGTTCTACTTTCATGTAGCTCATAACTCCTGCTCCTTCTTTTTCGAAACCTGGTTTAAAGTTTTCGTAAGAAGTATCTCCTAAATATTGCTTTAATCCTGTATATAGCGTGTTTTGTACAGTTTCATCAACTTCTTGTCCATCCTCATCAATTTTATAAACCGTTGTTATTTTTAATTGATTTGCTTGTCCGTAAGTTTTTACCTCTGGAGCTGTACCAAAAGCATCTTTTAAAGTACCAGCTACTTCTGTAGCACTCATGTCTTGATCGAAACGAACTACATAAGAACGTCCTCCTTTAAAGTCAACTCCTTGTTTTAATCCAATAGAAAAGATAGATACGATTCCTGCTAAAATAATAGCTCCAGAAATAATGTATGCAATCTTACGTTTCTTTAAGAATTCTACATTTATATTTTGGAACCAACCTTTAGATATAGAAGTGTTAAAAGTAAGTTTAGAACCATTGTTTACAGCACCATCTATTAATAAACGTGTAATGAAAACAGCAGTAAATAAAGATGTTGCAATACCAATCATTAATGTTAAAGCGAAACCTTTTATTGGTCCTGTACCAAAAACATAAAGAATAATACCTGTTAATAATGTTGTAATATTTGCATCAATAATTGCAGATAACGCTCCTTTTACAGAGAATCCTTCTTCTACAGCTTGTTTTAAACCTTTCTTTTTAAACAAACCTTCTTTAATTCTTTCGAAAATAATAACATTTGCATCTACAGACATACCTATGGTTAAGATAATACCAGCAATACCAGGTAATGTTAATACAGCATTAAAAGAAGCTAAAATTCCGAAGATAAATAAGATGTTAACAATTAAGGCAACATCTGCATAAGCACCAGCTTTACCATAATATAAAATCATCCAAAGTAAAACTAGGATAATTGCTAAACCAAAAGAAAGGAAACTCGCATTAATTGCTTCTTGTCCTAATGATGGTCCTACAACTTCTGCCTGAATAATTCTTGCAGCAGCAGGTAATTTACCCGCTTTTAATACGGTTGCAATATCTTCTGCTTCAGCAACTGTCATACTTCCACCAGAAATAGAAGTTCTACCTCCATTAATAGCTTGATTTACAGATGGAGCAGTATACACATAATCATCTAAAACAACTGCAACAAAGTTACCAATGTTATCTGCAGTCATTTTTGCCCATTGTTTTGTTCCAGAACTATTCATAGTCATAGAAACCTCAGGTTTATTCAATTGGTCAAAAACCTGACCAGCATCTAAAATAACATCACCCTCAATAGTTGGTTTATCATTTCTATTTCCTTTTATTGCGTATAAACCAATAACTTCTGCACCATCAGCACCTTCAGTTGATTTATAATCCCATAAAAATTTAGCATATTTAATTTCTGGAGATAATAAAGCTCTTATTTCTTTCTTTGCTAATAAATCATTAACAGTTGCAGTATCTAAAACTCTAGCTTGAGCAACTAAAGAACTTAATTGTTGTTGAGATTGTGCTACATTAGGAAATAAATACGTAAATAAGTTCTTTTGAACTTTTGTAGAATCTGATTCTTCCCCTAATAAATCATCAATATCATCTTTTGCTGTAGTGTCTTTTTCTTCTTCTAAAACGCTATCATCTTTTAGCATTTCTGCAACTTTTTCATTAGCTGCAAAGAAAAAGTTTTGAACTTCTGCATTGGTGTGTACTTCCCAAAACTGTAATTCAGCTTTACTTGTAATTAGTTTTGTAACACGTTCAATATCTTTTGCACCTGGTAATTCAATTTGAATTCTACCAGAGTTTCCAATTCTTTGAATGTTTGGTTGAGTAACTCCAAACTTATCAATTCTACTTCTTAATACTTCAAAAGCAGTACCAATAGAACTGTTAATTTCTTCTTGTAATGTTTCTTTAACTGTAATGTTAGCTTCATCAAAAGCAATTTTTTCACTTAAAGCTTTTGTTCCAAAAATAGAAGGATCACTTAATTTAGTATCACCAGCAATTTTTTCAAACTCTTCGAAAAATAAGTCTAAGTAATTTAAATTACTATTCTTTTGTCTAGCATCTGCATTTTCTAGGGCTGTATTAAAAACAACATTCTTAGAATCGTTAGAAAGACTTCTTAATACTTCTTTTACAGAAACTTGTAAGATTGCGTTAATACCACCTTTAAGATCAAGACCAAGATTCATTTCTTTGTCTTTAACATCATTATAGCTGTATTTAGCAATACCTAAATCTATAATTTCTTTATTAGCAACGCTATCTAAATACTTTCTTTCAAATTTTGCTCTTTCTCTTGCACTACTATCAGCGCCTTTTTCTTGAGAATATGTAACTGCATCATCCTCTACTTGAGTAGCTAAAAAGGTAAATGATAATTGGTATAAACTCACTAATCCAAAAAGGATTGCGAATAATTTAATAAGTCCTTTGTTTTGCATCTTCTTTAATTTATGTCGACTTCTTTTTTTTAAAACGTGCAAATATAGTATTTCAAAGTAGGGTAAACAATTATTTTATCACATTTGTAAGCTTGTTACAAACCTTTTTTAATAATATAGAACTTACAATAATATAGAACCTTTTAAATTAACTATATTTAGTCCTTTAAATGATAATATTAACCAGAGATATATTATAAACATGGCTCATAAATCTGATATAGAAATTGCTCAGGCAAAAGAATTAAATCATATAAAACATATTGCAGAAAAACTAAGTGTTAGTGAAGATGATTTAGAAATGTATGGCAAATACAAAGCAAAATTACCTCTACATTTAATAGATGATGCTAAAATTGCTGAAAACAATTTAGTTTTGGTTACAGCTTTAACCCCAACACCAGCAGGTGAAGGAAAAACAACAGTTTCAATTGGTTTAACTGAAGGATTAAATAAGATTGGTAAACAAGCTACAGTAGTTTTAAGAGAACCTTCTTTAGGACCTGTATTTGGTATAAAAGGAGGTGCTGCAGGAGGTGGTTATTCTCAAGTAGTACCAATGGAAGACATTAATTTACATTTTACAGGAGATTTTAATGCTGTAGAAAAAGCAAATAATTTACTGTCAGCTTTAATTGATAATAATATTCAAAGCAAAACCAATAATTTAAATATAGATCCTAGAACTATTTTATGGAAACGTGTTATTGACATGAATGATCGTTCTTTAAGAGACATTACTATTGGACTTGGAGGAACTGCAAATGGAGTGCCAAGACAAGATGGTTTTAATATTACACCAGCATCAGAAGTAATGGCAATTTTGTGTATGGCATCAGATATAGAAAATCTTAAAAAACGATTGGGTGATATTTTTATTGGATTTACTTATGATAATAAGCCTGTTTTTGCGAGAGATTTAAAGGCAGAAAATGCAATGACTATTTTATTGAAAGATGCTATTAAGCCTAATTTAGTGCAGACTTTAGAGGAAAATCCAGCAATAATTCATGGAGGTCCTTTTGCAAATATTGCTCAAGGAACCAACACTATAATTGCTACAAAAATGGGATTGTCTCTTTCTAATTATGTAGTTACAGAAGCTGGTTTTGGTGCAGATTTAGGTGCAGAAAAGTTTTTAAACATTAAGTCTCAATTTGCAGGACTAAACCCAAAATGTGTGGTTTTAGTAGCTACTATAAGAGCTTTACGTCATCATGGAGGTGCAACTTCAGAAAGTTATAATACTCCAGATTTAACTAAAGTAAAAGAAGGTTTTAAAAATTTAGAAAAGCATATCGAAAATATTCGAAAGTTTAATATTGAGCCAGTTGTGGCCATTAATTCATTTATATCAGATACTGATGATGAAATTCAGTTTGTTATTGATAAGTGTGCAAGTTTAGGAGTACATGCAGTATTATCAAAAGGATGGGCTAAAGGAGGAGAAGGTACCAAAGACTTGGCAAAAGCAGTTGTAGATGTTGTTGAAAATAAAGCTTCTCAATACAAGCCTTTATACAATTGGAATGCGCCTATAAAATATAAAATTGAAAAAATAGCAAAAGAAATTTATGGTGCAGATAGTGTAACTTACGATAAAAAAGCACTTTTAAACTTGAAGAGAATTGATAGGTTAGGCTTTAATGATTTTGCAGTTTGTATGGCAAAAACACAAAAATCTTTTTCAGATGATGATAAATTAATTGGCAGACCAACTGGTTTTACAGTAACTGTAAGGGAAATAGAAATTGCAGCAGGTGCACAGTTTGTAATTCCTATTTTAGGTAAAATGATGCGTATGCCTGGTTTACCATCTGTTCCTGCTTCAGAACATATGAATATTGATAAAAATGGAATAATTTCTGGATTATCTTAGAAATTAGTAGCCAACAAAAAAATCCAGCTTTTAGGCTGGATTTTTTTATTTATTAATTTAAATTTATTACAATTCTAATAACTTGTTTGTTGCAGAAACTCCTTCAGCAGAAGATTCTAATTGAGCCTTTTCAGCATCACTTAAATTAATTTCTACAATACTTTCAATTCCGTTTTTACCTAAAACAACAGGAACTCCAATACACAAATCATTTAAACCATATTCGCCCTCAACTAAAGTAGAACATGGAAATATTTTCTTCTGATCGCAAGCAATTGCTTGAACTAATCCAGAAACTGCAGCTCCTGGAGCATACCATGCTGAAGTTCCTAACAAACCTGTTAATGTAGCTCCACCAACTTTGGTGTCTTGTAAAACTTGTTCTAATCTTTCTTCAGAAATAAATTCAGAAGCAGGTACAGAGTTACGAGTTGCTAAACGTGTTAAGGGAACCATTCCTTTGTCTGAATGCCCACCAATAACCATTCCATCAACATCAGAAATAGGTGCACCTAAAGCCTCTGCTAATCTGTATTTAAAACGAGCAGAATCTAAAGCTCCTCCCATTCCAATAATTCTATTTTTTGGCAATCCAGTAGTTTTATGAACTAAGTATGTCATAGTATCCATAGGGTTTGATACTACAATGATAATTGTATTTGGAGAGTGTTCAATTAAGCTTGAAGATACTGTTTTTACAATTCCAGCATTTATACCAATTAATTCTTCACGAGTCATACCTGGTTTTCTTGGAATACCAGATGTAATAACACAAATATCTGAGTTTGCAGTTTTACTATAGTCGCTAGTACTTCCAGTAATTTTTGTATCAAAACTATTTAAAGATGCTGTTTGCATTAAGTCCATTGCTTTTCCTTCTGCATATCCTTCTTTAATATCTAGTAATACTACTTCTGAAGCAAAGTTTTTAATTGCGATATACTCTGCGCAACTTGCACCAACTGCTCCTGCACCAACTACTGTAATTTTCATGTTTTTATTTTTAGATTATTAATGATTGTTTTGAAATGTAAAAATACGAATTTTGAACATGATAATTCTTAAATAATACCAAAAAAATTGCCTCTAATTATTGCAGATGTATGACTAATAATTACTTGTAATTTTACCTTATGTTAAAAGTAATACCAAAAGCTACTGTGTTTAATTACCTGAAAAATTTAAAAATATTGTGTTTGCTTTAAATTTAACTATCTATTATATTTGGTTTTGTTTAAAAATCATAAATATTATTACAAGTATTAGTTTCGTGATTTTAGAAACTTTGATAAAAATTTAAAAAAAAAATACACACTTCTTTGTAGGAAGTGTGTATTGTGTTTTTGTTTTATAATGAGTTATACGTCTATATTTGCGTATTTTGCATTTCTTTCAATAAAGTCTCTTCTTGGTGGAACTTCATCTCCCATTAACATAGAAAATACTCTATCTGCTTCACCTGCATTATCAATTACAACTTTACGTAAAGTTCTAAACTCAGGGTTCATAGTTGTATCCCAAAGTTGTTCTGCATTCATTTCTCCAAGACCTTTGTAACGTTGAACGTTAACAGAACCTCCCATTTGCTGAGCAATTATATCACGTTGATTATCATCCCAAGCATATTCTCTTTTTTGACCTTTTTTAACTAAATATAAAGGTGGAGTAGCAATATAAATATACCCTTGCTCAACCATTTCACGCATGTATCTAAAGAAGAATGTTAATATTAAAGTAGCAATATGCGATCCATCAACATCGGCATCACACATAATAACTACTTTATGATAACGTACTTTAGATAAATTTAAAGCTCGTGGATCGTCTTCTGTTCCAATAGAAACCCCTAAAGCAGTAAACATATTTTTAATTTCTTCGTTTTCGAAAACTTTATGTTGCATTGCTTTTTCCACATTCAAGATTTTACCACGAAGTGGAAGAATGGCTTGAAAGTTTCTATCTCTACCTTGTTTTGCTGTTCCACCTGCAGAATCTCCCTCAACTAAGAATATTTCACATTGAGCAGGATCTGTTTCTGAACAGTCAGATAATTTACCAGGTAAACCACCAATAGACATTACAGTTTTACGTTGTACCATTTCTCTGGCTTTACGAGCTGCATGTCTAGCAGTTGCTGCTAAAATTACTTTTTGAACAATGGTTTTTGCATCGTTAGGATTTTCCTCTAAATAGTCAGTTAACATTTCTGAAACTGCTTGAGAAACTGCAGAAGTTACTTCTCTGTTTCCTAATTTAGTTTTGGTTTGTCCTTCAAATTGAGGTTCTGCAACTTTTACTGAAACTATTGCAGTTAAACCTTCACGAAAATCATCACCAGCAATTTCGAACTTTACATTTTTTAGTAGACCAGATTCATCAGCGTACTTTTTTAAGGTACTTGTTAAACCTCTTCTAAAACCAGATAAATGTGTACCACCTTCATGCGTATTAATATTGTTTACATACGAATGTAAATTTTCTGCATACGAAGTATTATATACCATTGCTACTTCTACTGGAATGCCGTTTTTTTCGCCTTCCATAGAAATTACATTTGCTGTTAATTGCTCTCTTGTAGAATCTAAATATTTGATAAATTCTGGTAAACCTTCATCTGAATGAAAAGTTTCTGAGATAAAATTTCCTTCATCATCTGTATTTCTTTTATCAGTTAAAGTAATGGTAATACCTTTATTTAAATACGCTAACTCACGCATACGAGTAGCTAATGTCTCGTAATTATATTCTGTAGACTGTGTAAAAATAGATTTGTCTGGTAAAAAAGTAACAATTGTACCTGTGAAATCTGTTTCTCCAATAGTTTTTACTGGATATAAAGTTTTACCTTTTTCGTATTCTTGTTGCCAAATTTTACCTTCTTTGTGAACGGTTGCTGTTAAATGATCTGATAACGCATTTACACACGAAACACCAACTCCATGTAAACCTCCAGAAACTTTATAAGAATCTTTATCGAATTTACCACCAGCACCAATTTTGGTCATTACTACTTGTAGTGCAGAAACGCCTTCTTTTTTATGGATTCCTACAGGAATTCCACGTCCATTATCTTTTGTGGTAATTGAATTGTCTTCATTTATAATTACATCTATAGCATCACAATAACCACCCATTGCTTCATCAATAGAGTTATCTACAACTTCGTACACTAAATGATGTAAACCACGTACACCTACATCTCCAATATACATTGAAGGACGCATTCTTACATGCTCCATTCCTTCTAATGCCTGAATACTGGAAGCATCATATTCTTTTTTAATTTCTTCGCTCATTATAAAAGTGAATTTTTCTATTTAGGTTGATAAAAAATCGTCTAATTAGACCATTATTTGTAGTCAAATTTACAATTTTTAAACTTTTTTTAAAGGATTTTGAGTGATTTTGTTGCTGAATTATTAACAATTGTTAAAAACGAGAAAGTGTCTTAAATCGCTTAAAAATGGTTTTATTTTTGATTTTTTACTTTTTCATCATGAGATTCAGATTGAAAATCTATTAAACTTCTTAGAAGCTAAATTTTGACATCTTTCTTATATAGAAATTGACAAAAAGTAGTGTTAAAATGGAAGGTAAGAAGCCTTTTGTGAAGTTATAAAAAAGCGAATTCCAATCTTCTAGTTGTATTTTGGAAATTTCTTGAAAAATTAAATTTCCATATGGATTGTTTTCATAGAATAAAGACATTGTAAAATTATAGCCTAAATGAAATCCAAGTCCCATCATAATTGATTTTGTTTTATAAAAAGTATAAGCCCATATATAGCCTGTAAGACCTGTTATTAAGGTTATATAAAGTATAAATATTATGTTACCACCTATTAATCCATATGAGAATATATGATAAATACCAAATAAAATTGCTGATAGTAATATTGCTTTTTTTGCACCAATTCTTTGAATTAATATATATAAAAGTGCACCTCTAAAAACTAAATCTTCAGTTAAAGCAGATTTAAGGTGATAGATAAACGATTGTAATATGGCTGAATAATTGGCATTTTTATTTAGACTCCAATCAACTTTTAAAATAAGTATTTCTATTAAAATAATTAACAAACAAATAAGCAGCATTGTTGTAAAACCGACAATTAGTTGAATACTTCTTTTTTTAGCAGGAATAATACCTAGAACAGCTATATTTTTTTTCTCAAAAAAATGTAATAGCATCCACGAGATTACTATTATTACTAATAATCCTATCATTATACGAAAAGTTTAAGGTGATTATATTGATTTAGATCTCAAAAAAGGGATTGATAAAGGATATTTACAAGTTCCTTTATTTAATGCAGACATGGTGTTTATAAAGGTTGTTGTAATTCCAAATAATATAATAGCACCTGTTAAAAAGAAATTAATTCCTGGAAAAGGAAAAAACAATAATAATGAGATGATAAAATAGATATTTAATGATATGTGAAAATTAATAATTGCTCTTCCATGTGTTTCATAAACTTTGTTGTCATTTGCTTTGTGAATCCATAAAAATAAAGGGAAAAATATATTTCCCAAAGGAATAACTAAACCTAAAAAAGGAATTGCATGAAATAATAACATCCATTTTCTTTCAACTGTTTCTTCATTAGGGTTATCAATAACTATTAAATCGTTAACACTAATATCTAAGCCAACAGCTAATAATTTTACGGTTTGCAAGTGAGGCTGTACTTCCCCTTTTTCAATTCGCTGAATTGTTCGAACACCAACTGTTGTTTTTTCAGAAAGTTGATCTTGAGTATAACCTTTTAATTTTCTTTGATACAGCAAATTTTCTTTAATAGTTTTTGATTTCATGATGTTTGTTTTGATGACTCAAATGTATTTAGAAGTCTTGGTTTTTTACACGTCATTTAAATGTCACCTTTCTGTCAAATATAGTATTTATAAGGTTTTTAGTTTTTTACCATATAAAAAAACCTCACTTAAGTGAGGTTTTCAATTCAAATTTACTTTGGAAATAAACAAATTTAATATGCTTTTTCATGAACATTTAATATGGCTCTTCCAGAAGGTTCGTTCATGTTTTTGAAGTTTTCATCCCAATCTAATGCAATTTGAGTACTGCATGCAACACTAGCTTCCTGTGGTACGCTTAAAGCTGCAGCATCACTTGGAAAATGTTCTTCAAAAAGTGATCTGTAATAAAACTCTTCTTTGTTTTGTGGAGTTTGTATAGGAAACCTGAATTTAGCATTCGCTAATTGTTCATCAGAAACTTCTTTTTCTACCACTTGTTTTAAAGTGTCTATCCAGCTATACCCAACACCATCACTAAATTGCTCTTTTTGTCTCCAAGCAACACTTTCTGGTAACATATCTTCAAAAGCTTTTCTGATAATCCATTTTTCCATACGTTCTCCATTTATCATTTTATCTTTTGGGTTTATTCGCATTGCAACATCCATAAACTCTTTATCTAAAAAGGGAACACGACCTTCTATTCCCCAAGCCATCAGGCTTTTGTTGGCTCTTAAACAATCGTACATGTGTAATTTATCTAACTTTCGAACAGTTTCTTCATGAAACTCTTTTGCATTTGGAGCTTTATGAAAGTACAAATAACCTCCAAAAATTTCATCTGCACCTTCTCCAGAAAGTACCATTTTAATTCCCATTGATTTGATAACTCTCGCCATTAAATACATTGGAGTAGAAGAACGAATTGTAGTGATATCATAAGTTTCAATGTTATAAATTACATCTTTAATAGCATCTAAACCTTCTTGAATTGTAAATTTTATTTCGTGATGAATAGTACCTATATGATCTGCTACTTTTTGTGCTGCAGCTAAATCTGGTGAGCCTTCTAAGCCAACAGAAAAAGAATGTAGTTGAGGATACCAAGCTTCAGATTTATCATCAGATTCAACTCTCATTTGAGCATACTTTTTAGCAATTGCAGAAGTGATAGAAGAGTCTAAACCTCCAGACAATAAAACTCCATAAGGTACATCACTCATCAATTGTCTATGCACAGCATCTTCCAATGCTTTTTTAACTTCTTTAATGCTAGTTTCATTTTCTTTTACTGCATCAAAATCTGTCCATTCTCTTTTGTACCATTTTACAAATTCACCATTTGTGCTAGACATGTAATTTCCTGGAGGAAATAATTCTATTTTTGTGCAAATACCTTCCAAAGCTTTTAATTCAGAGGCTACATAGAATGTTCCATTTTGATCCCAACCTAGATATAAAGGGATAATTCCCATATGATCTCTGGCAATTAGATATTCGTCTTTTTTAGCATCATACAAAGCAAAACCAAAAATTCCATTCAAGTCATCAAGAAAGTTGATTCCCTTTTTTTTATACAATGCAAGAATAACTTCACAATCAGATTGTGTTTGAAAATTGTAATCAAAATTATTTTCTTTTTTTATATTTCTGTGATTGTAGATTTCACCATTTGCAGCTAATATTAATTTTTTATCTTCACTAAAAAGAGGTTGCTTCCCAGAAGCAGGATCAACAATTGCTAACCTTTCATGAGTCATAATAACCTTTTCATCACTATAAATACCACTCCAATCTGGACCACGATGTCTAATTTTCTTAGACATTTCTAGAAGCTGAGGTCTTAAAACTTCAGATTTTTCTTTTAAATCAAACGCACATACAATTCCGCACATAACTAAATATTTTAATAAATGTTTATTTCCGATACAAAAAACAGTATAAAAGTGATTAAAGTAAACAAAATAGTATAATTTAGTTATAGATTAAAGGTTTTTATTTCATAATGATTTCAATATGTTTTTTTATAAGTTGTTTTGTTAGCAATAACTTGTTATTTGTTATTTAACAGAAAAAAAAGGGTTTAAAACTTGTTCAAATAAAAATAGGTTTCTAAATTTGTATCATAAATGAAAAATAGACAAAACATAGCTTGGTGGTGGAACTCTCTTAATAATTAAGTGAGAATAAAACCTATATGTATAAATATAAAAAAAGGCTTATCTCACGATAAGCCTTTTTCAATTAAATAATATGAAGAACATACAATTTAAAACCATTCATAAAACTAAAATTGCAGATACAATTACACCTGTAGGTTTGTATTTACGTTTTAGAGACTCCTATGCAAATACACTTTTGTTAGAAAGTTCAGATTACCATAGTAAAGACGAAAGTTTTACGTTTATAGCAATTGAACCTTTAATAACGATTAAAGCAGAAAATCATCATTTAAGTTTTTCTCATAAAGGGAATGAACTCGAAAATCATGAAATTGGTAGAAATTTCAATACGATTTTTGAAAATTATACCAATAAAATTGAGTTAGATTGCCCAAAAGAATTAAAATCATTTAATGGTTTGTATGGATATACAACCTATGATTCAGTTCAATATTTTGAAAATATTACACTAAATGTTGATGATGCTCCTTCTGCAATTCCTTTACTACAATACAGTTTTTACAGGTTTATTATCGCCATTAATCATTTTAATGATGAAATGACGTTAATTGAAAATATTGAGGAAGGAACAGAATCTCGAATAAAAGAAATTCAAACTATAATTGATGCACAAGCATTTAATACACAAACTTTTGATACTGTTGGAGATGAAACTTCTAATGTAAAAGGAGAGGAATTTAAAGAGTATGTGAAAAAAGCTAAAGCACATTGTAAACGAGGAGATGTTTTTCAACTCGTTTTATCTCGCCAATTTCAACAAAAATTTAAAGGAGATGAATTCAATGTTTATAGAGCCTTACGTTCTATAAACCCATCACCTTACTTGTTTTATTTTGATTATGGATCTTTTAAATTGATGGGGTCTTCACCTGAAGCACAAATAAAAGTGTCTGCAGGTAAAGCAACAATCAATCCTATTGCAGGTACATTTAGAAGAACTGGAGATATGGCCAAAGATCTTCAGTTGGGTAAACAATTATCAGCAGATAAAAAAGAAACTGCAGAACATGTAATGTTGGTAGATTTGGCTAGAAACGATTTAAGTAAACACGCAGATAATGTTACTGTAGAGGTATTTAAAGAAGTGCAATATTTTAGTCATGTTATACATTTAGTTTCGACAGTTACAGGGAAATTAAAAGGAAATCCTATAAAAATTGTAGGAGACACTTTTCCAGCAGGAACCTTAAGTGGAGCTCCAAAATATAAAGCCATGCAATTGATTGATAAATATGAAAATCAATCTCGTGGATTTTATGGTGGTGCAGTAGGTATTATTGGGTTAGATGGTTCTGTAAATTTAGCAATTGCAATTCGTTCTTTTGTGAGTAAGAATAACGTATTGTATTATCAAGCAGGAGCAGGAATTGTAATTCATTCTGATGAAGAAAATGAGTTGCAAGAAGTAAATAATAAATTAGCAGCGTTAAAAAAAGCGTTGATTTTAGCAGAAAACATTTAGTATGAAAATATTAATTTTAGATAATTACGATTCGTTTACTTATAACTTAGTGCATATGGTAGAGAAAATTACAGGAAATTTTCCTGCAGTTTTTAGAAACGATGAAATAAGTATAGAAGCAGTTGGCAATTACGATGTAATCATGTTATCTCCAGGTCCTGGAATTCCAGATGAAGCTGGTATTTTAAAAGATGTAATTAGAACTTACGCAGGTAAAAAACCAATATTTGGAGTGTGTCTAGGTTTACAAGCAATTACCGAAGTTTTTGGTGGTAAAATCATTAATATGAATGATGTTTATCATGGGGTTGCTACAGAAATGAAAGTTATAGATAAAAATGCTATAATTTTTAAAGACATTCCAGAAACGTTTTTAGCTGCACGTTATCATTCTTGGGGAGCTACAGATGAAGGTTTTCCAAACGAATTAAAAGTTACAGCAAGAGACGAAGATGGTTTAATACAAGCAATTGAACATCAAACCTATAATATTTCAGCAGTTCAATTTCACCCAGAATCTATTTTAACAGAAGTAGGAGAGCAGTTGGTTACAAATTTTATTAACGGTGTTGCTAAAAGTTAAAAGTTTATGAAGGCAATATTAAACAAGCTATACAATCACGAAAGACTTTCTAAAGCAGAGGCAAAGCAAATACTAATTGATATAGCTGCTTCAAAATATAATGATGCTCATTTAGCATCTTTTATGACAGTTTTTATGATGCGCCCAATTACTGTTGATGAACTTTCTGGTTTTAGAGATGCTTTAAAAGAATTAGCAATTAAGGTAGATTTATCAGATTTTAATACCATTGATATTGTTGGTACAGGAGGTGATGGAAAAGACACGTTTAACATATCAACATTAACTTCTTTTATTGTTGCAGGAACAGGACAAAAAGTGGCAAAACATGGTAATTATTCAGTTTCTTCTAAATCTGGATCATCAGACATGTTAGAAAGTTTTGGATACAATTTTACCAATGATGAAAATACGCTTAAAGAACATTTAGAAAAAGCAAATATTTGTTTTTTACATGCTCCAAAATTTCATCCAGCAATGAAAGCTGTTGGGCCAACAAGAAAAGCATTAGCCTTAAAAACGTTTTTTAACATGTTAGGGCCTTTGGTAAATCCGAGTTCTCCAAAAAACCATATGTTAGGAACGTTTAATTTAGAAATTGCACGTTTGTACAATTACATCTTACAGGGAGAAAAAGACATCAATTACGGTATAATACATGCTTTAGATGGTTATGACGAAATTTCATTAACAAGCGGATTTAAGTTTTTCACTAAAAACGGAGAACAAATTATAAATCCAGAAGATTTTGGGCAAAAAAGAATTCAGCAATCAGAAATTTTTGGTGGTGATTCTGTAGCTGATGCAGCTAAAATATTTAAAACAATATTAGATGGAAAAGGAACAGAAGCTCAAAATAATGTAGTGTTAACTAATGCTGCTTTTGCTTTAAAAATTGTTGATGATGCATTGTCTTTTAATGATGCTTTTGAAAAAGCAAAACAGTCTTTGTTTAATAAAAAAGCAAAAGAATGTTTAAACAATTTAGTAAGCTTATAAATGACAAAAAAGAAAAATAATTTATACTTAATTATCCCTGCTTTTCTTTTTGTTGGTATGGCAATTGGTATTCAAACAGGTAGCATTATAAAGCAAGGTATAATTGGTGCAGTAGTTGGTGTAGTTGCTTATATTATATTAAGAATTAGAAATAATAAATTAAATAAAACAAATTCCTAGAATGACAATTTTAGATAAAATAATCGCATTTAAAAAGAAGGAAATTGCTAAAATAAAAGCAGAAGTTCCTGTTAAAAAATTGGTAGAAAGCCCTAATTTTAAAAGAACACCATTTTCTTTAAAAAAATCTTTATTAGAAGTTGGTTCTACAGGTATTATTGCTGAGTTTAAAAGACAATCGCCTTCTAAAGGAATCATTAATGATAAGGTTACCATTGCAGAAGTTACCAATGGTTATTTAGATGCAAATGTTGCAGCTCAATCTATTTTAACTGATACTTCTTTTTTTGGAGGAACTATGGCAGATTTAATGGAAGCAAGGGTTATCAATCAACAAAAACCTATTTTGAGAAAAGATTTTGTAGTGGATGGATTTCAGATTGTAGAAGCAAAAGCAATTGGTGCAGATGCAATTTTGTTAATAGCTTCTTGTTTAACATCAGAAGAATTAAAAAACTATGGAAACCTAGCTACAGATTTAGGTTTAAGTGTTTTGTATGAAGTGCATACTCAAGAAGATTTAGATAAAATTAATGATTTAGATGATAAAATTATCGGGATTAATAACAGAAACTTAAAAACTTTCGAAGTTGATTTAGAGCACTCTATTAAATTGGCAAACCAAATTCCAGATACTTGTTTAAAAGTTTCAGAAAGCGGAATTTCTGATCCTAAGATAATTACAGGGTTAAAAGAATTTGGTTTTCAAGGGTTTTTAATAGGTGAAAACTTTATGAAAACAGATAATCCAGGTGAAGCTTGTAAAGACTTTATCAATCAAATAAGATAAGATGAAACTCAAAGTTTGTGGAATGAAATATGTAGAAAATATTCAGCAAATAGCTGAATTACAGCCAGATTATTTGGGTTTTATTTTCTATGAAAAATCGAAAAGAAATTTCGAAGGTATTATTCCAGATTTATCAAATACAATCAAAAAAACAGGTGTTTTTGTTAATGAACATTTAGAAATTGTAATCTCTTTAATAGAAGAGTATAGGTTAGATGCTGTACAATTACATGGTGATGAATCTGTAGCTTATGTTGCTGAATTAAAACAACATTTGGCAGAAAGAAGAACTTTATTTATTGAAGAGAATAAATCAATAAAAAAGAGAAAAAATCAACACTATATTTCTAAAAATGAAATAGAAATTATTAAAGTTTTCGGAATCAAAGATTCCTTTAATTTTTCTGTTTTAGAACCTTATTTAGATGTTGTAGATTTCTTTTTATTTGACACAAAAGGTGCAGCAAGAGGTGGAAATGGAGTTAAGTTTGATTGGACAGTTTTAGAAAACTATCCTTATAAAAAACCGTTCTTTTTAAGTGGAGGTATTGGTTTAGAAGATGTAGAACAAATTCAAACAATAAGAAAAACAAATTTACCAATTTATGCTTTAGATGTAAATAGTAAATTTGAAAGTAAACCAGGTTTAAAAAATAGTAATGAAGTTAAAAGCTTCAAGAATAAGATATAATATGAAATCAAAATTTCACCCAGACAAGAATGGATATTTTGGACAATTTGGAGGTGCTTTTATTCCAGAGTTATTGTACCCAAATGTTAAAGAATTAGAAGATAATTATGTTCAAATTATAGAATCTGATGAATTTCAAAACGAATACAAATCGCTATTAAAAGATTATGTTGGCAGACCAACACCTTTGTATTTAGCAAAACGTTTGTCAGAAAAATATGGAGCACATATTTATTTAAAACGCGAAGATTTAACGCATACAGGTGCACATAAAATCAACAATACTGTTGGTCAAATATTAATTGCTCAAAAACTTGGTAAAACTAAAATTATTGCAGAAACAGGTGCAGGTCAGCATGGAGTTGCAACAGCAACAGTTTGCGCATTAATGGGTATGGATTGTACAGTTTTTATGGGCGAAAAAGATATTGTGCGTCAAGCACCAAATGTTGCACGAATGAAAATGTTGGGTGCAAAAGTGGTTCCTGCAAGTTCTGGTTCTAAAACATTAAAAGATGCTACAAATGAAGCAATTCGTTATTGGATTCAGAACCCAGAAACATTTTATTTAATTGGTTCAGTAGTTGGCCCTCATCCACATCCAGATATGGTTGCTCGTTTACAGGCTATAATTTCTGAAGAAATGAAATGGCAATTAAAAGAGAAAACAGGAAAAGAAAATCCTGATACTATTATTGCTTGTGTTGGTGGAGGTTCTAATGCTGCAGGTGCTTTTTATCATTATATGGATGATGAAACTGTAGAACTAATTGCAGTAGAAGCTGCTGGTTTAGGAGTGCATTCTGGAGAAAGTGCAGCTACTTCTCAATTAGGAGAAGTTGGCATTATACATGGTTCTAAAACTATTTTAATGCAAGATGATTATGGTCAAATAGTAGAACCTTACTCTATTTCTGCAGGTTTAGATTATCCAGGAGTTGGACCTTTACATGCTTATTTGTATGAAAGTGGAAGAGCTAAATTTATGAATGCTACAGATAAAGAAGCTTTAGCTGCTGCTTATGAGTTAACAAAAGTTGAAGGAATTATTCCTGCTTTAGAAACTGCACATGCTTTAGCTGTTTTGCCAAAAATAGAACTCAAAAAAGACCAAGTTGTAGTTATTAATTTATCTGGTAGAGGAGATAAAGATTTAGAAACTTTTATCAAACATTTAGAAGATTAACACATGAATTCAATTCAAGAATTATTTCAAAAGAAAGATAAAAATTTATTATCAATCTACTTTACTTCAGGTTTCCCTAAATTAGAGGATACAACTAAAGTAATTTCAGCATTGAGTAATGCTAAAGTTGATTTTATTGAAGTGGGTTTACCATATTCAGATCCATTAGCAGATGGACCAACTATTCAAGATAGTAGTCAGAAAGCGTTAGAAAATGGAATTAATTTAGATGTTGTTTTTGAACAATTAATGACATTAAAGCCTACTCATAAAACTCCTTTAGTATTGATGGGTTACTTAAACCAAATGCTAAAATATGGAGAGGATAAATTTTGTCAAAAAGTAGTAGATTGTGGTATAGATACAGTTATTATTCCAGATTTACCAATGGTTGAATTCGAAAATCACTATCAACAATTATTTGATAAATATGGAATTACCAATGTGTTTTTAATAACTCCACACACATCAATAGAGCGAATTAAAAAAATAGATGCATTTACAAAAGCATTTATTTATGTAGTAGCTTCAGCTTCAATTACTGGTGCAAAAGGCGAAATTTCAAACCAACAAATTGCTTATTTTGAAAGAATAAAAGCGATGAAATTAAAAAGTAAGTTGATTATTGGCTTTGGTATTTCTGATGCCAAAACATTCAACACAGCTTGTACTTATGCAAATGGGGCTATTATTGGTTCAGCATTTATTAAATACTTACAAAATTCTGGGATAGCTAAAATACCGTCATTTATAGAAGGAATTAGAAAGTAATTTGATGTTTTTAAGATATTATTAAAAAATAATTAACTAAATAAAAAAAGCGAATCTTTTTAAGATTCGCTTTTTTTGAATTTCGTAGAGAAGTTAGCTTAAACTTTCTATGTAGTTTAATTTAAAAAATCACTTTATTTGTTACTTATTTTTATCATTAAGCGTAATTTAGATTTTTTTATACTCTATTATTCCTTCAAATATTTTTGATTGATTATAAACTGTTATTCCAAAAAGATTCCATTTTAAAACTCCATTAGCAACGAATCCTATTTTTTGATTTGGTTCGTAATTGCTAGTTTGTATTGATTTAAACTCCCATTCGTAACCAGAAACTAATCCTGCTAACGAACTATTACTTTTAATAGGAACAAATTCATTTTTATCAACAGAATATATTAAATCCATATATATGTCAAAAGTCAAGTTATCTTCGAGTACTACTTTTTTAATTTTTGAGTTACTCTGTTTGTTATAATTTTTATTTAATTGTATTTGGTTTGTATTTTTTTCTGAGTTTGATGCTGAAATTATTTGCACAATACCAATTACCATAATGCAAATTGAAATAACTTTAAATTGAGGCTTAAAAATACGTTTACCTTTTGCTAAAAAACCAATAATTAGATATAAAAAATATAAAAGAATTATTCCGTTTGTAATTGACCATATTAAATATAACATAACTCAATAATTTAACTTATTATCATAAAATTTCTTAATCTTCATATACTTTTTCACCATTTACAAATGTTGCAATTGCTTTCGTTTTTGGTAATAAAGTTTCATCAACTTGCATAATATCTTGATTTAAAATTACAAAATCTGCAAATTTACCAACTTCAATACTTCCTTTTTCCTGCTCTTCAAAATTAGAATACGCAGCCCAAATAGTCATACCTTTAAGTGTTTCTTCTCTAGAAAGTGCATTTTCCATTTGAAAACCTCCCTCAGGATAATTATCTAAATCTTTACGAGCAACAGCTGCGTAAAATGTTAAAAAAGGATTTACTTGCTCTACAGGAAAATCTGTACCTAAAGCTACTTTTCCATAATTATTCAATAAATCTTTAAACGCATAAGCACCTTTCATTCGCTCATTTCCAATTCTATCTGCTGCCCAATACATGTCTGATGTTGCATGTGTTGGCTGTATTGAAGGTAAAATATTATCGAAATTTTTAAAATCTTCTGGAGATATTATTTGTGCATGTTCTATTCTCCAACGTCTATTTTCTTTGTTTTTCAAAACATCTTTATAGGTTTTAACCAACCAAGTATTTGCAGAATCTCCAATGGCATGAGTATTCATTTGAAACTCTGATGCAGCTATTTGTCTAGCAATTTCTTGATATCTTTCTGGGCTATAAATTAATGCTCCAAAATGGTTTTCTCTATCTGAATAAGGCTTACGCATTGCAGCTCCTCTAGAACCTAAAGCTCCATCACCATATACTTTAAAAGAACGAACATTTAAATAATCTGTTTTGTAGGTTCCCTTGTTGATGTAATAATCGATTTGCTTTTGTTTGTCTCCAGATACCATTGCATAAACTCTCATTTTTAATTGATTTGCTTTTTGCAAACTATCAATTAATTCGATATGTTTTTGATCTAAACCAGCATCATCAACAGTAGTTAAACCATAAGAAAAACATACATCTTGAGCATCTAATAATCCTTGAATCATTTCGCTATTTGTAGTTTCTGGAAATTTGATAAAATCCATAGCAGCATCTATTAAAACACCTGTCATTTCTCCATTTTCTATGATAATTTCTCCACCAGAAACTTTTGTGTTTTTATCAATTTTAGCCATATCAATTGCAGCTTGATTGACTAGCAATGCATGACCATCAACTCTAGTTAAAGCAACAGGTGTGTTTGGAAAAAGTTTGTCTAACTTTTCTTTTGTTGGAAATTCTTTTACTTCCCAATCATTTTGATCCCAACCTCTACCTTTTATAAAAGAAGTATTTTTTTCTTTTTGAAAGGCAACTAATCTTTCTAATATTTCATCATAGCTTTTTGTACCATTTAAATCTGCAGTTTGCAAACCTGTACCAAATCGTAAAAAATGACAATGTGCATCTATTAAACCAGGAACAATAGTTTGGTTTTTGGCGTCTAAAATAGTTGATGCTTCATATTTTTCTTTGATTTCTTTGCTTGTACCAACAGCTATAAATTTACCATCTTTAATAGCAAACGCCTCAGTTGTATCAAACTCATTATTAACAGTATATGTGTTTGCATTTATTACAATTAAATCAGCTTTTTCTTTTTGACAAGATGTTATAAATAAGCAGATTATAAAAATATAAAGTATTTTTTTCATGATTAAAAATTTATGAATTGATGTAAATTAAATAAACCCCATACATTAAAACAAACTGAAATGGAATTCTTACTATAGCAATTATTTTAGATCCAATTGCGGGTCTTTTTTTGGTAACATCCCAAATGTGAATAGGCAATAAAAATGCTAATAAAAAGATGATGCCTAAAGATGCCATTTGAACTGTTTCTGAGAAGAATAGTGCAAAGCCTAATGAAAATTCAATAAAACCAACAACATAGTTTACCAATTTTTTTGGAAAAAAACTAGGTATAAAATGTTTGAAAAATTGTGGTCTTATAAAATGCATAATGCCTGCGAAACAGAAAAAAGCACCATATATTATTTTTAATATTAGAACAATTGTATCCAAAATTTATGGTTTTACAGGAGTGTTTGCATACAAGTATTTATCCATTAAATACACAATACTAGCCATAGATGCACTACCTAACTCTAGTTCACGTTTGTTTACTTTATCAAAAGTATCTCTGCTTGTATGATGATAATCGAAATAACGTTGAGAATCTGGTCTGTAACCAACAAGTGTTACGTTTTCATCTTTTAGAGGGCTAATGTCTGCACCTGAGCCACCTTTGTCTAAATCATGCAAACCATAAGGAGCTAATAATTTTTTCCAACTTTGAAGCAATTCTGTATTTGCAGTATTTGCGTCGATAGAAAAACCTCTTGGGGTATGACCTCCAGCATCAGATTCTAAACCTCCAATATGATTCTCTTTATTAAGAGTTGCTAATTCTGCATACTTTTTTGCACCTCTAGTTCCATTTTCTTCATTCATAAAGAAAACAATTCTGATTGTATTTTTTGGCTTGATATTATTTTTCTTAAATAAATGTGCAACTTCTAATGATTGCACAACTCCTGTTCCATCATCATGAGCACCTTCACCTAAATCCCAAGAATCTAAATGACCACCTACAACAAAAATATTTTCTGGAGTTTCTGAGCCTTTAATTTCACCAACCACATTAAAAGAAGGTGCATCTGGTAAAGTTTCACAGTTTTGTTTAAAGTAAAATTTTAAATTAGGGTTTGCTTTTAAGTCTTTGCTTAAATTTTCTGCAGCTAAAGAACTAATTGCAGCAGCAGGAATGTATTTTTCTTCTGGTAAATCTCCATAACTCATGGTTCCTGTATGAGGAAAATCATCAATAGAGTTTGTCATAGAACGAACAATTACACCTTTTGCACCATATTTTCCACAAACAGCAGCTCCTCTAACTCTTTGATCTACACAACCACCATAAGCTTTAAAAGTGTGAATTAATGTGTTGTCAAAAGGACGATTAAAAAAGACAATTTTACCTTCCATTTTAGCGCCTAAAGCTTCTGCTTCTTCTAAACTTTTAACTTCTAATACTTCTGCTAAAACTCCAGTTTTTGGAGTTGCTACAGAAAACCCTAATGCACAAATTGCTACGTCTTTTTGCACGCCATTTGTAGTGTAGGTAGCTACTTCTTTTTCTCCTCTAACCCAATGTGGAACCATAACAGGTTGTAACCAAACTGAATCTAAACCTACTTCTTTCATTACTTTTTCTCCCCATTCAACAGCCATTTGTGCTTCTGGAGAACCAGATAAACGACCTCCTATATTTTGAGTTAAATCTCTTAACCATTCGTAAGATTTACCTTCTGTAAGAGCAGTGTTAAATAAAGTTTTTATTTGGGTTGAGTCTGTTTTTTCTTCTTTAGATAGTTTGTTATTACTAGTTGTAGATTCTTGTTTTTGATTACAAGAAATTATAAAAAAGGTGATACAGAAAAGAAAGAGTATTTTTTTCATTTTTTAGTTTGTTTTATTGATTTGATAAAACTACGAAAATGAAATTTATTTCGAATTATAAAATGCTAAAAATCAATTTAAACAAGTTCTAACAGTTTTTTAGATTCTTTATAAATGTACTTGTATTTTCTTTGATTGATTTCTATCATATTTTCAATTTCAAAAATAATTCCAGACAGTGTTTCTTTGGCTTCTAATTTATCATTTTGCCTTACCAAAAATCTAGAAAGCTCTAATCTTTCTGGATAGTTTGAATATCTAATATCTGTTTTTTTGAACTCGATTTTTGCTTTATCATTAAAACCACATTTTTCTAAAGAAATTGCGTAAATGCAAATGGTATCTTTAAAAGCAGTATCTAAATTTAATTGGCTAGCATATGCAACCACATTTTTGTAATCTTTTACTTCAAAATAACACTTTGCCAATTTATTTATAGTGCTTTTATCATCATTAAACTTAGAATCTAATGCACTTGTGTAGTAATGAATGGCATCTTTATAATTTTTATCTTCTCTATAAGCATCAGCTAAATTAGTTTTATTTTGAAATGTATCTGAGTTATAAAGTTTTTCTTTTAAATCGTTTATTTTTTTTGCAGGATTAAGAGAGGTTGAAATTTTTTCTTTAGTAACAGCAATATTTCTCTTACTTACGACCTCTAAGAAAAAATATACTAAAGCACCAATTACAGGCACAAAGAATACAATGAAGTACCAGTAGTAATCATTTCTGCTTTTGTAAATATGAAAAATACAGAACGCTTGAAAAGCGACCAAAGAGTAATAAAACATAAGAAAGCAAAGATAATTAAAAAGTTATTTTATACTCCATGCTTTTTAGATAACTTATTATTTTTATTCGTTTATAATCAGATTGTTAAAAATCGAATTTATAAGTAAGCCCTCCTAAAACTTGAAAACCTTGAACAGGAAGATCTGCAAAACGTTGATAATTGTTATTTAGAATATTATTTAACTTTAAGAATACAGAAAATTTATCAGAAAAATGATAGCCACCATCAATATTTATATCTACAAAAGAATCTATTGTTAAAGTACCATTGCTGTTAAAGGAAGTGCCAGAGTAAGAAACCTCTTTTCTGTCACCAACATAAAATACTGCTGCATTTGCGTACCAAGTTTTGCTTTTGTATTTACTAATTACTGACCCTTGTAAAGTTGGCAAATTCCAAGCTTCGCTTTGTGAGGTTAAGCTAAAATTATCAAACTGAAAATTAGTTAAAAAAGATATTGTTTTTGTAAACTCGTATTCAAGTTCTGCTAAAAAAGAGGTGGTTTTTACATCATCGTAAACCACAGAAAAGGAGTTGCCATATTCAAAACCTTTAAACGTGCTTACTCCATTACTTGTATTTGTTCCATTAGATTTGGAATAATTTTTTATAAACAATGGTTTGTCTTGTTCTTCTTTGATGCTTGCAGAAAAATTAAAACTAAAATTATTGTTTAAAACACCATTTGTACCTAAAAAGATATTGTATTTTTCTGCAGTTTGGGTAATAAATTGTGTGGGTGATATAAATGGGTTTTCTTCTGATAAACTTTTGTAGCTATTTGTTTTTAAATCACCAAAAACACCTGTGTAAATATTAAGTTTGTCTTTTAATATTGATTTTTGAAGCTTAATATCTGGATATAGTAAAAAATGATTCACATTGTTTTCTGTATCAAAAGCAGCAAAAAATGAAGTTCCTAATTTTAATGAAAAGCCACCAAATGTAGTATTATATTCTGGGTTTATTTTAGTTGTAAAAATAGAATAATTGATTGCATTTATATCTTGAAAACCACTTTCAAAATCACCTCCTAAATAGATTAGGTTAGTTTTAACTAGTAAATTATTAAGGTTGCTACTGATAGAATTTAGAGGAAAATCAAAATTTGTATTTAAATCAATTAGGTATTCATTGCTGTTAAAAGCATCATTATAGTATGCAACAGAAAGTTGAGTTTTAGAAACGTATGCATCTAAAAAATCGATATCTGCTTTTAAGTTGAAATAATTATATGTTTGTTGTGAATTGATATTATCTATAGTGTTTTGGTTAAAAACTTCTTCTTGAATTCCATACCAATTGTATTGGTTGCGCTCTGAGTTAAGTGTTATTTTCCAATCGAAATAACGTTCTTCTTTTTTGAAAAAAACGTTTAAATCGAAATTAGAAAAATCGCTATCTAAAGCTGTATTTTCTATATTATCTAATGAAGCTTCGTATTTTGTAGAAACTCCAAATTCACTTTGAAATCGAGTATAACTGTGCAAGTATGCTTCTATGTAAGGTGAATTATAATTACCATAACCAGCAGCTATAAAGTTATTATAAATATTTTCTTTATTACCAACATTTACACCTTTTACAACTCCGCTTTTTGGTATAAATGTAGAGGCAACTGGAGCTGAAAAAATACTGTAATTTAATTTTTTCTTCTGGCTGCTTGACAAAAGTTCAACTGTAGGTTTTGTTTTAATTTTAGAGGCGTCTGCAATTTTTGGGTTGTACTTTGTTATTACTTCTACAACTTCTGTTTTTACAGTATCTATTTTTATGTTTGCTTTTTTAGTAGGCTTTTTTTCTTGACTAGATGTACAAAATGTAATTCCTAAAATGAACAATGATAAAAGTGCTTTTTTCATTATTTTTTATTTTGTGGAGTTATAGAGTTATTTGTTTTAGCTTCCTTTTCTTTTATATTTTTTAGAGTAAGTTCTGCTTCTTTAACTATATCATCAAATTGAGAAAAGTTTTTAATCACATTTTCAAGTATAAAAGTAGCTTGATAAGCATCGTTTAAACTATAATAGTTTTTAGCCATAATAACGTAGCTTTTTACACCCCAATATTTATAGTTTGCATAGTTTGCAATAAGATCTTGTACTACTTTGTTAGATTCATTAAAATTTTTTTCTTTGTTAGCAAAGTAGGCTTTATAGTATAATGTTTCTGCTTTTAAAACTCCAGTTGCTTTTTCTTCTACACTGTTGTAGAATTCTTTTGCAGTTTCAAAATCTTCTGTTTTAAAAGAAGTTCTAGCAATAATTATTTTGGCATCTAAAGCAATATCTGTGTCTAATTTATCTTTAGCCAATACTTTGTTTGCATAATTTAAAGCAGCAGTATTATTATTTAATTTTGAATATCCTTTCATTAAATTACTTTGAGCAAATAATGTATTTTCTGGAGTATACGCTTCTTGTTCTAACCTTTCTAAAAGTGGTTTTGCCTTGTCAAAATCATCTTTTTCTAAATAAATTTGTGATAGTTTTGCAAGCGCATCTTCACTAAAATCACTTTGACCAGCAGCCAAAACAGTAGTATATTTATCTATAGCTTGGTCAAACAATTCTTCTTTAAAAAGCAAGTCTGCTAGATAGTAATTCGCTTTTAGACTATTTTTACTATTAGGAAAACTGCTTAAATATTTTTTTAAACTAAGTATACTACCATCAATTTTACCTTCAAAATATTTACGCTCTGCAATTGTAAAAGATGAGTTTTCAAGTTCTGAATCTGATACTTCAATAAAGTTTAACGTTTTTGTCCAAGTTACATATTCACCTAAGTTATCTTCATCTACATAAATATTTTTGGCATTTCTTACGGCTTCTAGAGCATCTGAAGAATTTGGGAATTTACTAGTGGTTAATTTGAATAATTCTAGGGCTTTATCATTCTTATTTTCATTATAATACAATAATCCTTCACGAACTAAAGCTCTTGGTAAAAAGACACTTTTTGGGTGTTTTTCTTGCAGTCTTTTGTAAGCTATATGCGCTTTTTCATTATCTTTTAATTGTGTGTATGTTATTGCTAATTGATATAAAGCATCATCTTTTAATGTAGATATTTGATAGTTATTAATCACTTTAGTTAATGCAGTAACCTTAGCAATATCATCATTTCTAAAACCATGACTCATACCAATTTGATAGGTGGCATAATCTGCATTCAAACCATTTTTAGCAACAACTGTTTCATAAGCATTTATTGCAGCTTTGTAGTTTCTAATGGCAAAATAACTATCTCCTAATCGTAAAAAAGTATCATCAATTATATCACTCTCTAGATTTGATTGTTTAGAAAATGAATTAAAAATTATAGCTGACTTCTCATAATTTTTTAATTTAAAATAACAGTATGCAATATTGTAATCTAAAAGAGGAAAATCTGCTTTACTCTTGTAATTCAAACGATTTTTTAATGTGATAAATTTTGAAAGTGATTCCTCATAATTCTCTAAAAGGAATAAAGTTTCAGCTTGCCAATAATTAGCTTTATATTTTATTACAACGTTTTGTGATGCTATAGCTTCATTAAAATAGGGTAGAGCTTCAGGTAATTCTTTGTCATTAAATAATTGAATACCTCTGTATAAAGATACTTCTTGACTTAATTTTAAATTTTCTGATGTTCTTCGCTTATTTAAATACTCTAATGCACCTTGATAATCTTGTTGATGAATAAATGAAGAAACTACCAATTCATTAATTTCTTTGTAAGAAGATGTATTAGGATAATTTTTAAGATAGTTTTGTAAAACATCAGAAACATTTTCAAAAGGATTACCAGCTTCATAACTTAATTTGGCATAATTTAATGCTGCATCTGCTTTAATTTTTTCGTTAAAAGACATTTCACTTGCAGCTTTAAAAGCATTTAATGCTTCATTTTTTTTATCACTATTTAAATAACATTCAGCCAAATGATAATATGCATTTTGAGCGACTGCATTTTTTTGATCTATAATTTTATTAAAATAACTTATAGCTGTATCAAAATCGTTTTGTTTGTAAAAGGCATACCCTAATTGATAATAATCTGTGTTGTTCCATTTGCCATTTTTACCTCTATAATCTTTTAAATAAGGAATGGCTTGCTCATATTTTTGCAAATTAAAATAACTTTCACCAATAATTTTTGATATTTCTGATGCTTCTTTATTTCTAGCACCTTTTAAAAGTTCTGTTCCAACTTCAATAGAACGTTCAAATTTGCCAGATTTAAAGCTAATATCTAATAAATAATATGAAATTTCTGCCTTGTAAGATTCATTATCTGCTATTTGCCTTAATGTAGATTCTGCTAAGCCATAATCTTCGAGCTTGTAAGCTATAAAACCATAGTAATATCTTGCATCATTGCCATATTTTGCATCGTTAATTAATGGTAAGAATCTGTCTTTTGCTAAAGCTAACTCTTTAGAAACAAGTAAGCCATAACCCATTTTAAAATTAATTTCTTTCTTATTTTCTTTAGAAAGTAATTCTAGATTTACTTTTTTATACCATTTTAATGCATGAGCCGCTTTTTTATTTGCAAAATAATAGTTTCCTACATTAAAAAAAGCTTTATTTTTTTTATTACTTACAGGGTATTCTGCTACAAAATCTAATATTTTTTTATCAGCATCTGTTTGATTCAATTTTACAGCACACATTGCCTCATAATAATACGCATCTCCTTTTAAAGTTGATGTTGTTTTTATGGTTTCTTGTATCTCCTTGAATGATTTTTGAGCTGCAGCATATGCTTTACTATTATATAAAGCTAAGGCCTTGTTGAAATTGGCAACTTCATTAACGTCTGCATTAGATTGCTGTGCAACCATAACAAAAGACATACTTAGAAAAGTTAATCGTAAAAACAGTTTTGTAACAAAACGAATTTTCATATCATTATTTTAGTTATATATAAATTAACGTGTGTTTTTTAAATTTGTTGGATGTAACCTTAAAAAAACACAAATTATTTTGATATCGAAAGTAAGAATAATTGTGAAAATTAGTTATAAAATCATTAGAAACTTATAGTTTTGTGTAAACTACTACTTTATGGAAAAAACCGTTTTAAATTTAGAGAATGCAGATATTTATCAAAGAGATAATTTAGTCTTGTCTAAAGTAAATTTAACTATTAATAAAGGTGATTTTTATTACTTAATTGGTAAAACTGGAAGTGGAAAAAGTAGTTTAATGAAAACTCTTTATGGAGATTTGAGTCTGCAAAGGGGTACAGGAACTATTGTAGACTTCGATTTAAAAAAGCTAAAAGAAAAAGAAATCCCTTTTTTAAGAAGAAAAATTGGTATAGTTTTTCAAGATTTTAAACTGTTGAGTGATAGAACCGTTTTTGAAAACTTAGAGTTTGTTTTAAAAGCTACTGGTTGGAAAAATAAAGAAGAAATAAAATCAAAAATAAACGAGGTTTTAGATAAGGTTGGTATGCAATCTCAATATTATAAAAACACTTTCGAACTTTCTGGAGGTGAGCAACAAAGAGTTGCTATTGCTAGAGCACTTTTAAATGATCCTGAATTAATTCTTGCAGACGAACCTACAGGTAATTTAGATCCTAAAACTTCATTAGAAGTTATGGAGCTATTAAACAAAATTCATAAAAGTGGTAAAACTATTTTAATGGCAACACACGATTATCAATTAATTGTAAAGTTTAAACATAAAACTTTAAAAGTAGAGGCAGGAGAACTGTTTGAAGTTGCTCAGCAAGCTACAGTGTAATGTAAATAATAAAATTTGAAAAAAGAGAGCATTTTAGTAGCTGTAACCAATGATGTTTCTACAGATTATAGAGTGCATAAAATTTGCGACTATTTACATCAGCAAAATTTTCAAGTTTTAGTTTATGGTAGAGTTTTACCAAATACAATTGCTGTAAATAGAAACTATAAAATCGTTAGAAAAAAGCATTTCTTTAATTCAAATTTTCTTTTTTACGCAGAGTATAATATGCGTTTGTTTTTATTCTTAGTATTCAAAAAAACAGATTACATTTTAGCAAACGATTTAGATACATTACCTGCTTGTTTTTTTGCAAGTTCACTAAAAAAAAATGAATTAGTTTATGACAGTCATGAGCTTTTTTCTGAAGGCCCTGAGTTGCAAGGACGAAAATTTGTACAATCTTTTTGGCGAAAGCTAGAAGATTTCTTTTTACCAAGAATTCAAAAATCGTATACTGTTAGTCAATCTATAGTTGATTTTTACAATGAGAAATATCAAAATAATATGGGATTAATCAAAAATGTTCCATTAAAAAAAGATGTTTTAAATACTAAAGAAGTGCAGTTTCCAACTGAAAATAAAACTATTTTATATCAAGGAATTTTAAATCCTGGTAGAGGTTTAAAACCAATGATTAAAGCCTTGCATTTTCTAAATGATGTAGATTTAGTGATTATTGGTTTTGGTAAAGTAGAGGAGGAGTTAAAACAATTTGTTGTTGATGAAAACATGCAACATCGTGTTCATTTTTTAGGAAAAATTCCAAGAGAAGAATTGTTCAATTATACAAAAAAAGCTACTTTGGGTATAGTTTTAGAAGAACCATTGGGTTTAAGTTTTACTTATGCTTTACCTAACAAGTTGTTTGATTATATTCATGCAGAAATTCCAATAGTTGCAGGAAAACTTTTTGAAGTTGAACGAATAATAAAAGAATATAAAGTAGGTGTTTTGGTGGATGATTATCAACCAAAAACAATAGCAAGAACAATACAAAATTTATTATCAGATAAATTGTTATTGCAGCAAATAAAGATAAATCAACAAAAGGCTAAAGAGATACTTTGTTGGGAAATAGAAAGAAATAAATTAGACAATTATTTTAAATAATACATACTATCAATCCTAAAATATCCATAATAATACCAGTTTTAAACAATCTAGAAGGATTAAAAAAAACTATCAACAGTATTAAAGCTCAAAATTTTAATAGTGTTGAAGTTTGGATTATTGATGGTGGTTCTTCTATTGAAACGCAAGATTATTTAAACAGCATAGAGAAGCCTTTTTATTATCAATCTAGAGTAGATAAAGGGATTTATGATGCAATGAACAAAGGTATAACTTTGGCAAAAGGAGATTGGTTGTATTTTTTAGGTTCTGGTGATGTGCTCTATAATAATGATGTTTTAAAGTCTGTTTTTGATAATCAGTTAACTGAAAATAATGATCTTATTGCAGGCAAAGTTGCTTATGTAGGTACTACAAAACCATTTATATATAGTAAATCTAAAAAGATTAAAAATGTTTCTTGGTCTGCTTTAATGTGGTTTAGAAATGGTTTACATCATCAAGGTGCTTTTTATAAAAAGTCACTTTTTAATTCAGTTAATTATAGTTTAAAGTATAAAATTTTATCAGATTATTGGTTTAATCTATGGCTTTACAAAAACAATAAAAAATGTAAAATTGTTGATGTTATTATTGCAAAATGTAATTCAGATGGAATTTCGAAATCTGGAAAATGGGAAGTTTATCAAGAAGAAATAGCTTTAAAAACTGCATTAACATCAAAAGTACTTTTACCTTTTTTTTACAGTATTGCTGTAAAGAAATTTATTTTTAGAAAAATTATAAATGTTGGATAGAAAAGCAATAGCAAGTTTAATTGTACAAAAGTTAACAGACAATAAAGAAGAACTAAAATCTCATTTTTTTAATACTAAAAATGAAATAGGATTTTTTTATATTGATGAACTTTTGCCAGAAGAACTTGTTAAAGATATTTATAAAAACTTCCCAAAACTATCAGAAACCAAACAACGAAAAAATATTAGAGAATATAAGCATGTAGCTTATCAAATGAACAAGTATCATCTTCTTTTAGAAGAGGTAATTTATGCTTTTCAAGATAAAAATGTTGTTGATTGTATTTCCGAAATTTGTGACTTAAAAACAATTTTGCCTGATGAAAAGTTATACGCAGGTGGTTTATCACTTATGAGTAAAGACAATTATTTAAGTCCACATTTAGATAATTCGCACGATAAAGACAGACAACTTTGGCGTGTTTTAAACTTACTATTTTATGTAACACCAGATTGGAAATTAGAAAATGGTGGAAACTTAGAGCTTTGGCCAAAAGGAGTGAAAGAAAAGCCTACTGTTATTAAAAGTAAATTTAATAGATTAGTAGTTATGGCAACTCATAAAAATTCTTGGCACTCAGTAAATAAGGTTACAATTGATAAAGTGAGATGCTGTGTTTCTAATTATTATTTTTCTGAATCGGCTTTGTTATCTAAAGATGCTTTTCATGTTACTACGTTTAGAGGCAGATCATCAGAAAATGTAAAAGATGTTGTGCTTAGGGCAGATAATTCTTTGCGAAATTTACTTCGAAAAATTTTTAAAAAAGGAGTTAGAGAAAACCCTCATCAATACAAAAAATGATTACAAAGTAATTACAATAGGTGCGTTTGTGCGTTTGTAATATTCGTTTAAAAGACTCGCGTTTACAAAGGTGGTTTTTTCTGTTTCTTTAATTCCATAAGCTTCATGAATGTGGCCAAACACATGTAGTTTTGGTTCTATTTTTTTAACTGATTCCCACAAAACTTCACAGCCAACATAATCACTTTCTTTAGTTTCATCTAGAATTCTATGAGGTGGACAATGCGTAATTAAAACATCTGTATTTTTAGGTATTTTAGCAAAACTTTCTTTACGCTGTAATTTGGTTTTATTAAAGGCCATTTTAAAAAAAGTAGGTTGATCTGGACTTCCCCAAAAGTTTATACCATCAATGGTAATTCCATTATTTTCAAGGTAAATAATGTTCTCGGGTATAATTTCTTTAAAATTATAATCAACTTTATTTTCAAATAAAAAATCATGATTTCCAGCAATAAATATTTTGTATTTATGAGGTAAATTAGAAAACCACTCTAAAAAAGATTCAGCTTCTTCTAGGGTTCCTTTATTTGTAATATCTCCACAATGTATAAGAACATCTGTAATAGGGATCTCACTTTTATTTATAAATTGATGCTTATTATGTGTATCAGAAATTATGGTGATGGTCATAAATATTTAAAGATAAAAAACCTCAATTAATTTGTTGTATTAATTGAGGTTTTAATTTGTGGAGACGCCGAGA